>CAYFSW010000095.1:0-15914 GCA_964345885.1 uncultured Gemmatimonadota bacterium | reverse complement strand
AGCAGAACCCGCGTTATTCGGACGCCGCCTACCTTTTCGTCCTTTCCGCTCTACAGCACGCAATCGAGAAGCTAGACGAGCCGCGCCATATCTCGGGCCAGGAGCTGGCCGAGGGGGTCCGCGACCTGGCGATCAGGCGGTTCGGCCCTATGGCCCGCACCGTGCTGGAGCATTGGGGCATCCACGCCACCGCCGATATCGGGGCCGTCGTCTACGCGCTCATCGATTGTCACGTGCTGATCAAGCAGGAGAGCGACTGCCGCGAAGATTTCCAGGACGTTTTCAACTTCGACGAAGCCTTCGATCGCAACTATCCTTGGGGCAGGGTCGAGCGGCGCTAGCCGACCCGGGGCCCGGCTATCGACCGTGATGGCCATGCCTGGTTAGGGAGGGGGGTGAAGTCTTATGGATCGTGAGCGAGAGTTCCCCGTTTGCAGAAAGTGTGACGCAGGGTCGATGGTGCCTTTGTCCGACTATGGTCGCGAGGGCGCGACCATCATGTACAAGGCGTGGGTGTGTAGCAACCCGGATTGCGGCTTCAATATCCGCATCGACAACGGCGAGATAAGCTTCGGCCGTCAGATCCAGCATTCCTTCAAATAACCGGACCACGAGTCTGGTGATTCGATGAGCGATCTCTTCGGCGTCGAACGTCTGCCGCTGCCGCGAGCCCCCGAGATGGCCGAGATCGATCGGCGGGCCCGCGAGGAGCACGGTGTTCCCGAGCGGCTGCTGATGGAGAGTGCCGGCCGCGCCATCGCTCAATGCCTCCAGCACTTCTACCCCGAAGGAAGAGTCGCGGCCGCCGTCGGCAGTGGTCACAACGGCGGCGATGCCTACATCGCGCTCCGCGTGCTGCGCAGCTGGGGCAGGGAGGTCCTCGCGGTCCAGGCCGGCAGCCAGCCGCCTGACGCCGCACTCGCCCACCGCTGGGACGTGCCCGTGCTGCCGGCCGAGAAGGCCGCCCGCGCCTTCAACTCCTGCGCGGTCATCCTCGACGGCGTGCTCGGCACCGGCACGACCGGTGCCCCCAACGATAAGGCCGCCAAGATGATCGACGCGATGAACGCCAGCAGCGCCGTTCGCGTCGCGGTCGATGGACCCTCGGGGATGGACTTCAGCACCGGCGCCGTGCCCGGCGCCTGCGTCTACGCCGACCTGACAGTCACCCTCGGCTACCCCAAACTCGGCCTGCTCTTCCAGCCGGCGCGTGGCCGTTGCGGCCGCATCGTCGTCGCCGAGATCGGCTTCCAGCCCGTGATGGACGAAGAGGTCTCCGCCTGCGTCATCACCCCAGGCTGGGCCCAGGCGCACCTGCCGCGCCGCGCACCCGACGCCCATAAGGGAGATGCCGGCTACCTGCTCATCGCCGCCGGTCGCAAGGGGATGGCCGGCGCCGGCGTGCTGGCCGCGCGCGGCGCTCTAGCGATGGGTGCCGGCATCGTGAAGATCGCGTCCGACGATGCCAACCGTGAGATCTACCAGGCCTCGGTGCCCGAGGCGATCTTCGTCGATATCGACGACCCGCCAGCGCTGGCCGAGGCCGGCGAGTGGGCCCACGCGCTCGTCGTCGGCTGCGGGTTCGGCCAGGATGCCGTCGCTGCGACGCGCCTCGAGCGCGTCCTCGAGTCCACCGGCGCCCTGCCCACACTCATCGACGCCGATGGGCTCAACATCCTCGCCGGCCGGCCCGGCGACCTCACCGAGTTGGGCAAGACGCGCCCCACCGCCATCACGCCGCACCCCGGCGAAATGGCCCGCTTGCTGGGACTGCCGACCGGTGAGGTGCGCGCCGATCCCGTCGCCGTCGCCAGCACCGCCGCGGCCCAGCTGCGCGCCGCCGTCCTCTACAAGGGCGCGCCCTCCGTCGTCGCCTTGAGCCACGAGCCGGTCCTCGTCACCTCGGCGGGTTCGTCCGCTGCGGCATCCGGCGGCTCCGGCGACGTCCTCTCCGGCGCCTGCGGCGCCATGCTCGCTGCCCGCATGCCCCGGCGCGAGGCGCTCGCCGTCGCGCTCTACTATTGTGGCCGCGCCGCCCAGCTCGGGCCGCCCATGGGCCGCAGCTCGTTGGAGCTCGTCCGTAGCCTGCCCCTGGCGCTGGAGAACCCCGGCGCCGGCACACCACCGCTCCCCTTCGTCCTCTTCGACCAGCCGCCGCCACGGTGAGCTCCACCCCGCTTGGCCCGGGCGCCGAGTTCGACATTATCCGTCGCATCTTGGAAAATGCCGCGCCGCCGGGTCCCGAGATCGCCCTGGCCAGCGGCGACGACTGTGCGCTGCTCCGCGCCGAGGACTTCCGCTACCTGGCCATCACCGTCGATCTCACCGTCGAGGGCGCCCATTTCCTGCCCGACTGGGGGACGCCGGAGCTGGTGGGCGGGCGTGCCGTACGTGCCTCGGTCTCCGACCTGGCGGCGATGGCCGCCGAGCCGCTGGGAGTGCTCGTGGCGCTGAACGTGCCCGGTGAGGCTGAGCCCACGCTCGCCGAGCAGGTGGGCGCTGGCTGCTTGAACGCCGCCGCCGCGCTGGGCGCGCCTCTGATCGGCGGTGACCTCTCCCGCGGCGGGGGGGCGCTCGCCCTCGATGTGACGGCGCTGGGTCTGGTCGAACGGCCGCTTCTGAGGAGCGGTGCCCGGCCCGGCGATGAGCTCTGGGTGACCGGACAGCTGGGCGCGGCGGCCGCCGCCGTCGGCGCCTGGAAGACGGGTGACCCCGTACGCGGAGAGTGGTCCGAGCGCTTCTGGCGCCCGCAGCCGCGGCTGGTCGAGGCACGCTGGCTCTCCCAGCACGGCGCGTCGGCGGGGATCGATCTGTCCGACGGGCTGGTCGCCGACGCCGGCCACATCGCGGCTGCGTCGGATCTGCGGATCGAGATCGATTGGGAGGAAGTCCCCGCCGCCCCCGGCGTCGAGCCGCGGCTCGCCCTGGTCGGCGGCGAGGACTACGAATTGCTCGTGGCCGCCCCCGATGGCATATTTGGCGCAGAGCAAGTCTCCGAATTCGAACGGACTTTCGGCATCCCCCTGACCCGCGTCGGCCGAGCCGTTGGTGGCATCGGCGTGCGGGTTTTTCGTGATGGGAAGAAGGTGTCGCTCGATTCGTCGGGTCACGACCATTTCCAGACTGGCTAGCGCGCTGTGTTTCGTTCTCTCTGGGTAACGATCGTCGCCACCTCGCTCCTGCTGACCCTCGGGAGCGTCGCGGTCGCGGGCGCTTACCTCGGGATGCCCAACGGCTACTACCAGTGGATCTATCGCGTGTTCAGTCGGGCAGTGCTGTGGGCCGGCGGCACGCCGGTCCGCGTCAGCGGCCTCGAGCACATCGACCGCGAGAGCCCGCAGGTCATCGCCTCCAACCATCAGTCGATGTGGGACATCTGGGCGCTGGCCGCCTTCATCCCGGTTCGCTACCACTTCGTCGCCAAGAAGGAGCTCAAGAAGATCCCCATCTTCGGGCGCGCCGTCATCGCTGGCGGCAACGTCTTCATCGATCGCGGCAACTGGCCGTCCGCCGTCGAGTCGCTTAAGGAAGCCGGGCAGCGGCTCAGGGAAGAGGGCAGCACCGCCGTCGTCTTCCCCGAGGGCACCCGCTCGCTGACCGGCGACCTGCAGAAGTTCAAGAAGGGGCCCTTCATCATGGCCATCGAGGCGAACGTCCCGATCGTTCCCGTCGTCGTCGATGGGACGTTCGAGATACTACCCAAAAGAGGATATCGCCTGCGCCCGCAGCCCGTTACCGTTCGCTTCGGCGAGCCCGTCGATGCGTCGCTCTACACCCACGACGACCGTGACGCGCTCATCGCTCGCGTCCACGCCCAGATGGCCGAGATGCTCGGCGGCGTCCGGGCGCCCCAGGGCTACTGCGGACCCAAGAGGCTCACCGAGCAAGTCGCATGAGTGAGTGAGACATGCCTGAGATCACCGACGTACGCGCCCGTGAGATCCTCGATTCTCGGGGCAACCCGACCATCGAGGCCGACGTCATCCTCAAGACCGGCATCGTCGGACGCGCCGCCGTGCCCAGCGGCGCCTCCACCGGCGAGCACGAGGCCATCGAGCTGCGCGACGGCGACGAACGCCGCTTCCGCGGTAAGGGCGTCCTGACCGCCGTCCAGAACGTCGAGGAGGTCATCGGGCCCGCCATCAAGGGCCTCGACCCCGTCGACCAGGTCGGCCTCGATCGTACTCTCATCGACCTCGACGGCACGCCCAACAAGGCGAAGCTCGGCGCCAACGCCATACTCTCCGTCTCGCTGGCTGGCGCCCGCGCAGCCGCCGAGAGCCTACACCTGCCCCTCTACCGTTACCTGGGCGGCCCGCTCTCTCGCGTGCTACCCGTCCCGCAGATGAACATCCTGAACGGCGGCGTGCATGCCAGCAACAACGTCGACATCCAGGAGTTCATGATCATGCCCATCGGGGCGAGCTGCTTCAGCACCGCGCTGCGCTGGGGCGCCGAGGTGTTCCAGGCGCTCAAGGAGCTGCTCAAAGAGCGGGGGCTGTCGGTGTCGGTGGGCGACGAGGGTGGCTTCGCGCCCGACTTGGATTCGAACGAGCAAGCGATCGAGTACGTCCTCGCCGCGATCCAACGCGCCGGCTACGAGCCCGGCAGCCAGATCGTCCTCGCTCTCGACGTCGCCGCCTCCGAGCTGGGCCGCGAAGGCACCTACTCCATCGGTGGAGACGAGGAGCTCAGCGCCAGCCAGCTCACCCAGATGTACAAGTCGTGGTGCGAGCGATACCCGATCCGCTCCATCGAGGACGGACTCGGCGAAGACGATTGGGACGGTTGGAAAGAGCTCACCGGTTGGCTGGGCGCCCAGGTCCAGCTGGTCGGCGACGACATATTCGTCACCAACACCGAGCGGCTGCTCCGCGGCATCGCCGCCGACGTCGCCAACTCCATCTTGATCAAGGTGAACCAGATCGGCACGCTCACCGAGACACTCAAGGCGATCGAGCTGGCGCGGACTGCCGGCTATACCGCCGTCATCTCGCACCGCTCCGGCGAGACCGAGGATACGTTCATCGCCGACCTGGCGGTCGCCACCGCGGTCGGCCAGATAAAGACCGGCAGCCTGTCGCGCTCCGATCGGACCGCGAAATACAACCGGTTGTTGCGGGTAGAGGAAGAGCTGGGCGAGCGCGCGGAGTACGGCTCAAAGCAACTTCTCGTGAAGGGCTGGCTGAAGTAGCTACCCGCCATCGCCATCCCCGTGTCTTTCTTGGCTGGGGTGAATGATGGCGATGGCGATGGGGATGGCGATGAGGAGGGGGGATGATGGGGAAGAAGAAAGGGAAGACCAGTAAGAGGAAGGGCAGAGGCAGGAAGAGGACCCGGACCCCGCGGCAGCAAGAGCGTACCGGAGGCCGCCGCTTCGTCGACGTAACGATCGTCGCCGTGCTGTTGCTCGCCGCCTACTTCGCCGTCTTCGGCGGCGAGTACTCGGTCTTCGAGCTCCGCAGGCTCGAAAACCTGGAACAAGAGCGCGCCGCCGACCTCGCCGTCACCGAGGCCGAGATCGACTCGCTCCGCGCCGTCGCCACCCAACTCGAGAACGACCCCGACGCCATCGAGCGCGAGGCCCGCGAGCGCTACGGCATGATCCGCGACGGCGAGATCCTGTATAGGTTCCGCGAGGCCGCTCCACCCGACTCGACGACAGACGAGGGTGACGAAGGAGAGGGCGGATAGCCCCTTCCCAGAACCCTTCCTGCACCCAGCCAGCGCCCCAGGACACCAGGAGTACAACCATGCCTCGAGATCCGGTAGCCAGCGAGCGATCTCGCGCATCCTGCCAGTTAGGCCCTTGCCGGACCAGTGCCAGTGGCGGCGATCGCCGTATTCGGCATCGCGTCGCAGCCGGCATTCGCGATGGTAATCGGCCCTCTCTCGTAGAGGTGCCGGTCATGATCGGCCTGGTACAGGTGTCGCTCTGGGCAAACGGCGCTTCTTCGAGCCGACACTGGCTGCGGCGTTGGTTGGAGGGAGGGACTAGTGAGTAGCCGTGGCCTATCAGCGCTGGTGAGCGCTGGTCATTTGATGGGGCCAGAGGTCCTCGGTTGGCGGCGAGGAGGTTCACTCCATGATGGAGCCCGAGAGCACCAGAGCGAACACGAAGACGAAAACGGCAAAGCCTTCGATGACGGCAGCCGGTGCGACAGTTGGTCAGGGCCGGCAGGATGCCGGGCGGGGCCGCCAGTACGCGCCTCGAGACCATTGTTCACTATCACCCACGCTGATTCCGGAGTTTCTGTCAGGCCGCTTTCCTTAGATCCTCTTCCGCCAAAGGGCCGGCGTTGGTTGCCTTATCGTGGGCCATTGCGAAGAGAGCTCTCACGGTGTTGGGACTGATCCTGCGCGAGTGGCTCGAAGACGAATGCTCTTGGATCGTGGGCCCTAGAATCTGACTTACGCTATCGACGCACTTTCGTGGAACCACGATGCTCAGGAGCTCTACGCTGGCATCCCGCCCTCCCACCGGTAGAGCAAAGATTTGGTTCATGACTTATGCGCTGGACCTGGCGCAGAGTCTAGCCACATCCTGGCGATCCGTTTCGGCGGGCAATTCCCAGGGGACCCGGCGCCTACTCGACCGTAGTGAGTACCGTAGACTCGTACCTGTTGATCGGACCGGCTCGGGAGGAGGCCGGCAATATCATTCTCACACATCATACGGCGTACCTATCCAACTCCTTGTTCAGTGTTCTGACTCTCTCGTCTGCCGTATACGATGGGAGCCCGCGAATGTCCTCATACACAGGCATGTCTTCATTCCTGTAGAAGATGCCCAGGCGCAACCTGTCGCTCGGCTCGGCCAGCGCCCGCGCCGTGTTTAGGTCTTGAGGATCGTGATAGAAGGTGTGCTCGTAGATTTGATCTAGGCCCTTCACCCAAACCCCGTCATCGTGAATCAGAGACTCGATCAGGTCCGGCTCACGCACGGCCTCCTCGAAGATCGGGGCGGTGTAGACCGGACAGCGCTGGAGGATCTGCACAAAGGAGAACCCCTTGTGGCGGTAGGCTACCTTCAGGGTCTCGAATAGATGCGGCGGGATCCACTCCGCGGTCTGCGCTACGAAGGAGGCGTTCGTCACGCCGAGCGTGGCCGAGATAGGGTTGAGGGCCCGCAAGTACGTCCCGCCCGGCTGAGTGTTACTGGGGAACTTCTGCGGTGTCGTGGGGGAGGTCTGGCCCTTCGTGAGCCCGTACATGTTGTTGTCGAGCAAGACGGCCAGCATGTCCATGTTGTAGCGGGTCGCGTGAAGCCAGTGACCGGCGCCGATCGAGCAGCAATCGCCGTCGCCCATCGTCACGAACACGTGCAGCTCCGGCCGCTCCAGCTTGATCCCGGTCGCCACCGGCAGCGCTCGCCCGTGCAGACCGTGGAACCCATACGTCTTCATGTGGTGCGGGAATCGGCTCGAGCAACCGATGCCGGAAACGAAGACCGTCTCCTCAGGCTTGAGCTGCTCTTCCTCCAATAGCCGCTGCATGGCCGTCAGAATGCTGTGGTTGCCGCACCCAGGACACCAGCGTGCGATGGCGCTCTGATAGTCCTCCATCTCGAAGTGGCGGTCGTCGATCATGCTACGGCCCAGCAGCGAGTATCCGTAGTGCGTCATGCCATCACCCCAGTCCTCAATCTCTGCCGGATGGCGTTCAGGATTTCTCCCGGCCGTAGCGGTTGGCCGGGCACCCGGCTCCAGCAATCGACATCGACCAGCGTCCGCGCGCGGAGCAACAAAGCGAGTTGGCTGTAGCGCCGGTTCTCCCAACCGATGCAGGGGTCATTGGGTTCGTCGCTGTAGTTGATCTCGACCGTCATCACGCGGTCGAAGCGGCTGAAGATCATCTCGAGGCCCGGGGGTAGCGGCGAGAGGAAAAAGAGGTGGATCGACGATACGGATAGACCTTCGGCGCGCGCTCGATCCACCGCTTCCTCGATTGCGCCCTTGGTGCTACCCCAGCCAACGATCAGCAAGTCGCCAGAACTGGCGCGCGCTTGATCCACCGCTTCCTCGATGGTGCCCTTGGTGCTACCCGAGCCGACGACCCGCAAATCGCCCGAATCGGCTCCGTAGATCTCCGGCGGCTTAAGCGTCTTCTGTAGTACGGCCAGTTTGCGGCTCCGCATCTGGCAGCCCTGCTGATGACTCTCCGGGTCGTAGGCGACCTTGCTCCAGGTGGTATGCGAGAGGCCCGTCGCGGTGAACATTCCGCCAGGTTGGCCCGGGATCACGCGCTGCGAGAGCCCCGTTTGCTCGTCCCAGTCGTAGGGCGGTTTGTTCTCGGGCCAGGGGGTGAGGTTCAGCGGTGTGTGCTGCCAACGCGTATCGAGCTTGGGCCTAGGGAACGGCTGCACGCCGGTCGCGAGGTTCGCATCGCTCAATATGATGACGACGGTGCGAAAAGTCTCGGCGATCCGTCGTGCAGTGACCATGATGTGGAAGCACTCCTCGATCGTCGCCGGCGCCATGACTACATGCGGTGCATCACCGTGCTGGCCGAACATGGCGGTTAGGAGATCCGATTGCTCAGCCTTGGTTGGAAGGCCGGTGCTCGGGCCTCCCCGCTGGACGTCCACGACCACCAGCGGCACTTCGAGCATTACTGCCAGACCGATGAACTCCTGCTTGAGCGAAAGACCCGGCCCCGACGTGATCGTGAAAGCGACCTTCCCGGCGTACGATGCCCCGATGGCCACGCCAACTGCCGCGATCTCGTCCTCCGCCTGGTGCACCACCCCGCCAAACTTGTCGTAGGCCTCGCCGAGGTAATGGGACGCGGATGTTGCCGGCGTGATCGGGTACATGGCGCAAAGCTCCAACCCGGCTGCGATGGCACCCATGCCGATCGCTTCGTTCCCATTCATCACCACTTTCGGAACCTCCGACCTTGAGGTCGGCACCTCGATGCGGAAATCGAGGCTCTTCTTCGCCCATTCGTATCCCGCCTCCATCAACTTCACGTTCCGCTCGTAGATTTCCTCATTCTTCTTTCGGAACTGGTGGGCGATCTGGGCCTTGACTAACTCGACGTTCCGGTCGTAGATGACAGTGAGAAGTCCGAGGGCGAACATGTTCTTACCGCGGCGCGTGTCGTCTACGATCTTCAGGCACTCCTCTTCCATCGGGACTTCGATGATCCGGAAGCTGCCAGAAGCGCGGATCTGATCGAGACCTCTCTCCCACTGCTCACTGATGTCGAGATCGGGGTGCGTAGCCCACTGATTCTCCAGGAGGATGATCGCATTATCCGACAGAGCGCCGAGCTCGATCCGTCCCAAGAGCACCTGCTCGTTGAACGCCACCACCAGATTCGCGGCATCGCCCCAGTTCGTTATCTCCTCGGTGCCGAAGCGGATCCGGTTGCCGCTCCCGCCGGCCGGAGTTCGCGGCGGCGGCTGGATCTCGGCTGGGATGATCTCTACCGTCCAAACGCCGTTCCCCATTCTGGCGCAAACTGAGCCGAAAATCTGGCCGCACTTCTGAGCGCCTTCCCCGGAGTCGGATACGATCTCAACTGTCGTTTCGGGTACTCGGATAATTTCCAGCATCTTCACCTTTGTCAGATCCCATCCGCCAAAGCCCATGCAACGAGCACGGTCTTGTGGTCCATCGTAATGACTGGACAGCTGGGTACAATTCGGACTAGTACTTACGGAAATCGCGGTTTATACGTATGGGAGTGAGCTGGGTCAGTGCGCAGGTTGAACGTGGCGTCCGCCAGCACGGTGACGTACAGCCTGTGCTGACGTTGGCGCTTGTGTGGTTACCTGCACGGTCTTTCTGTAGACCGGGCATCTGTGCCGGGCGAGAGCGGGGTCGACAGACAGCTTGGCGTCGGCCTGTCCTGAGATAGTGAGGGTCGTACACCTTGTCAGAGGGCGGCCGAGTCAGGCGGCGTCGAAAACGCGAATATTCCCAAGGACTGGCGCTCAGCTATGCAGGCTGGCGCCAGAATGTAGCCTTCTAATCCGCAGGTCGTCGGTTCGAGCCCTCTCCTGGCTCTTCCATCGACTTCAGGTGTGGGATCGGGCCGACAAACGAATCCAAGACTTCGGAAAATCGGTCCGAGGCTCTCGGAGATGTGGAGAACAGGTCGAAGAGCGAATAGAGAAGGGCGACTTCGGCTCCGCGGCATTGGTCGGAGCCACCCATTGAGATTTCGAGCTCGGAGTAAGCCCGCCGCAACATGTTTGCGACTTTGTACTCGACGCTCGGCCATTGGTCTCCGAAGAGACGGGGCATCTCCGCCCACAGCGCTTCGATCGCGTTGACGATTATCTCGCTGAGACAGACGGGGTCGGCAACTCTTTCCATTCCTACATCCTTCTATCCATGTTCGTGCCCGGATCATGGGCCTCCGCAGACGTCTGCGCGCCAAGTGATCTCATCTCTAATCGTAGGCTCGATGCACGTGGACACAATTGGGATTAGTCCGTACGGGGGTCTCGGTTTCTACGTATGAGGTTGCGCGGTGTGAATGCGGGCGGAAAGTCGCGTCGGAGTTCCCCTGGCTAGCGGGGCGGATCCATTGAGCGAGGTCCTATCCTACAGTGTGGTCACGGGGTGAGGAGCGCAAAGAGGATAGCAGGGCGCTAAGTGGGATTGGCGCAGGGCAGCTACCTACTGGGACATCATGCGAGAATGATCATGCTGTTGACTGTTGGGTTCCTCTGTGTGGTCGGCGGATTCGTGGTCGGGATCTTTGTGGGAGGTATGGCGCTTGGAGAGCCCGAGGATGAGACAAGCTTTGATGTGAGAAAGGAGGATTAGCATCATGGCACCCTGCCTTGACCGGGCCCGTTCGATGGCCGAGGAGGAGGCCCGGGAAGCAGTGAGGGGACAATTCGGATCTGCTCGTAATTGAATCACGGTGTCTACGTACGGGACGGCTTGATTCAACAAGACTGTGCAGCGAAGACTGCCGCTCAGGAGGCCGTAGGGAGGCCGGCCGGAGCTCGGGTGGGATCTATACTCAGTTGGGAGCAGAGTGGCTGGAAGCAGAGGAGCTGGAGAACGGGTTCGACGGGCTTACTTGCCACAGCGCATCACCATCTGAACCAGATTTGACACCGACCTTGCCTCCATCTTCTTCATGACTCGGGCGCGGTGGATTTCGACAGTCCGCTGGCTCAGACCGAGTTCGCCTGCAATTACCTTGTTTGCTTTCCCTTCTACTACCAGCTCCATGACCTGTCGCTGTCGCGGAGTCAGCGAAGCCATCCGCGCGCGAACCTGCTGGAGTTCCCGAAGCTGTTCCCGGTTTAGCGCATTGTCTTCGATCGCGTGCTGGATCTTCTCGATGAGTTCCTGATCCCTAAACGGCTTCTGGATAAAGTCCACAGCGCCAGTCTTGACAGCCTTCACGGCGATCGGCACATCCCCGTGCGCAGTGATAAAGATGATCGGGAGAGTCGATTCCAGCGCCCGCAGCCGCTCTTGAAGTTCCAAGCCGCTCATTTCTGGCATACGGACATCCAAGACCATGCACCCTGGTTTCTCCGGATCGTAAGCCTCGAGAAACTCGTGTGCCGAAGCGAATGTCTCGGCAGCAAGCCCAACCGAGCGTAGGAGAAGCTCAAGGGACTCAAGCACACCTGGATCGTCGTCGACGACGAAGACGGTCGGCTCAATGTGCGTCATGATCATCCTCGGCGGTTGGGACAGCGAAGAAAAAGGTCGTACCGCGCTCCGGATTCCGCGAGTACCACATCCGCCCCCCGTGCGAAGTCACGATCGATCGGCTGATGGACAGGCCCATCCCCGTTCCGTCTTCCTTCGTTGTGAAGAAGGGCTCGAACAAACTGTCCTCAACATCCTCAGGCAGCCCGCAGCCATTGTCACTCACTCCGACTCGGACTTCATTACTATCGCACGCTATGCTGCTGACGACAACTTCTTTGTCTTCGGCATCCGTAGCCTCCAATGCATCAATGCCGTTTCGGATTAGATTGAGGACGACTTGCTGAACTTGGACGCGATCGACAACAACCGTTGGCAAATCGCTCGCCAGCTCAAGCCGAAGCGTGACGTTTCGCAATCGCGCATCGACGGACGCCAGACGCTCCACATCGCGGATGAGCTCGTTGATGTTCGACTCCACCCGGTTGGTCTCGCGCCCTCGAACAAGATCCTTCAAATGGTGGATGATGTCCCCGGCGCGCAGGGCCTCGTCGCTGATGCGCTGGAGGATGTCGAGAAGCTCGGAGCTGTCGGTCATCCCCGCCTCAACCACCCGTCTGCAGGCCTGGGTATATGTGGCGACCGCGGTCAGCGGCTGATTGACTTCGTGGGCGATACTACTCGCCATTTCTCCCAAGATGCTCACACGCGTGAGGTGTGTCAGGCGCTGTCGGAGCTCTTGCTCGCGCTCGACGAGCAGCTGCTCTGCCCGCAAGCGTTCGGCAATGCGGCCCAACCTCTCCGCGACTGCATCGATCAGACTTCGCTCCTCCACTAGGAACGGCCCCTCAGCACGTAACGGCCTTTCCTCCAGGTAGCAAACCTCAATCGCGCCGACCTCCTCACCGTGCACAAAGATTTCGGCTGCCTGCATCCAGGGGGTGGCTAGAAAATTGTCCGTCTTGAACTCACGCCCATTCATGACAATGCGTGCGCACGTGATCTCTGGGTCATCCCAAGATGCCGGAAGCACACTGACTGTCTCTCGTAGTATGTCTGGGAGAGAGCCGCCGGAGTGCTCCACGATGTGAGATATGCCAAAGAGGCAGTTGAGTTCCTTTATCCGTACCGTAAGTTCGTGTGCCAGTTTCCGGAGGGCTTTCTCCGTCTCCTGTCTCTCCGTGACATCAGCGACCGCGCCGAGATGTCCGATGAACTTCCCGTCTTCATCGAAGAGAGGGAGCGTCCGGGTCGATATGACCCTGACTTGGCCATCTGGAGCTTGAAAGCGGAACTCGTCGGCGAATTCCTTAGGCTGTGGCGCTATGTGCTTCCAATGAGTCGATACGCGCCCCCGGTCATCTTCGTGCAGCGCTTCAAGCCACCCGTCCCCGGACGCTGCGTCGCTTGAGATGGCGGCCAGTCGACACCAGCGCTCGTTCACGTACACGCAGCGACCGGACGTGTCCGTCCTGATGATCCCGACCGGAATCATCTCTATCAGCGTATTCAGTAGATCCTCGGCTCGCCGCTGTTCAGTCACAGGTTCTCCAAGCTTGGGCAGCCCGATGACTGGGCCAGCAGGTTATCTCATGCACACGGGTCGGGCTGCAGTGTTCCAAGAAGCGTCCACGCTCAAGTGTTGGCTGGCCTAAATGATAATGCAAGCCCCGGGGGATCGAATAGCCGTCGCGGCACGCGCTGACGCTGGCGGACAAGTAAGCGTCTGCCGAGAAGTTCCAAGGCGCATCGAGGGGTTTACTACTCATGCCCCGCTAGCGGCGGTGAGGTCCAGGTAGGTACATACCGAAACAGCCCTAGGGAGAATTGCGAATTGTTGGTGCCTCGTCCGACGCCTAGGATGCAAGAAACGACGCGTGGCGTGTGGACAACGGGGGCCATGGGTATTCGACGCTGTTCGAGATACGAGATGTGAGATAGACGGTGATACCCAGGGACTTGGCACTCCGCCGAAGGGTTCTGACCGAGTTCGAGTCGGAGCCCAGCCTGATAGAGCACGAGATCGGTGTCGTTGTCAAAGGAGGGGTGGTCACCCTCTCCGGCGCCGTGGACACCTGCGAACAGAAACGCGCGGCCGAACACGCAGCCCTACGGGTGCGTGGTGTGGAAGTGCTGGCCGAGGGCCTGCAAGTTCGGCCACCCGGTCAGCGAGACCTTACCGACACAGAGATCGCGCACAAGGTAGCTGATCACCTGGAGTGGCAGGTTCTTTTCCCGGACGAAGAGGTAAAGGCAAAAGTGGAGGATGGGTGGGTTACGCTAGAAGGCGATGTCGAGTTGTTTCACCACAGAGCTGCCACTGAAGCATACATACGCCAGCTTCCGGGGGTACGGGGGATCACCAACCTGATAACCGTTAGACCCCCGGAGTCCGTGGAAGACATTAGAGCCAAAGCAGAGGCGGCTCTCGGGCGACGCGCAACCGCAAGGCCTGGCCCGGCCGAGGGCTGAGCGATTTGCAGGGGGAGCAGAACGAGTAGTGTGGTCGCGGCCCTTTGCGCCGTGGGCGTATTGACCCTCCTCGTTCTCAGGGCGCTCTTCCCTGGGGTGAAAGATGCCCTCGCTCAGCGCGCCGGTCACGGCCGGCGCGGCTGGGCGACCGGCAATGTCTACAATCGTCACTACGACCTTGGCACACTATGTAAGGTTAACGGCGAAGTAATCAGAGTCGAGAGATTCGCTCCAAGCCGCGGAATGTCACGCGGTGTACCCCTGCTGGTAAGGACCCCGGACGAAATCTTGTGCGTGCATTTAGGGCCGGCATGGTTCATCGACGCCCAGGTGGGGAGGCTCAAGTCGGGCGACTTTATCGAGGTGACTGGATCCAGGGTCCACTATCGAGGGGAAACAATACTCATGGCGGCGCTGGTGAGCAAAGGAGATGGAGCCCTGCGGCTACGGGATGATAGCGGTCACCCGGTGTGGGAGTGTGTGACAAAGGGCTCGAGCCCAGCTGCAAACCTCGACGTCGCGAACTCACGTCATGGCTAAGGTCGGGGTATGCGGCGATCGCAACGGGAGGCAGCTCTATCAGAGTGATCCTTGATCGACACCTTATACGCTCTGGCGGAGCTTGAACTGTTGAAGGGCGGAGCCTGGCATCCCTATCGGCGACTGTGGGCCACAGCTCGGAAGGGGCTCGAGGACGTCGGCGTGTGCCAGGCTGGGGGCTGGTCGAGCCCGGAAGCGCTGAAGAGGGTCTACCAGCACCCGGACGATGCGACTATCTTACGCGTCGTGGTGCACCGGGCCGAGCTTGGGGAGGCGAAGTGATGGGCATGGAGATCTCGCCCACCCGTAGTAGCTAGCGGCGGCAGGGCTTGAAAAAATGGCGTTGTGGCACCAAGTTCCCCAACCCTGGCAGGGTAGCTCAATCGGCAGAGCAGCGGAATCATAATCCGTGGGTTGCGAGTTCGAGTCTCGCCCCTGCCACTTACCCCACAACGACTTACGACTCCGCCCCCTGCTCGTCAGACGCGACTGTAGCTAAAACTGTAGCTAACGCCTGTCGCACGTCCTCGTCCTCTCCGACAGCATACTGTCTGAAGACGTGCTCCGTTCGGTGGCCGGTGATCTTCATGGCCGTCGAGCGCGGCACGCCGCCCTGTTCCAAGCGTCGCGCCACCGAGCGCCGGTAGTCGTGCAGTAGGTAGGGACCGACTCCGGCTTTCACCTGCGCGTCCTTGAAAGCACGGAGTGCAAACTTGTACCCGAGGCGTCGGCCGTTCGGCCGAGCGAAGACCCACTTCTCGTGCCGTCTTCTTAAGTCTCGAAGGAGACCCTCCACCTCTGGCACAGCGTCGAAGCAGAAAAGTCCGGGCTTCTTCGTCCTCGAGCCCCTGCCTACGAGCAGGGCGCCCGTTGCCCAATCGACGTCCTGCCAAGTGAGGTTGAGCGCGCCCTCTTGGCCTCGTGTCCCTACCCGCCAGCCAGTCCAGTAGAGGAACCTCACGAGGTGACTCACCGGGTCCTCTAGCTGGGCCAGAATGGCTCGATGGTCTCCGTCGGGCACGTAGACCTCTCTGGCCTCGCTCGCCTCGGACTCCGGGAAGACCGGAATCCGGTCGAGCACCTCGTCACGCTGCTGGAGCACGAACGCTCGTCGAAGGACCGCAAGCTCGTACTTCACGGTCGAGGCCGCGGCGCCCTCCTCCGTCCGGCAGAGCAAGTAACGCCGGAGATCGCCGCCTTGGATCGCGAGCACCTTCCTGGACGGCTCAAAGAAGCCTTCCAAATGAGCTCTCGCCGCCTTTACTCGGTCCA
>CAYFSW010000094.1:0-3961 GCA_964345885.1 uncultured Gemmatimonadota bacterium | reverse complement strand
TCCATGTCGACCGCGTCGCCCTTGATGCAATCATCCGCGATGTCATTCCCGCCGATCCAGATGGTGATCACTTGGGCTGTGCGAATGTCCTCTCGAAGCCCCTGGTTCTGCCCGATCTTGCGGAGCAAATCGTCAGTCGTATCCCCGGCTTCGGCCCAGTTGTGAGCCGTTACCTTCACCCCCAGGTCAGCCTCTATGTATTCTGCGTAGTAGTCGACATAGGAACTTCGAGCGCCGTAGCCCGATGGGACGGAGTCGCCAAGGGCAACGTAGAGCCAAGAGGCCCCCGGCTCAGGGACAGGCATGCGAAGAGTCGTGCAGTGAAGAACGTGACGATTGCATGCGCGACGGCCTCACTACAGCGCAGATGTGTGTGCGGCGCTTCAGGGATTGTATGGCCATGTGCAATTGGTCAGGGTCGGGGGTCTTGAACTAGGGTTTGCATCTCCGGGATCAGACGGTGGGGATCGGATCTGGAGCCTCTGCTTGTAGGCATCGCGCGACATCCGACGGATGCTCATCGTACACGCCACGTTGTGCGCACACTGCGATCCGCTCTCGATGGCCGCATTAAACACTAACGACACTTAGTGTCACCGCCCGGGGCACCTGGTCTTCTAGTCCGTGTCGGTGAGCTCGAAGGCTTCCAGTCGGCGGACGGCGAGGACGAGGGCGACCGCGGTGGCGGCTGCAGCCAGTATCAGCCCTTCGGGGCCGCCGAGGTCGGCCTCGAAGTCCTGCTTGGCCACTCCAGCGAAAAGGTCAGCGACGCCGAGGCAATACTGGCGGATGCTGACGTATCGGGTGCCGGAGAAGAGCTGGGTGACGAGGCCCTCCCAGATGAAGACGTAGGCGAGGCCGAAGAGGAGGGCGCGGCTGGTGGCGACGCTGAGCAGCATGAAGATTGCGGTGTAGGCGAAGACGCCGACCAGGGTAGCGATGGCGAAGCCGGTGACGATGCCGTCCTTCGGTACGCCCTGGAGAGCGATGAGGCCAGAGACGGCTGTCGCGGGCACGACAAACACGATGGCGAGAAGTGCGGAAGCCGCGAACTTGGCGCCGACGGTTTCGCTGCGGGGCACAGGCTTCGCGAGGATATAGACAGCGGTGCCGTCCTCGATCTCAGAGCCGAGGGCGGAGGTGCCAAGGATAAGGCAGGCGAGCGGCAGGATAGTGGTTACAACGATGCCGTTGAGGAGGACGTTCGCGGTCCAGTCGTGCTGGTCGAGGTGCTCGCCGAGCCGGTAGATGATGGCGACGGCCACGGGGACAAGCGCGAGGCCGAACATGAGGAGGGAGCGGCGCCGCCCGGCGAACTGTCGCAGCGTGAGCATGAAGACGGTCGTGTTCATCGCTTCACCAGGTAGGAGAAGACGCTCTCCAACGACTCGTCGGTGGGCAGCAGTTCCTGGAGGGTGATGCCCTCCGCCTTCGCAATTCTGGGTGCGGCACGGGTGAAGTTGGCGAACCGGGACGTACGGACTGTCAGGTGCTCGTCGTCCAACTCGACGCCGAAAACGGACTCGTCGGCGACGAGCGCGACGGCGAAGCGGCGATTGTCGCTAGAGTGAACGGTGAAGGTGTGCGGGCGATCGGTCATCAGGCGGCGAATCGCGCGGAAGTCGCCGGAGGCGGCGAGCCGACCGGCGACGATGACGAGGACGTTCTGGGCGAGGCGCTCGACCTCGTCCAGTATGTGGGAAGAGAAGACGATCGTGCGACCTTCGTCGGCCATGCGGCGCAGAAGGCCCATCATCTGGAGTCGCTGCGCGGGATCGGTGCCGTTGAACGGCTCGTCGAGAAGGAGGACCTGCGGGTCGTGGACGATGGCTGCGGCGACTTTCATGCGCTGCTTCATGCCTTTGGAGTAGCCGCCCAGGCGCCGGCCCTGGACCGCCTCCATGTCGACGGCGCGGACCGCGCGACGCGCGGCCCCGGCAGGATCGCTGAGACCATAGAGCTTCGCGCTCATGAGCACGAACTGATAACCGGTGAGGAACGGGTAGACAGCTTCCTTCTCCGGCACGAGGCCGACGTTGGCGTACATCTCGTGGTTCCGCCACGCGGATCTACCGGCTATCCGAACCGTGCCTTTGGATGGGCGGAGCAAGCCGGCGGTCATGTGGAGGATAGTGCTCTTGCCAGCGCCGTTGGGGCCGAGCAGGCCGGTGATGCCGGGCCCGAGCGAGAATGACACGTCGTTGACGGCGACGACGTTGCCGTACCAGCGGGAGACGCTGTCGACCTCGATCGTTGGTGCCGGGGAAGGCGAGCCGGCGGCCCGGGTCCGAGAGGCGGTGTTCATGTCGAGATCTTCTCGTAGCGGCGCAATAGGAGGATGAGCATGACGACCGCCACCAGGGCCGCGTCGATCGCGTACATGACGCCGGGGAGGTCGGCCTTGGCGTGCTGCGATTCGGGATCGAACGTGGCGCCGAAGAACCAGAAGGTGAAGCCCTGGACGACGTGACCCGGACTGAGGAGCAGGAAAAAGCGCCCGACATCCTGATCGGCCGCTTCGAAGATGCTCGCCCCAACAACGGATGTGAGGACGAACGCGGCCAGAATGCCGACCGTGGAGTATGCTCGCCTGGGTGTCTGTGCCGCAATCACGAGCCCGATACTGGCGACGAGGCCTGACAACATGACGGCGCTGCCGAGAATGGATGGCAGGTCCGTCCATTTGTCCTTCAGGTAGTCGCCGAAGTCGTTGGCTGCCATCCCGTTGCCGACGAACATCATCACCTGCGGAATCACGGTGATCGCCAGCATGCCTGTCACGAGCGCGGCGAACTTGGCGAGAGCGTAGTCCTCTCGCCTTAGCGCCCGCGAGAAGTACAGCGAGAGCGTCTGTGTACGCTGGTCACGGCCAGCGAGTTCGGGCGCGACGACGGCGCAGAAGACCACGAGCACGACTTCGATTATGTCGTAGTACTCCTCCGGCCGCACGACCTCGATCTCCGCCGGGGCGATGGCGGCGACCCCAAGCTGGACAATCGCGGGAAGGAACGCGATCACCGCCAGACCCATAGGACCCACTTTGCTCGAAAGCGAGCGGCCGATGCCGAACACGCCGCGGAGGCTATGGATGTAGAGCGCCCAGATGGCGTGCCGTCGCCCGAGACGGACCCCTTCGTACTGCTGGTAGCCGAGATCATAGATGCTCCCGGCTGTCGCGTCAGACACGGGGGCCTTCCTCGTCCTCGAGAGCGGTTGGCGACTGGAACAGCTCTTCGAGCCGCCGCCGACTTTGCTCCATCCGTACCAAGCCGAGCCCGAGGTCCACGACGCTGTCCCGGATAAGATCGAGCAGGGCTTCCTCTCGCTTCTCCACGAGCAGGAAGCGGCCGCTTGTGCTCACCGCTACGCCCTGCTCCCGCAGGCGCTCTGCGAGCCGGTCGCCGTCGCCGTCAACCTCGATGGCGAGGAAACGGGTGGGCGCGGTGAGGTCCGTCATGGGTGCGGACCGGACGAGACGCCCGTCTTCGATCTCGACGAGGTGGTTGCAGATGCGCTCGATCTCGCTGAGGAGGTGGGACGAGATGATCATGGCAATCCCGAACTCGGTGCCGATGCGGCGGATGAGGCGCAGCATCTCGTCGCGGCCTTCGGGGTCGAGTCCGCTCGTCGGTTCATCGAGGAGCATCAGCCGAGGGTCGTGCACCAGCGCCTGCGCGAGCTTGACGCGCTGCTTCATGCCAGTAGAGTAGCCGCGCATCTCGCGGTATCGTTCCTCGAACAGGCCGACGTGGCGCAGGGTCTCGGCGGTGCGCTCGCGGGCCGCGGCGCGCGGGAGGCCGCTGATCTGCGCCATGTGAGCGATGAATTCGGTGGCGGAGACATCCGTCGGTAGGCATTCGTGCTCGGGCATATAACCGACGAACTGGCGGAGCTCCGGACCCTGGCGAAAGACATCGAACCCCATGACTTCGGCGGAGCCGCTGGTGGGTTCCAACAGACC
>CAYFSW010000093.1:0-82140 GCA_964345885.1 uncultured Gemmatimonadota bacterium | reverse complement strand
GTAATCTCGCGCGACGCGATGGACTCTTTGATGCGCCTCCGCTGGCCGGGCAACGCGCGCGAGCTGGAGAACTGCCTCACCCGGGCGGTCGTGCTCGCCACCGGCGACGTGATCCGGCCGGAGCACCTGGCGATCGCCGAGGTGCCTGCTGAATCGCCGGCCCACCTCCCGACACTCGACGAGACCGAGAAAGAACACGTCGTCCGCGTGCTCGCCGCTACCGGCGGTCACAAGGCGCGAGCGGCGGAGATACTCGGTGTCTCACGGCCGCGCCTCAACCGTCTGATCGAGAAGTACAAGCTGGAGTAGGGTTGGCCGCGGTGGGGGTCGGGCACGGCGATGGGCCCTCGCTTCATGTCGCGCTGCGCCGGGCCGAGAGCCATGACCGGCCACCGCGCTCCAAATGTCCGCTCGCGGCCCATCGCCGCGCCCTCCCTGTCCCGCCCTGGCATCCCGGCCCGAAGTGCCACAATCTGTCCGGCAACGCTCCGGTGCCCCTGTGGGTCTAATCCTCAGAGCGGCGCCGGAGCGGCGACGCTGGAACTGCCATCACAGACCCAAGAATCCAGGAGACGAAGGATGCGACGCGTTTTACCGATCTTCGTCCTGCTGTGCGCCACCGCGGGATATGCGCAGGAGGACACGCGGCTCGTCGTACCGTACGAGCGGTTCGTGCTCCCCAACGGGCTGAACGTGATCCTGCACGAGGATCACACGACGCCCACGGTGAGCGTGAACGTCTACTACCATGTGGGCTCGGGGCGCGAGAAGCCGGGTCGCACCGGGTTCGCTCACCTGTTCGAGCACATCATGTTCGAAGGCTCGGGGCACGTGCCCGAGGGCGCCTTCGACAATTGGCTCGAGGCGGCGGGCGGCAACAACAACGGGTCGACGAACCCGGACCGCACGAACTACTGGGAGGACATCCCCAGCAACGCGCTGGAGCTGGCGCTCTTCCTCGAATCGGATCGCATGGGCTACCTGCTCGACGCCATGTCGCCGGAGAAGGTGGACGGGCAACGTGACGTCGTGAAGAATGAGCGCCGCCAGTCGTACGAGAACCGGCCCTACGGCATGGCCTCGCTGATCATTCGCGAGAACATGTATCCGCCGGAGCACTCGTATCACTGGCCGACGATCGGATCGCAGGAGGACCTGTCGGCGGCCAGCTACGAGGACGTGGTCGAGTTCTTCTCGACCTACTATAGCCCGAGCAACGCCAGCCTCTCCATCGCCGGCGATATCGACGTCGCGGAGGCACGAGTGATGGTCGAGAAGTGGTTCGCCGATGTGCCCGCAGGTCCGCCGGTACCGCCGGCCGACGCGACCGTCGCCTTCCTGACGGAGGAAAAGCGGCTGGTCCACGAGGACCGGGTCTCGCTGCCGCGACTCTACATGTCGTGGCACTCGCCGGCGTACTACACGCCCGGCGATGCCGAGCTGGATGTGCTGGGCGACGTGCTGGCCGGCGGCAAGACGTCGCGGCTCTATCAGCGGCTGGTCTACGAGCTGCAGATCGCCCAGAACGTCTCCGCCTACCAGGGCTCGGGCGAGCTGGGCTCGAGCTTCGCGATCGTGGCGACGGCGCGGGCCGGCCATGACCTGGACGAGCTGGAGCAGGTGATCCAAGAGGAGATCGACCGAATCAAGGCGGAGCCGCCCAGCGCTCGGGAGGTGCAGCGGGTGCTCAACCAGCTCGAGGGCAGCCGACTGGACGGGCTGGAGCGGATCGGCGGCTTCGGCGGCAAGGCTGACCGACTGAACGCGTTCTACATCTACACGGGTAACCCGGACTACTTCAACGAGGACCTGGCGCGCTACATGGCGCTCGATCCCGCCGACATCCAGGCTGCGGCGCAGACGTGGTTGCGGGATGACGGGCGCGTGGTGTTGAGCGTGGTGCCGGAAGGGCAGACGGAGTTGGCGTCCGAGGGGATGAAGCCGAAGACGGACTGAGTGACGGCGAGACGGGGAGTTCTTGAGATGCGAAACATGGGGAACGTTACGAGCACGATTACGAGTGCGATTACGAGCACGATTACGAGTACGATTAGGAGTAGGAGTATGAGGGTATTGGTGGGGGTTGCGGTTGGCGTCGTGCTTTTCGCGTCGGAGTTGGGGGCGCAGGTGCCGGATCGGAGTGCGCCGCCGGAGTTGGGGCCGCCGCCGGCGCTGGTACTGCCGGCGATTCAGCGGGCCGAGCTGTCGAACGGCGCCCGCGTGATCATGCTGGAGAAGCACAACGTGCCGCTCGTGCAGGTGAACCTGGTGGTGGGAGCGGGCTACGCGTCCGACCCGCAGGACATGATCGGGCTGGCCAGCATGGCGACCGACATGATGGACGAGGGCGCCGGTGGCCGCGACGCGCTGCAACTGGCCGACGAGATCGACTTTCTGGGGGCGCGGCTGTCGGTGCGGGCGGGCGGCCACCAGACGACGGTGTCGTTGCACACGCCGCTCAGCCGGTTGGACCCTGCACTGGAGCTCATGGCCGCCGTGGCGCTGGAGCCCGACTTCCCGGGTGAGGAGCTGGAACGGAAGCGCTTGGAACGACTGAACCAGATGCTGCAGGCGCGGGACGAGCCGCGGGCCATCGCGTCGGTGATCTTCGACCGGACGCTGTACCCCGATCATCCGTACGGTCACCCGGCTATCGGCTACCCGGACGCGGTGAAGGCAATGGAGGTCGGTGATCTGGAGCGCTGGCACGAGGTGTACTTCCGACCCAACAACGCCTTCTTCGTCGTGGTGGGCGACGTGACTATGGACGAGATGAGGCCCAAGCTCGAGACGCTGTTCGGCGGCTGGGAGCGCGGCCGCATCCCGTCGATCGATTGGCCCGAGTCGGAGCAGGTGACGAGCCGCGATGTCTATCTTGTGGATAAGCCGGGCGCCGCGCAGTCGGAGATCCGCATCGGCCGTATCGGCGTGCCGCGGCTGACCGACGACTACTACGCGATCGTCGTGATGAACACGATCCTCGGTGGCTCTTTCACCTCGCGGCTCAACCAGAACCTGCGCGAGGAGCATGGCTACACCTACGGCGCCGGTTCTTACTTCGACTTCGCACAGCTGGCCGGACCCTTCCGGGCCAGCTCCGCCGTGCAGACGGCGGTAACCGACGCGGCGCTCACCGAGTTCATGAAGGAGCTGAACGGCATACTGGAGCCGGTGCCCGAAGAAGAGCTCGAGCGGGCGAAGAACTTCGTGGCGCTCCGCTTCCCCAGCCGATTCCAGACGGTGGCGGGGATCGCCGGGCAGCTCACGCAGCTAGAGCTCTACGACCTGCCGGACGGCTACTTCAACGAGTACGTCGAGCGCATCCTCGGGATCACGCAGGCGGATGTGCAGAGCGTGGCGCAGAAGTACATCGTACCCGACCAGATGGCGGTCATCGTCGTGGGCGATCGCGCGACGATCGAGGAGGGCATCAGGGCGCTCGACCTGGGGCCGATCAATAATCTCACTATAGAGGACGTGCTGGGCCCGGTGCCCGAGATCGGCGGCACGCAGTAGGCAGAAAGAAGTCGGAGCCGATGACGGGGCCGCCGGCCGACTCGGGTCGATGGCCCCGTCCGGCATTGTGGAAACCGGGCGAGGGAATCGAACATGAAGAAGAGCGTAGCGATCATCGCATTGGCAGCTTGGGCGCTGCTTGCCGCTGTCCCCGTTTGTGCGCAAGGGGCTCGCGAGTTTGTCGCCGCCGCGCGGCGCGGGGACGAGAACGCGGTCCGCAGGGCGCTGGAAGCCGACCCGGATCTCGTCAGCGCCACCGACGCCCTGGGGATGACGGCGCTGGATTGGGCAGCGACCGGCGAGCACTGGCACATCTTTCGGCAGCTGGTGGCGGCGGGCGCGCCCGTGAATGGAGTAGGGTTCGACGGCGGCACGGTCATGCATCGCGTCTGTCACTACGATCGTCCCGACATGGTGGAACTGCTGTTCGAGGCGGGCGCCGATATCGCTGTGCAGAACCAGTGGGGACGGGCGCCGCTCCATGTCGCGGCACGGCGCGGTTGCCGCGAGGTGGCGGAGCTGCTGCTGGCGCGCGGCGCCGATCCCGACGCGGCGACCCGGGAAGGCTGGACGACTCTACACGTGGCGTATCGCGCCGGTCAGCCGGAGCTGGTGGAGCTGCTGCTCGCGGCGGGCGCCGATGCGGGTAAGCGGGACAACGCCGGCAAGCTGCCCGCCGAGTACTCGTTCCAGCGGCCGCCAGCGGTGGAGATCGAGGCGGCGAAACTGTACGAGTATCAGGGCCTCTACGATGTGAGTGAAGACTTTCACTTCAAGGTTTGGGTGGCAGGCGAGGTGCTGAAGTTAAAGGACTTCGGGGCCGACGAGATGTATCCCACGGGGCCGGATTCCTTTTTCTGCCGCTCGGAGCCTTGGAGCGTTGTCTTCAACCGCGACGAAGCGGGTGCAGTGCGGGAGATCGAAGTGCAATTCCTGCGGCGCGCGGTGCGGGGCAGTAGGCGGAATCATCCGCAGTACGTAGGGTCGAAGGAATGCCGGGCGTGTCACCTCGGCGAGGCGCATGGCAACCCGTACCTGCGGTGGATCAGCAGCCGGCACGCCGCCGCCTACTGGCGGCTGGCCACCGACTGGTCCCTCTTCCTCGCCCTGCAGCGGCCGTACTTCCAGGACATGAAGAATCCCCGCGGGGACGGTCGCTGTCTACTTTGTCACAGCACCGCCGCGCAGGACCCCGATGCTCTGTTCGCCGGCACGTTCGAAGTGGGCGAGGGTGTTGGCTGCGAAGCCTGCCACGGGCCGGGCTCGCTATACCGAGATCCGGCCATCATGTCGGACCGCGAAGGTTTCGTGGCGGCCGGCGGTAGAGTACCCGACGAGGATACGTGCCGAAGTTGCCACCGTAACCCGGACCGCTTTCAGTTCGAAGAGTGGTGGCCGAGGATCGCACACGGCGAATCGGAGGGTAGCGGCTAGCTCGAACCGCCTGCGGCGTGGTCGATTATGAAACGTACGATGTACGGCACGTCCAGCTCGTCCTCCACCACCGCCCACAGGGTGTCGCCGCGGGCGACCGGCGTGGGATAGGTCGCCAGGCCGTCCGGCGCGCGTACCATACCCAGGTAGCGGCCGTCGGGCTCGAAGACGTCGAAGGCCACCGACTCGATCCAAGTGGGCTCGGGGATCCGGCCCGGCTCATCTTCGCCGACGTAATCCTCGGCTGTCTCGATCTTGTGAGCTTCCTGGTATAGCCGGACCCAGATCCGACCGTCTTCGCCGACGAAGAAGTGCTCGTAAGGCGGCTTGGTGTCGGGGATTGGTGGGCCGTTCCAGCGCCAGCCGGGATCGAGCCGGCGCATTCCGGCCGTTTCGATGCGCTCGTGCTCAGCTTTCTCACCCGGCTTGACGGGCACCCGCTGCCAGTCGGCCCGCGCGATTCGCAGTACTCTGTCCGGCGCGATATGCAGGTCGATGGCGTAGCTGGTTGAGACGCCGGCCACGAAATAGCCCAGCGGACTGAAGGCCCAGGAATCCTTGGGGGTGAAGGGAACCCAGCTGGACATTAAGTGGTCCCCCTCCTCGTCGCTCGCCCGGATCTCGGGGGTCTCGTAAGCGTACTCCGGTGGCTCGATGGTGTCGCCCGGCGCGCCGTCGGGTCCGTAGCGAACCAGGCCGGTCGTCCAATCCTCGATGGCACCCTCGAGGTTCAGCAGCAGCAGCGTGTACACGTTGCCGGCGGTGTCCTTGTAGAGGCGTCGCGAGGTGTGCAGACCACCACGGATCCGCCAGCCGTCGAGGTACTCGCCCTCGGGGGAGAAGACGCTGAATCTGGCGTTCGCAGGGTCGCGCAACACGATTCTGCCATCCGGCAGAATCGCTAGGCCGCCGTCGGGTTCCTCGTATTCGCCGGGGCCGCCGCCCTGGCGCCCGAACGTCGCGACGTAGGTGCCGTCGGCTGTGTACTTGCGTAGCTCCTTTGCGTGCTCGTCGTAGGCGTAGATCGAACCGTCGGAAGCGACGGCGAGCGATCGCACCCGGCCGAACATGTACTCGTCAGGGCCCTCGAACTGGCCGATCGTCAGGTCGGCGACCAGGGTAGCGGTATCGCCCCAGACACTCCCGCTCTCGGTCCGCACGATCAGCGTGTCGCCGATGGTGTCGTAGCTGGCTCGCCACTCGTGGGCTTCGGGCGAGCCGGAGCCGCCGGCGCATGCGGCCAGTGCGGCGGCCAGTGCGGCGGTCAGAGCGGCGATCGCTGAGCCGCGCAAAACGTCTGCTGCCCGCCCTCGTATATTCATCAGCCTCGCTCTCTAGTTCGTTTCGCGCCCGTGCTCGATGTGGAAGCGCTTTATGTACGGTACGTCGAGGTCGTCGCGCACCACCGCCCAGACGGTGTCGCCGCGGATAACCGGCGTCGGGTAGTTGGAGAAGCCGTCCGGCGCGCGGACCATCCCCAGGTAGCGGCCGTTTGGCTCGAAGACGTCAAAGACGACCGGCTCGAACCAGGTTCGCTCGGGTGTCTCGCCGGGAGCGAGCTCCCGCTCGGGTTCCGCCTTCTCGATCTGGTAGGCCTCCTGATGGAGCCGGACCCAGATGCGGCCGTGCTCTCCGATGTAGGCTCCGGCGTAGGGCGGCTTGGTATCGGGGATGGGAGGCCCGTTCCAACGCCAGTTGGGCTGGGTGCTTCGCGCGTTCGCCGTCGAGATACGCTCACGCTCCTCTTTTTCTGCGGTCAATACGGGCGCGGGTTCCCAATCGACTTTCTCGATGCGCAGCACGCGGCCCGGCGCGACGAAAAGATCGATGGCGTAGCGCGTGGAGAGGCCGCCTACCATATAGCCCAAGGGGCTGAAGGTCCAGAAATCGTCGGGGCTGAACGGCACCGAGTTGACGCTGGTGCTCACGCCGTCGTCGGTCCGTCGCTGGGCGACGAGTCGCGGAGGCTCGAAGTCGTAGATCGGAGCGGCCAGCGTGTCTCCGATCAGGCCGTCGCTGGAGTATCGCACGAGACCAACGGTCCAGTCGACAACGGCGGCGTGTGGGTCCAGAAGGATCAATGTATAGACGGCGTCGGCTGTGTCGCGGTAAAGCCGGCGCGAGGTGTTAAAGCTGCCCCGAATCCGCCAGCCCTCCAGGTATTCGCCGTCGCCGGAGTAGACTGTCAGCCGGGTGTTGCCCGGATCGCGAAGCACGACTCGGCCGTCGGAGAGCACGGCGAGCCCGCCGTCGGGGCGTTTGTACTCGCCGGGGCCGCCACCCTCGCGGCCGAACGTTCCCAGATAGGTGCCGTCGGGTCCGTATTTCCTCAACTCCATCGCATGGCTGTCAAAGGCGTAGATGGAACCGTCCGCCGCCACGGCCAGCGAGCGTACCTGGCCGAACATGTACTCGTCGGGGCCCTCGAACCGACCGATCGTAAGGTCGGTGACCAGTCCGGCTGTATCGCCCCAGACACTCCCGCTCTCCGTCCGCACCACGATCGTGTCACCGATCGTGTCGTAGGCGGCCTGCCATTCGTGAACGGCGGGTCCGCTCGCCCCGCTGCACGCCACCAAAAGGGCCGCCAGGGCGAGCGGAATCCGGGCGAGACCTAAGGTCATGTCTTGCCGGGTCATGTTTCGCCTGTCGTTGATGTCTTGGGGCTTTGGGCTCGTGTCACACTACTTTGACGGCCACAGCACCCCGTAGGGTTGGCTCATGATCGAGACGATCGAGCTCACCGTGGACGTCGACGACGCAGTGTTCAGCATGCCGAGTCAGTCGAGGATTCTCGAATTCCCAGCGGTTGCCCCCGGGCCCGTTGACCGGCATCATACCAGCCGACAACAGGAGCATTCGGACCCACGAGCGGCGAAGCCTCCTGCAGGGGCGGGGCCGTCTTGTGTGCCTCAGTTCACCAAACCAGGAGGATTTCTCATGCTGAAGAAGCTGGCAGCGCTGGCTGTCGTGGCGGTATTGGCCGCGCCGGCACAGGCCCAGGACCTCGACGAGGTCTTGAACAATTACTACGAGGCGATCGGCGGCCTGGAGGCCTGGCAGTCTGTACAGTCGATTAAGATGACCGGCAAGATGATGATGGGCGGCATGGGTATCGAGGCGCCGTTCACGGTGATGGCCAAACGCCCGAACATGGCTCGCATCGAGTTCGTGTTCCAAGGTATTACGGGCGTTCAGGCCTATGACGGCGAGACCGCCTGGCAGGTAATGCCGTTCATGGGCAACCCGGATCCGGAGGAAGTGCCGGACGACCAGGCGGAGGACCTGTGGGAGACGGCCGACGTCGACGGCCCGCTGGTCGGCTGGGAGGAATCCGGGCACACGGTCGAGCTACTCGGCCAGGAGGAGACGGAAGGGACGCAGGCGTACAAGCTCAAGGTCACGATGAAGAGTGGCAGCGTCCAGTACTACTACCTCGATGCCGAATACTTCATCCCGATCAGGATGGAGGGCGTTCGGGAGGTGCAGGGCCGCACGGTAGAGTTCGAGACGATCGTCAGCGACTACAAAGAGGTCGGTGGCCTGATGATCGCGCACTCGATCGAAGCTCGGCCTAAGGGTGCTCCGGCGGGTCAGGCGGTGACTATCGATCTCATTGAACTGAACGTCGAGCTGGGGGACTCGCTGTTCGTTATGCCGGAGAAGAGTGAAGAGGGCCAGCAATGAAGCTGGCCTTCTTCTTGTGAGGGAAGGATCACTGCAGTCATAAACGGGAGAAGGAGTGTCACGATGCGTACCCGGCTGGAATATGCCTGGCGGAGTTGCGTGACCCTGGCGGTGCTGGCGGCGCTGCCCGCGGTGGGGGACGCCCAGGTGAAGATCGAATCAGCCACGTTCGGCGGTCTGCGGGCGCGGGCGATCGGGCCGTCGACGATGAGCGGCAGGATCGCGGCGATGGACGCGGTTCCCGAGTACCCGCTCACCATATACATCGGGTCGGCGAGCGGCGGTGTTTGGAGATCGAGGGACGGGGGCTTACGGTTCGAGCCGGTTTTCGACGACCATACGATGTCGATCGGCGCGGTCAAGATCGACCCGTCGAACCACGACGTCGTCTGGGTCGGGACCGGCGAGACCTGGGTCCGCAACAGCGTCTCGGTGGGGAACGGCGTCTTCAAGTCGACCGACGGCGGCGATAGCTGGGAGTTCATGGGTCTCGAGGACAGCGAGCGCATCGCGCGGATCGCCGTCGATCCGCTGAACGGCGACCGCGTCTTCGTTTGCGCCACCGGCCACCTCTGGGATGCGAACCAGGAGCGCGGGGTCTTCCGGACGAAGGATGGCGGAGAGACCTGGGAGAAGGTGCTCTACATGAACGAAGATACCGGCTGCTCCGATCTCTCCATGGACCCCCACGCGCCGAACATCCTGTACGCCGGCATGTGGGAGTTTCGGCGCTGGCCGTACTTCTTCAACTCCGGCGGCCCCAACAGCGGGCTCTACCGCTCGGTCGACGGCGGCGACACCTGGCGGGAGCTGACGGTCGGACTGCCCGAGGGCGACAAGGGCCGGATCGCGGTTGCCGTGTCACCGCCGCGGCCCACCAGGGTCTACGCGCTCGTCGAGGCGGAGGAGACGGCGTTGTATCGTTCGGATGACATGGGCGCGACGTGGGAAGAAGTGAACTCGTCGATGAACGTCACGAGCCGACCTTTCTACTTCGCCTACATCGTGCCCGACCCGGTGAACCCGGATCGGATCTACAAGCCGGGCTTTCTGCTCACGGTCTCGGACGACGGCGGCGAGTCGTTCACGTCTCCGTTTAGCGCCGGCGGCTTCGACGTGGGCAGCGTGCATAGCGACCATCACGCGATGTGGGTCAATCCGCTGAACAGCGAGGAGCTGATCCTCGGCACCGACGGCGGTATCTACTTCTCCTACGACCACGGCGGCGCCTGGCGCCACGCCAAGGGTCTACCTGTCTCGCAGTTCTACGAGATCAGCTACGACATGGAGTTCCCGTACAACGTGTACGGCGGCCTCCAGGACAACGGGACCTGGGTCGGCCCTTCCAGGAAGTCGGGCGGCATTATGCCGTCGGATTGGACGCTACTGAACGGCGGCGACGGCTTCCACGTCTTCGTCGATCCGAGCGACCCGGACTTCATCTACGTGGAGTACCAGGGCGGCAACCTGTCGCGTCTACAGAAGTCGACCGGCGAGACGAAGGATATCCGGCCCTATCCGGAATCGGAGGACACGAAGCTGCGCTTCAACTGGAATACGCCGCTCCACGTGAGCCAGAGTAATCCCGGCACGCTGTACATGGGGGCCCAGTTCCTGTATCGGACGCGTGATCGCGGCGATTCGTGGGAACGCCTGTCGGACGACCTGACGACGAACGATCCCGAGAAGCAGAAACAGGAGGAGTCGGGTGGCCTGACCACCGATAACACGTCGGCGGAGAACCACACGACGATCTACACGATCAGCGAGTCGCCGGTGAACCCGACCGTGATCTGGGTCGGTACCGACGATGGCAACCTACAGGTCACGCGCGACGACGGTGCGAACTGGAGGAACGTGGTGCGCAACGTCCATGGCCTGCCGAGGCATACGTGGGTATCGCACGTGGAGGCGAGTCGTCACGACGGGGCGACCGCCTACGTCACTTTCGACGGTCACCGCAGCGGTGACATGACGACCTACCTGTACCGGACCCGGGACTACGGTGAGACGTGGGAGTCGCTGGTCACCGAGGACATCGAGGGCTACACGTTCGTCGTGAAGGAGGACCTGGAGCGGCCGGACATCCTGTTCCTCGGCACCGAGTTCGGGCTCTACATCACCCTGGACGGTGGTGGGTCGTGGGCGCGTTACGCCGCCGACTTCCCGAAGGTGGCGGTGCACGACCTGGCGATCCATCCGCGGGAGAACGATCTGATCGCGGGGACGCACGGGCGCGGGATCTATATCCTGGACGACATCACGCCGTTGCGTGGCCTGACGCCGGAGGTTCTGGAGGCCGAGCTGGCCATTCTGCCAACCCGCGCCTCGGTCCAGATGATCGGAGGCGGCCAGGGCCCTTGGTTCCCCGGCGCCGATGAGTACGTGGGCCGTAACCCCGCGGAGGCGGCCTCGATCGTCTATTATCAGGCGCGTCGCCACATCTTCGGTGACATGAAGCTCGAGGTGTTCGACGCGGAGGGCGAATTGATCACCGAAATCCCCGCTGGCAAGGTCCGCGGCATCAACCGGGTCGATTGGCCGATGAGGATGCCAGCGCCTAAAGTCCCGGCGGCCAGCGCGCTGGTGCCGGTATTCGAGGGCCCGCGGGTGCCGGAAGGGACGTACACGTACAAGATCGTCAAGGGACGCAACAGCTACGAAGGCGAGGTCAGCCTCGTACCCGACCCGCGCTCGCCGCATTCGCCGGAGGACCGGCAGCTTCAGCAGCGAACGGCCCTCCAGATCTACGACATGCTCGAACGGCTGACCTACGTGGTCGAGGCGGTGGTCGATCTCCGCGACCAGGCGCGCCAGCACGCCGACTCGGTGGGCGGCGGCACGGCCCGGCGGCTGAATGACTATGCCGACGAGCTGGAGGACTTCCGAGTTAGCGTTGTCTCAACCGGCGAACCGGGGCTCTTCTCGACTGACGAGCAGCTGCGCGAGAAGCTCGGCGCTCTTTTCGGCGCCGTGAACGGTTATGCCGGGCGGCCCACTGATTCCGAGCTGGCGCGCATGGAGAATCTGGGCGCCGAGCTGGACGGTGCGGAGGCCCGGTTCGGCGATCTGACGGGTGAGGAGAGGCTCAGCGACCTGAACTCGCGGCTGGAGCGGGAAGGGATGGAGACCCTCCAGTTCATGACGCCGGAGGAGTGGGAGGAAGAGCGCAGCGGTAGTTGAGCATCGCTCCTTTGGCAGGCGAACAAGAGCCCCGGGGTCAGCGACCCCGGGGCTCTTCGCCTTAGGCGTCTAAATCTTCTCGCCGCTCGTCATTGTGGTCGTGCCGCGTGTCAACCGCTCCCGGTCGACAGGGCCGTGGAATTTCGTTGTCGCCGGGGTTACGATCCTCACATGCAACTGACGCTGATCGTACTGGCGGCTGGGATCGGCAGCCGCTACGGCGGGCTGAAACAGCTGGAGCCGGTGGGCCCTGGCGGCGAGGCTCTGCTGGACTACGCGATATACGACGCGGCGCGGGCCGGGTTCGAGCGGTTCCTGCTGGTGATCCGGCCCGAGCTGGAATTCGCGTTTCGAGAGCGCCTGGCGGGTCGGTTCCGCAACTTGCCCTCTCCCGAATTCGCGCATCAAAAGCTGAATGACCTGCCGCCGGGCTTCTCCGTCCCGGTCGGTCGGGTCAAGCCGTGGGGCACCGGGCATGCGGCCCTCGCTGCGCGCTTCGCGACCTTGGATCGGTTCGTCGTGATGAACGCCGACGACTTCTACGGGGAGTCCGCGTTCACGGCCCTGGCCGATCACCTTCGCGGTCTCGCTGACTGTAATGCGCCGGAGTTCGCTGCTGCTGGGTACACCCTGCGAGATACGCTCTCCCCGCACGGTGGTGTCTCGCGCGCCGTCTGCGAGGTCGACGGCGACGGCTACCTGGCACGGGTGACCGAGCTGAAGAAGATCGGCGAAGCGGATGGCCTGCTGAGCGGCGTTACCGTTCAGGGCGAGCGCCGGGAACTGACGGGTGATGAGACGGTGTCGATGAACCTCTGGGCGGCGACAGCGGCCGCGTTCCCGTTGCTTGAGCGTGAGTTCGAGCGTTTCCTGGTCGAGCACGGCGACGAGCGCGACGCCGAGTTCTATCTGAGCAACTCGGTGAACGACCTGATCGCGAGCGGCGAGATGCGGGTCCGCGTGATCCCCACGCCGGGTCCCTGGCTGGGGGTGACCCACCGTGAAGATAAGCCCTACGTAGTGGCCCAGTTAAGGGAGCTGGTGGCGGCGGGCCACTACCCCGAGGATCTCGCGATGGGTGTGTAGCGGCCGAGCGTGCGGCTGTCCCGGCGGCTCACCAGTGCGAGGGCGGCGCGCCCCGGCGGTAAAGCGAATTCAAGAGAGGTACCGGTCTCGGCGTGGGTCAGGCGTACATCTGTCGACGAGCCGAGCTCGGAGACGATCCCGTAGAGCACGGCATCTCCATACACAGCCGGGTAGACCAGCACTCCGGGGTCGGGTCTCTGCAGCGAGAAGAGCGGCTCGACGTTCGCCGCGGCGAGAGCGTGGCGGTAGAGGACGGTCGTCGGGACGACTTGCTCTGCCAGTTCGACGGGGAGCGGCGACCAGATAACCCTTCCGCGTCCCTCACGAAATTCGGCTACCCGCGCCGGCGCTCCGGGCACCTGCACCGACTTCTCCAGGCGCTGGAACTTGTCCCCCCGGTAGCTGAGCCGGTACAGCATGTCCCCGAAACCGAGGTGCTCCTCCTGGGCCAGCGGTCTGACCGTGGCTTCCACGCCGAAGCGTTCGAGCCGCTCGACCGGCAGCCAGTGCTCGTCGGAGTCGATGGGGCCGGTGACGAGGAGCGTGGCGCCGTCGCGCACAATTTCCAGCAAGCGCTGCCAGGCGGCCTCGCTGAGGATGCGCGGCGACGGCAAGACGATAAGCCTCGGTATGCGGTCGAGGCGGTCGAGGGCGTACTCGCCGACGGCACCCATCGTGACCCGCAAGTGATAGTGCATAGTCCGTACGCAGCGCTGTGTGGCCGCCGTCGCGAAGTTGCGGACCGAGAACATGTGGGAGTGTGGGATCACCATCACGACCGGTTCGGACTCGCGGGGTCCGAGGTCGCGCATCGATTGTGCCACGAAGCGCGAGATCCCTTCGAGCACGTGGAGCTCGGGCTTCGCCGAGCCGTCTGCCCGCAGCAGGCCGATCGCCACCTCAACGTCCAGCGGCATGTAGGGATTGGTGTTCCAGATCCACTCGATGAAACCGGCGGTGTCGGTCACGGTGGCGAGTACGAGCTTGCGCTCGAGCAGGTCGCGGGCATCCTGCTCCGTGCGCCAGGCGCTCCCGTCGATCCGCTCGTAGAGCCTGATCCCCGTCTCGGAGATCAGGTTCGGGCGGTCGGGCGTCTTGGTGACCACGCTGTCCCAGAGTAGGTCGTCGTTCAGCCACCAGGTGTGGTTCGATGTGAAGTCGACGACAGGGCCGTGGAACATGGGGGCCGGTCGCTCGTAGGTACCGCCCTCGTCCTGGCCGACGGTGACCAGCTGCTGCGGGCCGCCAGCTTCGCGGATCGTCGCGGCCATCTCCCGGGCCCAGCCGGTGAACACGTCGTTGGCGAAGAGGCGGTACTCCATCGCCTTCAGCGGTCGCAGTCCCTCGAAGATGTCGCGGTCGCCGAATTCCTGAAGCCGTGGGAGGGCGAGGGCCTCGTCCGGCAGTGTTCGCCAGAGCTCGGCGAGCGTCGCCTCTAGCTCCTCGTCCGATTCGGCGGAGAAGCGCTCGCGCAGCCACTCGTGCCAGGCGCCGGTCTCGTGCTCGTCGTAGTTGGGACGGGTCTGCCATAGCCGAGCTGGCGAACAACAATTCGGCTCGTTGATCAGATCCCAGATCACGTCATTCATCTCTTTGTAGCGCTCGACGATGCGCGAGATGAACTCCTTCTGCGCGGCCACCGCCTGCGGATCGAGGTACGGGTTCTTACCGTCCCACGAATACGGCACGAAGGCGAAGAAGGTGAAGATGACCGGCGTCTCGTGGCGCCGGGCGGAGAGCAGGAAGGCGTCGAGTGCGCGGAGCGCCGCTTCGTTGACCGAGCCCGGCCCCGGCATGTATCGGCGCCAGCCCGTCCAGATGCCCGTGCGGATCATGTTCACGCCGGAGCGCCGCATGGCCGCGAAGTCGCGGTCCCAGACGTTCGGGTTCGGCTCGAGCAGGAAGCGACGATGAACGTCCGTCGCCATGTACGAGGTCCCGGTCACGAGGTAGGGAGCGCCGTCGCGTAGCAGATTGTGCGCGTCGGTCGTGAAGGGTCGACCGGCCGCCAAGAGCTCCGGGTCGTAGATCCAGAACCCTGACGTCGCGTGCAGGCCGTCGAAGCTCGGATCTTCCGACGCGAGTGCTGCCTCCACCCGGTAGAGCCCGGGCGCCAATAGGCCGAACCCCGGCTCCAGCGTCGCCGCCGCGGCGGCGACGAAGCCGCTCCCCTCGAGCGGCAGGTCGGCCATCGCGATCGGCTCGTTCCGGTGGTCGAAGACTTCAACCCGGCATGTAAGACTGGTGCCGCGGCGTTCCCTGCCCGGCGTCTTCAGCGTCACCGTCACAGCTGGTCGCTCGCCGTCACGGTAGCAGGCGAGCGATGGCGCGACCGCCAGTTGCCGCGATCCTAGCGCAGCGTAATCGACCAGAGCGCGCAGAGCGGCGTCCGAGATCGAACCGTCGAAGGTCGCCAGGACCCAGCGGCCGCCGGCGAAGGGTCCCTGCGTGCGGTCGAGGCTTACCACGGGCGCCGCGACCGGGTGCTCACCGGCTCCCATCACAGAAAGCAGCGGCGTGACGACGCCTTCGCGCGGACCGTCGGAACCATCCTCGTCGGGGAACTCCTTCTCGCGGGTGAGCCGATGGTAGAGCTCGTAGACCGTCTCGGCCTCAATGCCGCCGGCCAGATCGCGAGCCGCCCTGACTCGCGGGTTCGCGACGTAGTCGCGCAGCCCCTCCACGTTGACCGAGAACGCCTGGGTTATCCCCAGCGCCTTGTGGTAGGCCGTCTGCCTTACCTCGGTGCGCCAGTCCCGATCTTCGCGTCGCACCGGTACAGAGAACGGCACGCCCCCGACATTCACCCAGTTACCGCCAGCGGCGAGGAAGTCGAGGATCGCGGTCCAGGCGTCCTTAGGAAACGCCGAGCCGTACGGGTTGAGGAAGACGTCGAAAGCGTCAGGTGCCAGCGTCCCGAGGTCGGCGACGCTCAATTGGGTCACTTCGAGACCGTCGAGCGCCGCCCGCAGCGTCCGCTCGCGGATCGGTTGTGCGTCGAGCGTCGGGAAATCGGGCTCGCGGAGCAACGCCAAGCGTGGCGTCTGGGGTAGCGGCGGCACGTGACCCGGCACCAGCATCGCCGTCAGCGGGCGTGGCACCGTACCTGCCAGGGCGGCCGCGCCCAGCGAGCCCAGGAAGCTACGACGATCGACCGTCGGCATGGTTCGTCACAGCGGTCGGGCCAGAAGCTCGGGCCGCTCGTCGTGCAGTTTGACAACCAGCTCGCCGAACAGTGTGTTGGCCCAGGCGAACCAGGAACGAGTGAAGCGCGAGGGATCGTTCTTGTGGAAGGACTCGTGCATGAGTCCGGTCCCGGCGTGTGTCCTCTTCAGCATGCGCAGACAGTGGAGAATCTCGCCATCGTCGGTGCTGGTCAGCGCGCGCATCGTAATGCCGAGGGGCCATATCATGTCGAGTCCCACGTGAGGTCCGCCTATGCCCTCCGCGGCCGAGCCGCTGAAGAAGTAAGGATTGTCGTTGCTGAGCACGAACCGTCGCGTCGCCTGGTACACTGCGTCGGTGCCGCGGGCGGCGCCGAGGTAGGGAAGCGCCAGCAGGCTGGGAACGTTGGCGTCGTCCATGAAGATGGTGTTGCCGAAGCCATCCACCTCGTAGGCGTAGATTCGGCCGTGGGCCGGGTGCTCGACCACGGCGTGCTCGCGGATCGCTTGCTCGACCTCGTCCGCCAAGGCACCGCACTGGTCGGCAAAGTCACGATCGCCAACCTCGTCGCCGAAAATCTCGGCCAGCTGTCGCAGCGAGACGACGGCGAACAGGTTGGACGGGACCAGGAACGGGTAGAGGCAGGCGTCGTCGGATGGCCTGAACATGGAGTGTATCAGCCCCACCTTCCGAGTCGGGTTACCGTAGCCGCCCAGCGGCACCGTGTCGTAGAAGACCGCGGTGACACGCTGGAACTTGTAGGGCCCGGGCCCCTCCCTCCGTTGTTGCTCTTTGAACGTCTTGACGACGAGCCGGGCCGCATTCTGCCAGTGCGCGTCGAGCACGGAGGCATCCCCGGTCGTCTTCCAGTAGCCGTGTGCGAGGCGCACGGCGTAGCAGAGCGAATCGACCTCCCATTTCCGCTCGTGCAACTCCGGCTTCATGTCGGTTAGGTCTCCCTCCCAACCGCCGCCGGTGGGACCGTCGTTAAACGCGTTCGCGTAGGGATCGATCAAAATGCAGCGGGTCTGGCGATTGATCACACCAGCCAGCAGGTCCTTCAGCCGCCTGTCCTGTCCAGCCAACGGCAGGTAGGGCCAGACCTGGGCGGTGGAGTCGCGCAGCCACATGGCGTGGATGTCGCCGGTGATGACAAAGGTGTCGGGTCGGCCGTCGATCGTCCGGTGCTGTACCGTAGTGTCGAGTGTGTTGGGGTAGCAGTTCTCGAACATCCAGGCGAGCTCGGGGTCGCCTATGCGACGCAGCGTTTCGGCGATCGTCTCCTCGACGGCTTCGCTTACGAAATTCCGCTCGTCGATCGGCGGCCGCTGCGAGGTGGAATCCTGAGAGCGTCGAAGCGGAGCGGCGCCCGCGGGGCGAGCGTCCGACCGCTGGGCGCCAACGGCAAGCCCGGCGGCGGCGAAGCCGGTCGTGCGTAGCATCTCCCTGCGTGAGACCATCATCCCTCCGCTCGAGGGCTACGGCCCGCTAGGCCGGTGTCATGGATGGTGGCGCGGCAGACTCGGCGGTTGCCCAGTCCCTGTTGGGCGCCGCGCCCATCGTGAAGGCGAGCGTGCCGCCGGCGACGATCTCTTCATGCGTGATGTAGCAGCGATCGAGTGGCCGGCCGTTGAGCGTGGCCGACTGGATATACTTGTTCTCCGCTGAGACGCCCGGCGCTTCGATGCTGAACTCGCGGCCGTCCCCAATGTCGATGGCAACGCGCTCGTAGTGCGGCGTACCGATGACGTAGATACCCTCCGCAGGGTTCACCGGATAGAACCCCATGACGCTCAGGATGTACCAGGCCGACATCTGGCCGCAGTCCTCGTTGCCGGGTAGTCCGTCGGGCCCGATATCGTAGAGCGTCTCAATGATCTGGCGTACGCGCTCCTGCGTCTTCCAGGGCACGCCGGCATACGCATAGAGGTAGGCTATGTGGTGGCTCGGTTCGTTGCCGTGGGCGTACTGGCCGATCATACCGCTGATGTCGGGCGGTGCCGTTCCCTCCATATCGGAGGACATCTCGAACAGCTCGTCCAGCTTGGCGACGAACGCCTCGCGGTCGCCCATCAACTCGATCAAGCCGCGCACGTCGTGGGGCACGTACCAGGAGTATTGCCAGGCGTTGCCTTCGGTGTACTCGTCCTGTCGATGCGATGCCGCCGTCGGCGAGAAGGGCTCCTTCCATTCGCCGTCGGCCAAACGGCCACGCATGAACCCGGCCCAACGGTCGAACAGACTTTGGTAGTAGGTGGCCCGCTCGTAGAAGAGCTCGGCGTCGTATGCATCGCCCAACGCTTCCGCCATGCGCGCGATGCACCAGTCGTCGTAGGCGTACTCCAGCGTCTTCGATACCGACTCGGGTTCCCAGTCCGCCGGGATGTAGCGATAAGGTCGGACGGGTCGCAGTCGGAGCTCCGCTTCTAGGGTGGGGCCGTCAGCGCGGTCGACCGCGACGGCCGTTGAGGTCGTCCTGTCCACCGGCAGCACCGGGAGTAGCAGGTGGTTGCTACCGAATACGAGTCGCGTCTCGACAGGTCGGCCACGGGCGATGAGGACGGTCGCCTCGGTCGGCGCGCCGTAGTGCTCGATGTCCAGGCTGACCAGCTGCCGAATCTGGCCTTCTTCCTCGACGTGCGCGTGCACGTTGTCGATAGTGACGTGAGACTCGATCGGATGTTCGAAAGTCATGTACCAGTCGCGCGTGCCGGCGGCCTCACCTTGCAGGCTGAGTTGCAATGGTTCACCCTCTTGCACCGCCGAGGCGGGGACGCTCAGAGCCATGAAGCCGAAGAGGTCGTTATGCTGATCGATGTGGGTCGCCCGGAAGGTGAGCGTCGCGCCGCCTGGCCCCCGGGCGGTGAAGCTCCGGTCGCGGACCTCGGGTCCGTCGAACCTGAACCACCGCTCGCCGTTCACGTAGAGTTCGAAGCGTCTCCCGTCCCCGTTCGCATCCATTCCGGCGAGCCAGAGGAAGCTCACCTTCGACTCGGTGCGCTCGGGAACAGCAGCGGTCTCCCACTCGATGGGTTGCGGCTCTGATTCGGTGCGTGAGATGAGCGCCGAGCGGGCCGCCGGCACGGGCGAGTGGTAGCGCATGGTGTTCCCGGCGAGCGTGCGCTCGTAGCCGTTTACCATAGTACCCATCGATTGCACATGCCGCCGCTCGACGGACGCGACGCGCCGCAGGTTCGGCTCGGCATCCCGCGCCCGGGCCTCTTCGAGCGAGATCGGCGCCGGCCATTTGTAGAAGCGCAGGCCTTCGGCGTCCTGTGTGGCGCTCTGAATCATCGCTTCCAGCGCTTCGCGCGGGTCGAGGGTCGTCAGCCCTTTCGACCAGGCATCGAAAATGACCGGCACCGAGTGATAGCCGATCATCGTGTTGGTCTCGGCGCCGGCCAGCGACCAGACCGGCAGCAGGCCACCCTCTCGATAGAACGCCATCATCGATTGTATCAGATCGTCCACTCGCTCGGGCTGTAGCAGCGTGAGCAATGGATGCTCGGCCCGGAAAGTGTCCCACAGTGAGAACACCGTATAGTTCTGAAAGCCGCTGCCGCTGTGCGACTCGCCGTCGGGCCCGCGATAAGCGCCGTCCACATCACAGAAGAGCTGTGGGGCGAGTAACGCGTGGTAGAGCGCCGTATAGAACAGCACCTTTTCCTCGCGACTCGCCGTCGTTATCCGGACGCTGCCCAGCGCTCGGTTCCAAGTCTCGTGCGCTTGGCGGCGCACCTCGTCGAAGTTCCAGCCCGGGGCCTCCCGGCGCAGATTCCGCTTCGCGCCCTCGATGCTCACCGGCGAGATGGCGACCTTCACCCCCAGCGGTTGGGCCGAGCCGCCCAAGAATTGGAAGCAGCCCTTCACATGAGTCCCCTGGAGAGAGTCTTGCGACGGCGAAGTCGTCCATTCGCTCTCGAGCCAGTGATCCCTGAAGGGGCGTGAGAAGCTGGCTGCGAAGTAGACTCGCTGATCCTGCGCCCAGCCTGTGGACATGCGGTAACCGCTGATCCGCGTGGGGCTCTCGACCATGATTCTCGTGTCGGTGGGCCGGTCCCAGTTGAGCGAGTGGCCGAGATCGACGACGACCGACGCGTGCCGGCCGCGTGGTGATGCCGGGAATGCGTAGCGGTGCAGGCCGACGCGTTCGGTGGCGGTCAGTTCGGCTGTGATGCTGGTATCGAGCAGCTCGACCGAGTAGTACCCGGGCTCGGCCGCCTCGCGCTCGTGGGAAAAGCCGGAGCTGTAGTCGCCGATCGGCGCCGCGTCGGTGAAGGTGGGCATGAACAGCAGGTCGTACATATCGCCGATGCCGGTGCCGCTCAGGTGCGTGTGGCTGAACCCGGCGATACGGTCGCTCGACCAGTGGTAGCCTGAAGACCAGTCCCAGCCGTTCACCCCGTTATCGGGGCTCAGTTGCACCATACCGAATGGAAGGTTGGCGCCGGGGTAGGTGTGCCCGTGCGCGTCGGCGCCGATGAACGGGTCGACGTACTGTGCCAGGTCCTCGTCGTCCTGCCGCGAGCCGGCCGGCTGTGGCCAGGTCGTGGGTAGGGCGGCCAGCCCTGCCAGGGCGGCGCCGCTGGTCTTCAGCATATCGCGCCGTGAGATCATGCGGTCCTCGGCAGTTGTTTCGTGTACTACTGCCTTCGACGGAGTGCGGCTTGCTGACAATACGGCGGGAATGAGAGAATCGCCAACCTGGGCTGCAGGGTCGGTGGTGATTGGTCGGACGCGGCGATGGGCCCTCGCTTCATGTCGCGCGCGCGATTGCGGGAAGGGCGGCTGCGCCGCCCCGCGCGACGAATGTCCGCTCGTGGCCCATCGCCGCGTCCTCCCTACTTCCGGCCGGGTAGCGCGGGGGCGCGTCACGCTTTATTAAGAAGCCGCAACCCACTGAGCAGCGGGAGCGCGAGCCCATGCAACTCGTCGGTATCGATTGGTTCGTCGTCTTTCTCTACGGCCTGGTCGCCCTGGCCGTCGGCCTGGTCTTCGCACGGCGCGCGGGGAAGGGGACGAAGGAGTTCTTCCTGTCGGGTCGCAGTGCGCCGTGGTGGCTGCTGGGCACCTCGATGGTGGCGACGACGTTCTCCACCGACACGCCGAACCTGGTCACCGACATGGTGCGGACCGGCGGTGTGAGCCAGAACTGGCTGTGGTGGGCGTTCCTGATCACCGGGATGTGCACGGTCTTCTTCTACGCCAAGCTGTGGCGACGGTCGGGCGTCTTCACCGATATCGGGTTCTACGAATTGCGCTACTCGGGCCCGATCGCGGCGTTCCTGCGCGGGTTCCGGGCGCTCTATCTGGGCGTCTTCTTCAACGTGATGATCATGGCCTCGGTCACGCTGGCGGCGATCAAGATCGGCGGCGTGCTGCTGGGGATCGACAAGTACACGACGGTACTGATCGCCGGAACGATCACGGTGATCTACTCGGCGACCTCGGGGCTGTGGGGCGTCGTGGTCACCGACCTGCTACTCTTCGCCATCGCGATGATCGGCTCGATCGCGGCGGCCTACTACGCGCTGGCCCAGCCGGAAGTGGGCGGGCTGGCAGGGTTGATCTCGCACCCGGCTCTCGAAGGTAAGCTGTCGCTGTTGCCGGACTTCACCGATTGGCGAGTCGCGTTGCCCGTGTTCATCATACCGATCGCGGTGCAATGGTGGAGCGTCTGGTATCCCGGCGCCGAGCCGGGTGGCGGCGGTTACGTGGCACAGCGCATGCTGGCGGCGCGGAACGAGAAGGACTCGATGCGAGCGACGCTCTGGTTCAACATCGCCCATTACGCGCTGCGGCCCTGGCCCTGGATCATCGTGGCGCTGGCCTCGTTGATCGTTTATCCGAACCTGGATGCGATCACGGCCCGCTTCCCGGGGATCGACCCGTCGATCGTGCGGCACGACCTGGCCTACCCGGCGATGCTGGTCTTCCTGCCCCACGGGCTCCTGGGTCTGGTGGTTGCGTCGCTGGCCGCCGCCTACATGTCGACGATCAGCACGCATCTCAACTGGGGCGCCTCGTACATTGTGGACGACGTGTACCGGCGCTTCTTGTATTCGCGAGGTGAAGAGCGTCACTACGTGAGAGTGGGACGCCTCTCCACCGTGGTGCTCATCATCCTGGCGGGGATCGTCTCGCTCTGGCTGGAGAACGCGCTGCAGGCGTTCCAGATACTGCTGCAGATCGGTGCAGGAACGGGACTCATATTCCTGCTGCGCTGGTTCTGGTGGCGGATCAACGCCTGGAGCGAGCTGTCGGCGATGATCATCTCGTTCATCGTCGCCCTCTACTTCACGCTCGTCCACGAGGCGCTGGGCTTCCCGGCGATCCACCCGTCGCTCAAACTGGTGCTCGGCGTTGCCATCACCACCGCCGTCTGGCTGACCGTAACGCTGCTGACGCCGGCCACCGACCGGGCGACGCTGCAGGCTTTCTACGACAGGATCCGGCCGTTCAACTGGGGCTGGCGGCGCGCGGTCGAGACGGGGCCCACAGAGGGGCGCTTCACCGCGGCGCTGCTCTCTTGGTTCCTGGGCTGTGCGGTGGTCTATGCGGCGCTGTTCGGGACGGGCTTCGCTCTCTACGGTCGGGTCGAGATCGCGACCGCCTGCCTTGCGATCGTCGCTGTCGCCGCGGTGGCGCTCTTCAGAAAGCTGCCGCAGGTCGGGTTCGAGTAGCGCCTAGCGACGCGGCTCGCGGCCCAACCTCTCCAACGCCGTGCCGGCTTCCTGCACCAGAGGTTGCAGCATCGAGTCGGCGTCGGCCCAGGCCCGGGCCACGTACGAGTAGGCTCGGATCGCACCCTCGCGGTTACCCAACCGCTCGTTCACACGGCCGCGCTCTAGGGTCCAGAGGATCTCGGCGGGCATCGGGTTATTCATGAGCATGTCTGGGCCCTGATCGAGGATACGGGCCGCCTCCAGGTCGGCCCCTGTGACGGCCAGCAGCTCGCCTAGCGTGAGCTGATGCACGTACGCATAGCCCCAAGGCCAGCGAGTAAACTCGGCGAGCCCGTGCACCGCCCCGGCTGTGTCCCCCCGCGCCAGCGACAGGTAGGCGACGGCCGCACGTTTGGCCTCTATCGCGGCGATGGCTGATGGGGGAACGGCAACGGTATCCCATAAGACCGCCGCTTCGCGAAGCGCGGTGGTATCGCCGCGCTTCGCCCACCAGCGGAGGCTTTGCCAGATTCCCCACCCATTACCGTTTCGCAGCCAGGAACGGAACAGGGCATCAGCCGTGTCGGGCGGTACGGCTCCCAGCTCGGCCAGCTGCGGCCAGAGAGCCCCGCTGCTCAGGGATGCTGACTCGGTCGCTCTTAGAAGTTCGTACGCCTGCTTGAGGTGGCCCCGAAAGGCCAGGACGCTGGCTAAGGCCAGGCGCTCGTTCGGTGTTTGCGGCTGCGACGCGAACCTTTGATGCTTGGCTCGAGCGATCCGGACGGCAGACTCCACAGGGTCCACAGCCCGGTTGAGGTTGAACCAAGCCGGGTCGAGCGCTTCAAGCGGCAGCGTGTCGAGCATCAGCTGGACTTCGGGTGAGCCGACACGCGACGTGTCGAGTAGTGCGTCGGTAAGCCTGAAGCCGTCCGCCTGGTAGCCTATTGGGCTCAGCGCCAAGTAGGCGGCGACCGCTCGGCGAGCGCCCTCGACCCCTTCGATCGCGAGGGAAAGCTCGGGCAGGTGGAGATAGGCGGGGATGTACGCCGAGTCGAGCTCCGCCGAGCGGACGAAGGCGTCGTAAGCCTGCCGATCCGTCATCCCCAGGTAGACGCCGTAGTGGAGTCGCGCTTCGCCGAGACGGTACCAGGCCGCCGGGTCGAGGCGGTACTCTCCCACGGCGCGCTCGAGCGTCGAGAACAAGCGGTGCAGCCGCGACCAGCTGGCCGAGTCAGCCGTGAAACCGACGAACGTGGCGGCGTAAAGGGAATCGGCCGCGACGAAGAGGCTCTCGCGTGCCGCGAGCCCGCGGTTGAGTCTCCCGGCTCGCAGGCGGTACTCCGCAACCTCCGGTCCAGACCATTGCCACGAGGATGATTGGGCGAGCCGGTTGAAGGCGAGTGCGAAAGTCGAGTCGATCTGCACCGCCTCCGAGTAGTAGTGCTGGGCGGAGTCCCAGTTGGACAGCCGGTAGTGCTGTTCACCTTGCAGGAAGGCCCGGATCGCTGCCGGCGACGACGATCCCAACGAGCTCAAGCGGGCCGAGGCCACCGGTCGAGTGCCGGCGAGCGACTCCAGCACACGCACGGCGACGGAGTCGCAGAGCCGATCGACGCGGGCGCTCAGATCGCGGATGTCGGCGAACTCGGCGATCGGTTGATCGAGACGGGCGTCGAGAAGCGTGGCGGCCAGCCGGACCGAGTCGGGCCCTGCGCCAACGAGCCTACCGTAGACGACGAGCCCGGCTCCCGTCTCCTTCGCCAGGTGAATCGCCGATGGGCGGTCCGCTCGGCCGCTCCAGCGCTTGACCACGGCGGAGGGCGGGACGGCTCGCAAGGGGCGGCGCCGTCCAACCCGGCGGATAGCACGTCCACCATCCCTTCGCGCCAGACCTCGAGATCGGGGTCGAGTACGTCGAACGGTGCGACCGCGAGGACGTTGGGATCTAGGTTCGGGTCGGAACGGGGGATCAGCAGGATGGTCGCCAGGGCACCGGCCGCCAGAACCAGGACCGCCCCAAGCATCACGCGAAGCGTCAGGCGTCGGCCTCCTGGCGCCCCCAAGGCCGCCGCCGCTTCAGCGGACGTTTCGACCTCCTCGACTGTATCCGGGAGGATCGCCGCCGTGAGTACGACGAGCAGGCCGACCACAAGCAGGACTGCTGCGGCGGTAAAGAGCCAGCTCGGCAGACCCCATCGTTCGGTGAAGAGGTCTACCGCCTCGAGTATCGCGTACGAAGCGCCGAGGTAGACGAGAAGGACCTGCCAGATCGAGCGGCGGTGAACTTCGTGGATGAGCTTCTTGAAGCGCGACATCATTCTACTCGTCGATGCGGGCCTGCTCGCCGGTCATCCAGTCTCAAGCGTGCATTGGCCCTCACCCTCCTACTCGCAGAACGTGACCAGCGCCGACATCACTTGGCGCTCACTGGTGCCGCCGGTCGGCCGGTTGACCAGAATTCCGTCCACCACCAGCGTGGAAGAACCGCCGCCGTCGAGGTTCAGCGCATCGACGGCGCCGGCCTCCAGCATCAATCCGGCGAGCTCATCGAGGGTAGCGCCGCGGCTCTCCGATTGACGGCCGTCGACGACGATCAAGATAAGTGCACCATCGGCGGCGCGGCCCACCGCAGTCCGCGGGTGTGGCTCTCGGAGGTACGAGCTGAAAAACCCCTCCTCGTCGAGGGTGACCCGCACGTCACCGCCGACCACCAGCCGCGGTCCTGCGGCGAGCGCATCGCGGACGTCCCACACCCGGGCGTCTTCGGGGCGCAGCGGCTCGGCCGGCCGGCCGTCTTGGTGCTGCGGCGGATTCGACCAGGCGAAGAGCGTATCGCGGCGCGAGGCCACCCAGGCGATCTCGACGACGTCGTCGCCGGTAAACCCGACGGCCGCCCTGGCCGTCTCGTAGCGCAGCGAGTCCCAGATGATCGACGGGGTGGGAGGCTCCCAGAGGTTCCCGTCGGTTAGCAGCAGTCCGCGGTGGCGGGACGGGGTCTGATCCATGGCGAAGTAGCCGCCGTTCACCGCGACACAGGCGCCCAAGTCGCGTGCGAAGCTCGAAACCGTCTCGCGGTTGTCGACCGGGTCATCGGAAACCGCGACGCGCGTGACGAGGTCGGGGTCGGGCTCGTCGATGCGGACGTACCAGGCGCGGAGCGGCAGCTCCTCGTTAGCGCCGGCGAATACACGCACGCCGGCGGGTAAGCCGGCGTTGATCGAGTCGACTGGCTCCCAAATTATCGATGGCGTCGAGCGTGCCGATTCCTCCGTGGACGCGCAGGCAGACGCGACCGTTAGAAGAAGCGCAACCGCGCACGTTCTCTGGTTACGTCGAAACGCCGTTACTTCCAAATCGCCTTGCAGCCCAGGTATCACAGCACCGCTTCTCGCTCTTACGGCTCAACGCCGTCCCAGCAGTAGGTACAGACCTGCTCCTTCGGCAGACCGATGGCGGCGATGAGGTCCTCCAGGCGCTGGTAGCGCAGGGTCGTGAGTCCCAGCCGTCTCTGGGTGCGCTCGACCATGGCGCTGTACGGCTCCGAGTCCGGGTTAGCGTACACGTCGAGGTGGGCCGGCTTGTCGCCCTCCAATTCGTGTATCGATTTCCGTCCTGCCAGATCGAGCTCGGACTTCGAGCGCGAGAAGTTGAGGAACTTGCAGCTGAAGATGAGCGGCGGGCAGGCGGGCCGCATGTGGACTTCCGTCGCGCCGCAATCGAAGATCCGCGTGATGATGTCCTTGAGCTGTGTGCCCCTGACGATGGAGTCCTCGCAGAACAGCAGTCGCCGGCCCTCGATGATCTCACGGATCGGTATCAGCTTCATGCGGGCCACCAGATCGCGGACCCGCTGGTCCTGCGGCATGAAACTGCGCGGCCAGGTCGGCGTGTACTTGACGAAGGGCCGCCCGTAAGACACTCCCGCGGCGTTGGCGTAGCCGATGGCGTGGCCGGTCCCGGAATCGGGGATGCCGGCGACCAGATCGACCTCGACGTCATCGCGCTCAGCCAGGAACCTACCACAGCGGTAGCGAACGGCCTCGACGTTGATGTCCTCGTAGTTCGACGCCGGGTAGCCGTAGTACACCCAGAGGAATCCGCAGATCTGCATCGTGTTGCCCGGCGGTCGCAGTTGTTCGACGCCGTCCTGCGTTACGCGAACGATTTCGCCAGGACCCAGGTAGCGGTTCACCTGGTAGCCCGTATTGGCGAGCGCGCAAGTCTCGAGCGTTGCGGCGAAGGAGTCCCGTTTCTGGCCGATAGCTATGGGAGTGCGGCCCAGCAGGTCGCGTGCGGCATAGACGCCGTCGTCGGTGAGCAAGAGGATCGAGCAGGACCCTTTGATCGCATCCTGGGCGGCGCTAATGCCGTCGATTAGGCTGTCGGCCTGGTCGATCAGGTTGGCGACGACCTGGGTGGGGCTCGCCTCTTCGCCGCTCATCTCGGAGAAGTGGGCGCCGCGCTTGAGAGCGGATGATACAAGTTCATCGAGGTTGTCGAGTCTGCCGACCGTGAGGATGGCGTAAGCGCCGTGATGTGAGCGGATGATCAGCGGTTGGTCGTCGTAATCACTGATCACGCCGATCCCGGTGGAACCCTGAAGTCTCGGCAGGTCGTCCTCGAACTTGGACCGGAACTGGGCATTCGTGATGTCGTGGATGAAGCGCTTGATGCCGTGACCGTTGTGGACGGCGAGGCCGCCGCGCGTGGTACCGAGATGGGAGTGATAGTCGGTACCGTAGTAAAGGTCCGCCACACAGTCGTCGCGAGATACTACACCGAAGAACCCGCCCACTATGATCCCCTTTCAGGTCCGAAGTCTAGAGATGCGTGCTCACACCGGGTGCACTTCCGCACCTCCGGAGGGCGTAGCGACGAACAGCTGATCCTCCAGAGGCCCCGCGTACTCTCTCGTATCGTAGAAGCGACTCTTGAGGCGCTTCATCACTTTGTCAACGCGGTGCTGCGGGCAGAGGGCTACTACGCAACCGCCGAGCCCGGCGCCGGTGAGGCGAGCGCCAGCCGCGCCGGCGCGCGTGGCGATTTCGACCAGTTCGTCGAGCTCGGGTGAGCTGACCTCGAAATCGTCCAGCAGGCTGGCGTGCGACGCTTTCATCAAGCGTCCAAAACCCCTCAGGTCGTATGCCGCCAGCGCCTCCTCGGCCTTGCGCACTCGCTCGGCCTCGGTGACCACGTGGCGAAAGCGGCGCATCGGCAGCTCGTCGAGCGCCGACTCGGCCGCCTTCAGCAGATCGCGGACGCGGCGCCCGCGCATTAGCGCCGGGTAAGAGTCCACTTTCTCAGCGATACCCAGCGCCTCCGTCACCCGTGTCAGGGCGTCGCGGCATTCCCGGGTCCGCGTGTTGTACGTTTTGCGCGCCGCACCGGACTTCTGCGCCTGCACGAGGCTGAAGGCGATGATGAAGTTCCATTCCGGTGCGATGGGGTGCGCGGTCAGGCGAAGTGGGTTGAAATCGATGCGACTGGCGGACTGTCTGCGCGCCGCCAGACAGATAGCCTGATCCATGCCGCCGCCTCGGGTGCCGACGTAATGCTCCGCCTCGGCGAGCAGTTCCGCCAGTTCGAGCCGCTCCACCTCGTCGTGGTCGTTGGCATGGAGGACGGCGAGTGCGAAGGCGACTACGAGGGCGGAGGAAGAGCTCAGGCCCGCGGCGACCGGGATGTCGGAGTGGACGACCGCGTCGAAGCCGCGATGGATTTCGAAGCGCTCGACCAGCCCCTGGGCCGCCGCTTTCGCGTAGTTGCCCCAGTCGCCGGTTTGGTACGGCTTGATCTTGCGCATCAGTTTGAAGTCGCGGGCCGTGCAGCCCTCCGCCGTGCTGGCGATACAGACGCTGGCGTCGTCGCGCTCGCGGTAGAGTACGGATACGCGACGCTGCAGGGCCATCGGCAGGACCGACAGCCCATTGTAATCGATGTGGTCCCCCATCAGGTTCACGCGGCCGGGCGCCTGAACCAGATAGGCCCCCTCGGGCGAGCCGTAGCGCTCAGCAAAAGCTGCCCGCAGTACCTCCAGATGCGGCTCGGTTCCCCGCGTTTTCCTTCACCTCCCTGTCAGTTTCCAGCCCCCAGACCGGAAACCCTGCCGTCGAGGTGCCAGGCCGGATCGATGGCGATTCCCAGGTGTGCCAGAGCGGTGACGGCGACGTCGACTATGTTGACCTCGCTGGGCAGAGTCCCCGTCGTCACCGATGGCCCGCTGGCCAGGTAAAAGACCGTCCGCTCCTCCGGCGAGTCATCGCCGTGCCCGCCTTCGTCCCTGTGTCCGTGGTCGGTGCTCACCAGAATCAGCCAATCTTCCCGATCGTACGTAGGCCGGTTGCGAACTGCGGCGACGAGCCTGCCTACGTGCACGTCGGCGTTCTCGATCGATTGGTAGTACTCCTGTGAGCTGCCGCCGTTATCGTGTGCGGCCACGTCCGGGTAGCCGATATAGACGAAGGCGGCGTCGGGATCCTGGTGCTCGAGGAAACGTACTGCCGCCGCCACCGACCGATTATCGCCTTCCTGGTACCCGAGCTGATCGCCGTCGAAGTCGAGCTTCACGTCGATCGTGTCGCTGAGCAGTGGGCCGCCGGATGCCTCCGAGCCCAGTGGCGCCCAGTCGACTACGGCGAAGGTGGAGAAAGCGCCGTCGATCAACTCCAGCCGAGTCAGGAAGTCCGGGTACATCGCGTAGTTGTTACCGGCGAAGCTATTGCTGGTGACGCCGTGCTTGTCGGGCCAGACCCCGGTAAGCATGCTGGACCAACCCGGTCCGCTGACCGTCTGGGCTTGAGTTATGACGCTGCCACGGAAGGCGCCCTGGGCGGCCAGCGCATCGATCGCCGGCGTGGGAATCTCGGCGAGTACGTCGGGCCTGACGCCGTCGATTCCGATCACCAGGACCTTCTTCTCGAGCGGCCTCTCACCGGTGCACGCCAATAGCAGCAGGATCGATATAGAGGGTAGTACGGTTCTCGCGCGTTTCCTCATTCTAGAACTCATCGCTTAGTCCAAAGATCTTGCGTCGCGTCACCCATTTACCGCGGGTGAAGTCGGGGAACCTGACCGGCGCGCTGCCGGTGGCGATCGATTGCTCGGAAAGCGGCGAGATAACGCTCCAGGCCGCGGCGTCGTATACGTCGATAGGCGGCTCGACGCCGCGCTTCACCGCCTCGACGAAGGCGTTCATCACGAAGAAGTCCATGCCGCCGTGACCAGAGCCCGTCGCCCTATCTGCGTACCGTTTCCAAAGGGGATGGTCGTACCGCTCGCCGTAGGGTCCGAAGTCCTCCCAGCGGTGTGATTCCGGACTGACTCCCTCGACGTAGATCGTGCGGCCATCGTTCATCCACAGACCTTTAGTACCCTGTACCCGGAACATGAGGGAGTAGGGACGAGGAAGGTTCGTGTCGTGACTCACGACTACTGTCTCGCCGTTCGCGCACTTGATCACCGTGGTCACGATATCACCGAGCTTGAACTCGACATCGGCGTTGGGGTGGTCCTCGCCGCCCACGTCGACGATGTAGTTGTGGAGGCCGCGCGTCTTGGTCGCGGTCGAAGTGAGCGTCAGGAAGCGGTTGCCCGAGTTGATATTCAGCATCTTGGCGACCGGTCCGACGCCGTGGGTGGGGTATATGTCGCCGTTCCGGCGTATCGCGTGCTGGGTTCGCCACTCGGCCTCGCCGTTCGCGCCGGGCCCGAACTCGGCGCCCGGGTTGAACTTCACGCCGCGTAGGTCGTGCTGGTACCCGCAATGGCAGTGCATCAGTTCGCCGAACATGTCTTGGCGCACCATGTTGAGGACGGCCATCACGTCGCGACGGAAGCAGACGTTCTCCATGATCATGCAGGGGATGCCCGTCTCCTCCGACGTGTTCACCAGGTCCCAGCATTCTTGCATGGTCACGGCCGCTGGCACCTCGGTACCTACCCACTTGCCGCTCTTCATCGCCGCCACCGCCACCGGCGTGTGCCAGAGCCACGGCGTGGCGATGATCACGGCGTCTAAGTCATCCCGTTCGACGAGGTTGAGGAAGTCTTCCTCGCCGTCGCCGAAGCTCCTCGGCCTCTTGCCGTGCGCCTCGTCCACCATGTTCTGGGCGCGCTCCACGCGTTCCGGCTTCACGTCGCAGACCGCCTTGACCTCGCAGTCGTCGCGTTGCAGCGCCAGCCTCATAAGCGAGGTGCCGCGGCCGCCCACGCCGACGAAGCCCAGCCGGACCGTGTCGCGCCGCGGTTCCGCGTCCGCCGCCACGAGGGCGCCGGGCCATAGCGACGCGCCGATCGCAGCACCGGCGCCGGTCTTGATGAAGTCTCTTCTCTGAAAGGACATCGCCACTCCTTCAGTTGCGGTTAGCTGGGTTGAGGATTCTCAGCTCGATGAGGACCGGGCGATGGTCCGAGACCAGCGGCTCATGGAGCACCTTGTGCTCGACGACCTCGAAGCGGTCCGCCGGGCGGTACATGATATAGTCGATCTCGCGCTCCGGCACATCGGACGGGTAGGTCAGTCGGTCCTCGCCTTTGGCGGGGACGTGCCAATGCTGCTTCAGCAGAGCCAGAACATCGGAATCGGGCAAGGGGTTGAAATCGCCGGCCAGTATCACGGGGGTGGTCTCGTCACGGTAGATGTCAACGAGCCCACTGGCTTGGGCGTTCGTGAGTTCGCCGAGACGCGTCGCCTGGTCGACGCGGGATGAGCGCTCTACGGCGCTATCGATCTCTTGCAGTGCGACGATATCGGGCTCGAGTTCGCGGATCACGCGGGCGGCGCGCTCGAAGTCGATCACACCGTCCCCCCCTCACCGTGCTTGATGTTGTATGCGATGATTCGGATGGTCGCGCGGTCCTGGGCGGCCCGGGGGTCGTTCCACTCGGGGAGAAGGAATGCTCCCAGCGCCGCCACGGCGAGGATCATGGGATACTTCGACGAGGCGATGTGCATCCCGTCCCTACCTTTCAGGAGCCGCCGGGGGGGTCAGGTTTGCCGCAATGGGCCCTACCCGGCCAGCGTTCGGTCGCCAAAGCTTGTTGGGACTGCGGCGTTGGGGCACGCTCGGCTCCCGGCCTGGCGGGAAGCCGTCTACCGTCGTCTGGGGTGACTACATCATAATAATAGGTGTGTGCCGAAACGAGCGCAGGACCTGGGCGGGAGGCAGCCGGAAGCGGCTCCGCTGAAGGTGAGCGGCTGGTGGGCGCTATATATTACAGGAGCGAACTCGCCCCGGCCGCGACGGCCTACTACGAGGCGCCGCCATGAGAGAGACTTCCGACGCCATCGTCGTGATCGAAGGCTCGCGCGAACGCGAGAATCTCCCGACAGTCATAGTCGATGACCCGCAAGATCTAGCCGGTCTGCTCGCCGACCGTATCGTCGAGACCATTGAGCGCGAGGTGTCCGCCAAAGGCCGGTGTGTACTGGGGCTCGCGACGGGGAGCACGCCTGTGGGTGTCTACCGTGAGCTGATTCGCAGGTACGAGGCGGGCGAAGTTGATTTCTCGCAGGTGGTCACGTTCAATCTCGATGAGTATTACCCGATGTCGCCGTATAGCATCCACAGCTATCGGCTTTACATGATGGAGAACCTGTTCGCCCACATAAACCTAGATCCGCGCAACATTCACATTCCGGACGGTAGCGTCCCGCGCAAGAAGCTGGAAGCGCACTGTCAGGCTTACGAGGATGCGATACGGGAAGCCGGCGGCATCGATTTCCAAATTTTGGGGATCGGACGTAGCGGCCACATCGGTTTCAACGAGCCGGGTTCGTCACCCGATTCGCGTACGCGGTTGATCACGTTGGATACGATCACGCGGAGGGACGCGGCCTCCGACTTCTTCGGCGAGGATAACGTGCCGCTCGAAGCGATCACCATGGGTATCGCTTCGATAGTTGACGCAAGGAAGGTCGCGCTGATTGCGACGGGCGAGCACAAGGCGCCGATCGTGCGCCGCGCGGTTGAGGGTGAGGTATCGCCAGATGTCAGCGCCACCTACCTGCAGCACCACCGTAACGCCACAGTGTACCTCGACCTGGCGGCGGCTGCCGAGCTGACCCGGATAAAGACGCCCTGGGTGCTGGAACCGGTCGAGTGGACACCAGGGATGACCGAAGACGCGGTCGTCTGGCTGGCGGAGGAGACTGGCAAAGCGATACTCAAGCTGACGGCAAGGGACTATCGGGAGAATCACCTGAGCCCGCTGCTCAACAAGTATCCGAACGCTGGGGAGATCAACGGCGAGGTTTTCATTCGGTTACGCGACAAGATCCAGGGCCGCGCGAAGTTGCCGCGGGGGCAGAAGGTGCTTGTCTTCTCGCCGCACCCCGACGACGATGTGATCTCGATGGGCGGCATTCTGCGCAAGCTGTGGGAAAACGACAACGAGATCATCGTCGCCTACATGACGAGTGGTAACATCGCGGTATTCGACCACGACGTACAGCGTCATCTGGACTTCGTCGCGCGGGCCGCGCCGGCATTGGAGCTCGATCAGACGAAGGTCCGTGGCCTGCGTAGAGATATCGACGAGGGTTTCAACACGAAGCAGCCGGGCGATGTAGATTCGGAGCGGGTCCAGAGCCTCAAACGGTACATCCGCGAGTCGGAAGCGGTGTCGGCGATCGCGGCTGTCGGATTACCGCGCACGGCCGCCCGCTTCCTGAATATGCCGTTCTACCGGACGGGCGAAGTGCGCAAGCGGCCGATCGGTGAAGAAGATGTGAAGATAGTGACGGAACTGCTCCACGATTGTCGACCCGACCTGATCTTCGTCGCCGGCGATCTGTCCGACCCGCACGGCACGCACCGCTTGTGCAGGGCGGCGATCGACCAAGCGCTGGAGCGCTACGAAGGCGAGCCTGCTATCTGGCTTTACCGCGGTGCCTGGGAGGAGTGGACGCTCACTCAGGCCGACGTGCTCGTGCCGCTATCACAGGAAGAGCTGCGCAGGAAGATTCTGGCGATCTTCAAGCACCAGTCGCAAAAAGATGTGGCGCCGTTCCCAGGTGGCTACGACGACCGCGAGTTCTGGCAGCGGGTGGAATCGCGGAACTTGGAGACGGCGGCCCGGGCCGACCGGCTGGGGCTGGCGGAGTATTATGCAATGGAGGCGTATCGCGTGGAATAATCACTCGCGCAAGTGCTACGTGACATCCGCCTCACACCAACGGAGGGTTCCATGAACGAGCAGCCTCCCGTGCTCAACCGTGAAAAGGTCGACACGTTAGCTCGTATCATCCATGGTGCCGTGGCTGGCGGCCTCGTCATCGCTTTCGCCGTCTTCCTTTACCTGCGCAGCCAGCTGGCCATCGAGCTACCGCAGGCGGGGGTCCAGGGCCTCAGATTGGTCGGCTACGTCATGCTGGGCACGGCGATCCTCGTCGCCCAGATGCTGCGCGGGCGGATAAAGCCGGCCGGGCAGGCGGTGGACATTTCCGGGTGGTGGACCAAGAATCTGCCGCGAGCGGTGATCGTCTGGGCGGTGGCGGAAGGCGGCAGCCTGGGCGCCATCGTAGTGGGGTGGGTGATCGGAGACACGACGCTGCTAGCTGTCGGTGTAGCGGTAGGGCTGGCGCTGCTGTTTGTGAGTCGTCCAAGTCGTTTAGAAAGAATAATTTAGGGGGTTCCAACCTTCCTGACACCCGAGGTATCTTAATGGGTGGCAGGAGGGATGGGCCCTGGAGAGTGGAAAAGCTGAAGCAAGACCGGGACTTACGGCCGGTGGACGCGGACGACGCCGTGCTGGCGGCCGCTGGAGACACAGGCGCCTTCGAGCGACTCTACCACCGGCACATTCCGCGGATCCACAGTCTGGCCCGACGGATGATCGGGACGGAGCTGGCGGACGAGGTGACGCAGGACGTGTTCGTCAGGGCTTGGGAGAAGCTGGGAAGCTTTCGGGGTGAGGCGGCGTTCGGGACGTGGCTGCATCGGGTGGCGATCAACGTGATTCTGGGACGCCGCAAGCAGTTGGGGATCCGGCGCGAGCGGTTCGTGGATGGCGAGGGCGTGGTCGGCAGGCTCTCATCGAACCCGAAAGGCGCCGAGACTGCGATCGATTTCGAGGCCGCCATCTGTCAGCTCCCCGACGGTGCGCAGCAGGTCTTCGTGTTGCACGACGTTGAGGGATACAAACACGGTGAGATCGCGGAGATGCTGGGCATTTCGAGTGGCACATCGAAGTCGCAGTTGCACCGTGCGAGAATGATACTCCGAGAGCACTTGGACCGGTAGGCGGTGGGCGGAGGCGGTGAGGGGTGAGCGGTGAGCAGTGAGCGGTAATCAGTGATCGGTTGGTGACGAGATATGAGTGATCAGTGGACTGACAGGTTGTCCGAGTATCTGGACGGGGAGCTCGCCGCGGGCGAGCGCCAGGAGCTCGAAGCGCACCTCGCCGAATGCGAGGAATGCGCGGCGACGCTCGAGCAGCTCGGTCGTGTGGTCGAACGGGCGAAGGCACTGGACGATAAACCGCCGGCGACGGACCTCTGGTCCGGGATTGCCGGGCGCATCGGTGCGGTCCCCGAGGAAGAGGAGGTCGCCGACCTAGAGGCGCATCGCCGAGGTCGGGTTGTGCGGCTTCGTCAGCGTCGACTGACGCTGTCGCTGCCACAGCTGGCCGCGGCGAGCATCGCTTTGATGGTGCTCTCGGCGGGGACGGCCTGGATGGTGTCGAGATCGGGCGAGGAGCAGGTCCCGAGTGAGGCGATGGTTCAGCCGGCCCCGGGTGCCGGCTTCACCGCATCGAGCTATGACGCGGCGATCGCGGAACTGGAGCGGATCATAGATCAGAGCCGTGACAGGCTGGACACGGCGACGGTGCGTGTGATCGCCGAAAACCTGATGATAATCGATCAGGCAATCGCGCAGGCGCAGCGTGCACTCGCCCAGGATCCAGCGAGCGAATACTTGAACGAACACCTGGCCGCGACGAAGCGGCAGAAGCTCGAATTCCTAACGCGCGCGGCAGAGATGACCGGCGCGGTCAGCTAAACCGAGAGGGACAGGCAGATGTACAGCGAGCTGTTGATGGGAGCGCTGGTGGCGATAGCGGCGCCGCAGGACCCGCAAGTGCGAGTCGACACGCGGGACGCGAATCGGGCGGTTGTGGAGATCGAGATCCCGGCGATCGAGATGCCGGAATTCGATGTCTACATCCCGGGCTTCCAGATCGTGGTCCCGAGCTGGGACTGGTATATGGAGGAGTTCGAGATCGACTGGGGCGATTTCTCCGACCGGGAGTACGACTGGGACGACTGGGAGGACCGTGAGTACGTGCAGGACGCGGAGCTCGACACGACGTTCGCGGTGGATCCGAACGCGGTGCTCGGAGTGCGGAACCACGCGGGCGAGATCATTGTGCGGACCTGGAACCGCAACGAAGTCCGGATTCAGGCGAGCTATTCGAGCGAAGACCGGGTGAAGATTATCCAGTCCGAGCGATCGGTTAAGGTGCAATCGGAGACCCGGCACGGACATCCCGAGGAGGTCGACTACGAGTTGACGATCCCGAGCGCGATGGCTGTGGATCTGTGGGGCTTCGAGTCCGACGTATCGGTGGACGGGGCCCAGAACGGGGTGCGTGTGGAGACGCTGGAAGGCGACATCGTAATCACCGATTGCGCGGGAGACATCACGATCCACTCGGTCGAGGGCGACATGAGCGTGACTGGATCGAGCGGACGATTGGAAGCTAACGGTACTGACGGTGAGGTAGTGGTCGTCGGCTTTGATGGCGACGTCTTCGCCGGATCGATCGACGGCGATATCAGGCTGGAGGTGGTCGATGCAAACGCCGTCGAGGGGAAGACGGTGGACGGCGATGTCTACTACGACGGCAGCATCCGCGACGGCGGTCGCTACAAGCTGACCACCCACGACGGCGATGTGATGGTGAGCATTCGGGCCGGCACCAACGCGACGGTAGAGGTGGCTACTTTTGACGGCGAGTTTGAGGCCGATTTCCCGGTCCAGATTACCGGCGCGCAGGGAAGCCGGAAGTTCAGATTCGTCATCGGTGACGGCAGCGCGCGCCTGGAACTGCATTCGTTCGACGGCGATATCCGGCTGCTGAGACGTTAGGCGCCTTGGAGGGGCCCCGGGCCTGGTTCCAACCTTCCAGGCCACCGGGGGTATCTCACTCGGCGAGATCTGATGGGCAGGTAAAAGGGGAGAAGGACACCATGCGTAGGATTGCGGTACTGGCACTGGCACTGGCATTGGCGGCTTGGACGCCCCTGCCAGGGACGAGCCGATCCGCGCCCCAGGATCGCGACTGGAATTGGAGCGGTGGGGTGGATCGCGGGGATGCTGTCGAGATCAAGGGCATCAACGGTGAGGTCAGCGCCGAACTGGCCCGTGGCAACCAGGTCGAGGTCGAGGCGCGCCTGCACGGCAGAGATGACGATCCGGATGAGATCGAGATGGTCGTGCTGGAGCATGCTGACGGCGTGACGATCTGCGCCGTCTATCCCAGCGATGACCGGGACGAGCCCAACGAGTGCCGTCCCGGCGGCCGCGGCCGGATGAACACCCGGAACAACGACGTTCAGGTCGATTTCACGGTGCGCGTCCCTGCGGGAGTGAACTTCATCGGACGCACGGTGAACGGCGATGTCGAGGCCTTCGGCTTGGAAAGCGATGTGAAGGCCTATACCGTGAACGGTGGCGTCGATATCACGACCACCGGGCTGGCGCACGCGAGCACGGTGAACGGCTCGATCACCGTGTCGATGGGCCGCGCCGACTGGCAGGGCTCGATGGACTTCACGACGGTGAACGGCAGTGTCACGCTGGAGTTCCCCGGCGACTTGGACTGCGAGGTGAGCGTCTCGACGGTGAATGGCCACATTTCCAGCGATTACCCGTTGACGGTTCATGGGCGGTTCTCGCCGCGCCACCTGAAGGGTACGATCGGCGACGGCGGCCGTGACCTGAAGGTCAAGACGGTGAACGGCAGCGTGCAGATCCGGCGGTCCTGAGCCGCAACGCTTGTCGACAGCGAGGTAGTGCCGGGGGCGCCCGCTTGGGTGCCCCCGGTTTTCTCGCGCATGGACGCGTCCGTAGCGGGCCCCTAGATTAGCAGGCGCCTCACCAGCCCCACGACAGCCGATAACCCGAAGGAGTCTAACGATGGGAGCAAGCCGCCGTCGGGACTCGCACATAACTGTGATCTTTGCTTCTCTGATCACGGTTACGCTGACCGCGGCTGGATTCGGCAACGCTCCGACTGATGACAAGGCGCAGGGTGCGCAGGCGGCGGAGGCCTACCGGGGGTTCCGGGTCGTTCGGGGCGGGCCGAACCAGTGACTCAAATCGACGTAGAGGCTGCCCGGGGGGCCATAGCGAGGATCGCGGTGGAGACGCCGGTACTCCCCTCGTCGGAGTTGGACGAGCGGACCGGGGCTCACGTCTGGCTGAAGCTTGAGAACCTGCAGGTCACGGGCTCTTTCAAGCTCCGCGGCGCGGCGAACAAGATCCTATCGCTCTCACGAAACGAGAAGGAACGGGGGATCGTCACCTGTTCCAGCGGCAACCACGGCCGCGCTGTAGCCTTCGTCGCGGATATGCTCGACATACCGTCTGTTGTCTGTGTGCCGGACTGGGTGGACCCGACCAAGCTGGCGGCTATCCGTCGGCACCGGGCGGAGACCGTGCTCTACGGCAAGACGTACGATGAGGCGGAGGAAAGATCCTCCCAGCTGGAGAAAGAACGCCGCCTGGTCTTCGTCCACCCGTTCGACGATCCGCTGGTCATCGCGGGACAGGGAACGATCGGGCTGGAACTGCTGGAGCAACTGCCGCTGCTCGATACGGCGATAGTCCCGCTATCGGGCGGTGGCCTGATTTCCGGAATCACGCTGGCGCTCAAGCGAGCGAACCCGGAGTTCCGCGTGGTCGGCGTTTCGGCGGCCAACGCCCGCGTGATGCATGAGAGCCTGGAGGTCGGTAAGCCGATCGTCTTTCCGGAGGAAGAGACGATCGCCAACGCGTTGGCGGGCGGCATCGGTCTCAACAATCGCTACACGTTCGAACTGGTCCGTGACCTGGTCGACGAATACGTGCTGGTCTCGGAGGACGAGATCCGCGATGCGATGGCGTTCGCCGCTACCGAACACAAGCTTGTCGTCGAAGGTGGCGGTGCGGTCGGGATCGCGGCGCTGCTCGCCGGGTCGCTCAGCGTGCAGGGCGAGAACGTCGCCGTCGTAGTGAGTGGCGGCAACATCGAGGCGCCCGTGCTCGCACGCATCATCGCCGAGCGTGGCGGCGGCTAACGGTACTCTCTGGAGGTCGTGTCTATGTTCAAGGCTGCAGGTGGACTCAAGCTACTCGTGGTTCTCTGCGTGGTGGGCAGTAATGCGACGGTCACCGCTGCTCAGGAGGTCGGCCCCGCGAGTGGGTCGCTGGTCATCGTTGGTGGTGGCCTTCGAGATCTCACGATACTCGAGGAGTTCGTCGAACTGGCGGGCGGCCCCCACGCCGCGATCGTGGTCATTCCGACGGCGGGTGGCAGGGATGAGTACGACCAGTATTGCCCCTGCCTGCGGCAGCTCAGGGAGGTGGGAGCAACGAACCTGACGGTGCTACACACGAAGGACCGAGGAGAGGCGGACTCGGACGAGTTCGTTACAGTGCTCCAGGAGGCGCGGGGCGTGTGGTTCTCGGGTGGCCGTCAGTGGCGTCTGGCGGACTCGTATCTCGGTACGAAGCTGCAGGACGAGTTGTGGGGGGTGCTGGAGCGCGGCGGCGTAATCGGCGGCAGTTCGGCGGGAGCTACGATTCAGGGTTCTTACTTGGTCCGGGGTGACACGGAAACGAACACGATCATGATGGGAGATCACGAGGAGGGGTTTGGCTTCCTGCGTGACGTGGCGATCGATCAGCACCTGCTCAAGCGCAACCGGCAGTTCGATCTGATCGAGGTGATCGAGGCGCACCCCCAGCTATTGGGGATCGGGCTCGACGAGAATACCGCCATCGTAGTGCGGGGTAACTCGTTCCGCGTGATCGGCGCGAGCTACGTCGCGATCTACGATCGCGGTCGTCAGCTCGACTCGGGTGGCGTGTTCTACTTCCTCGCGCCGGGCGACCGGTACAACATGCAGACGCGCGAGGCGTTTCGAATGAGGACCACGGCCGAGCCGCTGGATCGTGTCGTAGAAGAGGTTTGGCCGCAGCGATAATGTCTTTGGGAGGTACAGATGTTCAAGATGCGTACTGCCCTCGTCCTGTCGACGGCGGCGCTGCTGGCGAGCTGTGCCCAGCGTTCTGGTATGGAAGCGGACTTGATACTGAGCGGCGGGATGATCTGGTATGGGTCGGCGGCGCCGCTGGAAGAGGGGGCGACCGCTATCGCCATTGCCGGCGGCAAGGTGCTGGCGGTGGGTAGCGATGCCGAGGTCGAAGCGTTCGCCGCTCCGTCGACCGAGCGGATCGACCTGGCCGGGCGACGCGTGGTGCCCGGTTTCATTGACAGCCATACGCATTTCGTCACCGGCGGCTTCGAACTGGCGGGTGTTCAGCTGCGGGACGCCACCACGCCGGAGGAGGTCGCGCGGCGAATCGGCGAGTTCGCGGCGCGGCATCCCGACAAGTGGGTTAGCGGAGGCCAGTGGGACCACGAGCAGTGGGGTGGCGAGCTGCCGCGGCGCGACTGGATCGACTCGCTTTCGCCGAACACACCGGTGTTCGTCAATCGCCTGGACGGTCACATGGGGTTGGCGAACGGCAGGGCGCTGGAGCTGGCGGGGATCACGGCGGAGACGCCGGACCCACCGGGCGGCACGATCGTGCGCTATCCCGATGGCCGGCCCACGGGCGTCCTGAAAGATGATGCGATGGCGCTGGTGTACGAGGTGATGCCGCCGCCGTCGGAAGAGGAGCGGGACCGGGCGCTGCAGGCGGCGATCGAGCACACGGTGGCGCGCGGCGTGACGATGATCACGGATATGGGGTCGTGGGAGGACCTGGAGACGTACCGTCGTGCGCGGGCACGCGGCGAGCTGCCGATCCGTGTGTATAGCGTGGTGCCGTTGGCGAGCTGGGAACGGCTGGCCGAGTTCGTTGGCCGAGAGGGGCGCGGCGATCATCGCCTGTTCTGGGGCGGCCTCAAGGGCTTCGTCGATGGATCACTCGGCTCGACAACCGCGTGGTTCTACGAGCCGTATGACGATGAGCCTGAGAGCTCGGGTCTGGTGGTGATCGATGACATGGCCGAGTTCAAGGGCTGGATCGAATCGGCGGACGCCGCCGGCTTTCACGTAGTCATCCACGCCATCGGCGATCGCGCCAACGACTGGCTGCTCGATGCTTACGCCGAGGCTGCGGCCACCAACGGACCGCGCGACCGCCGCTTCCGCATCGAGCACACGCAGCACCTGACGCGCGCTGCGATCGATCGGATCGCGCAGAACGGCGTCGTTCCGGCCATGCAACCGTACCACGCGATCGACGACGGCCGCTGGGCGGGGAAGCGGATCGGGCCCGAGCGGGTCAAGACGACCTACGCGTTCCGCAGCCTCCTCGACGCCGGTGCGGAGCTCTCCTTCGGCAGCGACTGGACCGTGGCGCCCAACGATCCACTATTGGGCATCTATGCCGCTGTTACGCGCCGGACGATCGACGGCGCGAACCCTGATGGCTGGGTGCCGGAGGAGAAGATCAGCGTCGCGGAAGCGGTGACCGCCTACACCGCGGGGAGCGCCTATGCGAGCTTCCTGGATGAAGTTTTGGGAGAGCTCGCGCCCGGCAAATACGCCGACCTGGTCGTGCTCTCCGACGACATATTCACCATCGACCCGGCCGAGATGGAGAATGTGGCAGTCGATCTGACCATGGTAGAAGGACAGGTGGTGTATCGGCGCGGGGAATGAGAGAATGTCGCCTGGATACCCAGGCTAGGCATTCATCACTTTTGCCCGCAGAGCAGGCGGCAGTTTTTCGCAGGCGTAGCGAACCGTGGTGCGGGAAAGGCCGTCGATGTTGTCGATCAGGTAGGCGGCGACTTCCTGCGGTCGGGTCCGGGAGATCTCTTTGAGCAACCAGCCGACGCCTTTCTCCACCATGTCGTCGCGGTCGGCGGCCAGACGGTCGCAGATCTCGAATGCTGCTTGGTGCTCGCCGCCGTGTCGGGCGATGAGAACCAGGGCTACGGCGGCGGCGCGTCGACGCCAGCGAAGCTTGCTGCGCGTCCAGGGCTTGAGGCGTTTGACCAGGCCGGGCTCGTACCTGAGAAGCGGGTCGAGGATCTTACCGCAGACGGCGTCGGTCTCTGCCCAGTTCGTCAGCGTGTCGACCCAGCCTTCGAAGTGAGTCCAGTGGCGCCGCTCGAGTCCGCGCTTGAACTTGCCGACGATCAGCACGGCGAGGATGCGCTCCTCCAGGATGCCGGGCCTCCAGAGGCGGTCCGCGATCTGGATGACGTCGTCCAGGCCGAGCTTGGCCCTTCGGTATTCCTTGGCGGCTGCCGAGGCGATCCGGTGAATGTCGGGCCCGGGGACGCCCAGTGGACGGATCGGCTCCTTGAAGTAGGCGAGCTGTCCTTCGCGCTTCACGGGGTCGGCGACATCCCTCAGGAGGCGCTTGAGACGTGTGGCGGTATGCTCGATCTTCCCAGCCATGGATGAGGACATGCTGCGCCGGGGAGCCTCGCTGGGCAAGGGCGCTCAGCGGACGCGAGCTTGTCCGTTGAGCGATAGGGGCACCGAGTGAGCGAGCTTGCCTCGATCTTCCAGGATCTCAGCCCGTCGGTCGAGTTCGGCTGGGGCGGGCGGCTCTACGTCTTTTTCCTGCTCGTCGGTGTGCCGTTCCTGGCGCTGCTGCAGCCGTCGGATCGCGAGATGGAGCTGCCGCCGCGGCGCGCGCTCTATTTCTCGGCGATCATCGGGATAGTGATTCTGGGTGGTCTCGCCGGGTTTGTGCTCTGGGCGGAGGGTCTTCCGGTCTCGGCGATCGGCCTGCACGCTACTCCGCTCGCTCCGCTTCTCGCTTGGACCGCTGCTGCGACTGTCGGCGCGCTGCTGGGCAACTTCCTGATCAGCCGTGCTGCAGCACGACTGGGGATCCGAGAGTCGCCGCTAACCTACCATCTCATGCCGAAAGGTCGGGACGAGCGTTGGGCGTTCCTCGGCGTGTCGGCGAGCGCCGGGTTCTGCGAGGAGTTCGCCTATCATGGCTTCCTGCTGGCCGGGCTGGTGGGCTGGCTGGAGAACGGTTGGCTGGCGGCTCTGGTGGCCAACCTCGCCTTCGGCGTGCTGCACGGGTATCAAGGGCAGGCGGGTGTCGTTCGGGCGTTTCTAATGGGCTACGTGCTCTGCCTGCCGGTGATCGTCGGTGCCGGGCTGTGGCCGGCGGTCGTAGCGCACTTCTTGGTCAACGCGTTGCTCGGCTTGGGTCTGTGGAAATTTATGATCCCGGATGGCGAGGTGACTGGTAATCGGGACAGACGACGTCCAACTGATCAATGATCACCGACTACTGATTACTCTGCTGGTTGCTGTTGAACATCGCCCGCCAGATCTCCAGTGATCCGTCCGGTTGCTTCTTGAACACCATCAGATACTTGTTGTCAAATGGGATCGGCTCGCCGCCGTTCTTCGGGGTCAAGGTTCCGTGTGCGTTTCCGCGATGGATGATCACAGCGCCGAAGACGTCGACCTCCAGCGGCTCGTGGGTGACGTCCATCTGGATAATTTCGTAGAAGTTGCGATACCATTCGGCGATCGCCCGGCGGCCGACGACCGGCGCTTCGTCCGGCGGCATGTAGACGGCGTCTTCGGATATAATCCCGAGGAATTCGTCGAGGTCCGCTTCGGCCTGAATGCGGTCGACGGTCGCCAGCAGTCGCGCGACAGCGATCATGTCGTCTTCCGTAGTCGTGGTTCCTCGATCGCCGGCTGCCGAGCAGGCGAGTGCCGCGCCGACCGTCAGCAACAACCCTATCGTTCGGTTTATCATCGCGACCTCCGAAAGATGAGACAGTGGACGGAGGATGGTAGCCGGGGGCCGGTGTCGCGTCCAGCCCACTCCCACCGTCTACCTAGCGGCCGCTACGGTGATGCGACATTTTGAGGGCGCATGACAGACGATTCCGAACGCATCGAAGCAGCCCTTGCAGACCGCTATGCGATCGAGCGCGGGCTCGGTAGCGGCGGAATGGCCACCGTGTACTTGGCCCGCGACCTCAAGCACGGACGGCAGGTGGCGGTTAAAGTGCTGCGTCCCGAGGTCGCCGCAGCCGTCGGGTCGGACCGCTTCCTGCGCGAGATCAGGATTACCGCCCAGCTCAATCACCCGCACATCCTGCCGCTGCTCGATTCGGGCGAAGCCGATTCGTTCCTGTATTACGTGATGCCGCACGTGGCCGGCGGCTCGCTCCGCCGGCGCCTTGCCGACGAGGCTCGCCTGCCGCTCGAGGCCGTGCTGCGGATCGCTCGACAGGTGGCGTCGGCGCTCGACCTGGCCCATCGCCACGGCGTCGTACACCGCGACGTGAAGCCGGAGAACATTCTCTTCTCCGAAGGGCTGGCGGTGGTAGCGGATTTCGGCATCGCCAAGGCGGTGAGCGCGGCGGAACGTGAGGTGCTGACCCGCACCGGGGTCCCGCTTGGCACGCCGGGGTACATGAGCCCCGAGCAGGCCATGGGTGTGGCGGAGCTGGACGAGCGGACCGACGTCTACAGCCTCGGGTCCGTGGTCTACGAGATGCTGACTGGGGGCACTCCGGTGGTTCTACCCAGTCCCGATGACGCGCGACTGGGGCGGTTCCTCGACGCTCCACCAGAACATCGTGAGCGACTCGATGGACTGCCTGGAAGGATCGAACAGACCCTGGTCAAGGCGCTGGCGGCGCGGCCTGCCGAGCGCTTCGCGTCGCCGGGCGAGTTTTCCGAAGCGTTAACGGCGGCGGCGACCGGAAGCGTGAAGTTGAGCGAAGCGCAGGTGGACGAGGTTCTCCGGCGGGCGGCGGAGCTTCAGGCGGAACAGCGGACCGAAGGCGGCGCGCTCTCCGTCGGTGCGATCGAGCAGGTGGCAGCCGAGGTCGGCATTCCCCCGGAGCACGTGCGCGAGGCGGTGAGAGAACTGGCTCGCCCGGGCGGCCGAGTCGTGCCGCACGCCGCCGCTCCGGGCCCGACCCGTGTCGACTATCGCAAGGACACGTTGATTCTCGATCGAACGATCGAGGGCGAGATCGATGCGTCTGTTCACATGGCCATGGTGAACGAGATCCAGGCGACGCTCGGCATTGTGGGTCATGTCACGGTGCTCGGGAGCTCGCTTACCTGGAGTCCGGCCGCTCCGGGAACCGATGAACGCAAGGTCGTCGTGACGGTCACCCCGGAAGGTGGGAAGACGCAGGTTCACATCGAAGAGCGATTCGAGCTGTCCGGGTGGAGGATATTCGTACCGGGCTGGGGTGTAGGGGTAGGGATCATCACCGGGATCGGGCTAGTGAGTGCGCTCGGCCTGGGTGACCGCGCTATGCTACTGGCGCTCTTGCTCGCCCCCGTCGGTGCCATCTCGGCAGTGGCCATCTTCTTCAAGGGCAAGGCGGCCCGGCACAGGCCGAAGCTGCTCGAGCTCGCCGATCGCTTGGCGGCGCTGGCGGAGGAAGCTGCGCGACCGGCGCTGGAGCCCGGGGACGCGACCAGGGATGACTGACGATATCGATCGCGTGCGGGACGCGTTGACCGGCCGCTACGCGATCGAGCGCCTTCTCGGCGTTGGCGGCATGGCCACGGTCTACCTGGCGCGCGACCTCAAGCACGAGCGTGATGTCGCGATCAAGGTTCTGCGCCCAGAGCTGGCAGCGGCGGTCGGATCCGACCGCTTCCTACGCGAGATCAGGATCACCGCCCAACTCAATCATCCACACATCCTGCCGTTGCTCGATTCGGGGGAAGCGGAAGGCTTTCTCTACTACGTGATGCCGTACGTGGCCGGCGGCTCGCTGCGCGGCCATCTAATTCGCGGAGTGCCTGTTCCGCTCGACGTGGCGCTGCGCATCGCCCAGCAGGTCGCCGCGGCGCTTCAACACGCGCATAGGCATGGAGTGGTCCACCGTGACGTCAAACCGGAGAACATTCTGTTCTCGGAAGGGCTGGCGGTCGTCGCCGACTTCGGCGTGGCGAAGGCGGTGAGCGCGGCTGGTTCTGATAGTCTTACACGCAGCGGCGTGCCGGTGGGGACGCCTGGCTACATGAGCCCCGAGCAGGCGGCGGCGATCACCGAGTTCGACGAGCGAACCGATGTTTTCGGTCTAGCCTGCGTCGTCTACGAGATGCTCGTCGGCGAGACGCCGGGGCTGTGGCCCACGGAGGATGCGTTGCGGTTGGGGAGGTTCGTCGATGCACCGCCCGAGCATCGACAGTGCCTGGATGGGTTGCCCGGTCGGGTCGAGCAGACGCTGGTGAAGGGGCTGGCGGTGCGGCCCGACCAGCGGTTCGCGGCGCCCGTGGAGTTCGCCGATGCTTTGACCGCTGCGGCGGCGGGGGGCGTCAAGCTCAGCGACAGTCAGGTCCGCAAGATCCTCGAGCGCGCCGCCGAGCTGGAGGCCACACGGCCGACCGAGGAGGGCGCGCTATCGATCGGCGCCGTCGAGCAGGTGGCGGCGGATGTAGGCATCCCACCGGAATTCGTGCGCGAGGCTGCCAAGGAACTGGCCCGGCCGGCCGGTTCGGAGGTCCCCGAGCCTGGGGAGACCGCGGCTCGGCTCCCGGAGCAGCACAGGGACAGAGTGGCGGTCTACCGGACAGTCGGATGGGAGATAGGCGAGTCGGAACACGAGGCGCTGGTGAACGAGATCCAGGAGAGACTCGGAATGGTCGGCCATGTCTCCACGGTCGGCGGAACACTCACATGGAGCCCCGCCGCATCCGGCGAGGGGGTCCGGAAGGTCATCGTGACCGTGACACCAGACGTCGGCCGGACGCGGATTCACATCGAGGAACATCTCTCCTTGACGGAATGGAGAGGTGTTGTCGTCGGCCTTTCCGGAGTCGTCGGCGGCCTTCTCGGGGCGCTGCTGGGAATGGCACTCGAGGGCGGCGATCCCAGCGCGGTCATAATCCTCCCCATCGCGCTGGGTGGGTTCTGGGGCGTCTTCGCTTCCCACCACACTATGATGCAGAACCTGAGAGAAGCGAGGAGGCCCGAACTGCAGGGTCTTGCCGATCGGTTGGCCGCACTCAAAGGCCGGCCGTAACAGCCCGCTCCACGTGAGCCCTACACCTAGTGTGGGGCAGGTACTGTCCAGCCGGCCTTTTCTTCTACAGCAGGCTCGCGGCCTCAGCCTCAGCGGGTGCGGAGCGTGATACCGCCGGAGCCCGTGTCGATCTGCAGTCGCGCGTCGCCGCCGCCGATCTCGAGCTCGATCTCGTCGCGGCTCATGCGGCGCAGCATGGCGTTGGGCACGTCAAGGTTGATGCCACCGCTGCCGGTCTCGGCGATGACGTGGACCGAGGCATCGGCCGGCAGGTTAACGGTCACGCCACCGCTGCCAGTGTCGATCACGTAATTACCGGTACCCATCCTCACCAGGTCGAGGGTCACGGAACCGGAGCCGGTGTCGATCATCGCCCTGTCGCAGGAGATGTCGCGGGTCCGCACCGAGCCGCTGCCGGTATCGACCTCGAGGCTTGATGCCGAGCCACCGTCGATCGTCACGGAGCCGCTACCGGTGTCGATGCGGATGTCGTCCCCTTCGATAAGCGCCGCCTCAACGCTGCCGGAGCCTGTATCGACCCACAGGTCGCCGAGCACGCCGGTGACGTCGACGGAGCCGCTACCGGTGTCGATGCGAGTGTTCCCGCCGATATTCTCGGCTGTGACCTTTCCGCTATGGGTATCGAGGTCAACACCCGCCTCCACATTCATGGCTTTGATCTCGCCGACAACGATCGCGACGCGGGTGTCGACGCCACGCGGGACGAGGATCTCGAGATCGGTCCAGGCCTCGAGAGCGCCGCGACCTACGTCGCCGCCGATCCTGATTCGCTCGCGGCCCGAGATGCCCGAGTAGAGATCCTCCAGAAAAGAGCTCTCGTCGGTCCACGACTCCAGGCGGAACTGGCTACTTCCGCCTCGGCGGCGCGGGTAGTGGATCTCCGTAGTCTGGTCCAAGGGGTAGACCGCGTGGAACTCTGCCCGGCCGCCTTCCTTGACCTCGAAGCTGATCGCATCGGCATCGTCGCCGCCCGGCTGAGCGCGTACGATGATGCGAGAGCCGTCGTGGCCGCGCACCGTGACCTCGCCGACGAGGTTGGTGACCAGGAGCTCGTTCCCCTCGAAGGACCACTCCTGCTGTGCCTGGACCGGGACCGGGACCGCCGCCATCATGACCAGGACACCGGCCACCAGGGCGCTCAAGTGCTGAGACTTCATGGGTGTGCCTCCACTGTAGCAGCTATAGATGAACACGCGCCGTCCCCACGGGGTGCGGACGGGTACCTTGGCTGGGGTTCCTCACGCTTAGACATGCCGGGTGGCAAAAGGGTTGGAATGACCCTGCTAAGTGCTATCTAGCCGTCCCTACGACCCTGGCGACGCTGGGGTTTCGCGATCCAGGCAGCCCCGCTCGTCAGCCCGCGGCCGGCGAGCCGACGAACCGGTTGTAGAGCCAGGCGAAGACTGCCCCACAGATCGCCCCGTCGACCGCCGCATAGAGTGTCCCGACGATCACCGAGCCGAAGCCACCGACTTCGTAGCCCGGATAGATCGAGGCGATAAGCTCGAGGAACGCGGTGCCGTAGCTCGGCCAGATCAGGTGGGCCAGGCCCATCAAGAAGACAACCGCCCCCCAAAAGATGCAGCAGGTTATTGCCAGCGACTTGACGGACAGTTTCATCTGCGCCTCCCGGTATTAGCCGGACGTGCTGATCCGGGCTGTTACGGTGAGCGTTACCTAGGCTGTTCGGTGTAGGTATACCTTAGCGTATGAAGGCGCGCCTGTCGATGAACGAGCGAAGGTGAGGTATGGATGCCGGGCCAGGCGACTCGAGGACGAAATCCCCCTCAGACCTGTCCTCACCGCCTGTCATCACCTGACCCAGCATCACATTCGGCCCTGCGCGGTATCCGAAGATCTATCGTCAGGGTGCCGGCTGCGTGCCGCCGGGACCGCCGTGTTTCTCCCCCGCGTTGACTGCCCGCGGCGCGACGGGCCCCCCGGCACGCAGCCTGCACCGCAGCTCGTTGTGTTCACCGAGTGCTCCGCCCCGCTGCTTCCCCGCTGCTGATTCCCTTCCGGGACGGAGCGACCCGGTGAACGAAAATCTCGTTGCTGGCAAGATCGTACTTGCCATGGTAACCTGTTGCGTCGAAGCGACGTAGGCGATTCGAGCGAGCCACGCCGCTCCGTGTTGTGTAGATGCCGGCGGCCGGGCAAACGTTAAACTGGTGAAGCGGAAATCGGGCGGCCCCTCGGGGTGACGATCAAGGATCGGATGCGACCAACGGCCAGCGATCAGCGAGCGGAGCAGACCAAGGAATCGACGCTTCCCCCGACGGCAAGGGAGGGCGCGCCCGGCATCGGCGCCGCGTTAGCCGCGTTCTTCACCGGTCTGGCGCTGGCCTTGATCTTCACCGGGCTGGGCACTCTGATCAACGGCTCGCTGGCTATTGCTTTCCTGCTCGGGGAATTCGGATTCCTCGGCGGCGTGGCTCTCTATTTCGCGGCCACGGGCCGCAGTGTGCGGGCCGCTCTCAGGCTGGTGCGCGTGCCGCGCGCAGTCTACCCCCTCGCCTTGCAGTTGGGGGTCGCGCTGCTGTTCTTCAATCTGGCGGCGACGATCATCTTGGGACCGCCGGCGCAGGATATCGAGTTCGTCACCACGGCGGAGGGGGCGCTGGAGCAGGTCGCGCTGGTGATCGGCGTGGCGCTGGCCGCGCCGCTAATCGAGGAGGCGCTGTTCCGGGGACTGCTGCAGGGTGTTCTGGAAGCGCGACTTCGGCACCGGTTCGCCATCGCGGTGACGGCTATGGCCTTCGGCTTACTGCACGGTCCCGACGGCGCACTGTTCTTCTTCTTCTGGAGCCTCCCGGTCGGTTGGGTAACGTGGCGCAGCGGCAGTATCCTGCCCGCCGTAGTGGTGCACGCGGTGAACAACATCGTCGGCCTGTTCGGGTACATCGCGGCTGGCCCGGTGGAACCGGAAGACATAGAGTACGGCTCTGGCGCTATCCCACTGGCCGTCACTATCCTACTCGTCGCCGTGTATTGGGCCTACAAGCTGTGCGTGCGGGCCGACCGGGTGGGGGGTCTTGGGAACCGTCCTGCGAAACTAGGCTGACGGACGCCCCGTAATGTTCGGTGTCGAGCGGCTGCGCTCACGCAGTCGCGACGAGAAGCAGCGGGCAGGTGAGGGCGGCGAACCCCGAAAGTCGTGACCGGCTGACTATGGATGAGATCACGAAACGACGGCTGAAGTTCCTGGCGGGGTTCGCCGTCTACTTCGCGGCGCTGTGGTTCTTCTGGAACACGCCGATCGTATATCCCCTGAAGATCTTCGTCGTGCTGCTGCACGAGATCAGCCACGGAGCGACGGCGTTGGCGACCGGTGGCACGATCGACAGGATAGTCATCACGGCGGGTGAAGGCGGCCTCTGTCAGTGTCCTGGCGGCAACACCTTCCTCGTGCTCTCGGCCGGATACCTCGGTAGCCTCCTCTGGGGCGCGGCGATCCTCTGGGCCGCCCGCGGTCGTGGAGCGACCCCGCGGATCGCCGCAGCGGTGATCGGTGTGCTGGTGATCGGTGTCACGCTCATGTACGTGCGCAACCCATTCGGACTGCTGTTCGGCGTCGCGTTCGGCGGTGTCCTGATAATGGCGGGGCGCCAGCTACCGGTCGAGGGTAACGCCGCGCTGCTGACAGCGCTCGGCCTCACCAGTTGCCTCTACGGGATCCTCGATATCAAGAGCGACGTGCTCGAGCGGCCGGAGGTCGTGTCCGATGCCCGGATGCTGGCCGAGGCGACCGGTGTCCCCACACTGTTCTGGGGTATCCTGTGGATCGCTCTGGCGCTCTTCGTCAGCGGTTGGTTGTTCAGGCGGGCGTTCGAGCAGGCGGCGTCGCCCGACGTGAGCAAAGAGACGTTCGAGGTTTAGAAGGCCGCTGCAAAGACTGGTCTCGGAGCGTGGTCGGCACCGGGGCCACCCTCGCTCCACCGCTCGCGTGAACCGAAGGAACCTGTGGCACCGGGCTTGCCCGCTCGCGAGTTGCGCTACGGGTGACCCCGGTGCCTCCTCAGCAACTACAGCGGCTTTCCTTCAGCTGCATGCTACGCCCTGGCTCTTCTGCACCTTCCGGGCACGCCTTGCTCGTACGTCCAGCCCCTAGAAGAAGGCGGTCAGCGACAGGTATACGGTCGTGGGTACGATGCCGTACTCCGAGGGAATCTCGAAAAGGCTCTCCGGTGTCCCGTCGCCGATACCGAGGTAGATACCAGCCTGCAGAGTGACCTCGTTGGAGAGCGAGTAGGAGGCGCCGGGGAAGATCAGCGCGCTGGGGTCGTTCAGGTTGCAGAGCACGAGCAGGGTGGTGCCGAGCAGCGGGTGTGCCTGGAAGGCGGCTTGAGCGGCGACCTCGTCGCGACCCAGCACCTGCATTTCGCCGCGCGCCAGCGGGTCGGAGAACACGACACCGAGGAGTTCAGCGGAGCCGGCGGCACCGAAGTCGTCGTGCTGGTACTCGAGGACGAGATAAAGATCGCGGTCGAAGGCGGCGACCCGTGTGTCGGCGCCGATCGTGCCGCGGAAGACCAGATCGTCGGCCTCATCTCTCACCGATAGCTCGGCGCGTAGCGCGATGGGACCGATGGAGCCGGCTGCGCCGGCCGCCGCGGCGGCCGACTCGTGCAGGGCGCCGGCCCAGGCAGACAACTCCCATCCTCTCCACACCGTGCGCCCGCGGGCCAGCGCGGTCAGCGTCTCACCGACACCGGTCTCGGACATCCGCAGCACGAGGTCAATGTCGCTCAGCGCGCTCGGGAACGCCTGGAAGCGTATCGCGTCGACACCGCCTCGGTACTCGCGGAAGGGGTCTGCGGGATCGAACGGCATAAATGGGTCGGCGGGTGTGAGGAAGAGGGTCGTGGCCCAGGAGATCGTCTGACGACCGACCGTCGCTTCGAAAGCGTCGCCGGCGTAGCGCAGGCTGATCCGGTCGAAGCGGTGCCGCCAGAGCCAGTGATCCGACTCCTCGATCGTCCACTGCAGGTCGAGCCATTCACCACCGCCCGGCGTCAGCCCACCGATGATGCTGCCCACCGGGGCCGATACGGCGCGCTGGCTGTAAGAGAGGAGGTGCTCGTAGGCGACGTCTAGATCGAGCGGTCCGAGCGCCGGCTCGGTCATCAGGCGGAGCCGCTGCAGGTCGCCGAAGCCACCGATGGCGAACTGGGTCGAGTCGCTCCAGAGCGGAACGTTCAGGTAGTAGCCGCGAACTTCGGGAAGCTTCTGAGCGTGGGAGTCCGCGGCCCCGAGCAGGGTGAGGAGGAGGGCGAGCGTCGCCCGCCTACTCACCGTTCTAGCTCTGAGCCGCGCCGCTCGTCCGATTCGATGGCGCCATCGACCAGTCGAATCAGTCGTCTCGAGCGTTCCATCACCCGCGGGTCGTGGGTGGCGAACACGAACGTCGTGCCCAAGTCGCTATTCAGCTCCTCCATCATGTCGAGGAGTGCATCGCTGGCCGCACGGTCGAGGTTGGCGGTGGGTTCGTCGGCGAGTACGAGTGCAGGCTCGCCGACGACGGCGCGGATCACGGCGACCCGCTGCTGCTGGCCGCCCGACAGCTTGCCGGGCCGCCGGTCCTCGAGGCCGGACAGTCCGGTGCGCTCGAAGAGTTCTCTGACACGGCGATGGCGCTCGCCGCCGTTGACACCCTGTAGCAGCAGCGGGAACTCGGCGTTCTCGAGCGCGGTGAGCACGGGCAGCAGGTTGTAGGCCTGGAAGATGAAACCGATGCGTTCGAGTCTCATGCGCGCCAGCTCGCGGTTGGACATGGTCGATATGTCGCGTCCTTCCACCCAGATTCCACCGCGGCTGGGCCGCGTGAGGCCGCCGATCAGGTTGAGCAACGTCGTCTTGCCGGAGCCCGACGGTCCCGCCATGGCAACGAACTCGCCGGGCTCGATTACCAGTGTGACGCCGCGGACCGCCTGTACCTCCTCGGCCTCTTGCTCGAAGATCTTCCAGACCTCGTCGGTCCTGACGGCTGCCGTGTTTCTGTCGTTCATATCTGTAACGTTCATCGTTCGAACTTCATCGCTTCGGCGACGTCGATGCGTGTCGCTCGGTACGCCGGATAGATCGATGCGAAGATCCCGATCAGGAAAAGGAAGATGAGTGACTGTATCACTCGGGTCGTTCGAAACAGAGGAACGAAGACCGGATCCATCGCGATGCCGGAGAAACTCCAGTCTTCGTCCCAGGCGAACGAGAAATCGAGTCCGTCGCGGAAAAAATACCAGGTGAGGAACAGTCCGAGCGCGATGCCGATCAGGCCGCTGACGAATGTGAGGATTATGCCCTCGGTGACTATCAGTCCGCCGGTCTGCCGCGGCGTGAAGCCGAGCGCCTGCAGCAGCCCGAACTCGCGCTTACGATAGAGGACCGACATGAGCACGGTATTGACGATGCCGAGGGCGATGATCCCGAACATGATGCCCTGCCAGACGTAGTTGCCCAGATCGTCGATCCGTACCGCGGCGTCCAGAACCGGCATCGCCTCGCGCCAATTCAGGACCGTCAGGTCGCCCGCCTCGATCTCGGCGCTCAACTCGCGGTTCAATGTGCGGCTGGTCGGCACCACCCTTTCGCTCGAGTCGAGGAGCACCGCGATGGTCGTTACATCGTCTCCGGAGCGCAGCCAGGATCCGGCGGTGGCCAGCGGGATATGGATGACCACCTGGTCGACCTCCGGGACTCCGGAACGGTAAACGCCCACCACGCGGACCAGCTGGCCGGCGATCTCGCCGTCGGCGTCCTGCGCGGTGAGCACGAAGCGCGAGCCGAGCCTGAGGTCGAGGCCCTCCAATAGGCCCGCGCCGACGTAGGCGGCGAGCCGGTCGTCGGGCTCGAGGTAGCGGCCCTCGACCAGCTTATCGTCCAGGATGGAGAACTCCGCTTCGGCGACCGGGTCGACGCCGATGATCTGGGCCGGGCGGGCGCCGGTCGGCGAACTTGCCAGCCCGACCACGGCGAGCTGTGGCACTGCGGCCAGGGTGTGCTCGGCAATGTCCGAATTCCGCAACGCCGATTCGGCGGCGCCCCGCGCCGAGGTGCTGAGCCGGTCGTCGATCTTACGGCTCTTCTGGAAGTTCGGCGCCTGAATCGCGATGTGGCCGCTGCCCATGCGGGCGCCCGATTCGATCCATTGCTCGTGGCCGCCATCCCCGATCGACAGCGAGAATATCATCAGCGCGCCGCCGACGATCATCGCGGCCGCGGTGATTGCACTGCGCCGCGCCTGTCGCCGTAAGTTGCGCAGTGCCAACCGGACCAGGGTAATCGCTCGGGTCATCATAGTCCTGAGAGTGTATCGGCGGGCGGCACTCTTGCGGCGCGGGCCGCAGGATAGAGCGACGCCAGCAAGGCCGTGATCAGGAGCGCGACGCCGGTCCACAACGCCATGGCGAAGTGGTACTCGACGCGCAGGCGCGGTCGGATCAGCGCTCCGAAGATCGTGTACTCACCGTAGATCCAGCTCAGGTCGGGCGGTGCGTTGTGGAACCAGAACATCACCGGGAGGGTGATGGCGGCGCCGAAGGCGAGGCTCAAGATTCCCAGGGCGAGCGCCTCGGAGAGCACGCTGCGCACGATGGAAAAAGGCGTCGTGCCCAGCGCCAGCATCACCGCGATCTCGCGCCGCCGCTCGTAAGTAGCCATCAGCATCGTGTTGGCCACGCCGAAGATGGCGATGGCGAAGACGATGAAGATGACGACGAACCTCCAGCCATCGGCCAACTGCGCATAGTCGAGCATCTCGGGTCGCAGCTCGGTCCACGCTGCGACCTCGACCCGGAGTCCGAGTGGTGAAAGAGCGGCAGTCAGTCGGTCGGCGGCCTCTGGCGCCAGCCAGGGGTCGGTGACCGACGCGGCGATCTCGTGTATCCGCCCGGGATCCAGCGCGACCAGGATCTGCAGGGTGCCGAGCGGTACGACCGCGTACGACCCGTCCAGCTCGGCCATGCCGCTCTGGTAGACGCCGGAGACCGTATACAGGTCGTTGCCCATCGAACCGTCGGCGGCGGGTGCGACGAGGATGACCTCGTCACCTACGTCGACCTCGAGCTGACGCGCCATCTCGGTTCCGATGAGGATCTGGTTCGTCCCTGCCGTCGGCGCTCGACCGCGGACGATACCGTTCATCAGGCTGCTGACCCCGGGCTCGAGCTCGGGGTCGACGCCCATCAGGATGCCGGCGACCGTCGACTCGCCGGAGCTGACCAGGCCACCTGCGAATACGCGGGGCGCCACCGCCTCGACCACCGGATCGGCGGCGATCTCACGCACGAGCCGCTCGACGTCGGCACCGTCGCGACCGCCTATGGTGTCGTAGATCTTCCGTTCGGGTCTGTACTCTAGGTCGTGTACCTGTAACTGGCCCGAGAGCACACCGGTGCCGCTCTCGATCATCTCGGCGGTGAGCCCGTCCATCAGGCCGATGAGCACGACGACCGCCAGGTAGCCGAAGGCGAGCCCGGCCGCCGTGATCAGAGTGCGCCGCCGGTTTCTGCCGAGATTGCGCCAGCCGATACGCCACCAAGGGCCCGAGGCCATCTTCGTTACCTCCGGCTTCGTAAAGCACGCAACGAGAAGAAGCTCTCGTCGATGTCGATGTCGAACTCGATCTCCGAGTAGCGAACCGATGTCCGCTCGCCCGGCTTGTCCTCGGGAATCATGTCCATCGCCGCCGGGACCAGACGACCGCCCATCATCCGATAGTCGCCGAACGTCATCGTGCGAACCAGGGTACCATCTTCGTCATAGTAACGCGCCCACACAGGCATTAGATCGTCCTTGCGGACCTCGTATGTGATACGGCCCCAGACGACCGCCGCTTCGGGCTTGGGCGTCAGCACGAACTCCCAGACCTCCGCGCCGTCGCGCGCGCCCTCGAACTGAATCTCGATGTCGTAGTCCTCGACCAGCCGGCTCTCCTTCACCAGATCGTCGTTGGTGAAATGCGAGCCCATCCAGGCGCCCATCATCAGCGACGCCGGAATCTTGATCGAGCGGTCGACCCGCGGCAGGTAGTTCCAGATGTCGTCGCCCGCCTTAAGCGTCGCTGTGCCCGCCTCTTTGTTGGGCGCCGTGATGCGGATCAGCGAGTATTCGGTCCCCAGCGACCAGACCTCCATGGTCATGCTGCGCTCCCAGTTCTCCGTCACCACATCCATCGTGGCGACGCCGTAGCTCGACTCGCCCCGCATGATGCGGTCGACCCGGTCGATGATGTCCCGGGCAGACTCCTGGCCGAGAGCGAGTGTGGGCGCGGAGAAAAGGGTGAGCGTGAGGGCAAGGGTTCGGGTGCGGTTCATGGTAGTAACCTGACGCCGGGGTCATCTATTGACATGGTATCCTAAGTTCAGTATATATTGAACGTCCAGAACTGTCAAGCGGGCATGAACTCCAACACGAATAACGACAACTTGCGGCACGAGAGCCTGCTGGGCTACGCCGAGGAGTGGGGGCTCCTCTTCGAGCGCTGGGGGCTGCCGCGCACCGCCGGCCGGATCTGGGGGTGGCTGCACGTGTGCGAGCCGCCGCAACAGACAGCGGCACAACTAGTCGATGCGCTGGGGGTGAGCAAGGGCTCGGTGAGCACGAACACGCGGCTGTTGGAGAGCCTGGATCTGGTGGAGCGGGTGGGCGTGCCGGGTGCACGGCAGAGCCATTACGGGGTGCGGGATGACGCGTTCGAGGGGATCATGCGGCAGCGGATAGTCGGTGTGGCGCAGGCGCGAGCGCTGGCCGAGCGGGGGCTGAATGTTCTCGAGGCCGCGTCGCCTGAGCGCAAGCAGCGACTGACGGCGAAGCGCGACTTCTACGCGTTCCTGGAGCGGGAGATGGAGGAGCTGCTCCGCCACTGGCAGGGGCGGCGCGAGTCAGGCACGCTGGTCGACTAGTCTGGCCGTGACGGCTGGGAGCGGGTCGTCTCGCTTCGGCCTCCCCCGCGCTCCCGGCTGCGCCGGGATCGCGGGGTCGCTAAAACCAGCTTCGCTCGACGACCCGCTCCCAGCCTCTCTCTGGGACGCCTCACTCAGCGAAGTCTCGCATTCCTGCCAGTGGAGTGCGGCGCACCACATCGCGACTGTTTGCGAGCCCGATAGCGGTTGTCAATAGGGCTGTTCCTACCCAGAAAGCCAAGAGTGGTAGCCCCGGCAAGCTGAAGCTCATCTCGAACAGAAACGTGACGGCGATCCAGGCGGCTATGGCGGCGAGGGTAACGCCGGCGAGTCCGGCGAAGGAGCCGAGGGCGAAGTATTCGGTGGCCAGGATGCGGCCGATGACGCGTGAGCGTGCGCCCAGCGTCTTGAGCAGGACCGACTCGCGGGTCCGCTGGTAACGGGACGTGGCGATGGCGCCGATCAGGATGACGAGTCCGCAGGCGATGCTGAAGGTAGCCATGAAGCGAATGGCGAGCGCGACCTTGCTGAGGATGGAATCGATGGCCTCGATGACGACGGTGATGTCGATGGCCGCGACGTTCGGGTGATCCACCACGAGGTCGCGCTGGATCTCCGCCCGTGTCACGGGGTCATCGACGCGGGTCAACATGAGCAGGCTCTGAGGTGCCTCGTCGAGCACGCCCGGCTCGAAGACGGCGAAGAAGTTCGGCTCGAAGCGGGCCCAGTCGACGCGACGCACGCTGGTGATCTCGGTCTCGAGGGGCACGCCCTGGATGTCCCAGGTGATCCGATCACCGACGCCAACCCTCAGTTCCTCGGCGATGCTCTCCTCGAAGGATATCCTGGCGACCGCCGCAGCGGTGGCTTCATCCGAGAACCACTCGCCGTCGATCAGGCGCTCGGAACCGACGAGTCTATCTCGATAGGTATGGCGGTACTCGCGCAGCAGGGCCCAGCGAGGGATGCGTGGTCCACTGGTGTCGGCGAGTATCTCTTCGACGCTGCGCGCGCCGACGTGGGTGAGTCGCGCGGGCACGATGGGCGTACGATCGATGACCGGCGCACCATGCTCGTCGATTATCTGTGTGACGCTCGCCTCCTGATCCGGCTGGATGTCGAACATCACCAGGTTCGGCCGGTCGGCGCGCGTCTCTACGGTGAGCTGCTGCAGCAGGTTGTTTTGCACGACATAGAGGTGGGCGATCAGGAAGACGCCGGAGCCGATGGCGAGGACGACGGCGACCGTCTGGTTGTGCGGGCGGAACAGGTTAGCGATGCCCTGGCGGAGTGGGAAGCGGGCGCGCCGCGGGAAGAAGCGGCGCGTCAGGCGCATGAGCGCCCAAGCGGTGAGGCCGAGTGCGCCGGCGGTGATCGCGGCGGCGGCGGCGAAGGCCAGGCCGACGACCGGCTGCGGCGCCTGCCAGATGGTGAGCACCAGCAGGCTGACCACGAGGGCGGCGTAAGTCACTATGCGCCAGGGATCGCGGCGGCGCTTCGATTTCTCGTAATCGCGGCGCAGGGCGCGCAACGGTGCGACGTCCTTGATGCGGAGGAGTGGCAGCAGCGCGAAGATCAGCGACACCCAAAGCCCGATCCCCAGTCCGGCCAGCACGGCGGTCCACTCGAGATGGAAGGGGACGTCGAGCGGCAGGAAATCGCGGAGCACCCCCGGGATGACGGCCTGCACGATAATGCCGAGCCCGACGCCGAGAGCGGCGCCGCTGAGCCCCATCAGGCCGGCCTGCAGCAAGTAGATGGCGAAGGTCTGGCGCTGGCGCGCGCCGAGACAGCGGAGCACCGCCGCAGTGTCGAGCTTCTCGCTGACGAACACGTGCACGCCGCTGGCCACGCCGACGCCGCCCAGTAGCAGTGCGACTAGGCCGACGAGCCCCAGAAAACTGGCGAGCCGATCGAGCCCCTCGGTCAACTCCTCCTCGTACTCGTCGACGGTGGTAGTCCAGACGCGGTTCGCCTCGAGCAGCGAGTCGCGCGCCTCGACGAACTCGTTCACCGCCTCGCGGTCATCGATCTTCAGGTGGACCTGATGGTACGAGATGCTGCCGAAGCGGAGCAGGCCGGTCTCTTCCAGATAAGGTTCGGGGAGGTAGACCCGCAGCCCGATCATGGAGCGCAGGCCGATGTCGCCGGGCAGCCGGGTGACGGTACCGGCTATGACGAAGCGGCCGCGGCCGATGGCCAGCGTATCGCCGACGGCGGCGTCGAGCTGCACGAGGGCCGCCGGGTCGACCAGCACCTGTCGCGAGGTCCGGAACGCCTGCCAGAGTTCCGCCGGCTCGGTCGTTAGCTCGCCGTAGAAGGGGTAACCGCCTGATGGCGACATCACCTCGACCAGCCGGGTGAAACCGGAGCGCTGAGCCAGCGCCATCGAGGTGAAGTAAGTGACCCGTGACACCTCGGCGCCCGCGTGCTTTAACGAATCGATCAGCGCCTCGATGTCCTCGGAGAACTCCCAGCGGCTGCCCAACTGTAGGTCGGCGCCCATCAGGTCGCGCGCCTGGTCGCTCACCGCCGAGGTGACGTTCGCCCTGAACGAGTTGATGGCGACGAGCGCTGCGACGCCGAGGGTTATGGCGACGATGTAGAGGACCAGCCGCCGGCGCGTGGACCGGCTCTCGCGACGCGCCATCGCCAGGGTGAAGCGAGCGCTCATCGCGGCGCCACCTGTTCGTCGCTCACCACACGGCCGCCGCTCAGGCGAACGATCCGGTGTGCCTTCGAGGCGAGCTCGACGTCGTGGGTGACGAGGACGAGGGTCGTGCCCTCCTCGCGGTTCAGCTTCACCATGAGGTCGATGACATGCCCCCCGGTATCGGCGTCCAGATTGCCCGTCGGCTCGTCGGCCATGAGGATTTTCGGCCGGTTGGCGAACGCCCGGGCCAGCCCGACCCGCTGCTGCTCGCCCCCCGACAGCTGGGCCGGGTAGTGGTGGGTGCGGTCGCCCAGCCCCACGCGCTCCAGCAGCTCTGCCGCCCGCGCCTCGGCATCCGCGCCGTTCACCGCCGCTGCGTCCTGCAGCTCGATGGGCACGAGCACGTTCTCCAGGGCGGTGAGCGTGGGGATCAACTGGAAACTCTGGAAGACGAAGCCTACCTTTTCGGCTCGAACCAGGGCGCGCTCGTCCTCGGACAGCTCGCTCAGGTTCTGGCCGTCCAGCTCGACGTGGCCGGCCGACGGCAGGTCGAGCCCGGCCAGCAGGCCGAGCAGCGTCGTCTTCCCGGAGCCCGAGGGCCCGACGACGGCAACGGCGCCGGCGGCCTCGATCTCCAGATCGATGTCTTTTAGAACCGTGAGCGGCCGGCCGCCGCTCATATAGGTCTGCTCGAGTCCTTTAGCGATGATCATCATGGAACGAAAGATACTCGTCTGCGCCCTCGCCGCACTGGCCTTCGCCTGTGGTCGTGAGGAGGGGCAGGCCGACAGGGGCGAGCCCTCCGCCGAGGCTCCAGCTACAGATACGTCTGCTCCTGCCGTGCTGTTTCTGGGCACCAGTCTGAGCGCCGGGATGGGTCTGTCAGCGGACGAGGCGTATCCGGCCCTCATCCAGGCGAAGATCGACTCGGCCGGGCTCACCTTCCGGGTCGTGAACGCCGGGGTGAGCGGCGAGACATCGGCCGGGGGCCTAAGGCGGATCGACTGGCTGCTGCGACAGCCGCTGGCGGTGCTTGTGCTGGAGCTGGGCGCCAACGACATGCTGCGCGGCCAGGACATCCCGGCGATGCGGGCCAACCTGCAGGAGATCATCGACCGCACGAAGGCGGCGCACCCGGAGGCGCGGATCGTCATCGCCGGGATGCGGGCAGCGCCCAACCTCGGCGAAGCGTACGTCGGTGAGTTTGAGGCGGTGTTCCGGGAGCTGGCCGAAGCGAACCGGACTGCGTTGATCCCGTTCCTGCTGGAAGGCGTGGCCGGGATCCCGGAGCTCAACCAGCCGGACGGCAATCATCCGACGGCGGAGGGGCAGGCGATCGTGGCGGATAACGTCTGGGCGGTACTCGGGCCAATCCTGCGTGAGCTGGATGGGGGGCGTCGGTCGGCTGGTGCGCTTGAATAGATGAGAGGGAGGCGGGGTCCAACCTCCCTCCGGAACGGTTCCAGGCTCCGTTCAATCAGGTGACGCGCACCAGCTTCATCATCCCGTGGACGAAGTGCGGCTGGCCGTCCGCCATGTCGGGGAGGAAGCAGATCAGGGCGTAGTTGCCCGGCTCGACTTCCAGGTCAAAGAAGGCGTGAGTGCCGGGGTCGAGGTCGACCACGCCACCCCTGAGGCTACCCGGTGGTGGGCCTTCCATCTTCTCGACCCAAGCGACGAAATCTTCCGGCGTCTTGCCCGGCATCAGCTTCACGACCACCACCTCATGGCCCTGCCCGCCCGCGTTCTCGACGCGAATCGTTTGGGGGCCCGCGGTGAGCGGCTGCGATAGCTGGAACCCGTAGTCGACTAGGGTCATGACGATATCGGCGGTCGGTTCCACCGTGTTCTCGAGAAGCGATCCGGTGACATCGAACTCGGCGGCCATCCCCTTGGCTATGTGCAGCTCGCCGTCGGGGCTGGGGATCCAGCAGACGATGGCGTAGTGACCCGGTCCGAGGATCGAGGTTGCCGTGGTCGTAGCGCCGGGGTCGGCGGCGTTGGGTCCACCGAGAAAGGACACCCAGCTGGGCTGCGGCCCGCCCTCACCCACCTCCAGGAGGTCGGCGAGGCCCTTACCTTCGCCCAGCTTGATGAGCTGCGCGTGGTGCGGTTCGCTGCCCTGGTTGACCAGGGCGAGGGTCGTAAGGCCGGCTGGTATCTCGGCCGGGACCTGGTAGGCGAAGTCGGTGGCCACGATGGTCACCACGTTCGGCGCCGCCATGGCCATCGACATATCTTGCTGGCGGCCTTCCTCCGGCTGGCAGGCGCTTCCCGCCAGCAGGACGCCGGCTGAGAGCAGCAAGGTCGACGTTCGAGTGATTCGGCTCATTAACGAAACCTCCGGCCGGTGCAGACCGGCCAATTGGGGCTAATCGCAGGCGTGCCTCAGCTGTGATGGCACGCGTGGCGGGTTCCGCCGGACGGCCCGCTCGGTGCCCGACCCCAAAACGAACAAGCTCCCGGTCTCTCAATACCGGGAGCGCTCGGGCCGAGTCGTTGGGCCGGCGGATCTCGCGCTGTCGGACAAGCGAATATAGGGGGTGGCGTCGATTCCCGGTAGGTCGAGTGGGCGGCCGAGTGCGTGCCGGACGGCTCGGCGGGTTCCGACTTTGGCCGCTAGCTCGTCTCTGACGTGAGGCGCTCCAGCCCGCGTTGCGCGGCCTCCCAGATGGGCCGCAGTACGGCGTCGCAGTCCTTCCACAACTCCACGACCCGGGCGTAGGCTCTCATCGCCTGTTGCCGGTCGCCACGCTGTTCGTACAGCTGGGCGCGGGCGAAAGCGGCGCGCCCGTCGAAGGCCCAATTGCCCTCAAAAGTGTCTAGAAGGCGCAGCGCCTCTTCATCGTCACCGCTCTCAAGCAAGCTTTCGGCGAGGGCGAAGCGGTAGAATGCGTGCGGCGTCGCGATGCCGCCGCCGTCCAAATTTGCAAGCGCCTGCCGGAAAGCCGCTGCGGCCTGCTGATGCTCGCCGCGTTGGGCGGCCAGTGTGCCCTGGAGCGCGTGGCCTGCGCTCTCGGCCTGCCGGGCCTGCAGCGAATCGCCTGCCCCGCGCAGGCTGTCAGCCAGGAAGGCGCAGCTGTCCAGCTCGGCGGCGAAACCGTCGGCGTTGCCACTCAGCAGGTAATGCCACCCGGCGAGCGAGTGGAAGGGCGGGTACCGGCGTATGGGGAAGTCCTGGCTTCTCAGCCGCTCCGCCGATCGCACGGCCCGCTCCTCACCGCCGTATCCGAGGACGTGCCACATCAGCCAGGTCGTGTAGGAGTTCTGGTTGCCAGGCCTGAGCTGCTCGGCCGCTTCGTAGGCCTGCTCCGCGGCGGCCACGCGCCCGCGCCACAACTCGATGTCACCCAAGTGGTTGATGAAGCCGCTGAGGCGGTCGGCGACGGGGTAGCGCGGGGCCGCCATCTCAGTCGCTACCCGCGCGGCCAACGAGGCCAGTCTCGGCCCACCCCGTAGCATGGTCACGGCACGCCGCAGCACTTCCCAGTCCTGATCCGTCAGCGCGTCGAGCGCAGCCAGGGAGTCCTCTGGGGAGCCGCGCACGAGGTCCCGGGTGATGCGGAGCGCCAGTGCGTGACGGCTGGTCGAGTCGTAGGAGAGATGGAGGCGGGCGTAGTGGTCGAAGCGTTCCAGTTCGTCTAGGTCGAGCGAGTACTCCAGCGGATGCAGGACCGCCGGTAGGTACGACGAGTCGAGGGCGATTGCACGGTCGAACTGTGCCAGCGCGTCGCGCGTCGAGATGCCGGCCCGGTAACCGACGTGATAGTAGGCGTCGCCCAACAAATACCAGGCTTCCGGGTCGTCGGGATAACTCTCGGTCAGCTCCCGCGCCTGTTCGATCGCCTCCGTTAGCTGCCGGTCCAGTAGGTAGCTTGTCTCCACCAAGGCTCGCTCCCTCTGCGGCAGAGCGTCGGCCATGCGGACCGCGCGTGCCTGCGCGGCCACGGCTGCTGGGTGACCGATGTGGTGTTCCCAGCCGTACGCGTGCGAGAGGCCGTGAGCTGCGAGCGCGAACGTCGAGTCGGCGTCCAGAGCACGCTGGAAGGCTTCTATCGCCCGGTCGGTTTGCACGCGCCGCAATGCCTGCTCGCCTTCCAGGTACGCTTGCGCCGCGTCGAGCGGATGGGTCGACAGCGCCCGGCTCGAGGCGCGCAGTCCCTCCTCCTCGCCGAGTTCGCGCAAGAGTTGGATGCTGAGTTGGTCTACTAGGGCGAGGATGCTGTCGGGGGATGCGGCGAGGCTGGCAGAGCCCAACGTTTCGCCGCTCGTCGCCGAGTGGAGCGACGCATCGATGCGGACCTGCCCGCCCAACTGGACGACCTGGCCGCTGATCGCCCAGCGGGCGCCGAGGCTTCGGGCGACTGCGATCGATTCTGCTTCCGTCGCCTCCCTGTCCCCGATACGAGCCCGCCAGCGACTGAGGACGGTACGCGTATCAACGGCGTGGAGATCCGCGACGTCATCGAGGTTGGTGCTGAGGACGGTCATCAGGCCCTCGCGCCACAGTTCGAGTTCGGGTCCGCTCGTACGGAACGGCAGCACGGCCAGCGACTTGAGCGATGATTCGACCACCGGCGGCGACTCGTCTCGGTCGAGCAACGTGAGGATCGAGCCGGCGATCACCAGCACTACGGCGACGGCGGCGGCGCCGAGCAGCGCCCGCGACCACATCGATCGTGGGCCCACTTCGGTCGGCGCCTTGGATGCCCGCGCTTCCGGCTCCACCGCGGGAGCGACGACCGTTGCGCCCTCGATGATCGCCGTGCCGACGACGACCGTGAACCCGATGAGCAGCAGGACGATGGCGGCCGGGAAGAACCAGGCCGGCAGCGCCAGCTTGTCGATGAATACGTCGGTGATCTCGAGAATCAGCCAGGAAGCGCCGAGGTAGATCGCCAACACCTGGAGCAGCCGGCGCTGGCGGAACCAGCGGAGCAGGCGGTCGAAGCCTTCCCCTTCGGTCGGCACTGGACGAGCCTCCCTGTCGTGGGATGAGGCGAGTGGCGCCGCGGCTGGGCGCCACAGTCCTGGCTGGCAATCTAGGACCGGGCGGTTGGCTCGATCAAGCGGGATGGGCACGAGACGATACGGGTGCCACCGACGTATATTTGCCGGGAGGGGTACCACGTTAGACACGTTAGAGAGGACGGGCTCGGCTTCGAGATGGATCGGATCATGACAGATCTCGTGGGGAAGGTCGCCGTCATAACGGGTGGCAGCAAAGGGATCGGACGCGCCATCGCTAGGGCGCTACACGATGCGGGCGCGGATGTCGCGCTCTGCTCGCGGGACGAGTCGGAAGCGATGCGAACCGCGGAAGAGCTGAGCTCGGGCGGCGGCGGTAGGGCGCTGGGCATCGCGGCCGATGTGCGACGGCTGGAGGACGTGAGGCGGCTCATCGCTGGGGCGGTAGCGGAATTCGGGGGACTCGACATCCTCATAGCCAACGCCGGTGTGGGCGGCGGCTTCGGTCCGGTGCACGAGATCGACCCCGAGGACTGGCATCGGGTGATCGACACGAACCTGACGGGCGTCTACAACTGCTGCCACGAGGCGGTTCCGGAACTCGAGAAGCGGGGCGGTGGCTGGATCATCACCATCGGCAGCTTGGCCGGCCGCTACGCCTTCGCCGGCGGAACGGCCTACAACACTTCCAAGTTCGGTCTGCTGGGCTTTACAGAGGCACTGATGCTCGATCTGCGGGATCGCGGGATCCGTGTGAGCTGCATAATGCCGGGCAGTGTCGACACCCACTTCAACGACAGCGAGCCGAGCGGCGAGTCGTGGAAGCTCGCACCCGACGATGTCGCTCGGGCCGTGACCCAAATGCTGGCGCACGAGGGCCGGGCGCTGCCCAGCCGCGTCGAGCTGCGCCCGTCGCAGCCGAAACGGAAGTAGCTGTCGGTGAGCGCGTCATTCCACATCGGAACCCAGGGCTGGTCGTATCCCGACTGGACGGGTCCCTTCTACCCGGAGGGCACGACGAGCTCGCGGTACCTGTCGTTCTACGCGAAGGCCTTTTCGGCGGTCGAGATCGACAGCTCGTTCTACGCCGTGCCGCCGGCGTCGCACTTCCTGGGCTGGCACGAACGCACGCCGGAGTCGTTCCGCTTCGCCTTGAAGCTACCAGGCGAGCTCACGCACGAGTTGCGGCTGCGCGGTGGTGAAGAAGTGCTGAAGACCTTCTGTAAGCGGGCGGAGCTACTGGAGGAGAAGCTGGGTGTCATCCTCGTGCAGCTGCCGCCCGACTTCACGCCGGCGGATCGGCCGGCGCTGGAGTCGTTCCTGGAGCGGCTGCCGACGGGAATCAGGTTTGCCGTCGAATTCCGGAATCGGCAGTGGTTGGACGAGCGGACTTACGAGTCTCTGCGCAAAGTTGGCGTGGCGCACGCGCTGTCGGACGGCCCCTGGATCGAGCGGGAGCGGGTGATGGAGGCGGCGCTCAGCCCGACGGCGGAGCTCGCCTATTTCCGCTGGCTGGGCGACCGGCCACAGCTCTCCGACTACTCGCAGTCGCGGATCGATCGCTCGGCGGAGATTCTCGGCTGGTCGAAGGTCCTGAGGGAGCTTTCCGGGCAGGTGCGGGAGATTTACGGTTTCTTCAACAACCACTATGAAGGCCATTCGCCGGCCAGCGTCCGGCAGATGCTTCGGCGATTGGGCCAACCGGTCGTCGACCCGGACGAGCTGAACCCGCAGCTGTCGCTCTTCTGACCTCTAGCGCTCACCCGGGTCGTCGGACGAATGGAGGTGGACGAGCTTCCACTCGCCGTCGCGTTTCTCGTAGATCTCAGTCCAGCGTCCGGTGCGCCGATGCACGCCTTCGCCGCGGCGGCCTTTCATCTCGTAGCGCGAAGCTATCCAGCCGATGCGGTCGTCACGCCGCTCGTCGGCGCGAACGACCTGATCGAAGGTGCGCAGCTCGAAGGCGTTGAACGACTGGAGGGCTGGGGTCATCTGCTCGAGGAATTCTCTGAGATTTCGGAAGGCCGGGGGCGGAATCGAATCGAAGATGTAGCAGTCGCGATCGTAGATCTTGCCGAGGGCTCCGAGGTCGAACTCGTTCCATGCGGCGACGTGCGCCTGGTGGAGTTCGAGCAGTCGGTCAGTCTCCGTGCTCTTGCTCATTTGGCCGCCGTAACGATTGTCAGGTCTTCGTCTTCTCCTTCCTGGCGGATCCACTGTACGTCACTGAACCCGGCGCCGGCCAGCCAGGTGTGGATTTCCTGGAAGGTGTAGCAGCGACCGACGCCGCTGCTCAACAGCATGTGCAGCGAGTGGACGGCGCCGCGCGCCGGGACGGTACGCGTCTCGTCCATGATCATGTCCTGGATCGCTATCTCGCCACCCCGCTGTAGCCTATTGAACAGCCGTTCGAAGAGCGCCCGGTTCGCGTTGTAGCTGCGGCGGTGTATGACGTCGGACATCCAGATAAAGTCGTAATCGCTTTGCAGTTCGCGCTCGTCGGCGTCGTATTCGAGGACCCTGATGCGGTCCTCCATGCCGGCAGAGGCGACGACGTCCCGGGCGATCGCTGCGGCGATCGGTGTGTCGACCAGGGTGACGCGCAGGTCCTTGTTGGCGCGGCAGAAGGCGACGGAGTACGTGGCAGCGCCGCCGCCCAGGTCGAGCATCAGCCGACGGTCCGTCAAATCGACGAGTCCGCGCTGCAGCACGTCGGTCGCCCGTGACCGGGCGCTCCCGTGGAGTGCCATGAGCAGGTGGCGCGCCGCTTCGGGCTCTTCGAGAAGGATGAGCTTGTCGCGCTGGCGCTTTCCCGTTCGCAACGCCGTGGGCAACCGGCCCCACAGCTCCCAGTTGAACTGGGCGGTGACCAGGCGGTGACCTATGTAGTCGGGCGAGCCGCGTACCAGGTAGCGGTCCGCCGCCTCGCTGTTGGAATACTTGCGGCCGTCCTTGGCTAGAAGCTCGAGGGCGACGAGGGCGTCCATGAAGAGCTGCGTGGCTCCGGGTTCCAGTCGCAGTCGGTCGGCGACCTCGAGGGCGCCGAGCGGCCCGTCGGCTAGCTGACCGTAGATGTCGAGCGCCGCCGATTCCAGGACCAGCCGGTCGGCCCAGTAGTCGGCGACCTGCTCGAAGCGCTCCGGAGTCCAGACAGTCGGCGGCATCGCGTCCTCCCTCGGGTAGGGCGGGATACTACGGATAGCGTCTCGAGTGCGGTGCTGGCAAGGGAGCCCTACCCCCGCTCGAGCGCATAGCGCACCGTACCGGCGTCCGCTTCCGAGTAACCGTAGAGGACCACCTCTTCGATCTCGGTCTCAGCTTCGGCTAGATAGCCCCGGATAGCGGCGATCATGATCTTTGCAGCCTCGTCCAGGGGAAACCCGGCGACTCCGGAGGCGAGGATCGGGAAGGCGATGGTCTTTATGCCCGCTTGGGCCGCCAGCTGCAAGGAGTGGCGGGTGGAGCCTTCGATCGATGTGCGGCTGGCCGGTTCGTCGCCCATCGCCGCCGCATGGATCACGTAGCGGGCCGCCAGGTCACCGGCTCCGGTGATCGCTGCCTCGCCGACGCGGATCGGGCCGTGCTCGTCGCACTCCTGCTGGATGCTGGGGCCGCCCTTGCGGGCGATGGCACCGGCGACACCTGCGCCCAGGATCAGGTGGTTGTTCGCCGCGTTGACGATGGCATCGCCTTGAAACTCGGTGATGTCGCCCTTCTCTACCCGGATCATCGTTTGAGAGGCCATCCTTGACCCTCCGCTGTGCTGCTATCCCGGCGTCCCCGGCCGGCTGCGTCGTCCGAGGAGCCTGCTATATTAGGGTTGATATTACTGACCGCCCCGCTGATCAGGCCAGGCCCCGTGGCTGGCCCCGGGGAAGAACCCGAGGAGCAGCAATGATCACCTTTACGGACAAGGCACGAGAGCGAATTCTCGCCTTCATCGAGCAGGAGGAGAACCCGGTCGCCTTGCGGGTCACCGTACATGCGGACAGCCCGCTGGCGCCCAACTACGAGCTGGCGCTGGTCGACGAATGGGACGAGCAGGCCGGCGACACGGTCGTCGACGCAGGCGGCTTCAAGGTCTTCATCGACGAGGGGAGTGCCGATAGCATCGAGGGCGCGACGGTGGATTGGGTGGAAGGCATGCACGGCGGCGGCTTCAACGTCGAGAACCCGAACGTCAAGCCGATCGGGTCCGAGCCGCCGACGGGAGAGCTGGCCCAGCGCGTGGCGCAGGTGATCGACGCCCAGATCAACCCGGCGGTAGCATCACACGGTGGGCGTGTTACCCTGGTCGACGTACGCGACAACGTGGTCTTCGTACAGCTCGCCGGTGGCTGCCAGGGCTGCGGTATGGCCACGGTCACGCTGAAGCAGGGAATCGAGCGATTGATAAAGGAGCTGATTCCCGAGGTAGCCGAGGTGATCGACGTGACCGATCACACCATGGGAAGGGACCCGTACTACCGGACGCCGAGATGATGGATCGCCGCAGGTTCTGCGCAGGCGTTGGGGTATCTGTACCCGCCGTCCTGCTCACGAGCCCGTTTTCGCTGCTCGGCTGCTCTTCGAATCCGCGGGCGGAAGACCCGCTCTTCAAGATCTCTCTGGCGGAGTGGTCGCTCCATCGCGCCCTCTACGACGGCGAGCTCGACAACCTCGATTTCCCCGTGGTGACTCGGGAGGACTACGGGCTCGACGCCGTCGAGTACGTCAACTCGTTCTTCAAGGACAAGGCGGAGGATTCGGCCTACCTGAGTGAGCTGAAGACGCGGTGCGGCGATCACGGGGTCACGAGCCTGCTCATAATGTGCGACGGCGAAGGTGACCTGGGTGATCCAGATGACGCGGCGCGGACGACTGCGGTCGAGAATCACTATAGGTGGGTCGAAGCGGCGAATTACCTCGGCTGTCACTCGATTCGCGTTAACGCGAGGTCGGAGGGCACACCCGACGTGCAGCGCGAGCTCGCTGTGGACGGCCTGCGGCGACTGACCGAGTTCGCAGCACAGCGTGAGATTAACGTGATCGTCGAAAACCACGGCGGAATTTCGTCAGACGGTGCATGGCTTTCGAGTGTCATGCGAGCGGTCGACCATCCCTGGTGTGGTACGTTGCCCGATTTCGGCAACTTCCGCATCGAGGAGGGCACTTGGTACGATCGCTACCAGGGCGTTGCCGAACTTATGCCGTTCGCCAAGGCGGTGAGCGCCAAGTCCCACGACTTCGACGACCAGGGGAACGAGATTCACACCGACTTCCTGCGGATGATGCGGATCGTGCTCGACTCCGGGTACCGGGGCTACGTCGGCATCGAGTACGAGGGCAGCTCGCTGAGTGAGCCCGAGGGTGTCCGCGCGACGAAAGCGCTACTCGAGAGGGTACGCGACGTTCTTGCAGGCGACTTTCAGTAAACCGGGACAGGTACGTCGGTACCCTGGTACGTCGGTAGACGCGTAGCCGATACCCGATACCGACGCACCGCACACCGCACACCGGACCTCTCCGCCCCTCGGAACCCGGGCCCTACCCCCCGCTAGCCAACCCCACTCAACGTGCCCTATATTTCCCACTCGTCATCGAAAAAGCCCGAAATCCAAGCTCCATGGATGAGACCGCCCGCATCGCCCGGAAGCTGTCTGCCCTTGCCGAGTTGGGCCTGGAGCGCGTCGAGGATTACGGCGTAGCCAGCGACGCGGTCCGCGTCGACCGCCGGACCCACAAGGTCACGGGGGGCCGGCCGGCCATGGGTACATATGTTTCCATCTCGGCCCTGGCACGCTCCCGCGAGCGGGCGGAGCAGGCGATCGGGAGCGCCTTCCAGGAGATGGACCGGCTGGTCAAGCTTCTCAACCGCTTCGACGGAGCCTCCGCTGTTACCTACCTCAACCAGCAGGGCCGGCTGCGGGACGCAGCGCCCGAGGTCTCGACGGTCATCGAGCGCTCGCTGCACTACCACGAGATCTGCGCCGGTGCCTTCGACATCTCGGTGAAACCGCTGCTCGATCTCTTCCAGAAAGACCCGAGTGGGGCGACGGCCGGCGAGCCGGGCCGGCGCGAGCTGGCCGCAGCGCTGGAACTGGTCGGCTCACGGGATATCGAGATGACGGGCCGGACGATCGGTTTCAAGAAGGCGGGGATGGGAATCACCCTGGACGGCATCGCCAAGGGCTACATCGTCGACCGGATGGCAGCTGTGCTCTCGAAGCATCGCGTGACGGATTATCTGATCAATGCAGGCGGTGACATCCGGGCGGCTGGCAGGAAGGAGAAGAGGCAGCCGTGGACGGTGGCGGTCCAGGATCCGGCGAAGAGCGGAGACTTTCCCGACGTCGTCCACCTGCGCGATGCGTGCGTGGCGACATCGGGTAGCTACGAGATCTACTTCGATCGAGAGCGACTCTTCCACCACCTGGTCAGCTCGAGAACGGGGCGGTCACCCGACCTGAATACGAGCGTGTCGATCATCGCGCCGACGACCATGGCGGCCGACGCGCTGGCGACCAGCGTCTTCGTGATGGAACCGCACGAGGCGGTGGGGTTCGTGGAGTCCCTGCCGCGCTGCGAGTGCCTGATCATCGACAAGGATGGGTGCCAGCGCCGGTCAAGCGGCTGGAGGAGCGCACGTCATCTAAGCGGAGACGAGGCATGGTCATGACGCAAGGCGGATCCGCGGCCGAGGCCGCTCGCGCACCGGGTTACAGCAACGTCCAATTGACCGCCCTGGTAGCCCTGAGGATGCTCATCGGCTGGCACTTCTTCTACGAAGGCCTCGCCAAGTTGCTCAACCCGTACTGGACGTCGGCCGGTTATCTGTCGGAATCGAAGTGGTGGTTCTCAGATCTTTTCGTCTCGCTGGCGGCCAGTCCCGGTACGCTGAGCGTCGTTGACTTTCTGAATAGTTGGGGACTCGTTGCGATTGGGGCGGGTTTAATGCTCGGGTGCTTGGCCCGGGCTGCGACGATCGCCGGGATGGTTCTGCTCTTCCTCTACTATATCGCGGCTCCCCCGTTCGTCGGGTACGTCTATGCGATGCCCGCCGAGGGGGCGTACCTGATCGTCAACAAGGTGCTGATCGAGCTGGCGGCGATGTTCGTGCTGCTGGTGTTCCCGACCAGTGCGATCTTTGGGTTGGATAGACTGATCTTCTGGAAGCGCATCGCCGGGGGCGAGTCCCGCGAGGTGCTGACTGCTGCGGAGGGAGTATGATGAGCGACGGAGACGTGAACGACGTCGCCGGTCAAGCGGGGCAGGAGCCCGAGGCGACGGAGACGACGGGGAAGGGGATCGGACGTCGGGACGTCATCAAGGCGCTGGCGTCGATCCCGATCTTCGGTGTCTTCTTCTACAGTTTCTTCAAGAAGAAGGCCGGCGATGACTTCAGAAGATCGGAGATTCTCGCCGAGCTGGGGGTGAGCGAAGGGGCGCCGGCCTATATCCCGGAGGCGATCTCGAGAAGCCCGAGCGAGCACGTGCGCGTGGGGATCATCGGGTTCGGTGGTGAAGGTGAATCGCTGGTTCGGAACGCCGGTTTCGCCCATCCCGAATGGATCGCCGATCGACAGGAGGAGATGAAGGAAGACCCGCGTAACGATTGGTACCAGAGCTACATCGACCAGGAAGACCTGAACATCTCGATCACCGGGGTTTGCGATGTCTTCGACGTGCGGGCCGAACGCGGGCTGGCGGCGTCGAAGGTCGACCTGCGTCCCGGCGATGGCCGTGTGATGCCGGAGGCGACACGGTTCCTTCGCTACACCGACATGCTCGAGAGTCCCGACGTCGATGCAGTGATCATCGCTACGCCGGACCACTGGCACTCACAGATGACGATCGATGCCGCCGCTGCGGGCAAGCATGTCTACTGCGAGAAGTGCATGACGCGGACCGAGGATGAGACCCACGCCATGTACGATGCGGTGAGGAATTCGGAGATCGTCTTCCAGTTGGGCCACCAGAACCGCCAGGTCGAGAGCCACATGAAGGCCCGGGAGATCATCGCGCAGGATATCCTGGGGCCCATCTGCCTTATCGAGACGACGACCAATCGCAACAGCCCGATCGGCGCCTGGCAGTACGAAATCCACGAGGAGGGAAGCCCGGAGAACATCGATTGGCAGCAGTTCGAGGGGCCGGCACCCAACAAGGTGCCGTTCAGCCTGGAGCGCTTCTTCCGCTGGCGCTGCTGGTTCGATTACGGGACCGGGCTGTCGGGCGACCTGCTGTCCCACGAGTACGACGCGGTGAACCAGATTCTCGATGTGGGGATCCCGGCCTCCGCGGTGGCGTCGGGCGGTGTCTACTTCTATAAGGACGGCCGCGACGTACCGGACATCTTCCAGGCCGTGTTCGAGTATCCGGACCGCGATCTGACCTTCATGTACAGCGCCACGCTGGCGAACGGTAAGAGGCGCGGCAAAATGTTCATGGGCCACGACGCCACAATGGAGGTGGGCAGCGGGTTGACGGTGAGGGCCGAGCGCGAGTCGACGCGCTTCGAGCAGAAGATCGAAGACAAGGTCATCGACCCTTCGCTGCCGCTGTTTACCTACCGGCCGGGCTTCAAGGGTATCGATGCGGTGACGTCGGCGACCGAGGAGTACTTCGCCAGCCGGGGGCTGCTCTACACGTACCGCGGCGGCAAGCGCGTGAGCGCCTATCACCTGCACATCAAAGAATGGCTGGATGTCATCCGCAACGGCGGCGACACCAGCTGCAACATCGAGCGCGGGTTCGAGGAAGCGATGACCTGTCATATGGCGACCCGCGCCTACCAGCTGGGCCGCAAGGTGGAGTGGGATCCGGTCCGCAGGAGGATTGTCTGATCGGTGGCCGGTAGTCGGTGGCCGGTAGTCAGTAGTCAGTGATTAGTGCTAGCGTCCGGTCGAAGCTCGAGACTCGTCGTTCGTTAGTTGCTGATTGCTGGCTACTGGCTACCGGTTTCTACTGCTGATCACAGATCACTGATTACCGACCACCGCGCGCATAAGCAGCGATCTGTCACGGCACAAAGGAGCCAACGGTGAGCGCCAAACTTCGCTTGGGCATAATGATGTTCCTCCAGTACGCTATCTGGGGTGCCTGGGCCCCGGTGCTCTCGGTGTACTTGATCAACGATCTCGGGTTCAGCGGTTTCCAGGCAGGCGTCATCTACGCACTCCTACCACTGGCGACGATCGTCTCGCCGTTCATCGGTGGCCAGGTCGCCGATCGATACTTCTCATCCGAGAAGGTGATCGCGTTCCTGGCGTTTACAGGCGGCCTCCTGCTGCTGGTCGTGTCGCGCACGACCGACTACACGGTGATGACGGTCCTGATGCTCGTCTACTGCCTGATCTACGCGCCGACGCTCGCCCTGACGAACTCGATCGCGATGATCAACCTGAAGGACTCGGAGGAGGAGTTCGGGCCGATACGCGTCGGAGGGACACTGGGCTGGATAGCGGCGGGCTGGCTGCTCACCGGCTGGCGCCAAGTGGCCGGCGGTGATGCGATTCCCACCCTGCAGGGCGACATGCTGTTCCTAGCCGGACTGTTCTCGATCATCATGGCGCTGCAGTCGCTGACGTTGCCACACACGCCACCCCAGAAGGAAGGCGTGAAGCCGTGGGCGTTCCTCGAGTCGATGAAGATGTTGAAAGCCAAGGATTTTGCGGTCTTCGTCGGGATCACCTTCGTCGTGGCCACCGAGCTCGAGTTCTATTACATCCTGACGGCCCCGTTCCTCGAGTCGGACCAGATCGGTGTGGCGTCGGCCAACACGCCGCTGGTGATGACGATCGCTCAGGTCGCCGAGATCTTCGTCATGGCCTTCCTGCTCTCGTACTTCCTCAAGAAATACGGGATGCGGAGAACGTTGGCGATCGGCGTGATCGCCTGGCCGATCCGCTACATCATCTTCGCCATCGGCACGCCGGCGTGGCTGGTGATCGCATCGCTGGCGCTGCACGGCTTCTGTTACGTGTTCTTCTTCGTCGCGGCCTTCATCTACGTGGATAAGGTGGCGCCGCCCGATATCCGAGCCTCGGCGCAGAGCCTTATCGCCATCGTGGCGCTCGGGTTCGGGCGCTTCCTCGGCAGCCTGTTCGCGGGCTGGATAAAGGACGTCTTCACTACCGAGGCCGGCACCAATTGGACGAACGTGTTCCTGGTGCCCTGCGTGTTGACGATCCTGTGTGCCGTGGCCTTCCTCCTCTTCTTCCGCGAGGAAGGCGGCGGGGCGCCGGCCGAAGCGACGGCGCAGGCGTAGCTACAGGCGGCACGAAAACAGAACGAAAGAGCGAGAGTAGAATGGCTGGTAAGAGACTCGGTGTCGGACTGATCGGTGGCGGGTTCGTCGGCAAGTTCCACATCCGCTCATGGGTCGGCGTGCGCGATTCCGATATCCTCGGCGTGACCGGCCGCCCCGACGGGACGCCCGAGGAAGCGGCGGCGCTGGCAAAGAGACTCGGCGTCGGCGATGCGAAGGTGTTCAAGTCGGTGACCGAGATGGTCGCCGACCCGGGAATCGACGCCCTCTGGATCTGTGCGCCCAACTTCACGCGCGTCGAGATCATGGAAGAGATCGTCGACGCCGTCGAATCGGGAAAAGGCGAGCTGGTGGGCGTGGCCTGCGAGAAGCCGCTCGGCAGGAACGCCGCCGAGGCCCGCAGGATGCTCGAACTGGTCCAGAAAGTTGGACTGCTGGACGGCTACCTGGAGAACCAGCTCTTCTCACCGGCCGTGGTCAGGGGCAAAGAGATCCTCTGGACCCGCGGCGCGGCGCTGACCGGACCGCCCTATCTGGCCCGGGCCGCGGAAGAGCACAGCGGCCCGCATATGCCCTGGTTTTGGGACGGTTCGCTGCAGGGTGGCGGCGTACTGAACGACATGATGTGCCACTCGGTGGAGGTCGCCCGCTTCCTGCTCACGCCGCCGGGTGCCCCGCGCGACGTGCTGGCGCCGGTCAAGGTCTCGGCGCACACGTCCTGCCTGAAATGGCAGCAGCCGGGCTACGCGAAGATTCTGTCGGAGAACAGCGACGGCGCCACCGACTACCTGACGCGGCCCGCCGAGGACTTCGCCCGGGCCCTGGTGGAGTACCGGGGAGAGGACGGGAACGAGCGGATCGTCGAGGTCACCACCTCATGGTGCTTCGTGGGGGCGGGGCTGCGCTTGACCATGGAGCTGCTCGGCCCCGAGTACTCGCTGTCGGTCAACTCGCTCGACGCTGGCCCGAAGATCTTCTTCTCCCGCATGGTACAGGGCGAGGTCGGCGAGGACCTGGTGGAGAAGCAGAACGCCGAGATGGGACTCATGCCCGTGGTGAGCGACGAGGAGAGCGAGTACGGCTACACCGGCGAGAACCGGCACATGGTGCGGTCGTTCCTCAGCGGCCAGCGGCCCGCCGAAAACTTCAGCGACGGGGTCAACGTGGCGGAGCTTCTGATGACGGCGTACATGAGCGCCGAGCAGGAGAAGACGATCCCCTTCCCGCCGCCGGGGCTGGAGGACTTCGTGCCGGCGGTGGCGAAAGGAGAATGGAATCCGGCTCGTTCCAAGTGAACGTTGAACATCGTACGTTGAATGGGAGACAATATGAGGCGCGCGCTGGTAGTTCTGATGATCGTGTTGGCGCCGCTGGCGCTTTACGCGGGATATGAGAGCTTCACGAGTGAGCAGGAGAGCAGCATGGGGCCGGGCTACGAGCAGATCCTCAAGGAGCACAATGGCAGGTACACGAAGCACGGCTGGAACCACTATGGGCCCGGCTACTTCGAGCTCGATCCTGAGACCGGAGTATTGATGTCGCACGGCGGCATGGGGCTCTTTTGGTACGCAGTCCAAGAGTACGGCGACTTCGTCCTCGAGCTCGACTTCAAGTGCTCCGATGTGACAACGAACTCGGGCGTCTTCGTGCGGGTGCCGGGTGTCCCGACGAGCGACGACTACATCTACCACAGCTTCGAGATCCAGATCAACGACGCTGGCGAAGGCATCCACCACACCGGCGCCGTCTACGACGCCGAAGCGCCCAGCGCCCTCGCCTCCAACCCACCCGGCGAGTGGAACCACTTCAAGATCAGCTTCGTCGGCTCGCACATAGAGGTCGAGCTCAACGGCGTGAAGATCGTCGACTGGGATGCCGAACCGCGCGGAAAGGTCGAGGACTTCGCCGCCAAGGGCTACATCGGGCTGCAGAATCATGACGATCGGAGCCCCGTGTACTTCAGGAATATCTACGTGAAGGCGTTGTAGGTGGGAATCGGGAATCCATGACTAATTGACTACTAGACTAACTGAGCCTTCGAATGAAGAGTGCGCTGGGTACTTACGCTTCTCAATTCGAAGGCTCTGTTATTCAATTGGTCAATTAGTCGTGGAGTCTATGTTCTCAAGAAGCGCCGTCGGTCCCAGCGAGTTCCGACGCTCCCGCCATCTCCAGTAAGCTACGTAACGCTTTCAAGAAACCCTGGCGCCCGAGCCGGCTGGTTGCGATAATAAGAATCGTTCTGCAGGCCAGTGCACCTCGCGAGATCGCCGGCCAGGGCCTGAATATCCTCGTGCGTGGTGTCTGCTGCCCTGGCGGCACCTGCCGGAAAGGAGCCCCAACCATGCGAATCAAGGACATCCTGCGCGATAAGGGAACCGACGTCGTGACGGTCGGCGGCTCGGCGACGCTCCATGACGCGATCATGCGGCTGAACAAGCACAACATCGGCGGTTTGGTGGTAACTGCGGAGAACGGTGTTGTCGTAGGGATCATCACGGAACGCGACATTCTACGGGAGGTAGTGGAGCGCTGCGAGGAGGTAAAAGACAGGCTGGTGGCCGATGTGATGACGCGAGACGTGATCATCGGCGTCCCAGAGGATGATCTCGCCTACGTGATGGGTGTCATGACGAAGAACCGGATCCGTCACCTGCCGGTTATGGATGAGAGTGGGCTGGTGGGGATAATCTCGATCGGTGACGTGGTGAGGGCCAGCCTGCGGAAGGCGAAGTTCGAGAATCGGATGTTGAAGGACTACATCCACGGGGTGGCGAGCTCGACACCGGTGAGCTGATGCGGTTCGGGCCGCCGCGCGAGACGGACCACGGCGGGTCCGCGGGGCCGGCCCGGTCAGGGGCGCTGCGGGGGACCTACTCTTCGGTCTGCTGGGCGGACTTCCAGATGACCATCTGACGCTGGCCGTCCGGGCTCTCCTCGACCCGGAGGGTCAACGTGTTGCCGTCCTCGAGCCCCAGGTCCTCGCGGATCTCCTGGGGGATGGTCAGCCTGCCACCGCTGCCCACCGTGACGTCGGCGTAGTAGAGCGAACGATAGATGCCGGCCATGTCCTTTTCCCTCCCTGATGTCGGGCGGCCGCGCAGCCACTGGCCGCATGCTCCCGTCATCCTGTTCCGGCTGGGTCCCCGCTGTGAAAGGCGCCTAAACATGGGACGCGTCGGGCCCTCCGGCAAGCGGGGAAGGCTCGCTCCCGCTGGCCGGTGGCACGGAGGCGGCGGACCTCTAGCTCCGGGCTCGCGGGTCGGCTTGGGGGCCCTCTCGCTCCACCGCTCGCGGGCACCCAGGTATCGCTGAGGCACCATCATGCCCGCTCGCGAGTTACGCTCGTAGGCCCCCCGGCGCCTCCTGACCCGGGCGCCAGCACCCCCTCGCTCTAGGAGTCACGGAGCGGTTTTCAGAGAGCGGCTAGGTCCCGGCGAGCAATCGCAGGGCGTATTCCGGCGAGACCCCCTGTTCGTCGTGCTTGAGGTAGGCGAAGACGTCGCGGCCCGTCCCGGCCTGCTCGGCCATCCAGCCGTGCCAGTCCGCCAGCTCCTCGTCGCTGTAGTCGTCCTTGCGCAGGCGGGCGTAGACGAAGCGGCCGGTGGCGATCCGCGGCGTGTCGAGCCTATCGCCCTCGGAGACGCAGAGCGCCACCCCCGAGTCGGCGAGCAGCTTGAACACCGCGTCGTCGAACCAGCTCTCGTGCCGGAACTCAAAGGCGTAGCTCAGCCGCGGGTCGAGGTGGTCGAGGAAGTTGACCAGCCGCTCGTCGTCTCGCTTGAAATTGGGCGGTAGCTGGAAGAGGATGGGGCCGAGCTTGTCTTGTAACAGCCGGCAGCGCTCGACGAAGTCGCGGGTCAGCTCCTCGACGTCCTGCAGCCGGCCCTTGTGGGTGATCCCCTGGTTCGCCTTGACCGCGAAGGTGAAACCCTCGGGCGTCCCGTCGCGCCACCCTTCCAGCAGGCTCGCCTTCGGGAAGCGGTAGAACGTGTTGTTGATCTCGACGGTGGAGAACTTCCCGGCGTAGAACTCGAGGAACCCCTTCTGGGGCAGCTTCTCCGGGTAGAACGAGCCCTTCCACTCGGGATAGGAGTAGCCGGACGTGCCTGCGTAGATCTGGCCGCTGCTCATAGAACGCCAAACCTACCCGGCAGGACCCGGCCCGACAACGTCGCCTTGCCGCCCTAGCAGCCGGAGGGGCATCTTTGTGGCGGGGCGGGGTTCTTCGAGCACTGTTTAGCCTAATCCTGCTGGAGACAGCGAGGAGCACCCCCGTGAGCGGGCCAGCCTCGAAGCTGGGCAGCTTTCTCGCCGAACTGAAGCGACGGAAGGTCTATCGCGTCGCGGTGGTCTATGCCGTCGTCGCCTTCGTGATCTGGCAAGCCGCAGAAATCGCCTTCCCCTCTTTACATCTCCCGGACTGGACGCTGACGTTCGTAGTCGTGATGGCGCTGATTGGCTTCCCGATAGCGCTCGTCCTGGCCTGGGCGTTCGAGATCACGCCCGAGGGTGTGCGGCGCACGGAGCTGGCCCGAGCCGAAACGGCTGAGGCGTCAACGAGCCCACCGCCTGCCGTCGCGCAAGATGTTCAGAGTAAATCGATTGCCGTACTGCCGTTCGCCAACATGAGCGACGATCCCGAGACCGAGTACTTCAGCGACGGGATGACGGAGGAGATCATCAACGCGCTGACCCAGCTCGAGGATCTGCGCGTCGCCGCGCGTACTTCGTGCTTCGCGTTCAAAGGGAAAGCGCTGGACGTCGGTGAGATCGGAGCCAAGCTCAAGGTGGCGACGGTTCTCGAGGGGAGCGTGCGGAGGGCGGGAAACAGACTCCGGATCACCGCCCAGCTCGTGAACGTCGCCGATGGCTACCATCTGTGGTCGGAGCGCTATGACCGGGAGATGGAGGACGTCTTCGCCATTCAGGACGACATCGCACGGGCGATTGCGGGCAGACTGCAGGTGACGCTCACCGGAGAAGCCGGCGAACGGCTGGTCGAGCCACCGACGAAGAGCCTCGAAGCCTACGATCTGTACCTCAAAGGGCGCTTCTTCGTTAATAGAGTCCTTGAGGTGGATGGAGAGGGGCCCCGCAAGGGAATCGACTATTTCGAGCAAGCCCTGGCCCTCGATCCTGGCTACGCCCTCGCCCACGCCGGCATCGCCGTCGCTTACAACTTCCTTGGCAATACGGGCATCCTCCCTCCTAAGCAGGCGCTGACGAAGGCGAAAGAAGCGGCGCTGCGGGCGCTCGAGCTCGATGAGACGCTGGCCGAGACGCACTGTGCGTTAGGCTGGATACTGATGTTCTCCGACTACGACTGGGCCGGCGCGGAGAGACACCTCCGCCGCGCGATCGAGCTCGCTCCGTCGTCTGTTGACGCGCACCTCCGCTATTCCGATTACCTGCTCTGGGTGCAAGGGCGTTTCGACGAGGCCGTTGCCGAAGCCCGCCGAGGCGTGAAGCTCGAGCCAACTTCCGTAGTCGCACACACCTGGCTGGGCCGACACCTTTGCAGGGTGGGTCGCTACGACGAGGCGATCGCCCAGCTGCACAAGGCGGTCGAACTTGATCCGTCCCACTGGCATGCATACCACATGCTAGCGGAAACCTATCGACTGAAGTCCATGTACCCAGAAGCGATCGCAGCTGTGCAAACCGCGATCGACCTGGCCGGCCCCCACACCTGGAACCTCGGCGACCTGGCGCTGGCCTATGCGGCTTCCGGCAAGACGGCGGAAGCCGAGGCCATCTACGACGAACTGCTGGCGCGATCGCGCCGCGAGTACGTGCAGCCGAGCTGGTTGGGGCTAATCAGCGCGGCGCTGGGCAGAAAAGACGAGGCGTTCGAGTGGTTCGACCGAGCCTACAATGAGCGTGACCCGCTCCTCGTCTGTCTCAAGTACTTCAGAGGCAGTGATCCCCTGCGCGATGACCCGCGCTTCGATGTTTTGGTGGAGAAGATGGGGCTGCAATAAGGAGGATAACCACCATGTCTGAAGCCACAGCATCGCATCGCTCCGCTGAAACGGATCCCCGAGAAGCGTTGCTACAGATCATCAACTCCCCGATGCTCGCGCAGTGCTTATATGTAGCCGCCAAGCTGGGGATCGCCGATCTGCTGAAGGACGGGCCCAGCAGTTCCGACGAGCTGGCCGCCGCCACACAGGTCCATGCCCGCTCGCTCTATCGGATCCTCAGGGCGCTGGCGGGGTTCGGCATCTTCACGGAAGACGAGGAGCGGCGGTTCGCGCTCAACCCCATGGCCGAGCCTCTGCGCAGCGATGCGCCCTTGTCGGCGCGAGGCTGGACGATCATGCGGGGTGAGGACTTCACGTGGCAACCGTGGGGCCAGATTCTGCATGCGGTCAAGACGGGCGAGTCTGCTTTTGTGCACGTGTATGGCAAGGATGGATGGGAGTACTTCGCCGAGCATCCGGAAGCGTCGGCAATCTTCGATGATGCTATGCGCTCCATCTCGGCGCAGAAGTTCAAGGCGGTAGCCGAGGCCTACGATTTCTCGGGCGTCGACACCATCGTCGATCTGGGTGGGGGGAACGGCGGCCTGATGACTTCGATCCTGACCTCCAATCCCCATATGACCGGTGTAGTGGCTGACTTGCCTCATGTCGTGGAAGGCGCGAGGAAGAACATAGACGCCGCGGGTCTGTCCGATCGCTGCAGCTGTGTTGCAATAGACATGCTAGAGGGAGTACCCGACGATGTTGACGCCTATATCATGGCGAACGTCATGCAGAATTTCGACGACGACTGTGGGGTAAGGGTGCTACGCAATTGCCGCCGGGCGATGAAGGAGGACGGCCGAGTCTTGGTGGTAGAATGTGTGATCCCAGGCCCCAACGAGGCCCACCTCAGCAAGCTCGCCGACATTGAGATATTCGTCATGACTGACGGGGGTCGGGAGCGCACGAAACAGGAGTATGAAGCGCTGTATGAAGCGGCGGAGCTGCGGCTCACAAAGGTCGTACCTACCGACTCGCCGTGGAGTATCGTTGAAGGCGTGGCTGCTAGCTAGCCGCAAGGTCGGAGGACTACCAATAGAGTATGATCGATCCTGCATCCAGTCTGCGCGCCTTTCTGAGTGAACTGAGGCGCCGCCGGGTCTTCCGAGTGGCGATCGTCTACGCCGTTGTCGCCTTCGTGATCTGGGGGGCTGCCGAGCAGCTGGTCCCGGGGCTGGCACTACCGCCCTGGGTCTTTCGGCTCGTCGTCTTGCTCACGATCCTCGGCTTCCCCATCGCCCTCGTTCTTGCCTGGGCTCTCGAAGTCACACCCGAGGGTGTGCGGCGCACGACGCGGGCCAGGGCCGAGCCTGTCGTCGCGGATGGTGTCGAGCGGAAGTCGATCGCCGTGCTGCCGTTCGCCAACATGAGC
>CAYFSW010000092.1:0-15464 GCA_964345885.1 uncultured Gemmatimonadota bacterium | reverse complement strand
ACCACCTGGTTCACGCGGCGCGGCGCAACATCGACATGACTGTCCTCATGGTCAACAACTGGAACTACGGCATGACCGGTGGTCAGGTCTCCCCTACCACCCCGTTCGGTGTGCCTACGACGACCACTCCTTACGAGAATGTGGAGCACCCACTCGAGGCCGCCGAGCTCGTGGCCGCCGCCGGGGCAAACTACGTCTCGCGCTGGACCACCTACCATGTCTTTCCGCTCATGGAATCGATCCAGAAAGCGCTCGAGATCGAAGGCTTCTCCTTCATCGAGATCCTCTCTCAGTGCCCCGTCAGCTACGGGAAGATGGTGGACATGCGGAGGGCCTCCGATTTCCTGAAGTTCTACCGTGACCAGTCGGTGAGGGTGCACAAGGCCAAGGAGATGAGCGCCGAAGAGCTCGAGGGGAAGATCGTCGTAGGCAAGCTGGTCGAGCGACAGCGCAGTGAATTCGTAGCATCCCTGAGACGGATCAACGAACGATTCCGAGAGGGATGATCGGATGACGAGGCGATGAACATCAGGTTCAGCGGCTTCGGCGGACAGGGCATAGTCCTCTCCGGCTACATCTACGGGGTGGCGGCTGTGTTCGACGGCAAGAAAGCTCTACAGACCCAGTCTTACGGGAGCGAGTCACGGGGAGGCGGCTGTCGAAGCGACGTTATCATATCCGAGGACGAGATATTCGAGTTGGCTCCTCCTAGCCTCGATGTACTGGTCGCTTTGTCGCAGGCGGCTTACGACACATACCTTCCGGCACTCAAGGAGAATGGGACCCTGATCCTCGAAGACGACCTCGTGGACACGGGAAACGGTTCTGGTCACCGCACGTTCCGAATCAAGGCGACCGACATCGCCCACAAGAAGTTCGGGCGGAAGATCATGGCCAACATGGTTATGTTGGGCTTCATCTGCGCCATCATGGAGGCCGTGTCCAGGGAGAGTCTCGAGCGGGCGATTATGGACAATGTACCCAAGGGCACAGAGACTGCTAACCAGCAGGCCTTCGAGGAAGGATACCGCATAGGAAGGGGCGAAGCTCGGTGAGGAAGGAGATCCAGCTGGCAGGATTCGGCGGTCAGGGGATCGTGCTCTCCGGCCTCATTCTCGGGGAAGCGGCGATACTGGACGGGATGAACGCCGTTCAGACCCAGTCCTACGGCCCGGAGTCGCGAGGTGGGGCGGCCCGCTCGGACGTCATCATCTCCGATTCTCCCATCGACTATCCGAAGGTCGTCTCCCCCGATGTGTTGGTCGTGCTCTCGCAACCCGCCTATGACAAGTACCGAGGTGAGGTCGGCAAGAAGGCGATGCTGATCATCGACAGCGACCTGGTGGAGAGCGACGAGTCCGCCCTCTGCGTTCCGTTCTCGAGGCTTGCCGATGAATTGGGACGCCGCATCGTGGCTAACGTCATCATGCTCGGGACGCTGGCAAAGGTCAGCGAATGTGTCACCCGCGACTCGCTGGAGCAGGCCGTGCTAAGGAACATCCCCAAGGGGACCGAGGAACTGAATCTGAAGGCGCTGGACGCTGGGTTCCGGAGCGCTTGATGGAGAAGCAGCAATACGACGCCACCCGCAAGCTACTCGGCGAGAGTCCGGCCTTCGTCCAGGGCGATGTCGCCTGCGCCTACGGTGCCGTACTCGCCGGCTGCCGCTTCTTCGCCGGTTACCCCATCACACCCGCCACCGAAACGGCCGAGGCGATGGCATCACTCATGCCCGGCTGCGGAGGGCCCTACATCCAGATGGAAGACGAGATCGCCTCGATCGCCGCGGTCATTGGAGCTTCGTGGACCGGGGAGAAGGCGATGACCACCACCTCGGGGCCGGGGTTCTCGCTAATGCAGGAGAACATCGGGTATGCCTGCATGACCGAGACTCCCTGCGTGATAGTCAACGTCCAGCGCTCGGGACCGTCGACCGGCCAACCGACGGAGCCCGCCCAGGGTGACATGATGCAGGCCCGCTGGGGCTCGCACGGCGACTACGAGATCATCGCCCTCGTGCCGAACTCCGTCCAGGAATGCCTCGACCTCGTTATCGAGGCGTTCAATCTGGCAGAGCGCTTCCGCGTCCCGGTTATCGTGCTCACCGACGGAGAGGTCGGTCACATGCGGGAAAAGACCGTGATCCCCGAGTTCAGCCACCTGAATCTCGTGGAGCGAGAGAGGCCCACGGTCCCTAAGGAGTCGTACGTACCGTTCGGCGGCGGCGAGGCGGCGGTGCCCCCCATGGGGTTCTTCGGACTCGGTTACCGGACCTACGTGACCGGCTTGACCCACACCGAGAAGGGGCTCCCCGCTACGAGTAGCGCCGAGGAGCACACCAAGCTCGTCAGCCGCCTGTGTGAGAAAATCCGCCAGGCGAGCGATTCGCTGGTCAGGGTCGAAGAACGCTACCTGGACGATGCCGAGTTCGCCGTGGTCAGCTACGGCATCACATCGCGGGTGGCTCTCAACGCGGTACGCCGGCTCCGGAAACGGAAGAAGAAAATCGGTTATCTTCGGCTCGTCGGCCTCTGGCCCTTCCCCGAGGAACGCCTCTTCAGGCTCGGCAAACAGGTCGAGGGAATCCTGGTGCCGGAGATGAACCTGGGACAGGTCTACCATCCGCTCCGCGAGGCGGTGGCCGGCAAGTGCCGGGTCGCGCACCTACCCAAGATCGGGGGCGAGATCCACACGCCGGCCGAGATCGTGGGAGCCGTCGAGAAGTTATTAGAGGACTGAGGGAGGTAGGGACCGCATCATGTTCAACAAGGCGGAGCGCATCAGGGAATATCTCCGGTCGGAAATGCTTCCCTCCATCTTCTGCAGCGGCTGCGGCAACGGTAATGTCCTCAACTACACGCTCCGCGCCATCGACGAGCTCCGCATCGACATCGACAAGGTGGTCTGCATCTCCGGGATCGGCTGTTCCTCCCGGCTACCGGGCTACATCGACGCCGACGGCCTGCACACGACCCACGGACGCGCCATCGCCTTCGCTACCGGTGTGAAGACGGCGAACCCCGACCTCACCGTTATCATCTTTACCGGCGATGGTGACTGCGCGGGCATCGGCGGCAACCACCTTATCCACGCCGCGCGCAGGAACGTCGACCTCACAGTCATCGAGATGAACAACTACAACTATGGGATGACGGGCGGTCAGCTTTCCCCCACCACACCGGTCGAGGGCCGAACCACCACCTCGCCATTTGGTAACCTCGAGGAGCCTTTCGATCTGGCGGCCCTCGTGGTCGGCGCCGGCGCACCATTCGTCGCCCGCTGGCCAGTAGGCTATCCCTATGAGACGGTCGAAACGATCAAGCGAGGTATCGAGAAGAAGGGCTTCTCCTTCATCGAGATCTTGACCCCCTGCCCCACCGGCTACAGCCCCGAGAGCGGCCTCAAGGGCAACCGCCAGATCTGGGAGTGGTACAAGCGAAACACGCTACTGGCCAGCAAGTACAGACAGCTCTCGGACGAGGAGCGGGCCGCCGAGGATCGGATGCTCATCGGGGTCCTCCAGGACGTGGAGAAAAGGGAATTCACCGAGGAGTGGGCAAGGCTCGTGGCGCAGTTCGCGGCAAACCATGAGTAGACTCTCGCACCTGACCCGACCCTTCAGCGGACCGTGGGGCTGGCTCGTCCTGGCCGTCGCCCTGCAGTTCGTCGCAAACGGCCGCTGGATCATACCACAGGCGACGTGGCTGGCACCGATCGCGTGGTTGGTCTACCTGGAGCGGTCGCGCACCCTGCGCGCACTGGCGGTGGCGTTCGCACTCTTCGTGCTGGTGCAGTTCGTTGTCTGGCGTCCGATCATTCCGGCCCCGGGACTTCTGTATTACTTGATCGCCGGCGTCTATGCGATCGTCTACTTCCTGCCCTTCGCGCTGCATCGCACCGTCGCCGCTAGACTCACCGGGTTTGAGGCCACGCTCGTTTTCCCCACGGCCTGGGTGGGCATCGAGCTCGTCTTCCATCGCTGGATAACGCCCTACGGCAGCTGGTTCTCTCTCGCGTACACACAGACCGACTTCCTGCCCCTGCTTCAGCTCGCCGCGATCACCGGGGTGGCCGGGATATCGTTCTTGATCACATGGTTAGCGGCGGTCGTCGCCTGGAGCCTCGATCCAGAGCGTACTGGGGACCAGCGTCGGCGCGCCGCGGCTATCTACGGGCTCGCTTTTCTCTGTGTTCTCGTCTTCGGTCAGGTGCGATTGGGCGGCCACGGGTCAGAGGGCGAATCGGTGCGCGTTGCAGGCATCGTCCCGTCACCCGAGCTGATGGCCGAACTGGAGACGGCGCTCGCACCGGTCCGCCGCGGCGAGCCGGTCACCGTTTCGGAACTCGCGACTATCTCATCGATCGCCGAGCGATTGAACGACGACCTCTTCACCCGCACCATTCGTGAGGCGCGTGCGGGTGCGCGGCTGGTGGCGTGGTCTGAGACGGCCGGACGCGTGATGGAGAGCGATGAGACCGTCCTGCTGGACCGTGCGAGCCGGCTCGCCAAGGCCGAAGGGATCGACCTCGTGTTGGCGTATGGGGTTTGGATTCCGGATGGCCAGCCGCCGTTCGAGAACAAGGTCGTCGCCGTCTCCGCGACCGGGGAAATCGCCTGGGAATACCAGAAGGCCAATCCCATCGTTGGTGCCGAGTCGGCCTTCACCGGGGCGGGCGATGGCGTCGTGCGCCGGCTCGAAACGCCGTACGGTGCGGTGGGCGCCGTGATCTGTCACGACCTGGACTTCGCGCCGCTCCTACGGCAGGCGAACCGCGAGGGGATCGGGCTCATCGTGGGGCCCTCGGCCGACTGGCCGGCGATAACGCCGCTGCACGCGAACATGGCGATCCTGCGCTCGATCGAGAGCGGCTTCTCGCTGCTGCGACCGACCAGTACCGGCCGCTCCATCGCGACCGACACGCGCGGCCGAACCCTGGCGTCGATCAACTACGCGGACGATGCGATGATCGCTCACGTCAGGGCCCTGTCCGTACGCACCGTCTACGGGGCGATCGGCGACCTATTCGCCTGGCTGTGCCTGGGGATCTTTATCGTCTTGGTTGGTCTGGCCGTCGTCGAGCGGCGGCGATAGACGCCCTCTCGGGCGACCGCCAGCCTCAGCTACCTAGAACCGCACCCAGCACCGACACACCGGCCCCCCGCGCCGCATCGAGCGCCGCGATGACCTCCTCGTAGATCACTTCGCCGTCCGCCTTGATGAACAGGACCCTGTCGGCGCGGCCCAGGTAGATCTCCCGCAGCGAGGCTTCCAGTTCCTCGTGGGGAATCGGTAGCTTGTTGATGGTGTAGCTTCCGTCCGCATCGATTTCCAGCACGATCGGGGGCGCCTCTGCCGTGGCCTCGCTCGGCTCCTTCCGCGGGATCTGGACGTCGATGGTCCTCCGCAGCATGGGCTGCGCGATCATGAAGATCGCGAGCAGCACGAGTAGCACGTCGATCATCGGCGTCATGTTGATGTCCGACATGTTGGACGGCTTCTTCCCGTTCCCAACTTCGAAAGCCATCTATTATCTCCTCCGATTGTCCATCGATGAGACCTCGCGTTCGCGCCGCGACTCGTCCTCAGGACGTTTGTCCGTAACAGCGCCGACCACCCGGGCGCCGGCCTCCCGCGCCAGACTCATCGCGTCGAGGATCTCTTGGTACTTGAGACCGCGATGCGCCTTGATGAACAGAACCTTATCCCCCGCCCTGCTGGCGAACTCCGCCCGCAACAGCTCGAGCGCATCTTCACGGCGGATGGGCCGCTTGTTCAGGTAGTAATTACCCTCGTGATCGATGCCGAACTCGATACGGTCCTCCCTATCGGTTCGAACTTTCAGATGCTCCCCCTGCGGAACCTCGACCTGAAAACCCGCCACGATTGCCGGTGTGACCACCATGAAGATGATCAGCAGGACCAGCATGACGTCCACCATGGGCGTCACGTTGATCCCGGCCATCGTGTGCGTGCTGCTCAGTGGCGAATGCCGCTTCATGGTACCGACTCCGGTCTAGTACGCGGGCGCGGGCTGGCGCGTCCCGGACGCCTCAAGCCTGTTCGCCGTTTCGCGCCCCTCGACCCCCTCACGCTCCAAGGGACCGGCCAGAAAGTCGACCAGCTCCTCGGCCGCGTAATTGAGCTCCATAGCGATGAACTCGATGCGGTTCGTGAAGTAGTTGTACAGCCACACCGCGGGAATCGCGACGAGCAATCCGATGGCGGTGGCGACGAGCGCCTCGGCGATCCCCGCCGAGATGGCGGCGATGCCTCCGCCCCCGGCCAGCGCCATCCCCGAGAAGGCGTTGACCACACCTACCACCGTACCCAAGAGCCCAACAAACGGGGCCGTCGCCCCAGTCGTCGCCAGCACGCCCAGACCCTGCCGGAGCTGCGCCACCTGCTCGAGGGCGCCCAGCTCGGCCGTCCTCTGCACGCCGGCGATCTCCTCAGCGGTGAATTCGCCGCCTGTGCGACGGAACTTCGAGGGCGCGAAGACACGGCGTAGGCTGGCCGCCAGGTAGCTGTCGTCGTATCGCTCGACCAGTTCGCGCGCCAGCACGAAGTCGGCTTTCCGTAGGGCCTCGGTGAACGCCGCCGAGAATTTCAGCGTCGCCTTCTTCGAGCGGCGCAGCTGCAGTCCCTTGCGAATCGCGACCGTGGCCACATAGACCGACATCACCAAGAGGACGAGGATGATGCCTCGGGCGAACCAACCCATCGTTCCCCAAAGCTCCAGCAGCGACATATTCATTTGACCACCCTCCAACAGCTCACTTCACCCGGAACTCGATTGGCATCACGACCCAGGCGGCCACCGGCTGATCACCGTTCAGCGCCGGCTTGAAGCTCATCACCTGCGCGACCTCGAGCGCCGCCTCGTCGAAGCCCGCCCGACCACTCGACTGGCCGATCACGCTCCTGACTACCCGACCTGCCGCGTCGATCTGTATCCTGACGATGACCACTCCGCTCACTCCCGCCCTCTTAAGCATCCGGGGATAGTGGTCGAACATCGCTTCGGCCACCTCCGCCCGGTTGATTAACACCGGCGCGACCGTGTACACGTTTACGGGTGGATAGTCGCCGTTATCGGCACCAGCTTCTGCCTCGGCTCCCAGCGGTCCGCCGCCTCTACCGCCCTCCACACCCTCACCGCTGAAGTCCGACTCGTCAAAGGCCACACCCGAGGATGCCGGTATCTCATCCGGTACCTCCTCAGGCTCGGCTAGCGTCTGAAACCCGCCGACCTCTTCCTGCTCCGGCTCGACGACCACCTCGGGCTCGGGTGCCGGCGGCGCGGTCGTTTGCGACGGAGGCGGCGGTTCCGGCCGGCGAATCGGCGGGGCCGGCGGCGGCTCACGAACTTCCGCGCGGAGCTCTAACAGCGTGATCTGCTCCTCCGGCTCAGCGATCACCTCTTTCCCGAAGGCGAGCGTGGCCCACACCGCACCAGCAACGATCACTGCGTGAAAGGCCAGAGAGGTGAGCGTCGCCACGGCAGTCGACTTGCCCGCCCGCGACGTTGTGTTCGCCAGCAGCTCGCCGAACAGTCTTTCCTCGCTTCGCCTGCCTGATTTCATCGTCTTCCGCTCGTCATTCCGCCAGGTCTTCTACCAGAACGTTCGAGTCTGTAATGAGGGTTCCACCAACGGTTTTTCCCCTTTCTTTCCCGCGAAGCTCGCACCCCCCAGTCAAGCATTAGTCAAGTAAATGGGCGTCGTGGATCAGCTGAGGATCAGTCAGCCGTCACGCCGCGATACATGACCCACGAAAACGGCGTCTATCGCCAGACGCCGTAGTCGTTTCGCTGAATTGTGGGGGAAGGTCGGACTACATGGAGACGTCCCACTGTACCCGCAACCGCAACTCGTTCCGCTCGCCGAGCCCCGGGAAGTCGTAGGTGAAGTACGTGACATCGGCGGTCAGCTTGTTCAGGTGACCGTTGAAGAACCAGTTGGCCGCCAACGAGAACTCCTTCTGGAAATCGTCGGAAACGTCTACGTCGGGGTCATAGTACGCGACCCGTCCGGCCAGCTCCAGCGGCTTCGGGAACGCGGGCCACAGGTAGTGAAAGAAATACCCGGCCTGGAAGTACGTCCCGGTGAGAGTCCTCGTGGTCAGGTTCACCTTGTCCTCGACCTGCTTCCAATGGAATGCCTGCTGCCAGGCAAAGCCCCGGTACTTGAACGCCGTCTCCTGCAGCCACTGGTTCACGCGGTATTGCCCGGGCGCGCCGGCGGCGAACCCTTCCAGCTGACCGCCACCCGAAGTGGAAAACCGAGTGTACGGGCTCCTGTTGGTGACGGCGGCAAACACCAGCACCGCCGCCGGCTGCTCGTGGTATTCCCAGTCGGAGCCCGAGAACGGGACGGGGCGGCCGAACATGTTCCACTGCACTCGGGCCATGTACATGAGACGGCTGTCATCGTTGTCCCGGGCGGCCCGACCCGTTCCCGTGAATACCGATACCCAGTAGTTGAAGTCGGCGAGACCCGGTCCCTTCAGCCGACCGTAGAGCGACACACCCTGCTGGCGGTCGACGGTGAACGGTCGGTTGATGATCGAGCGCTCCATCAAGTGCTGTCTGCCCGACGAGATGATGCGTTCACGGCTGTACTGCGCCTTCCACTGCCCGACTTTCAGCCGCAGGCCCTGCCACTTCTCCACCATGACCCGGAAGTCCAGCAACGCGTTGCCACCCAGCTCGTACTCCATGTAGTACTTGAGCCAAGGCGTAAGCGCGTTGCCCCCGATCTTGACGCGGGAGCGGTTGACCCTGAAGATCTGCTGATCCGCATCAGAGAAGTCGCCGAAGGTGAGCGGATCACCAATCCGCGGGTGCCCATGGCGCAGCTGGACACGCAGTTGGACCTGCAAGAGGTAATTGCCGTCCGCGGTCCCGATCTCGAATCCTCGGCTGCCGTGGCCGACGCGGATCGAAGGTTCCTCCTCCTGTACGGTGTCCGCCACCGCCGTCGCGGTTCGGTCGGACCCCTGAGCGAGCGCTGGAGCCGCCTTGATCGTCGTAATCAGCAGAATGGCAAGCAGCGCCTGCACAAGTCGCACGGGCGCCAACCACCCGGCAGAACGGGTCCCTCCCATTGGTATTTCTCCTCCTCAATCCGAAGTCTGAACCTAGCCGACAGGCTTCGATTTTTGTCTAGCCCTACCTGTTTCGTCGCAACCTATGACACCCGCGTTAACGAACGGCAACAGGTGTGTAACAATCCTGTATCGGTGAGCGCTCCACGCCCAGGAAGGGGACAGCGCACGACTGCTGAAGGTGCCCGATCGTGAAAGGCATTGCACTGAAAAGACTTGCGCGGAGCAACGATACGAGGTCACTCGTAACGAAGCGCGTCCAACGGATCCACACCGGCAGCCTTACGGGCAGGCCGGTAGCAGGCAGCCAGCGCCACGCCGACCAGCAGCAGCGAGACAGCTGCGAAGGTCATGGGATCCGTCGCGCCTACCCCATACAGCTGACTGGAGATCAACCGCGTCAATCCGATGGAGCCCGCCAGGCCCAGGACCACGCCAGCCACGGTGAGTACCAGCCCCCGGGTGACCACTTGCCGCAGCACGTCGCCGCGCTCGGCGCCCAGCGCCATCCGCACGCCGATCTCGTGGGTCCGTTGGCTGACCGAATACGACATCACTCCGTAGATCCCCATGCTCGCCAGGACGAGCGCCACGACGGCGAAACTGCCGAGCAGGTACGCGTAGAAACGTCGGGCCGAGAGCGATTCGCCTACCTGCTCCTCCACAGTCAACATCTCCCTGATCGGCTGATCCGAATCGACGTCCCACACCGTGCGTCGCATGGCTGGGGCCAGACTCCACGGATCCGCACGCGTGCGTGCGACGAAGTAGATACCCATGCGAAAACCGATCTGCCAGTCGACGTACTCCTTGGCTTGCTGAAAGTAGGGCATGTAGAGAATGGGCTCCGGCTCCGAGTCCAGGCCGGCCTGCTTGACAACCCCCGCGATTCCCACGATCTGGAACGATCGCTCGTCGTCTCTAACACCGTCCTGCATCCTCACGCGGGTGCCGATGGGATCCTCCTCGCCCCAGAACTCCCGTGCCGCGGCCTGATTGATGATCGCCACTTCCGCGGCTTCGGCCCCGTCCGCCTCGGTAAAGCTACGCCCCCTGAGCAGGGAGATACCCATTGTACGGAAGTAGCCCGGTGTGATCGACTTGACCATGGCAGCGGGCCCTTCCTGAGGCGACGCCGGAGGAGAATGCCCCTCGATATCGAACCACAGGCCCCAGCCTTGCCCGCTTGCGGGAGGGTAATTGACCGCCGCGGCCGACTCGACGTCAGGCAGTGCGTTCATGCGTCGGACGACATCCTGAACGAAGGCCGTGTGTTCGGGACGCACCGTCCACACGGTGTACCCTCGCTCGCTGAGTCCGGTCGCCTCGGCATACTTCGAGCGGGGCAGATACACGCGCGTCATCATCACGTCGTCGGGTTCGAAGCCCAGATCCACCGTCTGCAGGCGAAGCATCGTGTTGAGCATCAGTCCGGCACCGACCAGCAGCACCAATGCCAGGCCGATCTCGGCGACCACCAGGGCCTCCCGGCCGCGACGACGACCCCGTCCCGTGCCCGCTCGCGCCCCACCCTCTTTGAGCGACTCGGTCAGGCCGGGCTTGGAAGCCCGCAAGGCAGGTGTGAGACCTACGGCGAGCACCGTGACGATCGCTATCAGCAGGGTAAACCCCAGCACTCGACCGTCGATCCCGACCTGGTCCAGACGCGGCACATCGACCGGACTCAGTGCCACGAGGAGCTTGACTGCCCAGCTTGCCAGCACCAGACCCGCTGCACCGCCTAGCAGCGTGAGGAACACGCTCTCCTTGAGCACGTGCCAGATGAGCCGACCCCGCTCGGCTCCGATGGCGGCTCGGATGGCGAGCTCGCTCTGGCGATCCGCTACCCGCACCAAGAACAGGTTCGCCACGTTGACGCAGGCGATGAGCAGCACGAAGCCGACGGCCCCCAACAGAACGAGAAGCGAACCCCGAACTTGATCAACCAACTCCCGCTGCAGGAGGGCGACTCTGACGCCCCAGTTCACGTCCGAGCCCTCGGGACGCCAAAACGCTTCCGGATAGGCCTCGGCGAGTCGCTGGGCGATGATGTCCATGTCACCCCGAGCCCGCTCCAACGACACGTCGGGTTTGAGGCGCGCCACGACAAACAGCCGCCGGGCGTCTCTTACGGTGGGCGCGTCGCTCGCGAACGGGTTAGGCAGCCAAAGCTTGACCTCTTCCACCGAATAGATGTCGGTGAAATCCTGGAACCCCCGGGGCATCACGCCGATGACGGTATAGCTCACGCGGTCGAGCGACACGGCACGCCCGACCACGTTCGGGTCCGACCCGAAGCGGCGCTGCCAGAGACCGTGGCTCAAGACGACGACGCGCTCTCCATCGGGCCGATCTCCTTCCGGCAGAAAGGTGCGCCCCAGGGCCGGCGCCACGCCGAGTAACGAAAAGAAACTGGCGGAAACCCGGCGCGCGCGGAGCCGCTCCGGCTCGCCGCTGCCAGTCAGGTTCACAGTGGTCCCGACAGTCGCCGCCATGTCCTCGAAGACCTGGTTCTGCTCTCGCCAGTCCAGGAAGTTGGCCGGTGAGACGGCAAAGCGGTCCCGGCCGGGTGGTCGCTCCCAGACCATCACCACCCGATCAGGATTCTCGTACGGCAGGGGACGGAGCATCACCCCGCTCACCAGACTGAAGATCGCCACCGGGGCGCCGATGCCCAGCGCCAGCGTCAGTACGACCAACAGCGCGAACCCCGGTCGCTTCGCAAGCGACCGGAACGAGACCCGCACATCTTGGATCGGAAGTCCCACGGGGCGCCTCCACCATACAGTGGATGGTCTGTCGCTGAGGCCACCAACGGACCGTTGAGCTTCGTCAAGATGTCGCGCGGTTACGGACGCGCAAGACTCTAGAGGTCCACCGCTCTCGGGATTGGCTTTGACAAGAATCGCGTGCGCTGAAAGGAGAGATATCCGAACTCGCGACCCACGGATTATGATACGGCCCACGGCTGGCACCGTTTACTGGAACATCCAGTACCAGCAACAACATCCACCGATACTTTCCCACGCGCGATGGACCTCGAAATGGGTATTCCTCGTTCGAAGTTGGCACAGGTTCGAGCACACCTTTGAGCTAGGTTCCCTGAGGTCGCAGCTCCTCCGGGTTGAATACCCAACCGCCTTTGATGACCCGCCATATGCTCTGGGCGTTGCGGATGTCTTCCAAGGGGTTGGCATCGAGCAGCACGATGTCGGCTAGCTTGTTTGGCTCGAGCGTGCCGAGATCCCGTTCGACTCCCAACGCTGTAGCAGCGCCCTGTGTTGACAGTTCCAGGACCTCCAGAGGAGTGAAACCGGCGCGCACAAAGCTCTCCATCTCAATGTGCATCGCGTAGCCCGGGTAATCGGCCCGATCGGTTCCGAGGAGGAGGTTGACACCGCGTGTGCGGGCTTCGCGGACATCGCCCACGATGTTGTCCAATAGCATTCGATACCACCGAATCTCGATACTGTCGGCCTCAGATTCTTCACCCTCGACATCGCGGCGACAGCTTTCCGGGAAGAATGCACAGAATTTGGCATCCGCCAAGCGCTCGGGCTCCTCAATGGCAAACGCACCCCTCGCACCAAAGACAGCCAGGGTCGGCGTCCAATACGTACCGCTCACGGCGAGGAGCTGCTGCACGTCGGCATGGTACCGGCTGAACGACCCCAGATGCTCGAGAAACGTGTAGCCGTGCGTTATTCCTCGCACCACATCCTGCATGATCATACCGTGGGCCGCGACAGGAAGCCCTTGCCGGCGAGTCTCCTCTGCAGCGACGAGCTGCAAAGGCCACGGAACCGAGTGGTACACTTTGATGAAACTTGCGCCCGCATCCTTGTTCCGTCGGATCCCGGAGCGGACCTGATCCTCACTGCGAACCAGAATGCTGCTCTCGCCGTAGGTCTCCGGTCGACCCTGAAGCATGTCGCCCGGATACAGGTAGCGCGGGACGGGGGTCGACATCAGGGACGATCGCTCCGCAAGAGCGGTGACCCATTCAAGCGGCTCCCCCATGTCTCGAACCGTCGTGACACCGTAGGCGATGTGTGCCGATTGATTCTCATCGACTCCCCAATAGGGCGCTTCAGCATGGTTGTGCATGTCGATGAGGCCTGGGATCGCGTATCGCCCTTCGGCATCAATGACTCGAGTACCCGAGGGAACATCACGGTCGCCCTCAGAATCGATCCAACTAATACGGCCGCCATCCACGAACATCGAGACTTCCTTGCCGAAAATGCCCGAGGATACGTCGAGCACACGCACGCGCCTTAGCAGTAGCGGCGGTGCCACCTCTCGGTCCACCACGAGATTGACGGGGACTTCCCGCCGAGTGTTCTCCGCCAGTGAGAGGATCCATACGCTGCCTTCATCGCCGTAGATCAATGATCGTCCATCGGGTGTGAACGCGAAGCCGGCTCCGCCCGTCGGACTCAGTTGGCGGGCTTGCTGTTCCGAAACAGTGCGAACGCCACTGTCATCGAGAGGGGCGATCCACACTCCCCTGTTGCGGCGGAAGGCCAACCATCGTTCATCTGGTGACACGAGTACGCCGGCGAGGTGGCTGGGTAGCTTGGCCATGGGCTCGGCCTCCGCATCTCCCCATACAGGAAGGCGCTGGATCGTCGCCGTGTCGGCGGCATCAAAGCGGTAGTAAAGCCACTGCCCATCGGCCGAGAAATGAGGACGCGGCGAAAAGAACCCAGAGCCGACTCTGGTGATGGCCGGCTCGGCTGTCGTGTCAGCAAGGTGTAGGGTAGCGACCGAGAAACCGTTCCAATCACGCGTAGCAAAGGCAAGTATTTCGCCACTCGGATGCCACGAGAGGTCCCAGAAACAGGATCCTTGGTAGATCGTGCGGTCAACTCCGGACTCGAGATCCAGGACGCGAATCTCCTGTCGCCCGTCCGCACTGCGCAGATACGCGAGGCGCCCACCGTCGGGGGATATCGCCGCGCCTCGTTCCAGGGCTCGGTCCTCCGTAAGTCTCTTCGCGGGGCCTCCAGCCAGAGGTTGCTTCCAGAGAAACCCAAGCGCACCGAAAACTACCGCACTGCCGTCGGGTGTGAGACGGGGCGAGGAGATAGTCTGGGTCGCGTAGGTGCGCGGAAGCGCGATTCTCGGCACGCTTGTGGGCTCCGTAATCTCGAGGCGGACTGTGGCCTGGAAGGGAATCTCATCTCGTTCTCCGTCCGCCGTCGAGACACGCCACAGCTTACCGAGGTCCTCGATAAAGAGACTAAGACCGTCGGGGGCAACCGCGAATTGCGGGAGCCGGTAATAGCAATACCTCCGACTCACGCCGGCGACGGTACTAACAGCACCGTCCTCCGAAACGTGGAGGATGTCAGCTCTCGTGGTCCAAGGCCTTTCCCTTCGGGCGTAGAAGCCGTGACCCGTTGGCTTGCGGACGACCCGATCTGCGGCACCAATGATACTGGCCACCTCCTCAGTCGATCCGTCGTCCATCCGCAACACAATTCCCGAGGTCGCCTCATGCAGGTTAGCTCCCTCAACTACCGACCAGCCCACCTGACCCTCAGTCGTGTAGAACACCGAACGCACATTCTGCACTTCGGAGCCGAGGACTCGAACCGAGTTACTCTCCAGATCCAGTTCGTGCGCTCGTGCTTCTCCCTGACAGGCGCGAGAACCCTCCGCATAACTCAAATAGACAAGCGATCGGCCATCGGGAGACCACGCTGGTCGACCCACCCACCGCTCGTGCGTGAGCTGAGTGATTTCGCCAGTCTCCAGGTCCATAGTGAACACATTCCCCTCGCTCCCATCCCGGTCGGAAACGAAAGCGAGCTGTCTGCCGTCGGGCGCGAAACTCGGGTCGTAATGATAGAATGGGCCCGATGTCAGCTGGATTGCAGTACCTCCAACCGTCGGCAGGCTGAAGAGCTGTCCCAGAAGTGAAAAGACCAGCATAGACCCATCCGGCGAGACGGCGACGTCGGGAGAAGTGACCTCCGTGGTCTCGATTTCTATCGTGCGCCAATCGTTCTCCTGGCCCGTGACTGGGCCGCTGCATACGAGTGACACGATGGCGGCGACTACTATAGATAACGCCAGCGATGCGGGCCTAAGTCTCTCATTCATACCTCTACCTCCACTTGCTCTGGGACGCTCGCAACAACCTACACCGATGACATCCCACACCGGACAGACCCGATATGGGCTATTCTCGACACTCGCGTACTATATCCCCTGAGGTCGCAAGTCGTCTGGATTGAACACCCAACCACCCTTGATCACGCGCCAGACCGACCGGGTGTTGTTGATGTCCTCCAACGGATTCGCATCGAGCAGGACGATATCGGCCAGCTTGCCCACTTCGATCGCACC
>CAYFSW010000091.1:0-94229 GCA_964345885.1 uncultured Gemmatimonadota bacterium | reverse complement strand
GATTCCGACCTCGAATCGGATTCGGGCCCGGGACCCGAAGCGGTTCCGGTTGCGGAGGAGGGTGGGCTCGACACGGAAGTCCGGGAGTTTCTCACGGCCTTCGTGAAGACGGTCCGGGCGGCGCAGCTCTATGTCCAGGGCAACCCGCTCCTGCATCAGTTCGTTGAAGATCTGAAGCGACGCCTGTCCGCGATCTGGGACCGGGTTCCGTCGCTCAACCTCACGATCTACGAGAGCGAGATCCGTTGGCTCGACAGCCAGGTCTACAAGGAGAAGCTGGGAGGACAGGACAACCTGGCCTTCAACCTATACAGAGATGGGATTCGGCGGGTGGAGCTGTTGCCGGGCGTCGAAGATGATGAGCTCCGTCAGTTCATCGACGTGCTCCGCCTCTCGAAAACGCTGAAGGAGGACGAGGACGACCTGCTGACGTTGCTGTGGAACTGCGACTTCAGTCTGATCCGCTACGAGTACATCGACGTACTGGGTGATGAGCCGCCGGTGCCCACGCCGGACCTGTCGCAGGCCGACGACACGCTTCCGGCGCTGCCCGAGCTGGAGCTGTCTCCCGAGCTGCAGACGCCGACGCTGCGCGAGGACTTCGAGCCCTCGCTGTACTTCCTGGACGAGGCCGACGTGGCGCACCTGCAGCAGCAATTGCATCGCGAGTGGGAGCGGCCGGTGAGGCAGGATGTGACGATAGCAATCCTCGACCAATACGAGCTCGGAGATGAGGAGCGTCGTTCTGAAGTCGTGGACATCCTGCGTCAGATGCTGCCGCGCGTGCTAGCGGAAGGGGATTTCGCGAAGGCGTCCTTCATCGTCGGTGAACTGAAGGGCATCGCCGTCAAGAAGCAAGATGAGGCGGCGATCATCGAGGAGGTAGACGCGATCATCGGCGAGCTGAGCGAGCCGATCGTACTCGAGCAGCTCGTCAAGATCCTAGAAGACGGGACCGTCGATCCGAATAGCGAGGCGCTGGCCACCTTGCTGGGGGCGCTCAAGCCGCAGGCGATTATCGTGCTCATCCAGGCGTTGCCCTTAGTGGCCCGCAAGGAGGCACGCGAGCAGCTCCTGGCGACGCTCGACCGGCTGGCCTCGATGAATCCGAAGCTGATGCCGGGCCTGGTCACGGCCGACGACCCGCGGGTGGCGGCGGAGGCGGCGAAGATCGCCGGACGCCTGAAGATGAGCGGTACGGCGGAGCCTATCTCGAGGCTGCTCAAGCGGCCCGAGCAGGAGGTGAGGCTCGCTGCGGTCGAGGCGCTGGTGGCGCTGCGGACCTCGATGGCAGGGGGCCCACTAATGGGGGCGCTAACCGACGACAGTCGCGACGTTAGGGTGGCGGCTGCCAAAGGCATTGCGCGGCTCAAGTACAGCCCCGGTGCTCAGCAGCTCGAGGGGTTCATTAAGGGTAACGAGTTGCGCAGGCGGGATTTGACGGAACAGCTGGCCTTCTTCGAGGCGTACGCTCGTGCCGCCGGCGACAAGGGGACGCGGCTGTTGGCGCGCATGCTGAACGGGCGTCGTTTTGTGTGGTTCAAGTATCCGAGCCCGATGCGCGCCTGTGCGGCGCGGGCGCTGGGCTTGGTGGGTGGCGCGGAGGCGGAGCAGGAACTCAATGTAGCGGAGTTCGACAAGGATCCGATGGTCCTCAGTGCGGTGCATGCAGCGCGGCGCGAACCCGAGGAGAGCGAATCGGATGATGATGGTAACGAGGAGTGAGGATGGGCTGATCCAGGATACCAGCGCCCTATTGAGCGGTGAAGGGCGCAAGGTCCTGGCGGCGCTGTATGCGACGATGCGCTCGTTGCGCCTCTATCCTCTGGAGAACCAAGTGGTACAGCGGGCGCTGGCCGAGGTGGAGGCGAGCGCGCGGGTCTCCCTCAATCGGGAGGGACGCCTGCAAGTGCGTTTGGCCGGCGATTTCGTCTTCTTCAACGACGTGCGGTTGCGGCTCGATCTCGGCAACTACGCCAGCTTCGTATTCGTCCGGAAGCTCTTGGAAGCGCACGGCGTCGGAAGCATCGACGTGAACCCGCAGGTCGACATCCGCGAGTGGACGTCGTTCCTGTCACTGCTGGTCCAGGAACCGGAGGGAACTGCTCAGCAGGCGCTGGAGTCGGTCCAGCAGCGCATCCAACAGGCGGGCGTCGAGAACATCGCGGTGGGACCGGCTGCAGCGCTGGTGGACACGCTGAGCCTGAGCGAAGAAGCCAAGGAAGCGGCGCGGCGCACCTACGCGCGCTCGGTTAGCGTGGTCAAGGACGTGATGACCAGCGTTCGACTCGGCAAAGCATGGAGCGGGCGCCGCGTCAAGCGCGTGGTGCTGGGCATCGTCGACCAAGTCCTGCACGACGAGGCCGCGATGCTGGGAATGACGACGCTGCGCGACTACGACGAGTACACGTTCACTCACTCGGTGAACGTCTGCATCCTGTCGGTGGCGCTCGGCCAGAAGCTCGGCTTCAGCAGACATCAGCTGTTTGACCTCGGGCTCGGCGCCCTGTTCCACGATGTGGGCAAGTCGCGCGTCCCGCTCAGCGTGCTGAACAAGGAAGGCCGGCTGGACAAAGAAGAGTGGCGGGTCATGAGTCAGCACCCGGAGTTCGGGCTGATCCTCCTGTTCGACCTGCATGGGTTCGAGGAGCCGCCCTATCGGGCGATGCTGACGGCCTATGAACACCATATGCGGACCGATTTCACCGGCTACCCGCGGGTGGTCCGGGACCGCTGGATGGGTTTCTTCTCGCGGATCGTGGCTGTCGCCGATGCCTTCGATGCGGCGACGAGTAAGCGGAGTTACCAGTACATACCGTTCCCACCCGACGAGGTGCTGCGGGAGATGCGGGACAATCCGTCTCGCGGCTTCGATGCCACAATTGTGAAGGCGTTCGTGAACATGATGGGCATCTATCCGGTGGGGACGTTGTGCATCCTGGACACGGGCGAGCTGGCTGTCGTCGTGGCGCCAAGCCCGAACCCGGAGGAGCTGCACCGGCCACTGGTACGGGTGGTCTCCGACGCCAGTGGCCGCAAGCTCCCGGAACCGCCGCTGGTTGACCTGTCGGAGGAAGACGCTGCGACAGGTCGTCCGGTCCGCACGATCGTGAAGACGACCGACCCTGACAAATACAGCATCACGGTCTCCGACTACGTAGCCTGAGCGACGGTGGCGACACCCCCTGCCCGGTTTGACACCTTGGAATCGACGGCGCTAACATCCCAGCCGTGATGGCCAAGGGACCTCCAGACCAGAAGGGTGCTCGACGTCAGATGACGACGCTCGAGTTCGTCGCCATGAAACAGCGTGGCGAACGGATCGCCGTGCTCACTGCTTACGACTATCTGATGGCGGGGCTGCTCGACGAGGCCGGGGTCGACTGCGTGCTCGTCGGCGACTCGCTGGGCCAGGTCGTCGCCGGAGAGGAATCGACTCTCCCCGTCACCATCGAGCAGATGATCTATCACGCGAAGGCGGTGCGACGGGGAATCGAGCGGGCATTACTCGTCGTCGACATGCCGTTCCTCACCTACCAGGTCTCAGTCGAGGAGGCGATCCGCAACTGCGGCCGGGTGCTGCAGGAGACCGGAGCGCAGGCTGTGAAATTGGAGGGTGGCCATGAGGAGATGGCGCGGACCATCAGCAGGTTGGTCGTCTCGGGCATACCGGTGATGGGTCACTTGGGCCTCACGCCACAGTCCGTCCACAAGCTCGGGGGATACCGCCTCGTCGGCAGGGCCGAACAGGAGCAGGAGCGGCTGCTGGCCGAAGCGGCGCGCCTGGTCGACGCGGGATGCTTCAGCATAGTCCTGGAGATGCTACCCAAGGGGTTGGCCGGCGCGATTACCCGGGCGGTGCCGGTCCCCACCATCGGGATCGGGGCCGGCCCCGAGTGCGACGGGCAGGTTCTCGTCCTGCCCGACATGCTGGGCCTGAACGAGGCCTTCAGCCCCGGCTTCCTGAAGCGGTATGCCGACCTGGCTGCTGGCGTCCGTGAGGCGGTTTCCGACTACGTACGTGAGGTGAAAGAGGGCGTCTATCCCGGTCCCGAGCACTCGTACGAGTGAGGGTGACGCGCTATTCCTGCCGTGAAGCTTGTCAAGACGATCTCAGAGGTCAGGGCGGAAGTCGGTCGGGCCCGCAGTAGCGGGCGGAGTATCGGCCTAGTCCCCACAATGGGATTCCTCCACGAGGGACATCTTAGCCTGGTAGACCGTTGCTGCGAGCTCGCCGGCTACGTGGTCATGTCGATCTACGTGAACCCCCTGCAGTTCGGGCCCTCAGAGGACTTCGACGAGTACCCGCGCGCCCTGGAGCGCGACTTGGCCGTGGCCGACGAGCGAGGCGTCGACCTGGTGTTCGCTCCCGCTGACAGCGAACTGTATCCGAATGAACTCACCGTGACCGTTGCGCCCAGGCGGCTAGCCGACCGGCTCTGTGGCCTCAGCCGGCCGGGCCACTTCGAGGGCGTGCTTACGGTCGTCGGTAAGCTGTTGGGCATCGTTCAGCCCGATCTCGCAGTCTTTGGCCAGAAGGATTTCCAGCAGGCGGTCCTGGTCCAGAAGATGGTGATCGATCTCGACATGCCCGTCCGCATCGAGGTGGCACCTACGGTGCGGGAGGCGGACGGTATCGCCATGAGCTCGCGCAACGAATACTTGTCGGCTGACGAGCGGCGGCGGGCTCTGAGCATCTCGCGGGGCCTCGCCGGGGCAGTGAGGTCCTTCAGATCGGGCGAGCGGGACGCGGCGATGATCGGGCGGGGTGTGTTGAAGACCATGGAGGAGGCCGGCGGCGTGGATGTCGAGTACGTCGAGGTAGTCTCCGCCCACGAACTGGAGCCGGTCCAACAGGCGGACGAGGAGACTGTCGTGGTTGTGGCCGCTCGAGTCGGCACGACGCGGCTGATCGATAATGCGCGACTGGGAGCGCCAGACCCGGGCCTGGCAAAGATGTTATAGAGAATATCCAATATCCGATAACCATTGGTCATGTTGCCAAGGGGCCTTCGCTTAACAAGTCCCATATTTCGATGATCGATCGCCAAGTATCCGGATCCGTGGAATGTTGGTGTTTGGACATCGGGTCTTGGGTCTTGAGCAGCGCTTGGCCAGATGATCATCGGATACGGGTTACTGATTATTGAATCTGATGACACGCCGGAAACTACATCCCCTTATCGTCGCAGCGGCCCGCGGAGAGCTGCCCGTCTGGGCCCGCGTGCGCACGGGGCGCCTGACCCACCTCGCTTCGGTGGCGGAGCTGCTAACGAGCTGGGCCGCCGAGCTCGGCCTGGACGACAGCGACCGCATGCGCTGGGTCGCGGCGGGCTGGTTGCACGACTCGTTACGTGATGAGGATCCCGAGTCGCTCGCCGCTGCAGCCGCCCACTATCCGGCGCAGGTACAGCACGGGCCGGCTGCCGCGGAGCGACTCAGCGCGGAGGGTGTTGACGACCGCGAGCTACTCGACGCGATCCGCTACCACAGTCTCGGCCATCGCGGGTTTGGCGCCCTGGGTCGCTACCTCTATTTGGCGGATTACCTCGAGCCGGGGCGCCCGTATGCCCCGGTGGAGAACGCCGCGATGCGCGCCGCGCTTCCCCACGAGCCCGATGCGGCGCTGAGGCGCGTTTGTGCCCGCCGCATTCGGGAGGTACTGAATCGCGGAAGGCCCTTGCGTCGTGAGACCGTCGCGTTTTGGAACGAGCTGCAGAGAGACGGTGCGGCAGATTGCGGGGGGGAGACTTGAGCAGCCTCCTACGGACAGCCTTGCTCGCTTTCGTATTCTTCGTGGTCGGTGCGTTCGTCGCATCGCTATGGCTCGAGATCCGGCACGAGACCCCTATGACCGTCGAGCCGCCCGAGGGACACTGGGGCGGACGGCGAATCCGAGTGGAAGTTCTCAACGGTGCGGGTGTGGACAGGCTGGCCGTTCGCGCAACCGAACGGCTGCGCGACCTCGACTTCGACGTGGTCTACTACGGCAATCTCGGGTCGTTCGACCGCGATAGCTCGGTTGTCATCGCCCGGCTGGACGATCTGGAGCCGGCTCGGCGGGTTGCCGACGCCCTCGGACTTCGCCGCGTGCTACACGAGCCCGATAGAAACCTCTATCTCGACGTGACGGTGATCCTCGGGACCGATTGGGGCGGCGGCCTCCAGTTGCACAACGTCGAGCCGCAGGCGCAAGGGGGAGGCCTTTGGTGGCAGCGTGTGAAGCGCGCGGCACGGCGTCTGTGGCCGGGCTAGTCATGTTGATGGGTCCGAGTAGCGCTTTTATCTTTGCTCGTTGGGAAATCGTCGTGGTTACCGATATTGTCGAGGTCGCGAGAGGGAATGCAGAGCGGGGCAGGAAGCACCCCTGGGGATCAGACTATGTTGCGGGTCGGCGACCTGCTCGCCCCCGAGCGTGTCAAAGTACCTCTGGAGGGCCTCGATAAGGAGAGCGTCCTGGGGGAGCTGGTGGACCTGGCCGCAGAGTCGGCGGGACTTGCAGCGCGGCGCGACGAGATACACAAGGCGGTTTGGGAGCGCGAGGAAGTACTCAGCACAGGTATCGGAAACGGGATCGCGCTCCCGCATGCCAAGATCGCCGGCCTGGGCACGATTGCCATGGCCGCCGGAGTCTCACGGGGACCGGTGGAATTCGGCGCGTTGGACGCTGAGCCGGTGCGGCTGCTGTTCCTGGTCCTCGGCCCGGAAACCGCGGCGGACTCGCAGGTGCGCCTGTTGAGCCGGATCAGCCGGCTGTTGAGTGGGGAGTCGCTGCGCCAGCAGCTTGTGTCGGCGAAGGATGCGCGTCGGTTCTGTGAAATACTAGGAGAGGCTGAGAGCGCGATTTGATAGGCACCCTCGGTCCCAGGAGATAAATGAGAAAGTCGCTCAGACCCTCACGTCCGGTTCCTCCCCATCCGTATCGAGCGACTGTCACGCTGGACTGATACGACACACCCTAGCGATTGGCTGACCGCATGACGGCTTCCTTGTACAGCACTTCGTATCGCACCCATATGGCGGGCGAGTTGCGGTCCGAACATGTCGGCAGCAAGGTCCGCTTGGCGGGCTGGGTCCACCGGCGTCGGGATCTGGGCGGCCTGATCTTCATCGACCTCCGTGATCGCATGGGCGTCGTGCAGGTATCGTGCGATCCCGACGTGTTGTCGAACGAGGCGATGGAGAATGCGCGACGGATCGGCTCTGAGGTCGTGGTGGCAATCGAGGGCGATGTCGTGGCGCGGCCGCCGGAGGCCGTGAATCGGGACATGGCAACGGGTGAAGTCGAGGTGAAAGCGGAGGGTATCGTTCAACTGGCGCCGGCCGAGACAACTCCGATACTAGTCGCCTACGGTGCGGACGAGGAGCTGGCTTCGGAAGAGTTGCGATTGCGCTATCGTTATCTCGACCTGCGACGCCCCGAGATGCTGCGTAACTTCGTGCTGCGCCATCGTGCCTTCCAGGCGATCCGCCGCGCGCTGGACGAGCTCGAGTTCGTCGATGTCGAGACCCCGATGCTCACGCGGCCGACTCCCGAGGGCGCGCGCGACTACGTTGTGCCAAGCCGCGTGAGCCCCGGTGAATTCTACGCTCTTCCCCAGTCGCCGCAGCTCTACAAGCAGATACTCATGGTGTCGGGCTTCGACCGCTATTTCCAGATCGCCCGCTGCCTGCGCGATGAAGATCTGCGCGCCGACCGCCAGCCGGAGTTCACTCAGCTCGACATCGAGATGTCCTTCGTCGCCGAGGACGACGTCTGGACGGTGATCGAGATCGTGATGGCGGCGGTATGGAAGGAGGTTGCCGGTCGCACCGTAGAGCGCCCCTTCCAGCGCATGTCGTATCGCGATGCGCTGGAACGTTACGGCACGGACAAGCCGGACCTGCGAATCGCCTGGGAGCTGCGCGACCTCAGCGACGACTTGCGGGGTAGCGAATTCCGCATCTTCCGCGGAGCCGTAGAGGGTGGCGGCAGGGTACGCGGCTTCCGGGTGCCCGGCGGCGCGCAGCTCTCCCGCAAGGTCCTCGATGGTTTGGACAAGGTGGCGCAGAACGCCGGCGCCCCCGGTGCACTCTGGACCAAGCTCAGCGATTCGGGGGCGCAGGGAGGTTTCGGGGCCAAGCTCTCAGAGACGGAGCTGGCCGCACTGAGGGGACGGCTGCAGGCGAAAGAGGGTGACCTGATCGTGTCGATCGCCGGTCCGGACCCACAGGGGAACGCCGCTCTCGATGCCTTGCGCCGCCACCTCGGGTCGGTCATGGACGCCGTGCAAGAGGGCGACCGATTCCTCTGGGTGACGGAGTTTCCGCTGTTCGAGCGTGACCCCGCGAGCGGCGAGCCGGTACCGAGCCACCACCCGTTTACCGGACTCAACCCCGAGGACGTGGATCTGCTGGAAAAAGACCCCCTGTCGATACGTTCGCGTGCCTACGATCTGGTCTACAACGGCTCGGAACTCGGCAGCGGCAGCATCCGTATCAACGAGCCGAGCATGCAGCGTCGGGTACTGGCCGTCCTCGGCATCGGGCCCGAGGAGGCGGAGCGCAAGTTCGGTTTCCTGTTGGAGGCCTTCAAGTACGGCGCGCCGCCTCACGGTGGGTTCGCTATAGGCCTCGATCGCGTCGTCATGCACCTGGCAGGCGGTTCATCGCTACGTGAGGTGATCGCCTTCCCGAAGACCACGGCGGCTCGAGCACTCATGGAAGATGCGCCCGCGCCGATTGCCGATGAGGAGCTCAAGGAATTGGGAATCAAGAGAATTAGGCGGACAGATGCCTGATCAGTCGACGGACTCGTCGCAGATCATCCAACATCGCCTGGCGGCCGAAGGGGCCGACCAGCTCATTCTGGCTGGCGTGAACGATGCCAACCTCCAGGAGTTGGCTCGTATTTGCGGATGCCGTGTCGTCTTGAGAGACGACGAGGTAGTACTCTCAGGGTCGCTCGCTGAAGTGGAGCGTTGTGTGCCCATCGCCCGGCACATGATCGATCTCGCCCGCATGGAGACACCCTTCTCCGTGAGCGATATCGGTCGCTTCGCGGATGTCGTGGCTGAGAGCGAGGGACTGCCGCCCAGCGCCCTCGAGGACAGCAAGATCATCCTGCCGGGGTCGCGGAAGGTCATTACGCCGAAGTCCGCTGGTCAGAAGCTCTACATCGACGAGATCAACCGCACCGAGATCGTGATCGGTGTCGGGCCGGCGGGAACCGGTAAGACGTACATCGCCGTGGCCATGGCGGTCGACGCTCTTCACAAGAAGCGCCTGCGCCGCATAGTCCTCGTTCGCCCCGTGGTCGAAGCCGGCGAGCAACTCGGATTCCTTCCCGGCAGCGTGGAAGAGAAAGTCGACCCCTACCTACGACCGCTCTACGATGCACTGGGCGACATGATGCCGCCGGAGCAACTCCGTCGAGCGCTAGAGAACCGAACGCTGGAAATCGCGCCGCTCGCCTATATGCGCGGCCGCACGTTGTCCGATGCGTTCGTCATACTCGATGAGGCTCAGAATACGACCACGTTGCAGATGAAGATGTTTCTTACGCGGCTGGGCCTGAACTCGAAAGCGGTGATCACCGGCGACAAGACGCAGATCGACCTGCCGCGCCGCGAGGACTCCGGGCTGCTCGAGGTCGAGCGGATACTACAAGGGATTGATGGGATATCATTCGTCTACTTGACCGAGGTGGACGTGGTGCGTCACCGCCTGGTCAAGGAGATCATCAAGGCGTATGCGCGGGTCCGCCCGAGCAATGACAATCTTGAGGAGAACGAATGAATCCGGGTCGCAAGGGCAAGATTACGGTCCGGATACGCTACCTGATGCGTGAGCTAACGAGGCGCCGCGGCGTACAGCTCTTGGCACGCCGTTTCAGCCAGGGCTATCGTCTGCTTCTCTTGGTCTCCGCCGCGCTCGTCATCGTCTTCGTTTTTCCGCGCGGCTCGGCTCGCGACGTGATCGTGCTGCAGGAAGGGATGGTGGCGCAGGAGGACGTGATCGCACCGGTCACTTTCCCGGTCTACAAGTCGGAGGCGGAGTTGACTCGGGCGCGGGCGGAGGCCGCTGCCGGCGTCGAGCCCATCTTCGATCACGGGCCGGAACTTGCCGATAGCTCGATCAGCGCCGCGCGCGCGTTCTTCGACACGGTGGAGGCAATCGTCGCTGGTGCCGCGGACCAGGAGAGCGGACGCCGCGAGGTGCGTGCTCTGCTCGACGAATATGGGATCGCGGCGTCGGAGAACCAGGTAGCGCTGCTAATGGCGGCCGAGTCGCGGGCGCTGTTCTGGACGTCGGTCGAGTCGACGTTCCAGGGGTTGCTGCGGCCCGGTGTGGTGAGTGGATCGGACCTGGGCGACGTGGCCTCCAGCGGAGTCAGCTTGCGGTCGGCGGCGGGCGAGACGCTGGTGCGTGGCGATTCGCTGACCACGATGGAGCAGTTCTTCGAGCGAGCCGACTCGCGATCGCCCTCCGAGCTGGGTGTAGACGCGCACCGCCTGTTCCACAACATCATCGTTCACTTCGCTCGACCGACGATCGTTCTCAACCGGGTAGCGACCGCGGCGGCACGGGTTCAGGCGCAGCGCGCCGTGAACCGGATCGCCTACGAGGTGCTGGAGGGAGAGATGATCGTTGCGGCGCACGAGCGTGTCGGCGCCGAGCAGCGGGAACGTCTGGTCGCGCTGCAGCAGCAGCTTGCCGGGCAAGAGAGCAGGCGTCTGTGGCCGGCTAACCTGGGCGGATTCCTGTACAACATTCTGCTGCTCGTAGTTCTTGGCCTGGTCGTCAGGTACTACCGCCCGGACGTCTATGCTTCCGGTCGCTCGCTGACCCTCATCTGGTTCCTCGTATTGGCTGTGGCCGGTGCAGCGGCGTTGATCTCGAGAACCGAGGCGGCGTGGCAGCTGATCCCGATAGCATTTGCGGCACTGACTATCGCGACTCTGTACGACGGCGTGCTGGCACTGCTGACGGCGTTCGTGTTGGTGGCCCTGATCTCATCTAGCCCGGCGTTCGCCGGGATCCACGTTACATTCTTCACGGTGATGGGTGGAGCGGCGGCTGCGTTGAGCGGCAGGGTGGTGCGACGGCGGGCGCATACCTGGGCGTTCGCCGCAGTCATCGCCGGCACCTACATACTGACTGCATTCAGCTTAGGCCTAATGGGCCTTCAGGATACGGACGACGTCGTGCTGAGCGTGTTTTGGGGGACGGTGAACGGTGTGGGCTGCACCTTGCTCGCGGTGGGCGTTCTGCCGCTGGCCGAATCGTTCACGAAGATCACCACGGACCAGTCGTTGCTCGAGCTGGCAGACGTCAACCGGCCGCTCTTGAGACGCCTATCGTTGGAGGCACCGGGCACGTATGCGCACTCGATCAACGTAGCCAACCTGGCGGAGGCGGCGGCGCGTGAGATCGGTGCGAACGCCCTGCTGGTGCGCGTCGGCGTCTACTACCACGACATCGGCAAGGTGAAGAAGCCCCAGTATTTCGTCGAGAACCAGCCACCGAGGCGCAACCCACACGACAAGCTCAAGCCCGTAACGAGCGCGGGAATCGTTCGCGAACACGTTAAGGACGGGCTCGAGTTGGCCGAGGAAGCGCGGCTGCCCGAAACGGTGATGGCGTTCATCACCGAGCATCACGGGACACAGAAGATCGGCTTCTTTTGGGATAGGGCGTTGGAGCTCGACCCTGAGGCCGAGCTCAGCTCGAAGGACTTCCGTTACGGCGGTCCCAAGCCGCAGAGCAAAGAAACGGCCATCGTTCTACTCGCCGATTCCGTCGAGTCGGCGGCGCGCGTGCTCCAAGATCCGACGCCCGAGGGCATAGAGGAACTCGTCGACCGCATAGTCGGATTCAAGATCTCCGAAGGCCAGCTGGACGAGGCGCCACTCACCATGCGCGAGATCGATATGATCAAGCAGCAGTTCGTTAAGGTACTCACCAGCATGTACCACCACCGCCTCGACTATCCACTGCAGAACAGTCTGGCCGCGGAGGCGGAGGCACCGGCAGCCCCCGGCGCATCGTGACACCGACCGGCCTCGTTATCCACGCCAACAGGTTGGAGGCAGTCTCGGTTCTCGAGGCGGCTGATGTGGAGCGGGCGGTGATGGTAACAGCGGCGGCCGAAGGTGTGGAAGGCGGTGAGATCTCTGTCACCTTCCTCGATGCGGACGGCATGGCAGCCCTCGGCGCGGCTCACCTGGGGCGCACGCGTCCCGCCGACGTGATCGCTTTCAATCTGGCAGAGGAGGCGGATCCGCTGGGTGACGTGTACATCTGCCCTGCTGTGGCGGAGGAATCGGCCAGGGAGTACGGGGTCGAGCTGCGGGAGGAGCTGTTGCGCCTGGTGGTGCACGGAGTACTGCATGTCCTCGGCCACGACCACCCGGAAGGGCCGGAGCGCATGGAGAGCGAGATGTTCCGGCGTCAAGAAGAGATCCTGTCCCGGGTATTGTAGTCAACATCCGAGAGCAGACAACCGACCCGCTACTCCCGGCTAGAAGCTCAGTAACCGACGCCCGACGTCCAACGCTCATGCTACTAACGCTCATGCTACTGTAGACGAGAGGCCCGGATCGGGATACAGTTAGGCCGGGTGAATCGCTATGGCAAAAGACAAGACGCTCTTTCAACTGACCAGGCGCTACTTTCTGACCGGCATCGTCGTGATCGCGCCGGTTGGCGTGACGGCGTACGTGCTCTGGTGGATCTTCGCCAACCTGGACAGGATCTTGGGTCGTCTGTTCAACGTGATCGGGATCCGGATCCCCGGCCTGGGTCTCGTTGTGCTGGTCGCTATCGTGGTCGCTGTCGGCTGGGCGGCTCATCAGGCGGTGGGGCGTGAGTTCATCACGCTGGGTCGCAACTGGCTGAAGAAGTTTCCGCTCACGCGCACGATTTATAGCGCGGCGAGTCAGATCGTCGAGCAGATCGTGGGAGAAGATCGCAAGTTCTTCAAGGCATGCGTGCTGGTGGAGTATCCACGCCCCGGCTGTTGGGCGATCGGCTTCCTCACCAGCGAGGCGGCCGAGGAGATCAGTGATACCGTGCAGGCGGATTCGGTGTCGATATTCCTGCCCACTACCCCCAACCCGACTTCGGGTTACATCGTGTTCCTGCCGCGCACTCACGTGCGGCGCCTCGACATGAGCGTTGAGGAAGGCTTCAAGCTCGTGGTCTCGGCTGGCGCGGTAACCCCGGAGCTGGCACAGCGGCTGGGCGCGAGAGATGTCTAGTCGAGAGGGCAACGCCAGGGTTAGTGACCCGCAGGCGCCGGAAGCGGACGTCGAGCGGGTCCGCCAGCTCCTGGAAGCGGGCGAGGAAGAGGCCCTCCGCATTTACCTGGAGGCCTTCCATCCCAGCGATCTCGCTGACCTCATCGAATCACTCGACGAAGAGCAGCGCGCACCCGTCCTGCATGTCCTCCCTGACGAGCTCGCCTCCGAGACACTGGCCGAGATGGAGGAAGAGGAGCACCCGGAAGAGCTGCTTATAGCTGAAGCCGACCGAGTCCCCGAGCTGGTGCTCGAGCTCTCAGCCGACGACGCAGCCGACATCATCGGCGACCTACCGCTCGAGAAGCAACGCGAGGTGTTGGCGCAGCTGCCGCTGGATGAGGCCGAGGAGCTGCGGGGGCTGCTGGCCTACGACGAGGAGTCGGCCGGCGGCATAATGACGACCGACGTGATCGCGGTGCTGGAGAGCGCCTCGATCAGTGAAGCGGTCGCCGAGATCCGCCGCCAGGTCGGCGTGGGTGAGGACTACTACACGGTCTTCGTCGTCGATGGTGGTGGCAGGTTAAAGGGAACGGTTTCATTCCAGAATCTCATCGTCTCGCAGCCGGGGACCCCGATAAGCCGCGTGACCGAGCCGACTGTGGCAGCGGTACCGGCGACTATGGACCAGGAAGAGGTGGCACGCGTGATGTCCCGCTACAACCTGGTCTCGGTTCCAGTTATCGATCCAGCCGATCGCCTCATCGGCCGCGTCACCTTCGATGATGTGATGGACATCGTCGAGGCCGAGACCACCGAAGACATACTGCGCTTCTCCGGTGTTTCGGACGAGGAGTACTTGTATGGCGGCGTTGGCCAGTCGGTGAAGAACCGTTTGCCCTGGCTCGCACTCGCGCTGGTGACGACGTCGATCGCAGCGGCGGTCATCTGGATATTCCGTGACACCGTTGAGCGTGCGGTCATCCTCGCCGCGATAATGCCGGTGATCGCGGCGGTCGGCGGCAACGCGGGCACCCAGGCGCTGGCGGTCACGGTCCGCCGCTTGGCGCTATCGCCGGAACGGGCGCGCACCTGGGGCGTGGTGTCGAAGGAGCTGGCCGTGGGTTTGGCGAACGGCGCAGCCGTCGGCCTCCTGGCGGGGATAGTAGGCTACGGGCTGCAGGGGAATCTGTATCTCGGCCTCGTGGTACTGCTGGCCATGTGGGGCAATCTGATGGTGGCCGGCTTCGCCGGCGCCTTCGTCCCGGTGCTGCTCGAAAGGCTGGGCGTCGATCCGGCCGTGGCATCCTCCGTCTTCTTCACCGCGCTCACGGACATCTTCGGTTTCTTTCTGCTGCTCGGTCTCGCCAGCTGGATTCTGCTGCCGCACCTCTGACCAGGACTCTCAAGCGGCAACGTGTCACGGCGACCCGGCGGGGTTGCAGCTCGGGCCGTCTTCTCCATATCCGTTGCGATCGACTGGCACTCCGTCGCAACGTAAAGGGAGTGGTGAACCCGATTCTGGAGGTAGCTATGTATCGGGGCAATCCAATCGCGATCGCTGTGCTGGGATTCGCGCTCGTCGGCTCGTCGTGTGGTGGCGGTGGTGCGCCAGCCGAGGTCGAGAACGAGGAGGAGAACGGCTACGTGGCCGGTCCGCTTGTGTGGCCTATCGACTGTGTTCCCGGCCAGACCTGTTCGGCGAGCATCGGCTATCCGGATATCGATGGGGATGGCAAGGCTTTTGACTGCGGCGCGGCGGGTTACACGGGCCACCAAGGCACAGACATCGGTGTAACGTGGGGACAGATGGACGACGGAGTGTCGGTCCTCGCGGCTGCCGATGGTGAGGTCCTTTGGGTGTTCGACGGCAAGTACGATCGATGCCCGGATCCCACCGAGCCTGACTGCCAGGACCCTGGCGGCGATCCCGATCCCGGTGACAATTCTGGCTACAGGGTATGCACACCCTTGGGTGACTACTGCGGTATCGGGAGCTGTTGTTGCTTCTGGTGCTTCGCTGGCGGCAACGTCGTGGTCATCAGGCACTCCGGGATAAGCGGCGTCTTCGCCACGCGCTACGATCACTTCAAGCGAAACTCGATCCTGGTCTCACCGGGGGACCCCGTACAGGCCGGGCAGAAGATCGGGGAGGTCGGCAGCGCCGGTAACTCGGGGGGCCCTCACCTCCACTTCGAGGTATGGGGGAGCGGGTACTACCAGCTCGCCGATCCCTGGGCGGGTCCCTGCGGCCCCAACTATAACCGACCGCTCTGGCTACACGATCCCCCTTGGGCTGGGAACTGAGCCGCGACCTGACCCAGAGGTCGGCAGAGGCTGGCGCGACTGCGCCCCGTGCCGCGCCTCCCAGGGCTGTAAGAGGGCGCGGAGATCGATTATCTTCGAGAGGTACTTAGAGTCGGGGTTGAGGTGAACGATCTCAAGTCCAGCGAACGAGAGCTGCTGGAGGCGTTCGAGGCGGGCGAAGCCCGGGCTCTGGCCCGGGCTATTTCGTGGGTGGAGAACGGTCGGCCCGGGTTCGAGCGACTGCTGAGCGCGCTACACAATCGGGTCGGCCGTGCGCACCGGATAGGCATCACCGGGCCGCCCGGGGCGGGGAAATCCACACTCATCTACGGTCTCGCCAAGGTCGTGCGGAAGGACGGCGAGCGAGTCGGAGTCGTAGCTGTGGATCCCACGTCGCCGTTCACCGGCGGCGCTCTGCTGGGTGATCGGATACGCATGACCGGAACGGCCGGCGATGACGGCGTGTTCATCCGGTCGATGGCGAGCAGAGGGTCGCAGGGCGGCTTGGCGACGACGACCCGCGAGGTCGCCGATCTGATGGACGCCTTCGGCTTCGAGCGCGTCGTCGTCGAGACCGTCGGCGTCGGCCAGTCGGAGCTCGAGATAGCCGAAGCGGCGGATACGACCGTCGTGGTCTTGACGCCCGAGTCGGGTGACTCGATCCAGGCGATGAAGGCCGGCCTGATGGAGATCGCCGATATCTTCGTCGTCAACAAAGCCGACCGACCCGAAGCGGCGCGCGCGGCCGGTGAACTCAAGACCATACTCCGTCTCCGCCAGGGGCAGGTCTACGATCGGGTGCCGGCCCACCACGGTGTCGACCTCACAGCGCTGGCGAAGCGTCGGGCGGACCGGGAGCAGGTGGGTGGCGCAGCCAGCGAGGCGACCGAGGAGCGACCGGACGATCCGCAGCCCTGGGAGATCCCGGTGCTGCTTACCAGAGCCCACGACGGCGAAGGGGTCCCGGAGCTACTGGAGACGCTGGAGAGTCATTACGCGATCCTGAAGGAGACGGGTGAACTGGCGGAGCGCCGCGCCAGACGCCTGTTGGAGCGGGTCCGTGCGGTCGTCGACCGCGGCCTCAGGACCCAGGTCTGGCGAGATGGCGAAGGTGAAGCGATCCTCAAGCGCGCCCGTGCCGACCTGGAATCGGGGAGCCGGAGCCCGTACGATGTGGCGGCGGAGATACTTCGAACGGTGGGCGGTGAGCGGTAGGCGGTGGGCGGTGACACGACTTCACTAAACTGGCTAGGGTATGGCTGAGAAGAAGAAGAAACTGTCCCTTGATGAGCTCAGTGCTGAGAATCAGGAGTTGAAGGCGGAGCTCGAGAGGTTGCGGCGCGAGCGTGCCGCCTGGCTGGGTAAGTACAAGTCGATGCCGAAGCGGGAAGACGTCCTCTTCGACACCCTCTCGGGGTCCGAGGTCCAACCGCTCTACACGCCATTTGACACGGGCGCCTACGACCCGGAGTACGCCGACAAGCTGGGCTTCCCCGGCGAGTACCCGTTCACTCGGGGTCCCTACACGACGATGTACCGAACCAGGCTCTGGACGATGCGCCAGTTCTCAGGGTTCGGCACGTCGGAAGAAACCAACCTGCGCTACAAGTACCTCCTCGATCACGGCCAGACCGGGCTGTCGGTGGCTTTCGACTTCCCCACGCTCATGGGATACGATTCCGACGATCCGCGCTCGGAAGGCGAGGTCGGTGTCTGCGGCGTGGCGATCTCGAGCTTGGCCGACATGGAGACACTGTTCGACGGCATCCCGCTGAAAGACGTCTCCGTCTCCATGACCATCAACGGCCCGGCGATGATGCTCTACTGCTTCCTACTGGCGACGGCGGAGAAGCAGGGTGTCGACCTGAAGGAACTTCGGGGAACCATCCAGAACGACATCCTGAAGGAGTACATGGCGCAGCACGCCTGGATCTTTCCGCCGGAGCCGGCGCTCAAGATCATCGCCGACATCTTCGACTGGTCGTCGGTCAATGCGCCGAAGTTCAATACGATCTCGATCAGCGGTTACCACATCCGTGAGGCGGGATCCACCGCCGTGCAGGAGCTTGCCTACACGCTGAAGAACGGGTTCACCTACGTGGAGAAGGGGATCGAGCGCGGCCTCGACGTGGACGAGTTCGCGCCCAGGCTCTCCTTCTTCTGGGACGTCCACAACGACTTCTTCGAGGAGATCGCCAAGTTCCGCGCCGCGCGCCGCATTTGGGCGCGCCACCTGAAGGACGTCTACGGGGCAACCAGCCCCGACAGCTGGCGGCTCCGCACCCACGCGCAGACCGCGGGTGTGTCGCTGATGGCGCAGCAGCCGGAAAACAACATCGCGCGTGTGGCCTACCAGGGGCTGGCGGCTGTGCTGGGCGGCACGCAGTCGCTGCACACCAACGCTCTGGACGAAACGCTGGCGCTACCCACGGAAAAGGCGGTCCGTATCGCGCTACGAACCCAGCAGATACTGGCCTACGAGACGGGTGTGCCGAACACGATCGATCCGTTGGCCGGCTCGTACTACGTCGAGTGGTTGACCGACAGGATGGAGGAGGATGCGGAGCGCATCTTCGCTGAGATCGATGAGATGGGCGGTGTGGTGAAGGGCATAGAAGAGGGTTACTTCCAGGGGCAAATCGCCCTATCGGCGGAGCGCTTCCAGCACGAGGTCGAAACCAATCAGCGCATCGTAGTCGGCGTGAACGATTTCACCGGCGGCAACGAGGAACTCTCCATCGATCTCTTGAAGATCGGTCCCGAGATCGAGGAGAAACAGCGATTGCGGCTGAGCGAGCTGCGGGCGCGGCGCAGTCAGCCGGAGGTCGATCGGGCACTCGAGCGTCTGGCCGAGGCGGCGGTGAACGACGAGAACCTGATGGACCCGATGCTGGACGCGGTTCGCGCCTATGCCACGCTGGGTGAGATCAGGCACGCGCTGGAGAAGATATACGGGAGGTTCAGGGAGCCGCTGTTCTTCTGATGACGTACTGAACATAGAACATTGGACATCGGACATCGAACGTTGAGCGTTCACCGACTACCGGCCACCGACCACTGGCTACCGACCAACCCCACGTCCGCACGAACGCCCTGACCGGCGAGCGCGTGATCGTCGCGCCCGGAAGGGCGGAGCGTCCCCGCCCCTCAGAGATGCCGCGGGGACATAAGAGATCTCGACCGTTCGACCCCGGCTGTCCGTTCTGTCCGGGAAACGAGGCGCAGACGACGGAGGAGCTCTTTCGACTTCCTGCTCGTGAACCGGCGGGAGACGGGCCGGGCTGGCGCGTGCGGGTCGTGTGCAACAAGTACCCGGTGCTGCTGGAGGAGATGCCGGCGGCGGTTGGCGAGCCCGGTGCGTTCCCGGTCGAGCCCGCGGTGGGCAGGCACGAGGTAATTGTCGAGACCCCGGTCCACGACGCGGACCTCACGGGATTCGGCTCGGACGAAATGCTGGGAGTGCTGCAGGCGGTCCGTGAGCGGTTCGCGTCGGCGGCCGCCGATCCACGGGTCGAACATGTTGTGATCTTCCGCAATCAGGGCCGGCTGGCCCACGCGTCGCTGCCCCACCCACATTCCCAGTTAGCCGGCCTTCCGTTCGTACCGCCCTTCGTCGCCCAGGTTCTCGAGCGTTCTAGAAAACATGAGGCCGAGTGCGGGGCGGTACTGCTCCTCGAGATGGCGAAGGCGGAGGTGGAGGACGGCGCGAGGCTGCTCAAGGCGACTGAGCGGCTGGCCACCTTCGTGCCCTTCGCTGCCGCACACGACCACGAGATTTGGATCGTGCCGCGCCAGCTGCCGCCGCGCTTCGACCGGGTCGACGACCAGGACCTGCGGGAGTTGGGAGACGCCTTGCGGCGGGCCACCCGTCTGCTCGCGATCGCTTTGGGAGACCCGGACTACAACTTGATTCTCCACACGGCGCCGCTGGAGGGCGCGACCGAACGCCTGCTGCCTTGGTACCTGCAGATCATCCCACGCTGTGCGGTGAGTGCGGGTTTCGAGATGGGGATCGGGGTGCGGATCTTGACGACGGCGCCCGAGAGCGCGGCCCAGAGTCTGCGATCGGCGCTCCCCAAGGTTGCCGGGTTCTGAGGCCGCGGGTATTTTTCGGTCGCGAGTCTCGACTGACCCTACACCTCGCAACGCTATGGCAGAACGTAAGATACGCGTGCTGATAGGCAAACCCGGACTCGATGGTCACGATCGCGGTGCCAAGGTCGTGGCCGCGGCGTTGCGCGACGCCGGCATGGAGGTCATCTACACGGGCTTGCACCAGACGCCCGAGCAGATCGTTCAAGCGGTAATCCAGGAGGATGTCGATGTGGTGGCGTTGTCCATTCTCTCCGGGGCCCACATGACTCTATTCCCCAGGGTCCTCAACCTGCTGCGCGAGGAAGGTGCCGATCACGTGCTGTTAACGGGCGGCGGCATCATCCCTTCCGAGGATATGGAGAAGCTTCAAGAGATGGGGGTGGGCAAACTTTTCGGTCCCGGCACGCCTACCTCGGAGGCCGTGGCATACATCCGTGAGTGGTTCGCGGAAACCCGGGCCGGAGAGGACGAGGGTTGATCCGAGCGGCGCTGAGCGCCTGATAGCGAGTACAGCATGGGGAAGAAGGCTGCGAAGGCGGAGGAAACGAGGTCGCGCATGCGCCGCCTGGCGGACGAGCTCGGCGAGCTCGAGGCAAAGCTGCGGCAGGGTGGCGGCCCAAAGTATGTCGATAAGCAGCATTCGGAGGGCAAGCTCACCGCTCGAGAGCGGCTCGACCTGCTCTTTGACGAGGGTTCCTATTTTCAGGAAGTCGGCCTGCTCGTCGCCTACGACCAATACGAAGGCAACGCCCCTGCAGCCGGCGTGATCACCGGCTATGGCGTCGTTTCGGGCCGCGAGGTCGTGGTGGTGGCCAATGACGGCACCGTGAAAGCGGGCTCCTGGTGGCCGGAGACGATTCCCAAGATACTCCGCGCCCAGGAGATGGCGATGCGGTGCCGGATCCCGATCATCTATCTGGTCGACTCGTCGGGCATCAATCTCCCTTACCAGGGCGGCGTCTTCCCGGGTCAATACGGGGCGTCACGGATCTTCTACTACAACTCGCTGATGCGACGGTACCTGCGTGTACCACAGGTGTCCGCGGTGATGGGGAACTGCATCGCCGGCGGCGCTTACTTGCCGGCGCTCTCCGACGTCATCTTCATGGTCAAAGGCACCAGCTTCATGGGGTTGGGCGGACCCAATCTGGTGAAAGGTGCCACAGGCCAGACGGTGGATGGCGAGACGCTGGGTGGCGCCGATACGCACACCAAGATCTCGGCCGTCGCCCACTACGAGCCGGAAAACGACGAGGCCTGCATCGAGTCGATCCGCCGCTACGTCGCGGATCTGCCACCCGGCGGCCGGATGCCCATAACGTTGGCGGAGCCGCGGCCACCGGTTCGAGCGCCCGAGGAGGCATACGATCTGCTCCCCAATGATCACCGTGGTGGCTACGACATGCGGGCCACGCTGGAGACCATCGTCGATGAAGGCGAGTGGACCGAGTTCCAGCCCGAGCATGCGTCCGAGATGATCTGCGTCGACGCGCGAATAAGCGGTATTCCGGTAGGCATCCTGGCCAACGACCGGGGGATCGTGCGGGACCATCGTCCGGGGCCGCCTCGTTTCGGCGGCATCATCTACACCGAGAGCGCCGAGAAGTGTGCCTACTACATAGAGACGTGCGACCGGCACCGTAGGCCGCTGCTCTACGTTCAGGATGTGTCGGGCTTCATGGTGGGCACCGACGCCGAGCACTCGGGGATTATCCGGGCGGGCGCACGCATGGTGGAGGCGATGTCGGTTGCTACGGTGCCGAAGATCGTTCTCACAGTCAACCACGCCAGCGGTGCCGGCTACTACGCCATGGCGGGCCAGGGCTTTGACCCCGACTTCATCTTCTCCTGGCCCACCGGTCGCATGGGCGTCATGGAGGGTGAGTCGGCGGTGCAGGCCGTTCACGGCCGGGCGATCAACGAGGCGGAGGAGGCAGGCCGCGATTTGGACCCAGAGACACAGCAGGCGATGGAGAAGACACTCGCCGACTACGAGCACCAGCTCGACGCTCGTTTCGCCGCCGCCCGTGGGTTGGTGGATGCGGTCATCACGCCGGAGAAAACGCGGGACGCTCTGACGCTGGCGTTAAGAGCGGCGATCCAGAACCCGGGACCCCACATCGGGCCCTTCGCCCTCCCCGGCTCGCTGGAATCTTTCCTCGCGTGAGCGACGGGGCCCAGAGCGTACGGATTGCCTCCGGGCAGGGCTTCTGGGGCGACTGGCTCGAGGCCCCGGTCCTGCAGGTCCAGTCGGGGCCCATCGACTACCTGGTGATGGACTACCTGGCGGAAGTCACGATGTCCATACTCCAGAAGCTGCGAGGCCGCGACCCGTCGCAAGGATACGCTCGTGATTTCGTGCCCCTGATGGGCCGGATCCTCGGCACGTGCATTGAGAGCGGTGTCCGAGTGATCGCCAACGCCGGCGGCGTGAATCCATTAGCTTGCCGCGACGCGGTCTTCGAGGTAGCGAACGCCCAGGGCCTGGCAGGGCGCGCTCGCATCGGCGTCATCACCGGTGACGACCTGCTCGAGCGTGTCGATGAGCTTCTCGCGGCCGGAATCGAGTTGCGCAACATGGAAACGGGTAAGCCGCTCGAGAGGATTCGCGACCGGATCCAGTCGGCCAACGCCTACATCGGTGCTGCCCCGATCATCGAGGCGTTGCAGCAGGGTGCCGACGTGGTGATCGCCGGCAGGACGACTGACACCGCGCTGACCTACGCGCCGATGATGTTCGAACACGGTTGGCCTCGCGATGATTGGGATAAGCTCGCCGCAGGGGTCGTCGCCGGGCACATTAACGAATGCGGCGCACAGGCCACCGGCGGCAACACGGGCGTCGACTGGCAGTCCGTTGATTACGTCGACATCGGCTATCCGATCATTGAGTCGCAAGCGAGCGGCGAGTTCGTCGTAACGAAACATGAGAGCTTGGGCGGTCGCGTGACCGAGGCGACCGTCACCGAGCAACTACTTTATGAGATGGGCGATCCCTCGGGGTACATTACTCCCGATTGTGTCGCCGACTTCAGGACGATACAGCTGGAGCAGCAGGCTCCCGACCGCGTTCGTGTCTACGGTGTGAGTGGAGATCGCGCCACCGACCAGCTCAAGGTCTCGATATCCTATCTCGCGGGTTACAAGGCCGTGGGCCGGATGGCGTACTCATGGCCCGATGCCTTGGCGAAGGCGCAGACCGCAGACCGCACGATACGCGGCCGCTTGGATCGCATCGGCCTGCGCTTCGATGAAGTCCATACGGAGTACTTCGGTGCTGGCGCCTGTCATGGATCACTCGCCGGTCCGTTGGGTGACGATCTGCCGGAGGTCGAGTTGCGCATCGGCGTAAAGCATTCGAGCGAGCGCTCGGCCGTAGAACGGTTCTCGCGTGAGATCGCCTCGCTCATCCTCGCCGGGCCGCCCACCGCTACCGGTTTCGGCGGCGGCCGGCCTCGCGTCCAGGAGATGGTAGCCTACTGGCCCGCGCTCATCCCCAAGGCACATGTTCAGCCGCGTGTCGAAGTGGAGGTCGTTCCATGATGACCGAGACCGCGAAGCCGAGCCTGCTTCTCCCCTCAGGCGCCACCATATCGGTCATCGCAGCCGTCCTCGAGGGGCTCGGTGCGGCAGGACCTGGCGCGCAAGCCTTCGCCGGCGCGGGGGCCCTCACGGCAGTGGCTGCCTGGGCCCTCGCCGTGCGGAAGAGTGGGGCGGCGGCTAATCTCGGCGTTCGCTTCCTCAGCATCCTCGCCATCGCGCTGGCAATATCCAGCCTGTTCGTCGGTGTGGAGGTTGACTGGCTGGGTACGGTTGGGGTCGCAGGCCTGTGGATCGCCGCCGCCGGCGCCGGCGTCGAATGGCTGCGGGGCCGGACCTACGGTGAGGAAGACTGACGGTGGTGGTCCGGCTACTCGAGATCGCGCACGCGCGCTCGGGCGACAAGGGTGACACGGCCAACATTGGTCTAATCGCGCTGAGGCCCGAGTTCTATGCCTATATTGTTAAAGAGGTTACGGCAGATCGCGTAAAGGCTCACTTCAAGGGTGTCTGCGAGGGACCGGTGGAGCGATTCGAGCTACCCAACCTGCTGGCACTCAATTTCCTGCTTCACCAATCGCTGGGCGGAGGTGGCACGCTATCGCTGCGAACCGATGCCCAGGCGAAGACGTTCGGTGCGGCGTTGCTGCGGATGGAGATCGCCGTCCCCGACGAGCTGGGCGAGCTGATCGGCGGCGGGGCTCGGGAGGGCGGTTGAGCTAAACCAGGAGGGCCGGGGGATGCTTGTACGTTGGATCATATGGGTGCTCCTGATCGCTTGCGCGATCGTCGCTGTAGTCGGTGTTGTGGCCGAGCTCGGTGAAGTCGGGTCGACGTTGCTCGTGTTGGGAAGCGTTGGCTTTCTGATCCTGGGGCTGGCGGTCATAGCCGAGCGGCGCTGGTTCGGGCGTTGAGGGTACCGGATCTCCGTTCGACTGGAGAGAGCTGAATGTACGAGGAGAGCTATAGCACGATCACGGTCGACATCGACGAGTCGACTGGGGTTGCGACGATCAGCCTCAACCGGCCGGAGAAACGGAACGCGTTGAGCTCCGAGCTGGTCGATGAGCTATCGGATGCGCTGGCGTGGGCCGACGCCGACGAGCGGGTTCGAGCTATCCTGCTGCGCGGTGAGGGCAAAGACTTCTGTGCGGGCGCCGATCTCGAGGCGCTGTCGGAGCTGATGGATGCGGGCGTGGAGGAACAGCTCAATGATGCGGACGCGCTGGGCGATCTGTTCCTGATCTTGCGGAGAATCGAGCTGCCGGTTGTCGCAGCCGTGAAGGGGCACGCTGTAGCGGGTGGCTGTGGGCTTGCTACTGCATGCGACATCGTCTTGGCGGCCTCAGACGCGCGCTTCGGCTATCCCGAAGTGAAGATCGGCTTCCTGCCGGCGATGGTGATCGCTATGCTGCGGCGCGCGGTCGGCGAAAAACGGGCCTTCGAGTTGGTGGTTACCGGCCGGATCATTGACGCGGATTCGGCGGAGCGCTACGGCCTCGTCCACCACATCTACCCGACCGATTCGTTCGAGGAGCAGAGCCGCGAGTTTGCCGAGGAGCTAGCTGGGCACAGTGCGAGTGCGCTGGCGCTATCGAAGCGGCTGATCTATCAGACGGAGCGGCACTCGTTCGAAGCGGCGATCCGGGCGGGCGCCGAGGTGAACGCTCTCGCCCGGTTGACCGAGGATTATCGCGGGGGCTTGCGCCGTTTCTTGGAATCGAGACGCGGCAAGGGAGGTGACTGATCCACCTTCGCTTGAAGCTGGCCCTGATATTCGTAGGCGCGCCGCTGGCGCTGGCTGCTGATCGCTTGGGCCAGCGCTGGCTTTTCTACGTGGGGCTGGCGTTGCTGATTATCGCACTCGCTATACCCGCTCGCCCGGGTCAGACGCTAGGCCAGCGGTTGGGCAGCCTGGTACACCGTCTGCCAGGCTCGCGTTGGCTCCGCCGTTGAGGCCTGTCGATTGCCGAAATTTCAAAACCTAGGGGTCTAGGGTCTTCGTGGGCATGGGGTCCGACTCGGGCTCGATCCACTCGGGCAACACTTCCAGTTCACCACGCGAGTGCAGCTCCGCGGCCGCTGCGGCGACATCGGGATCGAAGTGGCTGCCGGCGTCCTGCCGGATGATCTCCACAGACTTATCGAAGCCGAGGCCCTTGCGGTACGAGCGGTCGGAGCTCAGAGCGTCGAGCACGTCGGCCACGGCGAGCAGCCGGCCGAGGAATGGTATGGTTTCGCCGGAGAGACCGTCCGGGTAGCCCGAGCCGTCCCACTTCTCGTGATGATGCCGAACGCCGGGGAGGATCTCCTTGAAGCGGGGGCTCTCGATGTGGCCGAGGATGTTCACGCCGTGTACCGGGTGCTTCTTGATCTCGTCGAACTCCTCTTTGGTCAGCTTGCCCGGTTTGTTGAGGATGGCCTCGGGCACGCCGACCTTGCCGACGTCGTGCAGGAGGGCGGAGAGCTTGACGACCTCGATCTCCTCATCGGTTCTGCCTAGCTCGGTAGCGATCTTGGCAGCGAAGTCCGCCACGCGCTCCGAGTGGCGGTGCGTGTAGCCGTCCTTCGCGTCGATCGTCGCTACTATCGCGCGGATCGTGTCGAAGAAGAATTTCTCGAGCTGGGCGATCAACTGGGCCCGGTGGATGGCCACGCCGGCCTGGTTGCCGATCAAAGCCAGCAGCTCGAGGTCGCTCTCCGCAAAGGCGCCGGTGAGGCTCCGGCTGTCGGCGTAAAGGACGCCGATCACGCTGTCGTCGGTGGAGACCGGCGCGCACATCACCGAGCGGATCTTCTGCTGGATGATGCTCTCCCCGGCCTTATAACGGGCGTCGGCGCTGGCGTCACGGCTCAGTGAGGACGCGGCGTTCTCGAGCACGTCCTGCACCACCGTCCGGCTGACGCTAATCTCGTCCAGGTCGCTGTCCTCGCCGGTGCGCGAGCGCGATGCCACGATCCTGAGTTCGTCCGACCCGTCGCTGCGGTCCTGGAGCAAGAGGGCAGCGCGATCGGCGTTGATGGCGGCGAAGATCGAGTCGATGACCTCGTCGAGTAGCTTTTCCAGTCCCGGGGCGTTGGCCAGCATCTTGGAGACCTGATAGGCGGTGGCCAGGTTGCGCTGAGCGCGCTGCAGGTCATCCAGATCCTCGGGCTTCCCGGCGGCGGCCAGCGCCTCCATGCCCGGGTACTGGGTGTCCACGACCTTGCGAACCACGGTCGTGGTGCCCTCCTCGCGATAGGCGAGCGTCGCCTCGCCCGGTGCTCTGTCTGGCGCGGTCGGCCGCGCCCGGCACTCGAGGATCGTCGGCCCCACCGCCAGCTGGTCGCCGGGCCCCAGCGAGCCGCGTTCCACCAGCTGCCCGTTGATGAAGCTGCCGTTCGCCGACTCCAGGTCGACGACCCGGAGCACGGCACCCACGTTCTCGATCGTGCAGTGGCGGCGCGAGACGCCCTGGTCGGGCAGGCGGATATCGCAGTCGGGCGCGCGGCCGATCGTCTTGCGATCGCCCCGTGAGACGGTGAAAACGCGCCCAACTTGCGCGCCTTCACGGACAACGAGGACTAGATCCATTCGCGCCGGGTCCTCCCCTCACTTGGCGGGCAGTCTCAGATTGGTGAGCCTTTCCTCACCGAACCTCGGGACCGTGAAGTTAGCTGTGTACACCCCGTAACGCTGAAGGTCTTCCTCGCTCGGGTGCAGCTCCAGCGTGTGCGGTCCAGAGCGTAAAGTGTAACCCGCAAGCGGTGTGGAGGAAACATACTCGCCGTCTATGAACACGTCGGCGGTAGGGGCATCGCTGGCAGTGGTCACGGTGATCCAGCCGAACGGCTGGATCTCGGGTACGATCTCCCGGTTTTGGCCCGGGCCCAGCGTGAAGCCCTCCCGATAGACCGTGAACTCGAAGGCGGAGTAGGGCGGGGCGCCGACGAGCCTCAGGTTGTGCTCGACACGTGCCTCGACCTCGAGGCCGAGCTTCGGCACGTACCCCATGTCCTCATTGTCTATGAAAACCTTTACGTAACCGCGTGCCTCCGGCGGCATCACGTTCACGGTGACAGTGCCCGGATCCACGGGGACAACGGGTGTCGGTGTGGCGGACCTCGTTTGGAAGACGACACTGTCGGGGATCAGTCGATTACCGGTCGGGTCCCTGATCTCGTTCGTGAGGACCACCGTGTAGCTGGTGCCGGGAATCAGCTGCGTCATCGGGCGGACCTCGACGGCCCGTCCGCCAGCGCCCGTCAGTACGTTGACCTCCTGCTGTATTCCCCTCGCATCGCGCAGCAGGATCGTTCCGGCGTTCACCGTCGACTGTTGGAGCGGCTCGCTGAAGCCGAGGGTGATCGTCGCGCCCGTCTGGACGTTGCGGGCGTTCTTGGCCGGCGTGCTCTCCGCTAGGGTCGGGCGTTCCGTGTCGGGCGGTGGCAGGCGTGTGTTGAACGGGAATACGGCACCCGGCTCTGCCGCGCGCGCGTTCTGCCTTATCGGCGTTCCCCTCTGGCTCAGTAGTCCTTCGCCGATCTCGATCTCGTACCGGGTGTTGTAGCGCAGACGGATGCTTGGCAGGACCGTGATCCGTGCGCCACCCTCCTTCACCTCGACCTCGGCAGGCAGGGCGCGCGAGTTGGGACCGAGGAGCTTGACGTTCTCCGAGCTGGCGGTCACCGGGTCGACGGGCGAGCTGAACCTGATGTCGAACGCCGCCTGCTCGACATCGGCTCCGCCCTCCACGGCGGCGTAGTAGAAGCTGGTCACATAGACACCGCCCGAGCCGAGGACCGGCAGGTTGGCGAGGAACGGCACCTTTTCCTCGCCGAAGGTGCGGAAGCCGGCGAGGTCGGTGGAGTAAGATACGACGGTACCGATCAGCACTGCTGCCGCGGTCAGCCATAACCAGGCGCGGCTCCGCTTCTTCGGCGGTTGCGTCGTCGCCTCGTAGAGATCGGCCGGGCTGCGCTGTGCCTCGCGAGCCTCCGACTCCTGGGCCGCCGCCACCGAAGGAGCCGGCGTCACTGGTGTCGGGGTCTTCTCCTCTTCGGTCTTCTGTACGGTGAGCACGACGGTTCGCTGCGTCGCGCCTTCCAGCCTCGACAGCTCGGACCTGAGGTGTTCGGCGCTCTGGTAGCGATCGGCCGGGTTCTTTTGCAGGCACTTGAGGATGATGCGCTCGAGATCCGGATCGAGATCGGTGTTCTTTTCACGCGGCAGCGAGGGGAGTTCCTCGATGTGCTTGCGGCCCAACTCGAACCAGTCGCGGCCGGTGAACGGCGCCTCGCCGGTGGCCATCTCGTAGAGGGTTACGCCCAACGAGTAGATGTCGGAGCGGTGATCGACTCGATGGCCGCGCGCCTGCTCCGGCGACATGTATTTCGGGGTCCCGACGTAGACCGTCGTGCCGGTCGCCGCCGTGTAATTTGTCGCTGCTTCGGCGATCCCGAAGTCGGTCACGACGGCATTGCCGTGACGGTCGAAGAGGATGTTGTCGGGCTTCAGGTCGCGGTGGACTATTCCGCCTTCGTGGGTGTGGGCGAATTGCAGGGCGGAGGCGACGTCGAGGCCGACCTTGATGATGGCGCCCTCCTCCATCGGCTTGCCCGGCGTCATGAGATCCTTGAGGCCGGTCTCCAGCAGGTCCATGGAGAAGAAGACTATGTCGTCGTCCTTACCGGCGTAGTGGATGGCGATGACGTTGGGATGACGGAACTTCGCCGCCCGGTGAGCTTCGCGCCGGAAGTTCTCTTCGAACACCTCGTCGTAAGCGAAGGCGGGCTTGAGGATCTTGAGCGCTACGTCGATGTCGAGGTTCGTGTCGCGCGCCCTATAGACATAGGCGAAGCCGCCCTCACCGAGGAACTTGTCGATCCGGTAGACCGCCACCCGACGGCCTAGGAATAAGTCCTTCTTCTTCAGAGTGGCCCCCTTGCCATGTTTCTACGACCCCGGTCTCAGGGCTCCGAAGAAACGTTGCGTCTCCGGGTTGTATATCCGCAGCGCATACAGCTGCTGCAGCCGCGGGATCTCACGCTCGAGGTTGAAGTCGGGCCTGATGCTGAAGATCTCGCGGAACGTGTCCTCCGCTCTCACGCGGTCGCCGTAGGCGAAGTAGGCGCACGCCAACACCTGCCGCCCGACCACCGTCTGCTCGCCATGCAAGCCGCCCTCCGCCAGTAGGTTCTCGAAGAACCCGACCACGCGGCCGTAGTCCGCCTCTCTCCAGTACTGGAAGCCGGGTCCGAGCACCTGGCGCGTGGAGAACACGATTACCGAGTCGGCGTACTCGTTTTTCAGGTACTCGACGCTCTCCGGTATCGACTGCCAGTAGAGGCGCAGGTACTCGAGCGCGTCTTCGGAGTGGCCGGCGTCGCGGACGCCTCGGTAGACTCGGAACGACTGATCGACCACCGACTGGTCCTCGTAGTACTCGGGGCGCGGTCCTTGGCCGACCAGCGCCAGGACATGCTGACTCGCCGAGCGCGGGTCGCCCAGCCGCATGAAGGTCTCGGCCACGATGAAGTGGAACTGTATCCTCTGTTCCCGGGGCATCGCGTCGAGGTGAGGCGTTGCCTTCTGCCCCCAGTCCACTGCGCTGCGGAAGTCGCCTTGTGCGTAGCTGCTGGCGGTGGCGACGAACAGCAACCGCCCGTGCGCCTCACTGCTGGCTTCGATCACACCGCGCTCGATCAGTCGGTCCGCCTCGGCGACGTCCTGCACCGCCGTCGCGTAGTCCTCGTCCGCGTAGGCTCGGTTCGCCGCGAAGTAAGCGAGAGGCAGCGGATTCGACGCGCGGCCCCGGACGCCGGTGATGAACACGGGCGCCACTCGCACATAGCGGGGCGGCCTTTCCGGGACATTGTCGGCGGTGATACGGAATGGCGATGCGGCCGTGACGAACAGGCCGCTGTAAGGCCCGTTCGGCGCGTCGGCACCCTGGATCTCGTACCCACGGATGAAGCCTGAAGGACCCGACTGCCAGCTCAACACAGCCGCGTCGGGCTGGAAGTCGATATCGAAGCCGGCCAGCGGCGGGAATGCTACGTCCCAACGGTAGATCGCGGTCCGCTTAGAACGTTCGTCGGTAATGTAGATATTCCCGTCGCGATCGACGTTGAGCGCCGTCGGATTACCGAAGGCACCTTCCGCCCCCAGCTGGATCATCACTCCGGTCAGGCCGGCCGTGATGATCGTGATTCGGTGCGTGGCGCGGTGGAGGGCGAAGAGATTGCCCGCCTGGTCGAAGGTGATGGCGCTGACCGGGCCGGGCAGGAAGCCGGCCGGCAGAGGCTCGAAGGTCTGCGCGGCGGCGTCGAGTCGGGCGACCTGTGCGCCGCTCTCGTCCCAGATGAAGATCTCGCCGTCCGGGTCGATCGCCACGCCCGCCGGATCGGTGAACGCGAAGCTGGCAACGAGGCTCGCCAGGTCAGGGCTGAAGATCTTGACCTGATCGTTGCCCGTGTCGGCGATGACGATACGGCCGTCGGCCAGAACGCCTACGCCCTTCGGATCCCTGAGCCTGCGGTTGTCCTGGTAGTTGTCGCCGTACGTACCGGTCAGCTCCCCGCTCTCGAGGTCGAAGACGGCGAAGCGATTGCGCCGCGAATCGGCTGCGATGACCGAGGTATTGGTGATCACGGCCTGTTCGACTCGGCCGATGTCGCCGCTGAATAAGCGCGACCCGCCCTCAGGGTCGGGTCTGTACATGTTCACACTATCGCCGTAGACCGTCTCGTGGAGCTGGGCCAGTGCGGTGTGCATGGTGAGGATCCGGTCCTCGGTCTCCACCAGAAAGCGGGGAGTACCGTCGGGCGCGTAACCGATGTCGAGCAGCGGCGAAGCGAGGCTGGTCGGCACCTGGCTGACCCGGATCGGGAAGTCCATCGCGATTCGCGGTGACAACCCCTCCTCGGTCGTGAGGCGAATCCTCTCCACCTTGCGCAGCCTGCGGTCGAGGATCAGCAGCTCGTCGGAGCCTGCGAAGGCGATGTCCACAGCTTCGCGGAACGACCCGCGCCCCGTACCCGCGCCGCCGTACAGCAGGTCGGTGGGTCCGATCACCTGGTCGCCGTTGGCCCGGTACAGGCGGCCGGCCTCCTTGTCGAGGACGACGACGCTCCCCAGGTCGTTCACTGCCGTGGCGACGGGCTCCTCTAATTCGGCGCCGCGGAAGGCCACGGTGCCGGCCAGGCCGCGGGGCGTCGCTCCGACCCAGGGCACCTGGGTGAACGGGGGCAGGGCGAAGATATTGGTGGGGGTGCGTTCGTCGGCGACGAAAATCCGGCCGTCGTTCCCCACCGCCAACGACAGCGGCTGAGTGAGCGCCATCCCTAGGCTGACCGTGCGGACGAAGAGGCCGTCCCGGCTGAACACGTGAACGGCTCTCCTGCCGGCATCGAGGACGTAGACTTGCCCGCAGGGGCCCAGAGCCAGGTCTACCGGGTCGGACAGCTGGCCGCCCCGGTTGCCCTTGCCCCCGATGAAGCGCAGGTATTGGCCGCCGGGACCGAACACGTACACCCGTTTCTGATCGCCATCGAGCACGTAGGACTCGCCTTCCGAGGTGATCCCGATCGCCAGGGGCTCATCCAGCTCCTCGCCGTAGCTCCGGCGGTAGACGCCACTTGAGTCGAAGACGAAGACCAGGCCACGGCCGTCGGCGACGTGGACGGTTCGGTCGTGGCCCAGCGCCAGCGCGGCGGGCTCGTCGGGCGTGCCGGGCTGCCCCCTACCGGGTAGCTGGAAGGAGCCCTCGGGCACGTAGGCTGCCTTGGGAACGGCCTGGGCGTAGCCGTTCGCGGCGAAGAGGACGACGGACGCGAGCGCGACGGACCAGATAGTCAGCCCTCTCGCGTGACCTGGCTCGGTGTACAAACGGTGATTCAGTTGCACGGCGGCGTAGGCTCCAATCTGAGGCTCACGAGCGGTCGATCTCCGTCCTGGAAAACGAATCTCGAGAACCCGGTTGCTATCTCATCTCCATGCTCGAGTCGCACCGGCGCCTGCAGCGGCGCCCCGTGCAGTATCGTACCGTTGGTGCTCTCCAGATCTTCGATCCACCAGGCCTGGTCGTTCTTATGAATCCGGCAGTGATGCCTGGACACGGAACGATCGGGGAACTGGACGTCATTGTCTGTCGCGCGGCCAATCGCGTAGTCCGGCCGATCGATACGGAACACCTTGCCCCGGTGGACACCAGCCACGACCCATAGGCGGCCGAGCACCCCGTCCCCGTGATCGTCGGTGAATCGGAACACGAGGTCGGCCAGCCCGATCAGGTCCCCTTCCGTCAGGGTCCGGCGGTCACCCGACCGCAGCTCCGAACCGTTGAGCGTGGTCGGAGCGTCGTCCGCCATCACGGCGAGGACGAAGTGGCCATCATCGCGTTCTATGCGGACGTGGTGGGCGGCGATCCGCGAATCGCGAATCCTCAGCGTGTTGGCATTAGCACGGCCGACCGACATCACGGGTGCCCGGAGGGGATACACCCGGTTTCGCTCCGCGTAGAACAGCCCGATGAGCGCTGCGCCGTTGGACTGTGCGCCCAGTGGTCCTACTCCTGTGCGGGGAAGGTCAGTATAGCCGTACGTCCCACAATGTTAGGGACTTCGTGCACGGACTGTCAAATCGCCTCGCCCCGCTTCTGATAAAGGTTTCCAGCGCCTGGAGGACGCCGTCCGGAGGGGGAGCGGCGGCCGCTTTGAGCCCACCGAGCACGGCCGCTTCTTGTTACACCAGTTGGTCTTGCAGGTGCCCTGGCCGGTAGCCGGTGGCCAGTGGGCCGGTGCGCCGGTAATTTGCAGTTCCTATCTGGCGATTGGCCATTAGCGGCTACCGACTCACCGGCCACCGGCCACAGGGACACCAATGTGTAAACAGACATGTTTGACGCGGACGCTGCCCATTCTCGTCCTGGCCATCGGGGTCTCGTTCTGCGGGCCCGGCCCCGGTGACCCCGGCAAGCTGGAGGAGATGGCGGAGGAGACCCTCGCGCAGATCGAGGGCACGATCACGCTCGCCGGGCTCGAACAGGAGGTCGAGATCCTCCGCGACCGCTGGGGCGTGCCGCATATCTACGCCCAGACGGTGGACGACCTCTTCTTCGCCCAGGGCTTCGTCGCCGCCCAGGACCGATTGTGGCAGCTGGAGATGTGGCGGCGCGTCGGTGAAGGGCGGGTCGCCGAGATCGTTGGGCCAGAGGCGTTCGAGCGCGATCGGGTGGCGCGCCTCCTCGGCTACCGCGGCGACATGGAGGCGGAGTGGACCAGCTATCACCCGGACGGCGAGCGGATCATCACGTCGTTCGTGAGAGGCGTGAACGCGTTCATCGAGCACAGCCGGGCGAATCCGCCGGTGGAGTTCGTGCTGACCGGGATCGAGCCGCAGCCCTGGTCCGCTACAGTGCCGCTGCTGCGCATGGCGGGCTTACCCATGACCGACAACGCGCTCGGCGAGCTGCGGCTCGCCTTGCGAGTCGGGCAATTGGGGGTCGAGGAGGCGAACCGGCTCGATGACCCCGACCCGTGGCAGGAGCTGCGGGTGCCCCAGGGCCTCGAAGTCTCGGCCCTTCCTGACACGGTGCTCGAGATCATCCGGGCGGCCTACGCCGGGATGCCCCGGCCGCCGCTCCTCGAGCGCTACCGGTCGGCTACCGAAGCGGCGCCTGCGGTAAGGGGCGACGAGGGCAGCAACAACTGGGTGGTGGCCGGCACCCTGACGGCGACGGGGGCGCCGATGCTTGCCAACGACCCGCACCGGTCCATCCTCGTGCCCTCGCTCCGCTACCTCGTGCACTTGAACGGCCGGGGCTGGAACGTGATCGGCTCCGGCGAACCGGCGCTCCCCGGCGTGGCCATCGGCCACAACGAGCGGATCGCTTGGGGGCTCACCATCGTCGGGATCGACCAGCAGGACATTGTGGTCGAGGAAGTGAACCCGGAGAATCGTAACGAGGTGCGCTGGCGTGGCGGCTGGGAGCCGCTGCGCGTCGAGATCGACACGATCCGGGTGAAAGGTGAAGAGCCGCGCGTCGTCGAGCTCAAGTTCAGCCGCCACGGCCCGATCCTCTACGAGGACACCGTGGACCATCGCGCCTACGCCTTCCGCTCGGTGCTTGCCGAACCCGGTACGGCCGGCTACCTGGGCTCGCTCCGCGTGGATCAGGCTCGGAATTGGGACGAGTACCTCGAGGCGATGAAGGCCTGGAAGGTCCCGTCGGAAAACCTGATCTACGCCGACGTCGATGGGAACATCGGCTGGCAGGCGGCCGGGCTCACACCCGTGCGGGACGGCTGGTACGGGCGACTGCCGGTACCCGGCACCGGCGAGTACGAGTGGCAGGGCTTCCTGCCGCTCGAGGCGCTGCCCCGCGAGTACAACCCGGCCCGCGGCTTCATCGCCACCGCTAACCACAACATCATGCCTGAGGGTTACGAGCCGCCCCTCGGTTTCGATTGGGCCTCACCGCGGCGATACCTGCGAATAGTGGACGTGTTGTCGGCGGGGCGCGGCTTCAACGTCGAGGGCTTCCAGCGGCTCCAGCTCGACGTCTACTCGTCCGCCGCGGCGAACGCCTGTCGCACGCTCGAGGGTTGGAGCGGCGCGTCGGAGGTGACCGAGCGGGCGCGGCGCATGCTCGTCGAGTGGGACAAGCGGATCGACCGTGACAGCCCCGCGGCGGCGCTCTACCACACCTGGCGCGATACGCTCGACCGGCGCGCGCTGCGCGAGGCGACGCCCGTGGCGCTGCGCGACTCGTTGCTCGAGGCGGCGCTGGCGGCGGCGGTCGCCCGACTCGAGGCGGAGCAGGGGAGCGACTGGACGGCCTGGCGCTGGGGTCCGATGAACGCGCTGGCGTTCCCCCATCCGCTGGGTGTCTTTGCCTACGACCTGCCGACGGTCGAGCGTAGCGGCGATGGCACCACGGTGAACGTCGCCGGCCGGCGGAGCGGCGCCTCGTTCCGCGAGATCATCGACCTCGCCGACTGGGACCGCTCGGTCGCCACCAGCACACCCGGCCAGTCGGGCCAGCCGGCGAGCCCGCACTACGGCGACCTGCTCCCGCTCTGGGCGGAGGGTCGCTATTTCCCGCTCTTGTTTACCCGCGAGGCGGTGGAGGCGAACACCGCCAACCGACTCGTTCTACGGCCGCCGCAACTCTAGGGCCGCGGCGGCGGGCCTGGGGGCCTCGTTCTGCTACGAGCAACCCGGCGTGCTGTAAAACGTCACCTCTCTCGTGGAGGCGTCGTAATGGAAGGATACCGGTCCCGGATCCGCGCCGTCGAGCGTCGAGTCCCAAACGTAGTCCTTGCCGTCGTATTCGGAAGGAGTGTATGAGCGCCTGTAAACGCCGATCAGGTCTATCTGGTGACAACCATGCTCAGTGAGGTACTCAGCCTCAAACTCTTCCTTGTGAAAGTTGGGCTCGACCGGGTCGTCGGGGTTGATACCGGTCGACCTAATTGCGGGAAGATACCGCGAGCCACCCGGTTCAGTGACCAGGAATCTGTGTGTCGCAGCGATACTGGTATACTCTGAGTGATCTTCCAGATCCGCGAACGTCTGCGCCTCGAAGCGAACCCAGGTTCGGTCGGGGTCCTTCTTACCTCGTCCCCTCACGGTCAGAGTCTGGAACGCATCGAGTACCGTGTACGCCGGCGGCAGCGGGGCGCGACCGAGGTAGCTCGCCGCTTCGCCAGGGAGGTGGTCCCAGCCATCTCCATTCTTAGCCTTGTAGGCGTACGTGAACACGAAGCTGTCGTCCGACCCCAACGGGTCCAGGTCAGGCATCAAATCCCACTCGGGCGATCCGAGGTCATTTCTGCGCTGACCCTGCCAGTAGACCGTCACCTGACCGGTGCTGGCATCGACCGGGATATGGGGCATGAACGCGTGCCACCAGGCAAACGCGCGGTAGCTGTTCTCGTTCGTGTTCGGACAGCCGAAGTAAGTGACGGGTTCTTGGGAGACGGCTCCATATCCTGCGGAGCCCGAGGGCTGGCACCGCTACGCTGTGCAGATAGAGCCCGACGGGACGGTGAGCCTCCTCTACGACGGCGAGCTCAAGCTCCGCTCCCCTCACAGGCTGCCGGTCGATTCGATCACCGATGTGCACATCGGGCTCGCCGGCGCGTCGTACGACACCGAGATCATAGCACGGTCCCGTGACGGTGTATCGAGGGGCCAAATACGAGCTGCCGCGATCCGGCAACTAGCCGTGCGCTTGCCAGACAGGCCACATATCGCCACCCATAATTGTTCTGGATATCGGCCGGAAAATAATGCACATGGCATAGTATGTGCCCTTAGTTAGCTGGTGCGGCCGGATCCTCCCTCCAGGCTCCAGTAGTCTCCCGCCCTGAAGTCTAGCGATTCTCACGAGAGAACGGTCCCTAGGTTGGCGAGCAGCCTGGCACCATCGGCGGTCGCGTGCAGGCAGGAAGCGGGTGTCCAGGTTCTGTGCTCACGACGCGGAAAGGGGAGCGAGGTGAAGAAGACGCCTACACGTACGCTGTTGGTCGGCCTGACGGGTCTTCTGCTGGCGACAGGTTGTCGTGACGAGTCGGGCGAACTGACCGGCCCGCCGACCGGAGTGGCTTTTTCCGAGACCTCCGGGGGCAGCTTTTTCGAGCTGACTGGCATGACTCCAGAGGAGCTGGCGGCGCAGTCCCTGTCACCAAGGCAAGAAGAGAGTACAGCGGCGGCCAGTGTCAGTTTGGTCCCGACTGGCGCGAGAGTCCTCGATTTCGAGGACCTTAACGATTCGGGCAGTGGTTTCCACACGATGGCTGAGCACAACCCGTACCTGGGGGTCACCTTCTCGGCGGGTCCGCAGGGTACTTCCGGTGTCTACCACTGGAACAACGGCTCGTACGGGCAGCCTCATTCTGGTCAGGTGTTCCTGTTCAACGCCGGTGGGCGTGACGCTGAGCACATAACCGTCCAACAGCCTGTGACCTTTTCCGGTGCGTGGGTGGGCAAGCCAGCGCCGATGTACAACTACGTTGTGGAGTTCTGGTTCGAGGGATACCACGGGACGACGAAGGTCGGCGAGTCAGCTCACATCACGTTGACGCCGACCATGCAGTGGGTGCCGGCCGACTTCGATAGCCCTGTCGATAGTGTAGTTCTGCGAAGAAGTTGTTCCTTTCCGTATGGCTGTTGGTGGGTGATGGACGACGTCGCCTTCATCCCGCCGGCGGGCCCGCCCCCCACCCGGACGCCGTGGGAGATGCACCACGGCGAAGGGGTCGTCGAATGGGGGTTCGAGACGGCACAACACGGGGATCCGATAGAGTATACGTACGCGACAATTCCATCACCTGACGATCCCGGTTGGGGCGCTGCGCCCGATCCCGAAGTCATCAACTACCAGCAGATCCCATCCACTCTGTGTGGTGTATGTAACTGCCGATACGGGGGCGACTTCACTTACTTCCGCACGTACGTCGACATTCCGCCTGATGCGTGGCTCGCCGATTTCAGGATCAGCACTTCGGGAATAGACGACGGCATACGCGTGTCGATCTACAACTCGCAGTATCCCGACGGACTCGTCGTGCCCGGCAGCTTCGTGTACCGGGGCGGTAGCGGTACCGCCGACCTGAAGGATTATGTGGTCAGCGGCGAGGTGAACACCGTCCTCATCACTCACGTGGACGACTGCTGCTACCACTCGTTCCTGCTCACGGCGGAGGTCGTGCTGAGCGGGTTAGTCGTGCCTCCGGGCCCCGCCACTGCGCCTCCGGTCGCCGACGCTGGCGGCCCCTATGTGGGGGACGAGGGCGCGCGCGTGATGTTCGATGGAGGCGGGTCAGCCGATCCTGACGGCAGCATCGTGAGTTTCGATTGGGATTTCGGCGACGGCGCCACGGGCAGCGGCTCGACTCCGGAACACGCCTACTTGGACGACGGGGTGTACACGGTCACGCTGACGGTGACCGACGACGACGGCCAGTCGAGCTCGGCCACCGCGACCGCGACCATTAACAACGTCGCCCCGACGGTGGGCACGATCGCTGCGCCGCTAAGCCTGGTCTCGGTGGGCACGCCGATCATCGCATCAGCCGGTTTCACCGATCCTGGCACGCTGGACACCCACACGGCCGAGTGGGTTTGGGATTGGCCCGCCGGAATCGGCGAGGCAGGAACCGTGACGCAGGGGGCGGGCTCCGGCTCGGTGACCGACAGCCACACCTATGACGAGGCGGGGCTGTACGAGATCCGGCTGGCGGTGACCGACAACGATGGCGACTCGGGCTTCTCGCCCGTCTTCGCGTACGTCGTCGTCTACGACCCGACCGCCGGCTTCGTCACCGGCGGCGGCTGGATCGACTCGCCGGCGGGAGCTTACGAGCCCGACCCGTCGCTGGCGGGCAGGGCCAACTTCGGCTTCGTCGCCAAGTACAAGAAGGGCGCGGAGGTGCCCACCGGCCAGGCGGAGTTCCAGTTCCACCTGGCCGGCCTCAACCTGCACAGCATCGACTACGAGTGGCTGATCGTTACCGGCAGCGACTACGCGCTGTTAAAGGGGTCGGGCATGATTAACGGCACCGGCGACTACAAGTTCATGATCTGGGCTGGTGACAAAGACGCCGACACCTTCCGGATCAGGATTTGGGAGGAAGTCGAGACCACCGGCGTCGAGGCCGACGTGTACGACAACGGCTTCGACCAGGAGATCGGCGGCGGCAGCGTAGTGATACACGCGCGATAAAGCCTACGCGCGCCCCAGGACTGTCTCGGGAGCGAGGCGGCGCGCGCACTACGGTGACTTGCCGCCGCTCGGGCCTGCCGTTCTGACTTCTAACCGCACACGGCATACTGCATACCGCATACCGTACACCGGCCTCTTGATAATCGGTTGATCACACGGGCCAACCTTGGCCGGTGTGCTCAGGGGCGCGTTCCGCTCTCCGGAGGTACTTCGGGTACGGCAAGTTCCGCCCCGGCCAGCGTGAGCCGATCCTCTCGATTCTGTGGGCCGCGAGACGGTGATCGTGAGGGTGACGCCCGGATTGCGCGGCGTCGTCCACCTCCGGGTGGTGGGATGGTGTTGGTTGAGGGTTATATCGTTATACCGTATAATAGTACAACGTCATCCGCTCGTTCGCTGATCCGGCCACGAGCGATATCTGCAACGGGCACCCAACCCAAAGGGCACGCAGGAAGTGTCCTCTGCAAGTCTGGCCGGTGGCTCAGCGTAAGTTGGATCACCTCAACCGGGCGAGGTTCCTGAAGGACCTGAGGGTTCCGCAGGGAAACAGGCTGCAGAAGCTGAGGGGCGATCGGTCTGGACAGCACAGTATCCGCATAAATGATCAATATCGGATCTGCTTCGAGTGGACCGTCGACGGCCCGACGGATGTAGAGATCACCGACTAGCACCAGGTGTTGAAAAAAGAAGAAATCATGTTCAAGGCTCGTGTTCCAACCAGCAGGCCACCGACGCATCCGGGCGAGATTCTGCTGGAGGATTTTCTGCTGCCGCTCGGCTTGACCCAGACCAAGCTCGCTGAGCTCATCGGCGTGCCCTATCCTAGAGTGAACGAGATCATCAAGGGTCGGCGGAGGGTTACTCCGGATACGGCGCTCCGTTTGAGCAGGCTCTTCGGCACTTCGCCTGAATTCTGGCTGACCGGACAGATGGAGTGTGACCTTTACGAGGCGATGCACTCCAAGAAAGCGGAACAGCTGAACCGCATACAACCTCTGGAGAAAGCTCCCGCCTAGCTCGCCTCGCTCAAAAGCGAGTCTTGCTGTTGAGGCTTTGTTGATGCGCCTCTGCGATCCTGCGGCGTGTGGTCAGAGGCGCGGTCCGCTCTCCAGCGGCACTTCGGGTACGGCGACTTCCGGCCCGGTCAGCGTGAGGCGATCCTCTCAATACTGCGGGGTCGCGACACGCTGATCGTCATGCCCACCGGCGGCGGCAAGTCGCTCTGCTTTCAGATCCCTGCACTCGTCCTTCCCGGTCTCACCCTGGTCGTCTCGCCGCTCATCGCCTTGATGCTCGATCAGGTGGGCGCCCTGGAGCGCCGTGGGATCCGGGCCGCCCTCATCAACAGCACGCTGTCGAGCGGCGAGATCGACGAGCGGCTGGACCGGGCGACGGCGGGTGAGCTCGACCTGCTTTACGTGGCGCCGGAGCGCTTCGGCAGCCCCGTCTTCCGGCGCGCGCTAGGCGCCATGACGATCGGGCTGGTCGCCGTCGACGAGGCGCATTGCGTCTCCCAGTGGGGACACGACTTCCGGCCCAGCTACCTAATGCTGCGGGATGTCTGGCAGGAGATCGGCCGGCCGCGCCTCTTAGCGCTCACCGCGACGGCGACGCCCGAGGTGCGGAAAGACATCGTCGAGCAGCTGGGTCTCCGCGAGTCCCGCGTCATCGTTCGCGGCTTCGACCGCCCGAACCTGCGCTGGAACGTGCGCCGGGAAGAGAAGCTCAGCGAGAAGGCTCGACTGCTGGTCTCGACTCTTGGGAACGGTGACGAGACCGCGGTGGTCTACGCGTCGACCCGCAAGGTGGTTGAGGCGGCGACCGAACTGCTTAGAGGTGCAGGGATCGATGCCGCCGCCTACCACGCCGGCCTTCCGCGCGAGCGCCGGGCGCGAGTTCAAGAAGAGTGGACGGTCGGGAACCTGCCGGTGGTCGTCGCCACCAACGCCTTTGGCATGGGGATCGACAAGGAAGACGTGCGGCGCGTGGTCCACTTCCAGATGCCGGGATCGCTCGAGGCCTACTACCAGGAGGCGGGCCGCGCCGGTCGCGACGGCGGGCCCGCCGAGTGCACCCTGCTGCACAGTTATCGCGATCGCTTCACCCACGAGTTCTTCATCCGCTCCTCGTATCCGCCGCGCGAAGTCGTGCGTGCGACCTTCCGCGCGCTCCGCGACGCCGTGTGCGCCGCCGGCGGTCCCGTCACACCCGCCCAGTTCGCCGCTCGCGTCAAGGACGCCAAGAGCGAGGCCGAGATCTACTCGGCGCTTCGCATCCTCCGTGATGCACATGCCGTCGAAGACACGGCGAACCGCTCCAGCTGTACGGTCAGATGGATCGCCAGCCCCGCACAGGTGCGCCAGTTGCTCGAATGCGAGAACGGCTCGGAAGAGCACATAGCTGTGCTGCCCGTGCTGGAGGGCCTGGCCCGGATCTCGGCCCAGGCCGAGCGCCGCCACCTGCGTATCTCGCGCCGCGAGATCGCCCGCTGGACCGGCGGCGACTTCGGCACCGCACGCCAGGCGCTCGATGCCCTTCAGGGTGCCGGCCTCCTCGGCTGGCGCGACGAGGGGCTCAGGTCGGGCTACGTGCCCTCCGACTTGAAGCTGGAACCCGATGCGTTGCCCGTTGACTGGGAGCAGGTCGCCGCACGGCGGGCGCTGGAGATGCGGAAGCTGAAGCGGATGGAGATCTATGCGTACCAAGGCGGGTGCCGGCGTCGCTACCTGCTACGCTACTTCGGAGAGGACTCGCCGCGCCGGCGGTGTGCAGGGTGTGATCGCTGTGTGCCGGGGCCAGACCCTGGGATGACAGCTTGATTATCACATTATGATATCATAGAATGGTGGCATGAAGATGGTACGTACTCAGATCCAGCTGCCCGAGGACATGCACCGGCGCCTGAAGGCGTGGGCCAACCGCATCGGGATCTCGATGTCGGAGGCGGTTCGCCGCTGTGTCGCGGAGCGGTTGGCTGGGGAACGTCTGGATCTTGGCCGGGAAGGGCTGGTGCGCGAGGCGTTGGCGGTGGTGGGGAAGTACTCCGACCCGGCAGGTCCATCGCGGGTCGCAAAGGACCATGACGAGCATCTGCCGGAGGCGTACGGGGGATGAGCGTCTTCGTCGACACTTCGGCACTCTACGCGATTCTTGTTAGGAGCGAGGCGGATCACGAGAAGGTAGCTGAGGCGTTCAGCGGTCTGTTGCAGGCGAACCGGCGCCTGGTAACCACAAACTATGTTTTGGTCGAGACGAGCACGCTGCTACAGAGTCGATTTGGGCTCACCGCGGTTCGAGATTTCGGGGAGCGAGTCGTTCCTCTCTTGACCGTACACTGGGTAGATGAGGGGTTACACCGACGTGCTCTGGAGCGGCTGTTCAGCACCGACCGCCGGCGGCTGAGCGTTGTGGATTGCGTCAGCTTCGTCCTGATGGAGGCGGAGGGTCTAGAGGAAGCCCTGGCCCTCGATGAGGATTTCGAGGACCAGGGCTTCCGAGTCGTCCCTTCCTAGCTGCTGAGGTGCCGCCGGACCATCAGCGGAGCCGCACGGTGGTGGAAACCGTGCCGCCCTTCACCGCCGAATACGTGACCGTCATCGTCCCGGAGCCGCGGACCAGGTACTCGATGGTCCGGGTCGTGCGGCCGGGGTGGCCGCTGCGGATGATGATGCGGTCGAGTTCTTCCTGATCGATTCTGTCGGTGGGGCCGGGCCGGAACTTGTTGGGCACCCAGCCGGCGGCGATAACCTCGACGTTACCGTCGACAGTGAGGAGATCGGGGCGCACGACGTTGTTCTGCCGCGCCCGCACGGTGATCGTCGGGATGAGCCGCTCGTTCCTGATGTCGACCCGCACCCTGAAGACGTTCCCGCCCACGTTCTCTACGGTGGCTTCCCCGATGGACATGAGCGGCATCTGATCGGCGTGGAATAGAGTGAAGGCCATGTTGCGGTGGAAGAGCTCCATGCTCATGAAGCGCGGGTTTATCCTCGCAAAATACTTTTTCCAGCCGCCCAACTCGACCTCCCCGTACTCTGGGTGGTCGAAGGGTGCCCACTCGACGTAGTTGTCGCCTAGCTCGACGAAGTCGTCGAAGAAGAAGCGCGATTTCTGACCAGAGATCGGTGAGTCGGGGCCCTGCTGCTGCTCGCGTAGCAGCGGGCTGCCGAAGTACTGGCCCCCGCTCCACAGCTCGTTGGAGAAGGAGACGACGCCGAGCCCGTCGCTAGTCCAGTCGATGGATCCGCCGTGCACCGTATAGAGCCCCTGCCAGATGATCAGGTAGTCGTAGTACGGCAGGATCCGCTCGCCGGTCTCGCCCAGCTCGTCGTAGACGCGGATGTCCTCTCGGGGGTACGTGCCGTGCCAGGCCGTGCCGGGTCCGCGGAGGATCATCCCGCCCGAGTTGTGATACGATTGGAACCCGGCGATGTTGGGGTGGCTCATCCAGAAGTCGTTCGTCGCTCGCGATTCCGGCAGCTCGAACGGGTAGTTCATCGAGCCGCGCTGGATGTAGTTGGGCTGCCAGTCGGCGCCGTAATTCCGGTTCGGGTCGTAACCGCCGACCGGGTCCTCGTTGACGCGCCCGTCGCCGTCGTTGTCGATCCCCTCGGACCCCAGCAGGATCCAGTCTCCCATCTCGCCCGACGGGACGGTCTCCATGATCCGCGGATCGTCGTGACTGATGCGGTGGGTACCTTCACCGGGAACGTACTTGCGGATCTGCTCGATCATCCCGTTCCCGTTCAGATCGTCGGGCCCATCCTCGTCAAAGAGGCCGTCCCCGTCGCTGTCGACGGGCACGTGCCCGGTCCGCGACCCGGAGCCCGTCTCGTGCATGAAGTAGTCGCGGCCGTCGGGGTTAACGGTCGGTACGATGTAGAAGACCCGCTCATCGACCAGGCGCGTGATCTCGTCGATTCGGCCGTAGTTCTCCATCAGGTACCAGATCGTGTAGAGGCAGACCTCGCCGCCCTGGATCTCGTTCCCGTGAACGTTGGCCTCGACGAACATGGCGGCCTTGGTTCGCTCGGCCCCGGTGCGGGGATTGTTGATGGTCATCATCCAGAGGTCTCGGCCGCCGTAGCTCTTGCCCAGCGAAGTGAGCGTCAGGAAGTCGGGCCAGGTATCGGCCATGAGCCTCATCCGTTCACCGATCTCTGCGTGATCGAGCCAGCGATCCCAGGTGAGGGGGAGCCTGTGCTCCGGGTCCGAGCCACCGCCCTGCTGAGCGCGCAGCTCGGGCGCGCCGGCGAAGATGATGGCGATGGCCAGGACGGCCACTCCTATCCGCGTCACCGTTCTTTTCCCTGTTGACTGGTCCATTTCCATCACCTCAGCGTCACGGTGGCACTGTCGGTCCCGCCCTTCTGGGCGAGCACCGTGATCTCTACCCTCGCCCCATCGCGTCCCCGAATCACCCACTCGAAACGCTCTCGCTTATGTGAGCCGTCCAGCTGGCGGATCGTGCTCGTCTTCGCATCGCCGGTGATCAGGTCCTCCGGCGGAATCTCGATCTGCACGGTGGTGGGACCGACCGAGCGGGAAACGACTCCGTGCTGGAGCGAGGTCGGGAGGTAACCGGAGTTCTCGACCTCCACGGACACGGTATAGATGCCGCCGCCGTGTGCCGTCACCTCGGCCTCGACGATCGTCACCCGCGGCAACATCCCGGCCAGGCGGGCGACGAACTCGCCGTGGGCGCGCCCCAGCTCGGCGAGCTCCTCGGCGGGCGGGTTCGTCGCGGCGAAGGGTCGGAACCCGCCGATCTCAACATCACCGAGCGTCGGGTGGTTGTAGGCGGTCCACTCGACGAAGGCGTCGATGCCGGCGGCGTCGAGGGCGGAGAGGATGCGGGCGTCAGCGCCCTCCCCACCCGCACGGCCGCCGGTACGAGTGCCCTGGGGCATCGCCCTCGCGAACCCCGCGCCACCCGGCCTGGCGCCGCCCCTGGCTTCGGGTCTCGCCTGGCCGGTGTCCGGACTCTCCTCGCTCTCCTCTTCGGACTCTGCGGAAGGGAGCCCCCAGCCGGGAGTGCTGAAGGAGGGCACGCCGAACTGGAAATAACCGTACTGGAAGAAGGCGCCTTCCGGCGTTCGGTGGACTCCCACCGACTCGATCCCCGTGATCGACTTGTAAGCTTCGGATGCGGCCTTGAAGTACTCGAGGTCCGCCTGGTTGAACGTGGTGGCCGGCCTACGTCCGGAGTTCGGGTCGTTGTCGCGCCCCGGCTGCGCGCCGCGAAAGCCGGATCCTCTGCCCCCGCGGAAGAAGAAGAAGCCGAAGCCCGAAGGTTGCTGAGCCCCGAAGACGCCGACCTCGAAGATCTCCGAGTTGGAAGCATCCGCGAACGAAGGCAGGTCCAGGGTGCTGGCGCCGGCCACGTTGCCGCGCGAGTCGGGAGGCGTCACCAAGTTGTCGGTGCGACCGAACGCCAGGATCGCGCCGATGTTGCGGTGGGCGATAACGAAATCCATCAGCGCTCGGCTCTCCGGCTCGCTGACCATGTGAGGACCCGCGTCCCGCTGCCAATACGGGTAAGCATGCTGGAAGTTGCGGTTGAGATCGACGCCGCCGGGCCCGTCCTCGTTCAAGAACCCGTCGCCGTCCGAGTCGGTGCCCTCCCAGTAGAGCGTGTACTCACCCTGCTCGCCCTTCGTGGGATCCGACTTCTTCATCAAGCGGGCGTCCGCCGTGTCGATCATGTAGTCGCCGGACGGATCGAGGACGCGCATGACGGTGATGAGTCCGTCCCCGTTCAGGTCCTCGGGTCCGTCCTCATCGATTCGGCCGTCGTTGTCATCGTCGTAAGGGCGGGCGTTCCTCGATCTCTCCCACTTGACCGAGGCGAACATCGCCTCCGCACCGTCGGGGTTCACCCGCGGAAAGACGTAGATTGTCTGTTCGTCTAGGACCGTCCGGATCTCAGCGTTGTCCTGGGCTCCGTCGAGGAAGTAGCGGATGGTCTCCAGCGCCAGAGCGCTGCCCAACACGTGGTCGCCCTCGAGGTTTCCGACCACCAGGACGGCGGGGCGCTCCTCCAACGGCTTTCCTGATGGATTCCCGATCTCCACGACCCAGATCTCCCGGCCCTCGATCGATGTACCCGCCGAGTTCATGCGGGCCATATCGGAGTCGTTCACCAGGGATCGGAGCTGGCGCGTGAGCTGATCGAAATCCAGGTACGAGGTCGCCTGCGCTCGGCCGCTCCCGGGGAGGGCCAGCGCCGACGCCGTCAGGAAGATCAACGTCGCGGCGATCCTCCAGCTCAAGATTCTCTCGTTCCGCACGGCTCTCTCCTTGTACCGGGTGGAACTACAGTAATAGGTCTGTGTGTGTTGTATGGCTAGGGAACTCGAGCGACGCTCCCATCCACGTAACAGCTTGGTGCTAGGCATCGTTGCAACGGGGAGCGGATCGTCACCCGGAGGCGTCCAGTTCGCGCATCCAGGCACCAATGGCGCGCTGGAAGTACTGCGGATTGAACAGCGTCCACTCGCCGAGCTCCGCCGGAATCTCGTAACCGGCGCCGGCCTCCTCCGCGCTGGCCCCATCCTCGAAGGCGCGGCGCGCTGCATCCTCGATATCGTCCAGCACAGCCACGTACTTCTCCATGTCCGCCCCGTCGGCCAGCGGACCGTGGCCCGGGACGTAGGTCGACCAAGCGCCGCTTCGAATGGCCCGGACCGCTTCGGATAGGATAGTGGGTGTGGCATCGACGTAGTTCGGGAACATCCCGTTCCAGACCAGGTCACCGCACCACGCTGTGCTTCCTTCGGTCAGCTCGATCGTGACATCGCTCGGTGTGTGCCCCGAACGCGGCACGACCGCAACCGTCCGGCCACCGAGGTCGATGAGGCTCGGTTCTTCCTCGTCCAGCAGCGTGACGTCGGCCCACAGCCTCTGGGTTCGATCGTCGGCCGGCCCTCCCCGTCGCGTGAGCACGAGCTCGCGCGTAACCGGGGTGGCGTGTGCATCAGGACCGCCGCCCTCGGAGTAGTATCCGTCGAGCCCTCTGCTATGGTCCGAATGGTAGTGTGTGATCACGGCGTGGGTGGGCCAGCGTCCGCTGAGCTCCCTGGCTTTCTCCGCCAGCCAGCGAGCGCCCTCGCTGCTCATGAAGCCCTCGACGACCAGGACACCGTCGCCGCCGACGATGATCCCGCCGTTGGAGACCGTGGTGTAGTCGCCGCCCAGCGGAGTCGATATCAGGGCGAACAGTCCTTCACCGATCTCCTCGAGTCGGGCGAACGGTTCCTGGGCGACGATTTGGCCGCGCGTCCGTGACGACCAGAGCCGACGTACAGACGGAGAAAAGGGCAGGGCCATTAGACCGAGATGCCCGGCGCAGGTCAGCGAGGTGCCGATGAATTCGCGTCGGGAATACAAGCGCGGTGCTTTCATTTCAATAGCCAATATCCGACACTCAGTGACCAGATGTTCAAGGTATAGTCATGTAACAAGGATCAAGTCCCAACATCCACTGGAACAGCGACGCTCAGATCATTGGAACTCGGAGAACGGAGAACGACCCATGACACTTGAGTAATCCTTGAAATTCGATAACGGGATATTGGCTAGTGGATGTTGAAAAGACTACCGATCGTCGCCGCTGCCCTGTAACATGCCTCGCTCGGCTCGGCTACGAAGCTTCTCTAGGTTGCTCGCCGCCACGTCGTCCAGGTCGACATCGAGCACGGTGGCGACCTCGGCCACGTACCAGAGTACGTCGCCGAGCTCGTCGGCCAGCGCGTTCCGGTCCTCGGGACCGATCACTCCGCCCTTGTCACGCAGTAGCTTGCCCACCTTTTCGCCGAACTCGCCGGCTTCGCCGGCAAGCTTGAGCGTCGGGTAGAGCAGGCGGCCCATCAGTTCGTCCGCTCCGTAGCAGGTCTCCAGGCTCGTCCGATGGGCCCTTGCTTGGTATTCACTCAGTTTCATTGACATCTTTCTCTGAGCTAAGGTCCCGACTCGGCGGTAAGTCTCCCCAATTCGGCGCGAACCCGCTCGACCTCATCGGCCAGCGCCGGCTCCGGGTCGGACCGCAAGGTCAGGTGGTGGCGGTAAGCTCGCACGGCTGCCTCGCGCTCGCCCAGCAGCGCTGCCAGCCGAGCTTCTTCCCGCAGGTAATTCGCGAGGTAGCGTGTCTGGAAGAACTCGCGCCGCTGCACGGCGCGATAGGCCGCCTCTAAATCGCCCTGCGATTCCAGCAGCCGGACGAGGGCCAGCGTGCCGGTGCGGTCGAGGCGTTCCGGAACGATGGCTCCGTACGGTATCGGTTGGAGGAGCGAGTCGAGCTGCGCCACCAGGATCTCACTGTCAGGTTGCCCCGTCGCCGAGGCGTAAACGGCCTCGAGGATGGATGCGCACGTATTAGCGCCGCTCGCCGTCCAGATCGAGTCGGCCGGGTAGCTCGAGCTGCGCAGCTTTTCGATCGAGCTGGTCGCCGACGAGAACTCGCCGTGCCAGAGTCGCCATTGCTCGACTGTGCACAGGTCCAACAGCCATAGCGTCGTAACACGCTCGCCCCGCGCCGCCGGCCGCTCGCGCAGGATCGCAGCAGCAAGCTCGGCGTCATCCGGGTCGTAACCCTTGAGCGTGCTGGTCCTTACGACCGCGCGCAGGGGCAGAACGTTCATCTCGGGGAAGGTTCGCCGCAGCGAGTCGAGTGCGATGCTGTCTCCGAACGTCTGCGCGGTCTGCCAGAGCTCGTAAAGTCGAAACTCGCCGGTCGGGTTGACGGTGAGGTAGTAAGCCAACACTTGCTCCGCTCTCGCGCTGTCGCCCCTCATCAGCGCGTGGTCGAGGAGATGCCCGACGGGCGCCGAGAACGTCGAGTCGAGCTCGACCGCTCGGCGAAAGGCGTCCTCGGCGCGGCGGTGCGCATCGGCGTAGCCGAGCTGTTGCGCATTGTGGTAGTACGATTCGCCCAGCCAGTACCAGGCTTCGGGTCGGTCGGGTGCGGAGTCTACGGCTCGCTGCAGGGCGGCGAACGTTTCCGCGTACGGGGACGCTTGCGGGAAGTTCGGCCCGGCCAGTGCGACGAGAAGCGCGCGGTCACGCTCGCTTAGGCGCTCACGATGCGCCCATGCGATGCTGATCGCCTCGCGGCTGAACTGGTTTTCCGTCCAGTAGCGCGCCGACACGAGGCCCAGCGCGGCGAGTGAGAAGCCCGGGTCGAGATCGACGGCCTCGCGGAAGAGTCGTTCCGCATCGACGAAGCGGCCGCTACGGTAGGTTGCCTGGCCGTCGAGATAGGCGCGCAGCGCGGGTAGCGATGTGCTGGTAAGGGCGGCGAGCCGCTGCCGCGACTCACCCGCCCCACGCGCCAGAAGCTGCGCGGTGAGCCCGTCCACCAACGCCGTCAGGCTGTCGGTCGACCCTTCGACGCTCGCCTGGACGCCGCGATCGTCCGCATCGACCGTGAGGAGCGACGCGTTGAGGATCACGTGCCCGGCCGTTCCAACCAGGCCGCCGAGCAGAACGCGACCGGCACCCAGAGACCGGGCGAGCTCGAGGGCGGCTGCCTCCGTCAGATCGGCGTCACTCGAGCCGCCGGCACGGTTCCAGGCGCTGATCGCCGCTCTCGGGTCGACGGCCCGGGGGCCCCCTTCGCCCGTGAGCTTCGCCGCCAGAAGATCGACCATCCCCTCCCTCAGATAGACGATCGCAGGGTCGGCACCTGCAACGCGGAAGGGGAGGACGGCTACGACATCCGGGTCCAGCCCAGCTTCGGTGGCGGCGTCTCGACCGGGCCGTCCACCTCCCAGAAGCAGCCAGCCGGCGGCGGTCACCCCCCAGAGCGCGAAGGCGACCACTGCGCCAGCGATCGCGTTCCGCCAGGTGAGTCGACGTTTGACCCGGCGGCCGGAGCTCTGCGGCGCGTACTCAGGTTGCTCCCCGCCGGCGGGGCCAGGTTCCCCAGCCGGGGCCTCAGCATTCTCGACCATAGCCGTCGCCAGCACGATCGGCAGCCCGATCAAGAGGAGCACGGCAGCGGTCGGGAAGAACCAGGCCGGCAGACCGAAGCGCTCGGTGAAAAGATCGACCGCTTCGAGCACGGCGTACGATGCGCCCAAGTAGATGAGCAGCACCTGCCAGATCGAGCGACGATGCGCCTCGACTATGAACCTTCGGAAACGCGACATGATCCCGTTGGCGAAGAGGGACTACGTATGAGATCGCCGGAATATGCCGCCTACAGTACGGCTGATCAATGACCGGAGCTTGGGGTGCCCGTTGCCCTTGAAGGCTGCGGCAGTTGTGGGCTCAGTGCCGGGCGGAGACTTCTGTAGGTGACCTTACGTTCGCGGCGAAAAGACCTGAGGTGAGCTGAGCTCGGCTCAGGTCGGTCGAGGTGGCTTCAGGTTGAGCAGGAACCGCCCGCCTGGGACATCCTGCACTGCTACCTGCCATTCCTTACCGCAGTTAGGGCATTTCGCCTCACGCGCCGCTAGAAGGTCCTCGATTCGGAAACCTCCGCCGCAGCCCGGGCAGTCGACTCGATCCAGGTTGGCTCCTGTCGTCATGGCCGTCCTCGGTTGAAATCGGCTAGCGGATAGGGGCTTCAGGGGCTGTGCGTCAACTATTTCGGGCCGTTTGTCCGGTTGGGACACTGGAATTAGGGTCAACTTTTGCACATACTTAACGGTTAATATTTGTAGCGGATAGCGGTTCGCCCCACAGCCCCGGGGCGGTTCCAGAGCCGACGCGAGACACTTATGCATGGGCTGAGCAGCAGCGTTGACGACCAGTATCTGAGCGACGAGCACCGCATGCTGCGCGACATGGTGCGGGAGTTCGCGGAGAACGAGATCGCGCCGGTGGCCCGGGAGTTCGACCGGGAGGGGAAGTTCCCCTGGGCCAACGTCGCGAAGATGGCGGAGCTGGGGCTGTTCGGCATCCCGTGGCCGGAGAAATACGACGGTGCCGGGATGGATGTGCTGGCCTCGGCGCTGGTCAGCGAGGAGCTGTCGAAGACCTGTCCTTCCCACTCGATCACGGTGGGCGCGACGATCTCGCTGGCGGCGAGCCCGATATACTACTTCGGTAACGAGGAACAGAAGCAACGGTACCTGACGAAGCTCGCCCGGGGCGAGGTGTTGGGCGCGTTCGGGCTGACGGAGCCGGAGGCGGGGTCCGACGCCCAGGGCACGCAGACGCGGGCGGAAGAGAAGAGCGATCACTGGGTGCTGAACGGGACGAAGATCTTCATCACCAACGGTGGTGTCGGCGAGATCTTCGTGGCGACCGCGGTGACGGGCCAGCGGTCGAACGGGCAGAAGGAAATCAGCTCGTTCATCCTGACGAAGGAGACGCGGGATCTGGATGAAGCGCAGGCGGTCGGCACGGGCCACGCCGCCGACCTGGAATACACGCCGGGCTTCACGCACGGCAAGAAAGAGGACAAGCTGGGCTGGCGCGCCTCGGACACGACCGAGCTCGTCTTCGAGGACGCGATCGTGCCGAAGGAGAACATGCTGGGCGAGCGCGGTCACGGCTTCAAGAACTTCATGCAGACGCTGGACGGCGGACGGATCGGGATGGCGGCGCACCTGTTGGGTATCGCCGAGGGAGCACTGGAGCAAACGCTGAAGTTTACCAGCGAGCGTAAGCAGTTCAATACACGGATCTGCGACTTCCAAGGTATACGCTTCGAGATCGCCGATTGGTTGACCCGCATCGAGGCGGGTAAGCACCTGACCTATCATGCGGCGAACTTGAGGCAGGCGGGCGAGCCGCATTCGAAGGAAGCGGCGATGGCTAAGCTCTACTGCTCGGAGCTCGCCAACTGGGCTACGGTAAAAGCTGTGCAGTTCCATGGTGCGTACGGCTACACGACCGAGTATCCCGTGGAACGGCTGATGAGAGATGCAAAGATAGGGGAAATCGGAGAAGGAACCTCCGAGGTCCAGAGGATGGTGATTGCGCGCCACCTTCTCGGTCCGGAAACGACGCCGGAGAAGGAGGACGCCTAATGAATGGAGTCAGAGTAGCAGCAAATGAAAAGGCAAATACTGATAAACGCGGCCCACGAGACGCGGGTCGCGATCATGGAGGACAGCGTCCTTGTAGAGCTGATGCTCGATCGCCCCGACGCGCAGCGGATGGTGGGCGACATCTACTTGGGGCGCGTTGAGGGCGTACTACCGGGAATACAGGCCGCCTTCGTCAACATAGGGACCGAGAAAGCCGCCTTTCTCCACGTTTCCGACCTCGCCGATGAGGATCCCGAGGCATCGGAAGAAGAGAAGGGCGTCAGGCGATACCCGCCTATCCAAACCCTGATCAAGAAGAGCGAGGAGCTGCTCGTCCAGGTCACCAAGGAGCCGATCGGGACGAAGGGGCCACGCGTCACCGCGCAGATATCGCTGCCCGGCCGCTATCTGGTCTACATGCCGCGTAGCGAGCACATCGGCGTATCGCGCAAGATAGAGAACCGCGATGAGCGGACGCGCCTGCGAAGGGTGATGCGTAACGTCCTACAGACCGGAGAGGGCGGCGTCATCGTCAGGACCGTGGGTGAGGACGCGGGCCGCAAGCCGCTCGAGCGCGAGCTGAAAGGGCTACGCAAGACGTGGAAGAAGATCGAGGCTCGCGTCTCACAAGCACAGGCGCCCGCCCTGATTCATCAGGAGGCGCATCTCGCCGCCGGTATCATCAGAGATCTATTCAGTGAGAAGGTCGACGCGCTGATCGTCGACGCACGGGAGATTTATAACGAGGTCCGCGACTATCTCGAGGCTGTGGACCCCGAGTTGATGCGCCGCGTCAATCTCTACGACGGTACGGTCCCGCTGTTCGACAAGTACGAGATTGAAGAGGAAATCCACCGCTCGCTCGAGAGCCGGGTCGAGTTGCCGTCGGGCGGATACGTCATCATCGAGGCGACGGAGGGGCTCGTGGCGATCGACGTCAACACCGGTCGCTACACGGGCAAGAAGGACCCCGAGAAGACGATCCTTCGCACTAACCTGGACGCCGCTCGAGAGATTGCCCGGCAGCTGCGCCTGCGGGACATCGGGGGCATCATCGTCGTCGACTTCATCGATATGGAAGACAAGGCGAATCGCGACCGGGTGATGCAGGAGTTGCGCATGCACCTGGGCCGCGACCGCGCACGGACGAAGGCGTTCCCGATCTCCGACTTGGGGCTGGTCGAGATGACGCGGCAGCGCGTGCGGCCGACCGTCTACCATACGGTGACCCGGCCGTGCCCATATTGCGAGGGGGCGGGGCGCATCGTCGCCCCCGCTACCGTGGTGCGCCGGGTCGAGCGCGCGGTGCACCGGGTGGCGGCGGCGCGTGAGGAGAAACGTCTGGTGGTCCGTCTGCACCCGGAGGTGGCCCTGCACATCCTGGAAGAGGAACCGAACCTGCTGCGGCGGCTGGAGTCCGAGTACCGGGTCGACATCGAGGTCCGCGACGACCCGCTGATGCGGGCGGACGAGTTCCGTATCCTGGCTGGGCCGGCCGACACCGATGTGACCTCGCGCTACGCCGTGGCCTGAGGGCGGACTGGCGCTTCCCGGGGCGTTGACAGCGGTGCCTGCGGCGGATAGCCTATAAGGTTCTCAAAATCGGTGACTTTCACGTGGTAACACGGTTGTGACATACGCCATTTTCAAGGCCGCAGGCTTCCAGTACCGTGCCGCGCTCGGCGACGTGCTGCGGCTGCCGTCGCTCGACGTCGAGTCCGGCGATACCGTCACCTTCGACGAGGTGCTGCTCGGTGCCACGGAGGGCGACGTGCTGATTGGGCGGCCGACGCTGAAGGGCGCGGCGGTGCGCGCCGAGGTTCTGGGCCACGGTCGGGCCGACAAGGTCGTGGTCTTCAAGTTCAAGCGCCGCAAGAACATCCGGAGCAAGACGGGCCACCGCCAGGACTATACCGAGGTGCGGGTGAGCGAGATCGACTTCGGTGGCGATCGGCGGGTGAGCCTGGAGAAAGTAAAGAAGGCTGCTCCCAAGAAGAAGGCGGCCAAGAAACCGGTGGCGAAGGCGGCAGCAGCCAAGCCGAAGAAGGCGCCGGCCAAGAAGAAGGCGGCTCCCAAGGCGAAGGCCAAGACCACGGCGAAGAAGAAGACCACGGCTAAGGCCAAGTCGACGTCGAAGGCGAAGACGACGACCAAGGCCAAAGCCAAGACTACTTCGAAGAAGAAGAAATCTTAGCGGGACCGGACCCCATGGCTCATAAGAAGGCAGGCGGATCGACTCGGAACGGTCGCGACAGCAACCCCAAGTTCCTTGGCGTCAAGAAATACGGCGGGCAGTTCGTGCGGGCCGGTAACATCATCATGCGGCAGCGCGGCACCAGGTACCATCCGGGCCACAACGTTGGCAAAGGCACCGACTACACGCTGTTCGCCCTCTCCGATGGCTACGTAAGCTTCGGAACGAGCCGCGGAAGAAAGGTCGTCTCGGTCGTTCCCGAGAATTAGAGTTGAGGGAAGTGTGCAAGAGCCCGGCTCAGGCCGGGCTTTTTTTGTTATCAACATGCGAAGTCGTTCGGGAATTCTCGAATGTCGATTCGGGGACCAGTGGAACAGGGAGGTGGGGAAGCCGGAGGTGAAGCGCCGCGCGGCCACTTCTGTACCTCCCTACCTCCACTGTTGCACTGGTCCCTTGCTCGACATTCGAGCATTCCCAAAAGACTTCCCAGTTCTGCAATGGAACGTCCCTACATCCCTTCGTCGGCGGACGGTCCGTAAATCGCCGGTAGGGGAACCCCGTTGAGCCGCAGGAAGACCGAGAGCTGCCCGCGGTGATGGATCGCGTGGTTCATCACCATCCAGCGAATCACCCCGTTCCTCGGCTCGGTGAAGATCTCCTCGCCGCCTTTCTTCAGCGTCCATGACCTGTTGAGCTCCTCGTCGCTGGTCGACTCCAGGGCCTCGAGGAACTTGGCGACGTTGGTGTCGAATAGCTCGAGGATCTCCGAGACCGACCGCAGCTCTGCGGGTTGATACGGCTCGCCGCCCGGCGGGTTAATGTCCAACTCGTCCAGCGTCAGCGCGTGAACGCCCCAGCTGGGCATCTCGGCCAGATGCGTGGCGAGGCGGTTCATCGTCATCGACTTGTCCGCCGGCTTCCACTCCAGTTTGTCTTCGGGCACTCGTTCCAGCAGCTTGCGGGTGGCTGCGCTCTCCGTCGTGAATTCGACCAATAGGGCTTCTCTGATCGCCACGGTCGTTCTCCTTCTCTGGTCGGGATTCGCAAGTCAACTGGCCATAATAGTCGGAACTCGAGCACTCCGACAAGGCGGGCGCGAGTGAGCGGTGGCCGTCTTGTCGTCGGCCGAGCGGGTGGCCATCCTTACTCACCCTAACACTCGCCGCAGGCCCCCCAGCTTCGTGGCCGCCGCGGCTGGCGCGCTCGAAGGTCGCCAGGCAGATACACCTACCGCCAAGGAGGAATCTGACGATGCGAATAAAGATCGGTCTCACGCTCGTGGCTGCGTTCTTGACGACAGCTTCAGTGGCAGCGGCCCAGACCTTCCCGGTTGACGACCCGGTCATCCAGCGCATCTGGGAGGAAGGGATGGAGAACTCGCAGGCCTATAGTCTGGCGCAGGCGCTGCTCGACTCTATCGGTCCGCGGCTGAGCGGGTCGCCCGCCCACAAGGCGGCAAACGATTGGGCGGTGCAGATGTTCAGCGGCTGGGGCATCGAGGCCCGCAACGAACAGTACGGCACCTGGATGAACTGGGAGCGCGGCATCACACACATCGATCTGGTGGAGCCCCGGGTCCGCAGCCTGGAAGGGATGCTGCTGGCCTGGAGCGCCGGTACGCGCGGGACGGTCAGGGGCGAGGTTGTGATGTTCCCGGACGTGCCGGACTCCGCCGCTTTCCAGTCGTGGCTGCCCGAGGCGCGAAACAAGTTTGTTCTCATCAGTTACGGCGAGCCAACCTGTCGACCCAACGACAACTGGGAGGAGTACGCCACCGAGGAGTCGTTCGAGCGTATGCAGGCCGAGCGCGACACGGCGCGCCGCGAGTGGCGGGATCGAATCGAGCAGACCGGTTACGACCAGCGTCAGATTACCAGCGTTCTCGAAGAGGCGGGTGTCCGAGGGATCCTGACGTCCAGTTGGCCCGGCGGTTGGGGCGTGCAGCGGGTGTTCAGCGCCATCACCGAGCGGGTGCCGGCGCTGGCGTTGAGCTGTGAGGACTACGGTCTGCTCTTCCGACTCGCCGAGCACGACCAGGGGCCGGTGCTCGAGGTCGAGGCGGAAGCGCGCTTCCACGGCGAGGAGCCGATATTCAACACGATCGCGGAGATTCGCGGTACGGAGAAGCCCGACGAGTACGTTGTGTTCTCGGCCCACTACGACTCGTGGGACGGCGGCTCGGGCGCCACCGACAACGGGACGGGCAGCGTCACGATGCTGGAGGCGATGCGGATCCTCAAGGCTGTCTATCCCAATCCGAAACGGACGATCATTGCCGGACTGTGGGGCGCCGAGGAGCAGGGGCTCATCGGGTCGCGAGCCTTCGTGGCCGACCATCCCGAAGTGATCGAGGGGCTGCAGGTGGTGCTGAATCAGGACAACGGGACCGGGCGGATCGTGCGGGCCACCGGGGCGGGCCTGACGCGGGCCGGCGAGTACTTCGGGCGTTGGCTGTCGATGATTCCGACAGAGATCTCACGACACATCGACCTCACGTTACCGGGGACGCCGAGTGGTGGTGGTAGCGATCACGCGTCGTTCCTCTGCACGGGGGCGCCCGCCTTCTTCTTGGGGGCGCACAACTGGGCGTATTTCCCCTACACGTGGCATACGAACCGCGACACGTTTGACAAGATCGTGATCGATGATCTCAAGAACAACGCGACGCTGTTCGCCATGCTCGCCTACCTCGCATCCGAGGAGGAGGAGTTGATGCCGCGGGACCGGCGCGTGCTGCCGGTGAGCCAGCGGACCGGAGAGCAGATGACCTGGCCCGAGTGTCGGGCTCCGATGCGGAGCTGGGAAGAATACCGCTCGCGGTAGATATCGTAGTGGGAATGGGAGGAACAGAGGGAATTCGGCAATTCATGACTGTCAATTAATCATGGATTGCCGAATTCCCGTTGCAGCGGAGTCGTACATGTGAACAGAGCCCTTAGTGCGCTTCGTTACTCGCTCGTCGTGGTACTGGCGAGTGCAGCGGCCTGCCGCCCGAGTTCGGCCGACAACGCGGAGGGTTCTGCGGCGGCGCCCGCTGATTCGGGGCGCACACGGGTGGTTCTGCTGGGCACCGGCACGCCGAACGCCGAGCCGGAGCGTTCGGGCTCGGCGGTGGCAATCGTTGTGGCCGGCACGCCGTACCTGGTCGATCTGGGCCCGGGGGTGGTGCGGCGCGCGAAAGCGGCCTATCAGACGGGCATCGCCGGGCTGGAGGTGCCAAAGCTCAGGTTCGCCTTCATCACGCATCTGCACAGTGATCACACCCTGGGCTACGGCGATTTCATCTTCACGCCGTGGGTGCTGGAGCGCGACGTCCCGGCGGAGGTGTTCGGACCGGCCGGCCTGCGGGCGATGACCGATCACCTGCTGGCCGCTTACGAGGCGGACATACGGGTTCGCCTCGACGGCCTCGAGCCCGCCAACCCGGATGGCTACAGGGTGAACGTGCACGAGATCGAGCCCGGTCTCGTATACGAGGATGAAAACGTGCGGGTCACCGCCTTCCTGGTCGAGCATGGGGCGTGGTCACAGTCGTTCGGCTATCGCTTCGAGACGCCCGACCGGACGATCGTCGTGTCGGGTGATACCGGCCCCAGTCCGGCGATCGCCGAGAACTGTCGCGGCTGCGACGTGCTGGTTCACGAGGTGTACTCGCAGGCGGGGTTCGAGCGCCGGGAACCGGTTTGGCAGCTCTACCATGCCAACTCCCACACCTCGTCGCTGGAACTGGGCCGCATCGCGGCGCAGGCACAGCCGGGTTTGCTCGTCCTCTATCATCAGCTACTCTGGGGCTCGACGCCGGCGGAGCTGGTCGATGAAATACGCCAGGTCTATGATGGAGCAGTCGTGTATGGGAACGACCTGGATGTCTTTTGATCTGTTTCAGTGAGCGTTGCTGATCAACAGGAGGCGCCATGTCAACCGCAACCGAGTTCAGCCGCCGTCGTTTCCTCGCCTACTTCTCGGGTATCGGTCTTTCGTCCACGCTGCTTCCTGGCGCGCTCTGGAAGTTGCTACAGGATGAGGAGGAGCTCAGGATCACCAAGGAGATGATCGCCGACTGCGAGGTGGTCGCCGGCCTCGAGTTCACCGACGAAGAGCGCGAGTTGATGGTGCAGGGGCTCAACCGCCGGTTGGACGGCTATGAAGTGATCCGCAGCCTCGAGCTGGTCAACAAAGTGCCGCCGGCGCTCTACTTCGAACCTGTGCCGCCGGGCCGCACCGTGACCCGCGAGCCGGGGGTCTCGCGCCGCAGCGAGGTACGGATCGATCGGGTGCCGTCGGACTTGGAGGAAGTCGCGTTCTGGCCGGTGACGCACCTGGCGAAGCTCATCGAGACGCGGCGTCTGTCGTCGGTACAACTCACCACGATGTACCTCGAGCGACTGAAGAAGTACGGGCCCAAGCTCGAGTGCATAGTCACGCTCACCGAGGAGCTCGCCCTCGAGCAGGCCCGTCAAGCCGACGCTGAGATCGCCGGCGGCACCTACCGCGGTCCGCTGCACGGTATCCCGTGGGGTGCGAAGGATCTCTTGGCGACACCCGAGTACAGGACGACGTGGGGCGCCGAGCCGTACAAGGACCAGGTGATCGATGAGGACGCGACGGTGGCCGCGCGGCTTGAGGAGGCGGGCGCCGTGCTGGTGGCGAAGCTGACGCTGGGGGCGCTGGCGATGGGCGACGTCTGGTATGGTGGCAGGACGCGCAACCCCTGGGACTACGAGGAAGGTTCGAGCGGCTCGTCGGCCGGCCCGGCGGCGGCGACGGCGGCGGGGCTCGTGGGCTTCGGCATCGGCACCGAGACCCTGGGGTCGATCGTCTCGCCGTGCACGCGCTGCGGTACGACCGGTTTGCGGCCCACTTTCGGACGCGTGAGCCGCTACGGTGCGATGGCGCTCTCCTGGAGTATGGACAAGGTCGGTCCGATCTGTCGCAGCGTCGAGGACTGTGCGCTGGTGTTCGAGGCGATCTACGGTCCCGACGGGAAGGATCTTACGGTCGTGGACCTGCCATTCGTCTGGGACGCCGAGCTCGATGTAAGGAATCTGCGGGTCGGTTATCTGAAGAGCGCTTTCGAGGAGGAGCGCGAGCGCCAGCCGGAGTGGAAGGCGTTCGACGAGGCGGTACTGGAGACCCTGGGTTCCTTAGGGATCGAGCTGATCCCGATCGAGCTGCCGGATCTGCCGGTAAGCGCGATGCGCACAGTTCTCAGCGCCGAGGCGGCGGCGGCCTTCGACGATCTGACACGAAGCGGGCGCGACGATCTGCTGAAACGTCAGGACAGGGGCGCCTGGCCCAACTCGTTTCGCCAGGCACGGTTCATCCCCGCCGTCGAGTACATCCAGGCCAACCGAACGCGCACGCTGCTGCTGGAAGAAATGGCAGAGGTCATGTCGCAGGTGGACGTCTACGTCACCCCGTCCTATGGCGGCAACAACCTCACGCTGACCAATCTCACCGGACACCCGTGTGTTGTTTTGCCGAACGGGTTCCGGGAAGATGGCACGCCGACGAGCATCAGCTTCATCGGCAGCCTCTACGGCGAGTCGGAGGCGCTGGCGGTAGCGCGTGCGTATCAAGAGGCGACCGACTTCCACCTGAGACGCCCACAGCTCCAATCCTGATAAGCTTGACGCGGCCATCGAGGAGGCGGCGATGGTGAGGCCGCAGCTCGAGCGCTCGATCGGGATCGTGCGCGCGACGGCGATGGTGGTGGGCACCATCATCGGCGCTTCGATCTTCGTCCAACCATCGCTGATCACCGGTCAGGTCCCATCGATTCCTGGTGTCTTCGCCGTCTGGGCGATCGCGGGCACCCTCACGCTGTTCGGGGCGCTCGTCTGCGCCGAGCTCTCCTCGGTCTACCCGCGCACCGGTGGCGTCTATGTCTTTCTCGGCGAGGAGTTCTCACCCGCCGTCGGGTTCCTCTGGGGCTGGGCGATGTTCTGGAGCATGCACAGCGGGATCCTGGCCGCGATCGCGGTGGTGTTCGCACGTTACGTCGGCTACTTCGCGCCGCTCGGCGATCTGGGCGTACAGCTCGTGGCGATCGGCTGCATCCTGGTGCTTTCCGCCGTCAACTACATCGGCGTGCGCCAGGGAAGCGCACTGCAGACGGCGTTCACCATCGGAAAGGTCGCAGCGATCGTCGGGATCGTGATTGCCGGGCTCCTCCTCGGCTCGCGGGTGCCGGACCAGCTCGCCGTGGGAGTAGGGAACTCGGCACCCGAATCGGCTGCCGGCGTGAGCGTCAGTGGTGCCGGCGGCCTGCGCGGGTTCGTTCTGGCGCTGATCGCCGGCCTGTTCGCCTTCGGCGGTTGGCACATGGTGACCTACGCGGGTGACGAGACCGTTGAGCCGGAGCGCACGATCCCCCGGGCTCTGCTCGTCGGCACGCTGGTCGTTACGGCGTGCTACATCGCCCTCAACGCGGTCTATCTGTACATCCTGCCGCTGGAGAGGGTGATCTCGTCGTCGCGGGTGGCAGCCGACGCGGCCGATGCGGTGCTGGGACGGGGTGGAGGCTCTGTGATGTCGGCGCTGGTGATCTTCTCGACCTTCGGCGCGCTGAGCGGGATCGTGCTCGCCGGACCGCGCGTCTACTACGCGATGGCGAGCGACGGGCTACTCTTCCGTTGGCTGGGGGAGGTGCACCCGCGCTTCCGGACGCCGCACCGTGCGATAGTCGCGCAGGCCGTGTGGTCATCCGTCCTCGTGGTGACGGGGACCTACCAGGCGCTCTTTACGCGCGTGGTCTACACCGAATGGATCTTCTTCGGCCTGATGGCCGCGGGGCTCTTTCTGTTGCGTCGGCGCCCGGAGTACTCGCCGCGCTATACGATCTGGGGGTTTCCGGTGATCCCGGCCGTCTTCGTGCTCTCGACCGCGGTCATCGTCGGGAACCAGCTGGTCTCGGAGCCCGGCGAAAGTGCATTCGGCCTGGCGCTTGTCCTGGTGGGGTTCCCCGTGTACTACATCTGGCTGCGAGCCCGTGGTGATGAACGAGGAGGCGAGCATGCGAGTCGTTGACTTCCACAACCACTTCTATCCGGCAGAGTACCTGGACGCACTGCGCGCCGGGCCGTGCCGGGTGGCGATCTCCACCGACTCGGAGAACAACCCGGTCCTTCATTCACCGGGCGACATCAACGTCGCGGTCCGTGGCCACCGCGACATCGAGTATCGGGAGAGCGTGCTCGACCAGGTGGGTGTGGACGTCCAGGTGCTGACGTTCACCGCGCCCGGCGTACATATAGAAGAACCGGAGATGGCGGTACGGCTCGCCGGGGCGGTGAACGACGCCTTCGCACGGATCGTCGAGGAGCGGGGCGGCCGGTTCACCGCGTTGGCGACGTTGCCGCTCAACGACCCGGCCGCATCGGTCGTCGAGCTCACCCGCGCCGTGGGCGAGCTAGGCCTGCCCGGCGCGATGGTCTTCAGTAACGTCGGGGGCGTGGCGCTGGCCGACGAACGGTTCTGGCCGTTGTGGGAGCGGGCGGAGGAGCTGGGCGCCGTCATCTACGTGCACCCGACCTACCCGGTGGGGGTGGAGGCGATGACCGAGTACTGGCTAATGCCGCTGGTCGGGTTCACCTTCGACACCACACTGGCTGCCGCTCACCTGGTCTTCGCTGGCGTGCCCCGGCGGTTCCCCGGCGTTCGATGGGTGCTGGCGCATCTCGGCGGCGCGATCCCCTATCTGGCCGAGCGGCTCGACCGCGGCTTCCACGCGTTCAGCGAGTGCCGCGCCAACATCGAGGAGCCCCCGAGTGTCTACCTCCGACGCTTCTACTACGACACGGTGAACTTCGACCCCGCTGCCCTGCGCCTGGCCCTCGACTTCGCGGGGCCCGAGCATCTGGTCGCAGGGAGCGATTATCCGCATATGATCGGCAGTTTGAAATCGATGACGGCCAGCATTCGGGCGCTCGACGTTCCAGCGACCACCGAGCAGGCGATCCTCGCGGCTAACGCCGACCGGTTGCTCGGGTTATAGGATTCAGCGATCACGCACCGTCCGAAAAGAATCGCTCCATCTCGTCCCAGCGCGTCAGAGCGTCCTCGTAGCCGAGCTCCATGACGCGACTGATGTAGGGCGGCTCGAAGATGAGATAGCTGAGTAGCTCGGCGCCGTGCATGCGATGGATGCCCAGGCCGCGGAGCATGAACCGCAGCGTGCGGGGCAGTCTGCCTTTATGGGGCTGGGCCAGCGAGCCGAGGTCTCTCGAGGGGCGGATGACGAGAGTATCGATTCGTCGGAGGCCGTCGGGATTGGGCGCACCGGGCGGCAGCGCTTCCAACAGGCGGTTAATGCGCTCCAGGCGCTCGGCGTCGGCCTCGAGGGCGTCGAGGAAGATGCTGTTGAGCAGGGCTCCCATGATCCGGGCCGGCTGCGGGTAGCCGGTCGTAGCCAGGGCTCTTACTTCTTCCAGGGTCGGGTTGTAGCGAGTCGCGATGGCCAGCAGGCGCTGGGCGCCCAGATGGATGGCGGGGGCCAGTGGCGCGGCCTGGCGTATGCTGCCGTCGCCGTAGTACTCGCCGTCGATCGCTGTGGCCGGGAAGATGAACGGGATCGACCCGGATGCCATCACATGATCGACGGAGATCTTGGCGGGCAGGCCGCAGCGGCGAACGCGCTCCCAGGTTGGCACGTCTTCGGCGCCCTGCACGAACGTTACGCTCTGGCCTGTGGCGTAGCGAGTAGCGGTGAGTCCAAGGGCGCGTAATCGCCCCTCCGCCACGTTCATCGCAATCCCCTCGACGAGTACCTGCTCCTCGAGGAACTCCCTCAACGGGCTCGTGTCCAGCAAACCCTTCACCCGCGGACCGAGAGACGTACCACCGCCGCCCAGCGTCCACAGCCAGCGGGCGCCGCTGAGCCCGAGGGCGCTCAGGTTGGTGTCGAAGACGCGGTCGGTGTTCAGGCTCGTCCAACAGCTGGAGAGCGACCCCAGATTTTCGGTCGGTGTCCCCCGTTGTCCGGCCAGGAATGCCGCGTTGATCGCGCCTGCCGAGACGCCGACGATGATGGGGAAGCTCACCTCGGGTGCCTTCTCGGCGAGGTAGGAGAGCACACCGACCTGGTAGGCGGCGCGGGCGCCGCCGCCCGACAGCACCAATCCGTTCATCTCAGAGCGACGGTTTTGGGTGGTTGGAAGGCGCAACATGGGGAGCGGACCTCACAAAAACAAGGTCGCCGGCTGAGTCAGGTCCAGCCGTCGACACGCCGCGCGCGCTGAGATATTTTGCCTTCTTCTCGAGCGGTCTGGCGGGTACCCCTGTGAGGAGCGGCTGTGTACCTCTACCTGGTTCGCCACGGCGAGGCCAAGTCCAAAGAACAGGACCCGGAGCGGCCACTCACCGAGGCGGGTTCCGAGATGGTCCGCCGTGTGGCCACTCTTTTGGGCGGAATCAGGCTGTCGGTCGGCGGCATCCACCACAGCATGAAGCTGCGGGCCCGGCAGACGGCGGAGATCTTGGCTGCGGGTAGTGGTGCCGTCGCGCCGGTCACCGAGGTGCCGAACCTGGATCCGCTGGCCGATGTCGAGGAGCTCGCCGAGTCGCTCTCGCGGGCCACCACCGACCTCATGTTGGTGGGCCACCTCCCTCATCTCGACCGCTTAGCCTCGCGTCTCGTGTCGGGCGACGCTGGCCATGAGATCTTCTCTTTCCCCGCCTGCGGGGTGCTCTGCCTGCGCAGGCGGCCGGAGAGCGAGAGTAGGGAGGGCGGCGCGGTCTGGACGGTTTGCTGGATGCTCGATCCGGGTGCGCTACCCCGGTCGGCGACGGACCTCTTGGCGGCGACGCGATCCGGGTCACAGGGCCGATTGGCCGCTGCTCTTAGCCACGAACTGAACAACCCGCTGGCGGTGCTGGCGGCGGGTGCTCAGATAGTCGAGCGGCTGCTGGAAGAGATTGCAGTCAGGAGCGAGGATCCGGACGCCGTGGAGCGCCTACTAGCCGATGCCAAGGGCGCTGCCGAGATGTCGCGCGAGGCTCTCCGGCGGATCTCGCGCCTGGTGGCTCGCTTCCAGCGGCTGATCCATCTGGATGCCGACGCGACGCAACGGCGCCCGGTAGACGTCAACGCGCTCCTAAACGATGCGGTGACCGTGCTCTCCGATAGCTGGGGCGCCCGAATACGGGTGATTAGGGAATACGCCGAACTGCCCAAAGTGATCGGTCACCCGGCTGGCCTCAGCGAGGTGTTCGAAGACCTCCTCGACAACGCCGCCAATGCCATCGAGGAGGAGGGTGAGGTACGGCTTACAACCCGCCTCGAGAAAGGCTTTGTCCGGATTCGGATCGCCGACACGGGGCGTGGAATCGAGACGGAGCAGCTGAGGGGGATCTTCGAGCCGAGCTTTCGGGTTAAGGAAGGCCGGGTGGCGACGTCGTGGGGCCTTTATACCTGGCGTCAGATAATACACGACCACGGCGGCGAGCTCCGGGTCAGCAGCGAGCCGAACCTTGGCACCAAGGTTGAGATTTCACTGCCGGTCGGCGTGGGCTCTGGCTGAAGGTACGCCGGCGGTTATCTTACTGTCCTCAGTGGGCCTAGCCGAAAAACTCGAGGAGTTGTTTCTTGCGAGTTCTCCGTAAGCTCTTTCCACAGCTGCCTCAGCTTGGGCGTGGAGAAGCGGCCAAGGCTGTAATGATGGCCAGCCTGTTTTTCCTCGTCGTCACCACGGTCGGCATCCTCAAGCCGACCCGCAACGCGTTCGCGCTCGAGGGCCTAGCCGATAGCGAGTTCTACAAGGTCTACATGATCAGCGCGATCGTCATCCTGTTCGTGGTTCCCTACAATCGGCTGGCGGACCGAATCCCGTGGCGACGCTTGATTCCCATCGTCACGCTCTTCTTCGCGGCCAGCTTTCTGGTCTTCCGCGTCTTGTATCGGGAAGGAAGTACTGCGTTCGGCGTGGTCTTCTACGGTTGGTACGACCTGTACGCCGCCGTCATGGTCACCCAGTTCTTCATGGCGACGCAGTTGTGCTTCGATGCCCGGGAGGCCAAACGCCTCTACCCCTTCGCCATTGCGGGTGGCTCGATCGGAGCCGTTTTCGGCGCTGCGATCACCGGCTTCTTTGTCGAGCGCCTTGGCGCGCCCAATATGCTGCTGGTGGCCGCGTTCTTCGTCGTGGCGTTCGCGGCAGCGCTCCCCTACGTCTTGGCGGCGCAGGCGGGCGAAACGTGCCGGCCAGGGGTACGCCGTCCGGAGCAGTATTCGCTCGCCGAGTTTCTGACGATTTTCCGCAATAAGCACGTCTTGCTGATAGCCGGGGCCGTCCTGCTCACGGTGTTCGTCAAGCAGCTGGTCGATTACCAGTTCAACGAGATTGTCGGCGAAACGTACGAGACGCGCGACGCGATCGGCGCGTTCCAGGGCAAGTTCTTCGCGGCGACCCAGTGGTTACCGCTCGTCGTTCTGGCGGCGCTGCGTCCGATCTTGCACCGCTGGGGGGTCGGTCTCGTGGTACTCATGCTGCCTGTCGTGCTGCTTACCGCGAACGTCGGACTCGCACTGACATGGAGCTTGGTGGCGGCTGTTATAGCTAAGGCGGGCGATTCCTCGTTCCGTTACAGTGCGGAGCGGGCAGGACGCGAGATCCTCTACGTGCCGTTGCCCGACAGCATCAAGCTGAAGGCGAAGGCGTACATCGACATGGCGGTGGAGAAGGGCTTCGGGAAAGCCCTTTCCAGCGTGCTGATCTTCTTGTCCATCCTGGTCATCGACTACCGGAAGGTCGGATACGTCGCCGTAGGGCTGGGCGTCGTCTGGGTGGCTGTGGCGATTGCGGTGCGGCGCGAGTACGTAAAGACCCTGGCGCGCTCGATCCGGGGTCGCTTCGCCAGTTTCGAGGGCATCTTCGCGTCGATGGCCGACGCCAGCACGATACCCGCCGTCCAGCGCACGCTCTCTTCGGGTGACGAACGCGCTGTCGCGTTCGCCCTCGATCTGGTGGAACAGGCGGACGCGGCGAGCGCCCGGCCGCTGGTAAAAGACCTTCATGGACTTCTGGCGAATCCGAGCCCACGCATCCGCAGGCGGGCCCTGGTCGCGCTGACGGACTTCCCAGAGGAAACCGACTGGCAGCGCGTCCGCGAGCTGGCCGAGGACCCCGACGAACGTGTGCGTGTCGCCGCGGTGCGCTTGTTGTGCAGTGCAGGTGCGGATCCCGAGAGTGTCATCAGGTCGCTGCTCGACTCGAGCGAACGACCCGTGCGCGTGGCCGCCCTTTCCTGTCTGGGCGAGGAAGGTGCATGGCTCGAGTGGCCCGAGGTCGTGGCACCGGAGTACCTCGAGCGCCTGATGAGCGAGGCACAGAGTGACGGAGTCGAAGCTCGCGTCGAGCTGGCCCTTGCCCTCGTGGCGCTGGGTGACGACCCGCGGCTCGAGAATGCGCTCAACCCACTGTTGCGGGATCCCGAGTCGGAGGTGGCAGAGGCGGCAATGAGAACCGCCGGGCGTCTCGGACGCCGCGAGTTCCTCCCCAGTCTGATTTCTGCCCTCGGCACGTCGGCCACACGTGAAGCGGCACGCGAGGCCCTGGTTTCGCAGGGCGAGCAGGTCGAGGGCACACTCGCCGACTACCTAGAGGATGCGTCGGTGAAGCCTGCGGTTAGACGTAACATCCCGGCGGTTCTCGGCCGGATACCAGTCCAGGCCACCGTCGATGACATGCTCCGGATAGTGGCAGCCGCTCCGCCCGACCGGCTGCTGCGATACCGAGCGCTCAAGGCTCTCAACAAGCTGCGGACTAAAGGGGGCCCGGGCTTGCTGTTCTCGATCGAGCCGGTGGCGCAGGTACTGGAGCGGGAGATACAGTCCGGCGCCCGCTACGCCGATGCTGCCGCGGCGCTCAAGCGTCTCGGCCTCGGTGGTCCCGCCGTGGGGCTTCTCCAGCGCTCGCTTTCGGAGGCTTGGTTGAGCGGACGCGAGCGAGTCTTCCGCACCCTCGGCCTGTGGTTCCCGCCGCACGGTGTCTATCGCTCGTACATGACACTCGAGCGTGGCGGCACCGTCGCTCGTGCCAATGCCCTGGAGTGGCTGGAGCAGACGGTGGGGCACGGTCTGTTCAAGCGCCTACTCCCTGCGGTTCAAGAAGGGGCAGTCAAGAGCCGTCACGGCGAGGCCCGCGATGTACTGACCGAGATAATGGCGGACGACGATGTCTGGCTCGCGAGCTGCGCACTCTGGGCCGCGGCGGAGTTGCAGGAACCGTGGGTGGATGAGGCACTGCAACGGGCTCGGCAGTCCGCGAGCCCCGAATTGCGGGACCTGGCAGAGCGTGCGCTGGCACGACTGGATGAGAAATCAACGCAGCCGGAGAGCAGCGAGATGAACCTGATCGAGAAGGTGTTCCTACTCCAGCAAGTTGATCTGCTGAGCGATGCGCGCGCCGAGCACTTGGCGTTGCTGGCTTCCGTCACTGAGGAAGTTAGTGTGATGCCGGGTACGGTTCTAATCAGGCAGGACGAACCGACCGAAGCGATGTATATAGTCGTTCGGGGGGGCGTCGAGCTTCGTCGTTCAGACGAGGAGGTTCTCACGGCCGAGGACGGCACGGCGTTCGGTACCTGGGCCCTGATAGACGGATCGCCCAGCCTGATCGAGGCGCGGGCCGTGGGGGCGAGCGAGCTCCTGAGGCTGACCAGGGAGGACTTTTACGATCTGCTGGCCGATCATGCCGAACTGGCCCGCGGCCTGCTGGCGGGTCTGGCGCGGCGTCTGCGAAATCTGGTGGCGTAGCTCGAGGAGAAACGATGGCTGAACAGAAGGCGACGATCCTGGTCGTTGATGACGAAGAGATGGTCACGAGTGCGTTGCGCAGTTTCCTGTCGCTCGAGACCGCGTACCGAGTGTTGACCTTCACCTCGCCGGTAGAGGCCCTGGATTCGACCGACGCCGAGTGGATCGATGTAGTGATCGCGGATTTCATGATGCCCGAGATGGACGGTATCACGTTTCTCAAGGCGGTGCGGGAGAAACGTCCGGAGGCTACGCGGATCTTGCTCACCGGTTACGCCGATAAGGAGAACGCGATCCGCGCGATCAACGAGGCGGGCCTCTATTACTATCTAGAGAAGCCGTGGGACAGCGATCATCTGCAGGTCGTCGTCCGCAACGGGGTCGAGCGAGCCGCGCTGGTCAGGGAACTCGAGGCGCGCGCGGCTGAGCTCGAGTCGGCACACGAAGATCTAGCCGGATTCCGCAAGCGCCTGATGCAAGCGCTGCTATGAGTGAGCAAGAGAACGGCTCGCTGCAGCAACTCATGGCGGGACTGGCCCACGAGCTGAACACGCCCCTCGGTGCCATCCGCAGTAACCGTGACGTACTCCAGAGAGCGATCAGCCGCCTGCTGAACATCCTGGCAGACGACGTGGTCGACCAATCGGAGATCGAAGAGATCCGCAGCTTGGTGAAGACGCTCGATGAGGTAGTCGAGATCGATCAGCTCGCCGTCGACGTGATCACCGATCTGGTGGCCAGCGCGCGGAGTCTGTGGCAGACCGATGAGGCGGTGAAGCGGAGCGTCGATCTGCGCAGGGTTCTGGACAGCACCCTACTGCTACTTGGCCACGAGCTGAAGCATCGCATCGAGGTGGTCAAGGAGTACGGCGACCTCCCGGCGGTCGAGTGTTTTCCGGGCCAGATGAACCAGGTTTTCATGAACCTGATACTGAACGCCAGCCAGGTGATCCCCGAGAAGGGGACGATCACGATTCGCACGCGTTGCTCCGATGGGTACGCCGTGGTCGAGATCAGCGATAGCGGCCCGGGCATAGCCCCGGGTGACCTGGAACGTATCTTCGACGTCGGGTTCACGACCAAGCAGACGAAGTCGGGGATGGGACTCGGATTGGGGATATCCAAGGGCATCGTCGAGCGGCAGGGCGGTCGGATAGAGGTCGAGAGCACGCTGGGTGAAGGCGCGACGTTCAGGGTCCTGGTACCCCACGGTGCGGAGAGTTCCGCGGCACGGTGATGAAGATCAGTGAGCTGGTCTTCGAGCCTATTACGGTCCTCTACAACAAGATCGAGGACGAGGCGCTCAGGGTGGGCAGGCGGACGATCTGGGGCGACCTGTCGCCGCTGCCGGGTGGCGTGGAATGGGCGGAGCATGATCAGGTCCCGTACACCTACGGGCTCTTCATCCAATCGAAAGACGGACGAGCGACGGACGGTCTTCAAGGCGGAGTGGGCCGAATGGCCGGCGAGCCGGCGGACCGCTTCGGCCAGCTGGAGCTGCGGGCCAGCGTTGACGCCTTCCTGGTCGGGGCCGCGACGCTGCGTGCCGATCGGACCGTTGGAGCGCCGCTCGAGAAGGAACTGATCGAGCGGCGCAAGAAGGCCAAGGGCAACGTCGCACCTCTCAACGTCTTCTTCTCCGCTACGGGCAATATCCCGCCCGAGTCTGCCGTTTTCCGCGAGCCTTCGATCCGCACAGCGCTGTTCGTCACGGAAGCTGCAGAAGCGCGGGTAGGTGAGCTCAAGAAGCTGACTCCGGATGTCTTTGTCGTCGGCTCGGAATCGCCGTTAAGCGACGCCTGGTCCGAGCTGTGGAGGCGCGGAATCACCAGCATCGGGTTCGAGGGTGGGCCGACTCTGATGGGGCTCGCACTCAAAGAACAGCTCGTGCATGAGCTGTTGCTCACCCACTCGCCGCTCCTGCTGGGCGGGTTGGGTACCAGTCTGTCGGCGATCGCCGAGCCGCTGGGACGAGTCCGCAGCGAACCGGTGTTCCTTGGATTGGACGAGTCGTCCGGCCTGATATTCGAGCGTAGCCGGTTGATCTACGAGGGCTGAAGGCGCGTGGGGGGTAGGCTCAGCGGCGTGCCTGAACGCGTATCAGCTGCCACTCGTCCCCGCGCCTTTCGAACGTCATACGCACGTCCAAGCGTAGTCTCCGGCGTTGGGCCGTGCGGCTCAGCCTGTATTCCATCGTCTGACTGATGTGCGCGTCGGCTTGTCCGTTATGAACCTCGATGCTCTGCGGCTCCATGCTCACCTGAAGCCCGTCGGTGCGGTCGAACCAGATCTCCAGGTACCTGATGTCCTCGGCCGGTATCACTCCACCGTAGACCTGTTGCACGCGCTCCAGGTCCTCAGCCTCGAGGGCCTGGCGGTAGGCGTCGAGCACCGCCGCGATCGCAGCGCTGGCGACGCGCGCCGGCTGTCTGAGCGTGGGAGCGGGCGGAATAACGGCGGGCATCTCGCTGGGTGGGGCAGCCTCGCCGGTGGCGAGCTGTCGCATCTCGCCTCTTAGGGCGACGATCTCGGCCATCAGCGCCTGGTGCTCCTGGCGCAGTCTGGCCAACTCTGCCTGGATGTCGGCTTCGGGGGCCTTGGGCGTGCAGGCGCCGAGGACGGCGGTGGCAAACGCGAGGACCGCCGTGGCGCGAGCGCGGCGCGAGGTTCGGGGAGTCTTGCATGCATTCACGGTCCGCTCACTTGTGCTTGTCTCCGGTACTCGTGCGGCCCCCAGCGGGGCCGCGCCTCCTCCGTTCCTATGACGCCGCAGGGCGGCCGAACGTTAAACGGTGCTGCGGCTCGCATCTATAAAGGAATCAACGTGTTGGCCCTGCAAGGGGCGAGTGGCCAGGCTGACCATGACGAGGGCCAGGCAATTCGTGGCGAGCCCAACGATGCCTTCGTGCAAACCGAACGGTCGAAGCTGTGGAAACTGGAAGAGTAGCAGGGTGACTAGCGAGCCGAGGACGAGCCCGGTCACGGCGCCGGCCGCCGTAGCGCGCTTCCAGAAGAAGGCGGCGGCGGTGATCGGGGCTAGCTGCACGATGGCCCCGTAGGCGGCGAGTAGCAGCGCGACCAGTGACATCTCGGTGTTGACTGCGGTGAAGTAGGAGGCAACGCCGACGATGACGGCGACGATGCGGATAAGTCTTCGGCGGCCGTGATCGCTCAGCTTGCGGTCGAACACCTTGCGGTGCATGTCCTGCACATAGATCGAAGCCGAGGCGTGGAGCATCGCGTCGCCGGTGGACATGCTGGCGGCGAGCGCGCCGGCGCAAAACAGGCCGACGACGACCGGCGCCACGTTCGTGCTCAGGATCATGTGTGGCAGAATGAAGTCGGCGGACGGCGGCTTGCTCTCGAACAGCACCCCGGCGAAAGCGATGAAGTACAGCGGCAGCAGGAAGAGCAAGAACGTCGGGTAGAGAACCATCGTCAGCTTGATGGTCTTATCGTCCTTCGCCGCGAACCCCTTCATGAACAGATGTGGCCACATGGTGACGCCGATCGCGCTCACCAGGATCGCCGATGAGTACGCGCCCCAACCCCAGGAACCGCTACCGTCTGAGTCGAGCCCCGGCGCGGTCAGCAATTCGGGGCGCAGCTCGGCGATCCGCTCGAACATTGCGCCGACGCCCCCGTATAGGTGGTTTGGCAGCCAGAGGCCGAGCACCCAGGCGATGATCAGCATGAATATCCCCTGGAACGTGTTCGTCCAGCCGACTCCCAGCACGCCGCTCTTCAGGACGTAGAGCAAGACCACCGCGTAGGCGGTCAGGGCGCCGACCCAGATCGGCACGTGCCCGTCCGTAACGGCGTTGAACACGATCCCGGCACCCTTCATCTGCAGCGCGATGTACGGAATGAACGCGACGACAGAAACGATGGCGATGAGCACCGACAACGTCGTGCTCTGGAAGCGGTGGGACAGCAATTCCGCCTGCGTTACGTGGCCGTAGACGCGGCCGACCCGCGCCACCATCGGACCCAGGAAGTACCAGGGTGCGAAACCCAGAAGGCCATACGAGAAGACGTAGAAGGCCGCGGCGCCCCGCCTGTAGGCCCAGCCCGGTGTGCCGAGGAAAGCGAAGGCGCTGAACATCATCGCGCCCGTGACGAAGTACATGACCAGCAGGCCGAACCCGCGGTCACCCGCCACGTATCCTGTCACCGTGTCGCTCGCCCGGCGCCCGGAGATCCAGCCCACCAGTAGCGAGAGGGCGAGGTAGCCTGCGGTTACCAGAGTGACGGTGACCCAGCGCTCCATCATTCGCGCTCGCCGTCGGACGGTGCGGAGCGCTCGGCGTGGCGCCTCTCCCAGAGGAAGACGCCGGTGAGTACGAAGATCGAGCTCGTGATCCAGAGGACCTGCCAGAAGAGAGAGAAGGGCAGGCCGAAGACGAAGGGGCGGATCTGGTTGAAGGGGACGTAACCCGGGTAGGTCACGAAGAAGACCATCGCGAGATAGAAGAGGACGGCGAGGCCTGGGACAATTCGATGCATCATCAATGTTCAGTGGCTATTTGCCCCTAAACTCCGGCTTTCTCTTCTCCAAAAACGCGCCCACCCCCTCGGACATGTCTTCTGTCGAGAAGAGCAGGCCAAACCATGCCTTCTCGAACCGCAGGCCGTCGTCCAGCGGCATCTGCCAGGCGGCGCGAATGCTCTCCTTGGTAGCCTGGAGCGCGGCGGGACTCTTCTCGGCGATCTTGGCGGCCAGCGCCATGACGCGATCCTTGAGCTCGTCCTGGGGGACGACCTCGTCGACCAGGCCGTACTTCTCGGCGGTGGCGGCGTCGACGAGGTCACCCGTATAGATGAGCTGCATCGCCCGGCCCTGGCCGATGAGTCGCGGCAGACGCTGCGTGCCGCCGCCGCCAGGGATGAGCCCGAGATTGATCTCTGGTTGGCCGAACTTGGCCTTGTCGCCGGCGATCCGGATGTCACAGGCCAAAGCGACCTCGCAGCCACCCCCCAGGCAGAACCCGTTGACCATGGCGATGGTCGGCTTGGGAAATCGTTCCACCGCCGAGTAGACGTCCCCGGTCTGGATGTAGTGGTAGCCCTCGACACCCGACTTCCCCTTGAACTCTGCGATGTCGGCGCCCGCGATGAACGCCTTGTCGCCGGCGCCGGTGATGATTGCTACTCGCACCTTGTCGTCCTGGCGAAGCTCTTCCAGCGCCATCGCCACTCCCACACGGACCTGGGCGTTCAGAGCGTTCAACTTGTCGGGCCGGTTTACCGTGATCGTTCCGATCCTATCCTGCTTCTCGAGCAGTACGACGTTCTCGGCGGCCATATCGCTACCCTCCCTTATTCGTTATCCCATTTGTAAAAGCCTTCGCCGGTCTTTTTTCCCAGCTTCCCCTCAGAGACGAGTCGCTTGATCGTTTCGGAAGGTTTGAAGCGATCGCTCCCAGTCTCACGATACAGGTACTCGGCGATCGCCAGGCGCACATCGAGGCCCACTAGATCGGCGAGCTTGAACGGCCCCAGCGGGTGGCCGTAGCCCAGCTCCATCGCGGTGTCGATGTCTTCGGCGCTGGCCACGCCTTCGTCCAGCATGCGCACGGCTTCCATGCCCAGGATGAGGCCGAGCCGGCTCGACGCGAATCCGGGCGAATCCTTGACCAGGATGCTGGTCTTCCCCATCGCCGCACCGGCGGCGCGCGCCGTCGCGATGGTCGGCTCGGTCGTGTGCTCGGTGCGCACCAGCTCGAGCAGCTTCATGATGTGCACCGGATTGAAGAAGTGCATCCCCAACACCCGGCCCGGGTCGTTCGTGGCCTCGGCGATCTTCGTCACGCTCAACGACGATGTATTGGTCGCCAAGACCGCGTGCGGCGGCGACGCGGCATCGAGCTCGCCGAAAACTCGTCGCTTTAATTCCAGGTCCTCGGGTGCCGCTTCGATGATCAGGTCCGCGTCACTCCCGGCAACGCTGAGGGTTGTCGTGGCCGAGATCGCGGCGAGGGCCCGGTCGCGGTCCTCCGGAACGACCTTCCCGAGCCCGACCCCTTTCTCGAGGTTGGCGCGGATGCGCTCCAGCCCGGCTTGCAGCGCCGCCTCGTTCACATCGAACAGCATGACCTGGTAGCCGGCCAGCGCCGCGACCTGCGCGATGCCGTGGCCCATGGCTCCGGCACCGATCACGCTGACTCGATCGATTGTCGGTTGGGTTCCGCCCTCGGTCATTCGCCCCTCCCGAAGCGGGGTTCGCGCTTCTCGACGAATGCCGAGATCCCCTCGGCGGCGTCCTGCGAGCGACCGCAGCGCAGCTGCGCCTCGAGCTCGAAATCGAGCATCTCGTCCAGGCTGGCGTCGTGGCTGCGGTAGATGGCCTGCTTGATCAGCTGCAGTGCCAGCGGCGGCTTCGCCGCCAGCTTGCAAGCCAACTTCTCGGTCTCCTCGTTGAGTTGCTCGTGTGGAACGACGCGATTGAAGATCCCCAGCCTGTACGCCTCTCCGGCGTCGATCATGTCGCCGGCGAACATGAGCTGGGCAGCGGCGGCCGGTCCAACAAGCCGGGGCAGGAAGTAGGTACCGCCCCAATCGGGATGGAGTCCGATTCTGTTGAAGGTCTGCCCAATACTGGCGCGGTCGCTGGCGATCCGGATATCGCAGGCCAGGGCGAGGTTGGCGCCGCCGCCGGCGGCGGGGCCGTTCACCGATGCGATCACCGGTAACGGGGCGTTGCGAATCGCGGTCACGACATCTCGGCCGGCCTCCACGACTTCGCGTAGCCCACCCTCGTCGCCCGCGTCGAGCAGCTGTTTCAGATAGGTCACGTCGGCGCCGGTACAGAATCCGCGGCCGGCACCCGTGATCACCATCACACGCACGTCGTCACGGTCGACCAGCTCCTTGACCGACGCCGCGATCTCCTCGCGCATCCGGTTCGCGAACGAGTTCAGCACTTCGGGGCGGTTGAGGATGATCGTGCCGATCCCATCCTCCACGCCCAACACGATGTCCTTGTAGTCCACAGCCGGGGCCTCCGCCTTTCCTTCCCTGAAGTTGGAGTCATAGGATGCCGCTCGCCGCGGGAGGCGGCAAGATAGGCGCGCGAGGGGGTCTCAGTCAGCGGCTTCCAGCTCGACTATCGTGGCGATACCCTGGCCGACTCCGATGCACATGGTGCAGAGGCCGTAGCGCGCACCGCGGTGCCTCATCTCGTGGACGAGCGTCGTCATCAGGCGCGCGCCGGTGCAGCCCAGCGGGTGGCCCAGGGCGATGGCTCCGCCGCTCACGTTGGTCTTCTCGTGATCCAGACCCAGCTCGCGGATGCAGGCGATCGCCTGGGCGGCGAAGGCTTCGTTGAGCTCGACGAGATCCAGGTTGTCTACGGCGAGGCCGGTACGTTCCAGGACCTTGCGAGTGGCGGGAATCGGACCGATCCCCATGCAGTCGGGCTCGACTCCGGCGACGGCCGAGCCAACGATGCGGGCCATACCGGTGAAGCCCAGAGCCTCGGCGCGCTCGCGACTCATGACGAGGAGCGCCGCTGCGCCGTCGTTGAGCCCCGATGCGCTACCGGCGGTGACGGTACCATCATCTCTGAAGGCGGGCCTCAGCGCCGCCAGCGCCTCAGCGGTCGTGTCGGGGCGCGGGTGCTCGTCTTCCTCAACGAAGATCGGTGGGCCCTTCCGCTGCGGGATCTGGACGGGCACGATCTCGTCTTTGAAGCGCCCGGCCTCGACGGCCGCAGCGGCGCGCTGCTGGCTTTCCAAGGCAAACGCGTCCTGGCCTTCCCTCGAGATTCCGTAGCGGTCGGCGACGATCTCCGCGGTTTCGCCCAGCGAGACCGTCCACTCGTCTCGCATCGCCGGGTTCACGAAGCGCCAGCCGAGAACGCTATCCTCCAGCGCCGGTCGGCCGCGCGCGAAGCCTCGCTCGGGCTTCAACATCACATACGGCGCTCTCGACATGCTCTCGACGCCGCCGGCGATGAAGACATCCCCTTCGCCGGCCGCGATGGCGTGGCCGGCGCTGGCGATCGCCTGCAGGCCAGAGCCGCACAGCCGGTTCACCGTTTGGCCCGCCGCCTCGACCGGCAGTCCGGCCAGCAAGAGGGCCATCCGCGCAACGTTTCGGTTGTCCTCGCCCGCCTGGTTGGTGCAGCCCATCACCACGTCTTCGACCTGATCGACGGGCACGCCGGTCCGCTCAACGAGCGCACGGATCACGTGGGCCAGCAGATCATCGGGGCGTACCGTGGCCAGGGCGCCGCCGTGACGCCCGACGGGAGTACGAATCGCATCGATGATGAGCGCGTCTCGTGGGCCTTGAGGCTTGGGCATGCGCTAGCTCAGGTCGATCCAGATGTTCTTCACCTGGGTGTAACCCTCGATGGCGTGCATGCCCAGGTCGCGGCCAAAGCCGCTCTGCTTGTAGCCGCCGAACGGTGCAGCGGGGTCGTAGCGGTTGTAGGTGTTCACCCAGACGGTGCCCGCGCGCAGTCCGTGGGCCACTCTGTGAGCCTTCTTGACGTCCTGCGTCCAGACGCCGGCGGCGAGTCCGTAGATGGTCTGGTTACCGAGCGCGATGGCCTCATCGACGTCGTCGAAGGTCAGGGCGGCGAGGACCGGGCCGAAGATCTCCTCCTGGGCGATGGTCATCTCGGGCCTCACCCCGTCGAACACCGCGGCATCGACGAAGTAGCCCGGGCGATCCAGCCGGCTGCCTCCCGTCAGGAGCTCGGCGCCTTCCTCTCGACCGCGCTCGACATAGCCGAGCACGCGATCGAGCTGGCGCTCCGATACGATGGCACCCAGACGCGTGTTCTTATCGAATGGGTCGCCGGGAGTCATCTTCTTGGCACGGTCTACAAGCTGCTCCACGAACTGGTCGTGGATGCTCGACTCGACGAACAGCCTGGAGCCCGCTGCGCATACTTCGCCCTTGCCGTAGAAGATGCCGGTGGTGACGCCGCGCACTGCCGCCTTCAGGTCGGCGTCGGCGAAGACGATGTTGGGCGACTTGCCACCCAGCTCCAGCGTAACCGGTTTCAAACTCACCGCCGCGTCGCACATTATCTGCTTGCCGACCTCGGTCGAGCCGGTGAAGGCGATCTTGTCCACTCCGGCGTGACGCACGAGTGGCGCTCCGGCTGTCGGCCCGTAGCCGGGGACCACGTTGAGGGCGCCGGCGGGAAAACCCACTTGGGCCGCCAACTCGCCCAGCTTGAGGGCGGTGAGCGGCGCCTCCTCCGCCGGCTTTAGCACCACCGTGTTTCCGCAGGCCAGGGCGGGGGCCACTTTCCACACCGCGAGTAGGAGCGGGAAGTTCCACGGCACGATGGCGCCGACCACACCTAGCGGCTCACGCCGCGTGTAGTTGAGCACGGGGCCCGCCACAGGAATCGTCTCGCCGTGGATCTTGTCGGCCCAGCCCGCGTAATAGCGGAGGATCGCAACCAGCTCGGGAAGGTCGACCTGCCGCGATTCGAAATACGGCTTGCCGTTCTGCAGCGTCTCGATGCGGGCCAGCTCGTCGGCTTTCTCCTCCACCAGGTCGGCCAGCCGGTTGAGCAACCGGCCACGCTCGCGCGCTGCCAGCCCCTGCCACTCGTCGGATTCGAACGCGCGCCGTGCGGCTGCAACCGCCCGGTCGATGTCCGCTTGCTTCGCCTCCGCTACCTCCGTGAGGGTTTCAGCCTCCGCTGGGTTTTCGACCTCGAAGGTCGAGCCGTCCGCGGCGCCGACGAATTCGTTGCCGATGAAGAGTCTGGTCTGTAGTTCGACGTCCATGACCTGTCTTTAGCACTGGTAGTCGGTGGTCGGTGGTCGGTAGTCGGTAAGTGTGAACTCTCATGCTGGAACTCGAACTTACCGACTGCTGACTACTGACTACCGATCACTGCCCGCTGAACTCCGGCTTCCGCTTCTCCACGTAAGCCGCGAGCCCCTCCCGCGCGTCCGCGGATTCAAACAGCTGCTGCTGCATTTCGCGCTCGATGGCGAGGCCTTCGCCGAACGGGACCTCTATACCGCTGCAGACGGCGCGCTTGATCCGGCCGACCGCTTTAGAGGCGCGCTGCGGCGGCACGAACTGCTTCGCGTACTCCATCACCTGGTCCCAGAAGCCTTCCGCCTCGAAGATCTGGTTGACGAGGCCCAGTTCCTGGCCCTTCTCGAAGGGAAAGGTCTCGCCGGTAGCCATCAGTTCGATCGCCTTCGACTTTCCAACGAGTCGCCCCAGGCGTTGGGTTCCGCCGGTGCCCGGCAGCACACCGAGATTCACCTCCGGCAGCCCGATCTTGCCGCCGCCCTGCTTGGCTATCCGGATGTCGGCGGCCAGCGCGATCTCTAGGCCGCCGCCCACAGTGTGGCCGCTGAGCGCCGCGATCACCAGCTTAGGCGTCTGTTCCAGGCGATTCAGAGTTTCGTTGGCGTGGAGGCAGAAGTAGTACTTGAAGTATGGGTCGGACGTCTGAAGCATGTTGATGTCGGCGCCGGCACAGAAGAACTTGTCGCCCGACCCGCGAATCACGATTACGTGGACGTTGGTGTCGAAGCGAGCCTCGAGGATCGCATCGTCCAGTTCGCGCATCATCTCGTACGTGTAGGTGTTGGCTGGGGGATCGTTCAGTTCCAGGATCGCGATCCCGTCCTGTACCGAATAGCCAACGAGATTGCCCTTCTTCTCGCTCATGCTGTTTCCTCCGAATGTCGATGGTTGAGGCTGGTTAACCGGCTATTCTCCCGCTCGAAGATCTGCCGGGACGGCCGATGAAGCCGCCTGTGAAGAGTCTGTAGAGGTGCTCCGCGAGTCGCTCCACCGGCACATTGCTGCCAGGGGTATACCACGCGTAGATCCAGTTCATCATTCCGAACAGCGCCGAGGTAGCGACATTGAGTGGGGCGACGTCGCCGGCGCTGGTGAAGCGCCGCACCTCGCGCAGGATCTCCTGGCATACGTCCGAGTACTCGTGCCGCAGCTGCGTCATCCTGGTGCGGTACTCGCCTTGCAGCGAATCGTACTCGTGAGTGATCACACGCATCGCCGCCATGTTCTCGGAGAAGAAGCCGACATGGTTGTGCACCAGAATACGCAGCTTCTCCTCCGCGCTGTCGACGCCCTCCAGCTTGTTTCTTAGCGCCGTCAGCACTTTACGAAGGCTCCGGTCCTGGATCATGAACAGGAGCTCTTCCTTGCTGGCGAAATAGTAGTAGAGGCCGGAGAGACTGGTCCCGGCTCGTCTCGACAGGTCGCGAATCGACGCGTTGTGGTAGCCTTTCTCGGAGAAGATCTCGGCGGCTATGGTGAGCAGCCGCTCGAGCTTCTCCTCGTGCTCTGTCGATGTCGGTAACGCGCTCTCAGCCATGGTCGCGGGGCGTGGGATGAAGCTCGCGCTTCGCTTTTGAGGTATTATATCGAACGCTCGATCGGGGAAGGTATCCGGGGGGCCGCGCCCGTGCAAGCGAGGCGCCCGCTGTCGATGCTGAAGATTGGGGCGACCGGCGTGTAGAGAATAGCAGGGGTGCGTTGCCGGGGTCCGCGACGCGGTGTATTTTCTTGTTATCATTACTGGCTTTAGGGACATCCCGGACCGCTTCACCGCCAATCGACACTTGGGCCTGTCGACGGTTTACGGCCATGAAAACTCAGCGATACGTACTTCGATCTCTCCTGCTGTCGGCTCTGGCGCTCGTACTCGCCGGGGGCGCCCTGACGGCCCAGGAGGTCTACCGCATCCCGATCCAGGGTACGATAGACAGAGGGCTGGGGCCTTATGTGAAGCGTAGCCTGGAGAGCGCTCTAGAGATGGGGGCGCGGTTCGCCGTGCTCGACATCAACACGCCCGGTGGCCGAGTGGATGCGGCGTGGCAGATAGTCGATGCGGTTCAGGAGTCGCCGATCCCAGTCTACGCCTATGTAGATCGCGCGCTCTCGGCGGGCGCGATGATCGCACTATCGGCGCAGGCGATCTACGTGCGGCCGGGTGCGACGATCGGCGCGGCAACACCTATCATCGGCAGTGGCGAGAAGGCGAGCGAGAAGATGGTGAGCGCGATGCGCTCCGAGTTCCGGGCGCTGGCCGAGGCGCAGGGGCTCGATCCGCGAGTCGCCGAGGCGATGGTGGATGAGGAGATAGCGGTCCCCGGCGTGGTTGAGGCGGGCAAACTACTGACGCTGTCGGCGGAGGAAGCGCTGCAGATCGGTTACGCGAGAGGCGAGTTTGCCACGCTCGATGGACTTCTGGTCGAGCTTGGTGAGCGCAACGCGACGGTGCGGACGATGAGCCCCAACTGGGCCGAGAACATTGTGCGTTTCCTAACCAACCCGGTCTTCGCGCCGCTATTGCTGACCCTCGGTTTCCTGGGTCTCTTGTTCGAGGTTAAGACGCCGGGCTTCGGCGTCGGCGGTCTCGTGGGGCTGATCGGACTGGGCCTGTTCTTCGGCGCGCACCTGATTGTCGGGCTGGCAGGTTGGGAGGAGATGATCCTGATCGCGGCGGGTCTCGTCCTGGTCGCGCTCGAGGTGTTCGTCATACCCGGGTTCGGTGTCGCAGGCGCGGCCGGCATAGTGGCGCTGGGCGCCGGTCTCGTGATGTCTATGCTGGGGCGGTTCCCGACGTTGATGGACATGGGGACGGCGTTCGCGGCGATCGGTGTGGCGATGGCCCTGACGGGCGCGTTCGCCTACGCGTTCCTGCGGCATCTGAAGTGGAGTCGCCGGCTGGGCGGCATCTTCCTGCGTGCGGCGACGACCAAGGAAGCGGGGTACATCTCGGGCGATGTGAGGCGCGACCTGGAAGGCCAGGTCGGGGTGGCGGCTACGTCATTAAGGCCCGCCGGGACGGGTATTTTCGGCACGGAACGGATCGACGTGGTCAGCGAGGGCCCCTGGATCGATGAGGGTAGCAAGATCGAGATCATCCATTCAGAGGGTTACCGGCACGTCGTGCGCGAGGTGAAGGAAGAAGAGTAAACCGCATCAGGTTGACGGTCGGCGCTCGTCGTCGGCCGACATATAGAAGGGAGAAGAAGATGGAAGAGTGGTTCGTTGGTGGCACGGCGTTCCTGGTGATCGGCGGCTTCCTGCTCATCATGTTCATTTTCTGGATGGTGCCGGTACGGCTGTGGGTCACCGCGCTGGCTTCGGGGGCCTACGTTCCCCTCACCACGTTGATCGGAATGCGGCTGCGCAGGGTGAGCCCGGCGGTGATCATCTGGCCGCTGATCTCGGCTACGAAGGCCGGGCTCAAGCTCAGCATACGCGAATTGGAGGCGCACTACCTGGCCGGCGGTAACGTCGGGAACGTGGTCAACGCGCTGATCAGCGCCGACAAGGCGAACATCGACCTCGACTTCCAGCGGGCGGCCGCGATCGACCTGGCCGGCCGTGACGTGCTCGAGGCGGTGCACGTTTCGGTGAACCCGAAGGTCATCCAGACGCCGAAAGTCGCGGCGATGGCGAAGGACGGCATCCAGTTGATCGCCACCGCGCGGGTGACCGTTCGCGCGAACATCCACCGATTAGTGGGCGGTGCCGGCGAGGAGACCATCCTGGCCCGGGTCGGCGAGGGTATCGTCTCGACCATCGGCTCGGCTGGTACTCACAAGGCCGTGCTCGAGAACCCGGACTCGATCTCCAAGACGGTGTTGGAGAAGGGTCTCGATTCGGGAACGGCGTTCGAGATCCTCTCGATCGACATCGCCGACGTCGACGTGGGCAAGAACATCGGCGCCGAGCTGCAGGCCGACCAGGCGGAGGCCGACAAGCGGGTCTTCCAGGCGAAGGCGGAGCAGCGGCGCGCCATGGCGGTGGCGGAGGAGCAGGAGAAGAGGGCGCTGGTCGAAGAGATGCGCGCGCGGGTGGTCGAGGCGGAGGCGCAGGTGCCGCTGGCGATGGCCGAAGCGTTCCGGGCGGGCAACCTTGGGGTCATGGACTACGCCCGCTACCAGAACATCGTGAGCGATACAGGGATGCGGGATTCGATCGCCGAGGGCGGCAAGGAGCTGCCGCCGGGCGACGGCTCCAGCTGAATCTCTTAGGCGAGGGGTTCCGTCGTGGACGAGTTTCTTACGCTCATCATCTTCTTCATCGTCATCGGCGTGGTGGAGCGAGTTCTCAAGGCCGCCCAGAAGGCGAAGGGCGAACGGCCGACCCAGCGCCAGGAGAAGCCGCCGGATGAAGGAGCGATCGGGGGGTTGCCGGCCGGGCTTCAGAAGCTGATCGCCGAGGAGCTGGGCATCAACCTCGAGCGCAAGCCGCGGATCGAGGGGCCAGCCGAGCCGGCGCCGCCCTCGTCGGCGCGAGCCGCTCCCGCCGAGCATCCGGGACGCGGTCTACCTCTTGGGGAGCATCCGTCGCGCCGTTCGCCGCCCGCGGTGCGCCCGGGTACCCCGGCAACTCCGGCGCCCTCCGCGCACCCCAGTCGTGAGAGGGTCGTTCACCATCCCGGCCGACCGCGTGAGGAGGCCGGGAGGGGCAGGGAAAGCCCCGGGGACCGCGGGGCGGCTATCACCCGGGCGCGGAGGGAAGCCGCCGCCCAGCGTCGGCGCGGGCCGGCGCTGACCCGGCGACCGCTCCGCGAGCTCGAACAGCCCCCATCGCTCGAGGAGCGGGCGCTGCTGGAGCGCGGCGAGGCTGTGTCGCTCGAGCGACCGCGCCGACCGGAAGACCACGAGCGCTTCCACGATCGCTACGGAGTGCCGGAGCCGGTGGCGTCGCACGCCGAGTTCCACAAGCGCTACGTAGACGAACGGGCGGAGCCGGGTAGGCGCCGTCGGCGTGGGCCGCTCCCCGACCGCTGGGACTGGAGCGCGGCGCAGAAGGCGATCATCTGGGCTGAGATCCTGGGGCCACCCAAGGGCCTCGAGGACTAGCGGGCCGGCAAGGGTCGGTGGCGGCAAGCTCGAGCGGCGCCGCGCGCTGGACGGTGACTGACGCACTAACGGTCCTGCGTCGCGACCGCGCCATGCGGCCGCTCATCGATGCCGTCGGCTCCATCGAATTGCGCGGCCATCGCCCCTATTTCTGGGTCCTCTGCTGCGCCATACTCGCCCAACAGGTATCGGGTGCGGCGGCCCGCACGATCATCGGCCGCGTCAGAGCACTCTATCCCCGGCGTCGCTTTCCTGACCCGCGATCGGTGCGCTCGACGTCGGCGAAAAAGCTGCGTGCCGCCGGCGTGTCGCGGCAGAAGACCCGCTACCTCCAGGCGCTGGCGGAGGCGTTCGAGGTCGGTGACCTGAGCGGTGTACGCTTCTCGCGGCTGAGCGACGATGAGATCCTCCAACGGCTTACCGCGATCGTCGGTATCGGCCGCTGGACGGCCGAGATGTTCTTGATGTTCTCGATGCGTCGACCGGACATCTTCCCGGTGGGCGACCTGGGGATCCGCAGGGGAATGGAGCGCTACTTCGACTGCAGTAGTGTGGTGGAGATGGTGGAGCGTGCCGAGCGTTGGCGTCCCTACCGGACGTTGGCGTCCATCTACATCTGGCGAGCGCAGGCGGCGATGCCCGTCTAGTGCTCCGGGGTGGGAATCCCAGAGCCGAAGGCCTCCTCGACGATCGAATCCACCGTTGCCGGGGCGAGGACCGGGAAGTTCCGGTAGATCGAGTTCCATAGCTTCGCCCGATCGGCGCCGCAGGCCACCAGCTCGTTGGCGCGGTCCATGGCCATGGCGTGGAACCGGTCGTGCAGAACCTCGAAACACGGTCCGTCCGTGTGGGTCGAGCAGGAGAAGTGACCGTTTCTACAGCGCCGCAGGCGACGCAGGCTCGCGAACAGCTCGCGCCTCGTCAGCCAGCTCCGGATCTCTTCCTGACCGAGCGGTTCAATAGGCATTGAGTCTGCTTCCTACCTCAAGATGTGCCCGTGGCTGTCACACCCAAGTTAGCGATCCGCCGGCCGGCTGCAAATACTCCGGCGTAGGCCCCCGGCTCCGCCCAATTGCCAGCCGGCGGCCCGGCCGCGATCTTGTGGCCCAACCCATCGCCAGATGCTTGGGCCGCCAGAGCGGCCCGCGGGGACCCACTGGAGGGAGGAGCTAATGCGTTTGCTGCTGGCACTTGCGGTTCCTGTGATACTGAGCCTCGCGGCCGTCCCCGACGGCCAGTCACAGGAGACTCAGGAACGACGGACCGTTCTGCACGCGCCGGATCGGGGCCCCGACGAGGGAGAAGGCCCCTTCGAGCGCCTGATCATCCGTGGTGCCACGGTGATCGATGGGACCGGTGCGCCACCCCGTGGCCCCATCGATATCGTGATCGAGGGGAACCGGATCGTGCAGGTGAGGAGCGTCGGCACACCCGGCCTGCCGATCAACGAGGAGCGGCGCCCGGGCGATGCGACGCGCGAGATCGACGCCCACGGCATGTACGTCCTGCCGGGTCTCATCGACACGCACGCTCATACCGGCGGCAGGTCGCAGGGAACACCGGCCGAGTACGTCTACAAGCTGTGGATGGGTCACGGCGTAACGACGATCCGCGATCCGGGCTCCGGCAACGGTGTCGATTGGACGTTGGAGGCGCGAGAGCGCAGCGCGCGCAACGAGATTGTTGCGCCCCGCGTCTTCGTCTACGTGCGTCCCGGTGCCGGCTGGGAGGAGGGACCGATCGACTCGCCGGAGAAGGCGCGCCAGTGGGTGCGCTGGGCGGCGCGCAAAGGCGTCGACGGCCTCAAGCTCGGCTCTTACGACCCGAAGATCATGGAGGCGCTCATCGACGAGGCCAGGAATAACGGCCTCGGGACCCAGGCACACCTGGGACAGATGGGCGTCGCCCGCATGGACGCGCTTGATGCCGCCCGGCTGGGGCTGGGGTCGCTGGAGCACTGGTACGGGCTGCCTGAGGCCCTGTTCGACGGTCGCACCGTTCAGGATTTTCGCTACGACTACAACTACAACGACGAGTATCACCGTTTCGGTCAGGCTGGACGGCTTTGGAAGCAGGCGGCGGAACGGGACAGCGAAAAATGGAACGCCGTGATCGACGAGTTGCTCGCCTTGGATTTCGTCATCACTCCGACGATGACGATCTATGAAGCGAACCGCGACGTCCAGCGCGCCCGTGAGGCCGACTGGCACGATACCTATACGCTGCCCTCGCTATGGCGCTTCTACCAGCCCAGCCGCGAGAGTCACGGTTCCTACTGGTTCAGCTGGACCACCCAGGACGAGGTCGAGTGGAGGCGAAACTACCGCATCTGGATGAGCTTCCTCAACGACTACAAGAACCGGGGCGGCCGTGTGACGGCCGGCTCCGACGCGGGTTTCATCTACAAGCTCTACGGTTTCGATTACATCCGCGAGCTCGAACTGCTTCAGGAGGCCGGTTTCCACCCGCTGGAGGTGATTCGCTCGGCAACGCTCCACGCTGCCCAGACGCTCCACGAGCCCAAGGGTGTGCCGATCGAGTTTGGAATCATCCGCCCGGGTCTGCTGGCCGACCTGCTGGTCGTCGAGGAGAGCCCGATCGAGGACCTCAAGGTACTGTACGGAACCGGGACGCTGCGTCTCAACGATAATTCCGGAGAGGTCGAGCGTGTCGGCGGCGTGAGATACACGATCAAAGACGGAATCGTCTACGATGCCCGGCTGCTGCTGGCGGACGTCGCCCGCCTGGTGGAAGAGGCGAAGGCGGCGGAAGCCGTAGCAACAGGCGGCGGCAGGTAGTCGGGGGCGGTGCAAACAAATGTTTGTCGCGCCGCCCACTTTGGGGCCTTGACGCGCCCCTCTGCGGATGCAATTATGCCTGCGTCCCAACAGCGGGCACCACGCCAACTGGTTTAGACAGATAGATGACAAGAAGGCCCCGGCGTTTCCACCGAGGCCTGGCGATAAATAGGCTGCTCTTATCAGTCATGTGTGGCGGCTGACCCGGCACCGGGAGTGGGCGGCCGAGCCGGATGGAGGGACTGTTCCTACCTGCTGCCCATGCAGGCGCCGCCACACGTGACTTTTTTTGTCTTATTCAGGCTTCCCTAACAAATCTCTAGTACTTAGACGCCATGACCCCCAAAAGGGTTGCCGGCGCGTGCTGCCTGGTTGCCGACCTGCTAAGTAACTCACTCGGACCCCGTTTGGTTCCCGGCCGCCGCCAGCCAGGGCGTAGCTGACACGGGGTAGTAAATCCTACATGTCTGAGTACGACCTGGGCGCCGTAGAGAAGACGCCCAAAGGTCCCTACGCTTGTGGGGTTCCTGAGGTTTCAGGGGTGAGGCGTCGCTGCAACATCGGCGGCCAGCCTCAGCCTGCCGAGGACTCGAGCCCCTCGATGGCGGCCCGCACCTCCCGTGGTATGGGAACGACCTGTCGCGTGTTGTAGTCGTAGGAGACCACGATGGCCTCACCCTCCGCGACCGTGGCTCCGGCCGCGGTCGAGACGATCTCGTAGGCCATGGTGAAGCGGTCCTCGGCGATCTCCGCAGCGCGGGCACCGACCAGGGCGGTATCCGGGTAGAACAGCGGCCGGCGGAAGCGGCAGTTGGTCGAACTAAGGATGATACCGATCCGGTCACGGTCGTAGGACTCGATGAAACCGCAGCGCTCGAGGTAGCGGACGCGCGCCGACTCGAAATAGCTGAAGAACACCACGTTGCTCACGTGGCCGTAGGCATCCAATTCACCCCACTGGACCGGGATGCGAACGACGATCGGGTAACCGGCGAGCGGTTCTTCGCTCAACGGGGTGGCTCCCTTGGGTTCAGTTCGTCTTTGCGGAAGTGGCTATCGGAGCGGGGGACGAGGGGCCCTGAAGGGCCCCGGGGCGTTCAGCGGAGGAACGCCCGCATCTACTTCTTGCGTTTGCGGCGTTTGTGTAGCTCCTTGCGCTTCTTCCGCCCGATCTTTCTACGACCCGATTTCTTCAGCTTCGGTCTCTTGCGACCCATCTAGCTCTCAAGTTCGAGGGGACAGGTACAACAGGCATATAGGACTGGGCTGCGGCAGCGAATATACACACGAAGCTTGTTGGGGCAATGTCGCGGTGGGTTAAGAGATAAGGGCGGGCACCGCGCCTGGGTCAACGCTGTTCTTTCCGTTCCTCGCCTTTCGTCCTATAATGGGGCCCACGTGCGATAGCCCCTGGTCGAGCCTCGAGGGCTCGGGTGCCCTCCAACAGGGCCTCCTTGCCGAGCGCCCATCCGCCCGACCGGGCTTGGGACTACCCTTTCACCACATACGGGTTGAGGTCGACACGGCCGCACGGCACCGCGCGCCGGTCGACCCAGGGTTGATCATCCATTAGCCCCTAGGGAGGATTCCATGCCAGCCAACAACAACATTGGAGCGTTCAAGGCGAGCCTGCACGGCGAGCTGATCCAACCGAACGACGCGGGTTACGACGAGGCCCGCAAGATCTACAACGGCATGATCGACAAGCGGCCGCGCCTGATCGCCTACTGCGCGGACGTCGGAGATGTCCAGGCGGCCGTGCGGTTCGGCCGGGAGAACGAGATGCTGACGGCGATCCGCGGCGGCGGCCACAACGGCGGAGGCTTGGGTCTCTGCGAGGACGGCCTGGTCATCGACCTCTCGAAGATGAAAGACATGGAGATCAACCCCGAGGCCCGTACGGTGAGGGTGGGCGGTGGCTGCACCTGGAACGATGTGGACACGGCGACGCACGAACACGGTTTGGCGGTTCCCGCCGGCACCATCTCGACTACAGGGGTCGCCGGCCTGACGCTGGGCGGCGGCGTCGGCCATCTGACCCGGAAGTACGGCCTCACCATCGACAACTTGCTCGCCGCCGATCTGGTGCTGGCCGATGGGAGCACGGTCACCGCCAGCGCCGAGGATCACGAGGACCTCTACTGGGCGATCCGCGGCGGCGGCGGCAACTTCGGCGTCGTCACGTCTTTTCTGTTCAGGGCGCATCCCGTACACACGAACTACGCCGGGCCGACGCTCTGGGAGCTCGACCAGGCGGCCGAGGTATTGAGTTGGTACCGTGAGTTCATATTGAGGGCTCCGGAGGAGCTAGGCGGCTTCTTCGCTTTCCTGGTAGTCCCCGGACCTCCTTTCCCCGAACATCTGCACGGCAAGGCGATGTGCGGCGTCGTCTGGTGCTACACGGGTCCGATGGAGAAAGCCGAGGAGGTCTTCAAGCCGATCCGTGAGTTTGGGCCACCGGCCTTCGAGCACGTGGGACCGATGCCGCACCCGACGATGCAGAGCATGTTCGACGTCTTCTATCCGCCGGGGCTACAGTGGTACTGGCGGGCCGACTTTGTTAACGAGATCAGCGATCAGGCTATCGCCGAGCACGTGAAGTTCGGCTCCGAGATCCCCACCGGGCACTCGACGATGCACATGTATCCGATCGACGGGGCGGCCCACCGTATCAGCAACAGTGACACGCCGTGGGCCTATCGCGAGAGCAACTGGGCTCAGGTCATCGTCGGTGTCGATCCGAACCCGGCGAACAAAGGCAAGATCATCGACTGGACGAAGTCGTACTTTGACGCGCTTCACCCCCACTCGGCAGGCGGTGCGTACGTGAACTTCATGATGGACGAAGGACAGGAGCGCGTTAAGGCGACGTACCGCGACAACTATGCCCGGCTGGCCGGGATCAAGAAGCAGTATGATCCGGACAACTTCTTCCGGGTGAACCAGAACATCGAGCCAGCCGGCTGAGGCGCGGCCGGGGTCCCGCCCCTCTCAATGGTGCTCCGACGGCGCTCGGCGGGACCCCCGGCCGACCGGCCGCGGGAGGAAGACACGATTGAGCCGAGGCGCGTCTTCGAGCCCTGCCTTTACGCGACCGGCTCACGACGCTGTGCGGGCCCTCAGACTGTAGCTCCAAAGCGCGGGGCTCTGACGGATTGTACGCTCGAAAAAGGCGAGGACGCTCCGTGTGGCCGCTTCCTGCTCCTCGGGAAGCGAGCCCACGGCGAACGCTGGACCGGGAGCTAGCTGCAGCCGCCCGCGGTCGAGGCTCGGATTCCATGCCAGCAGCGGTACGCCGGCGCATGCAGCGAGGCGCGCCGGAAAGGTTGAGGCGTGCCACTCCTGGCCGAGGAAACGGACCGTGCAGACACGCCTCGCGCGAGGGAAATCCGCCATCACCACCACGCGGCCACCCGCGCGAAGGTGGCGGATTACCCTCCGCAGTCTGCGGACGCCTCCCGGTGCGACGTTCTGGCCGGCGCGCTCGACCCACACATCCCCGGCGACGATGAGTGCCAAGTTTGAATCGCAGCACCAGGAAGCGAGCAGTCGAGCCCAGGGCATGTGAAAGATCGCAATGACACAGCCCGAGCCGTGACCAGAGGGGAGGGAGTAGGTCACACGATCGAGGGCGGCTTGGCGAAGGAAGGTTCTCAGGATTAGCACGAGTGACTCCCTGGCCAGCCGAGCGTACCAGATGTCTCGCAGGGTGCGGTTCCGGCCGGCCGGTGCATCCGAGATCAGGGGAGAGATGTGTGCGAGTCGGCACCGCACTAACAGGCTGTGGAGGAGTGCTACCAGTGCGGCACAGACTCTGCACCCCGCGAATAGAGAGCAAACGCACAACGGCCTCAGCTGCCGCCAGATATGAGAGGTCACCATGAGGGGACCTGACTGCTAAGGTCCTACGCGAAACAACTGGGTGGGAAGGCCAGGAAGAGAGGGAAACAACTTGAGAAGTAAGGGCCGTTCACCACCCCGGCCGCGCACTCAATTCAAGATACGGCCGTTATCAGCCTCCTGCCAGCGACGGCGGTTGTACACGAACCTCTTCGCCTCGTGGGCCGGACCGTTGCACGGTTCGTTCGCCTTGGCGCTCTCCTACGTCGGGATCTGGCTCTTCTTGATGTGGCTGCTGTACAGGCGCTTGATCTTCATCAAGATTTGAGGTGGACGATCATATGATCGAGCGAATCAAGAAGCTGGAATCGATCAGCCGCAGGCTGGAGCCCGACAGGGGAGAGCGCGCGCCGGTACGTGACGCGGTCGTCGCCTATGGCGAGGGCTTCCTCGATCGCCTGCCCGAGCTCAAGGCGTACGAGGCCGACAAAGAAGCGGCGACGGAGATACGGGAGTCGCCGATAGTCGACGAGGGTGTCCCCGTCGACAAGTTGCTGGCGCTGTTCGACGAGGCGGTGATCGTGCCGGGGGTCAATCCTGCATCGGGAAGGTTCCTCGCCTACATCCCCGGCGGCGGCATCTACTACTCCTCGCTGGGCGACCACCTGGCTGCCGTCACCAACCGCTACGCCGGTGTCCGCTTCGCCGGTCCGGGCGCCGTCGAGATGGAGAACATGCTGCTCGACTGGATGGCCGGCCTGGTGGGGTATCCCGAGGGCTCGGGCGGCAACCTGGCCTCGGGCGGCAGCATAGCCAACCTGACGGGGATCGTCACGGCGCGTGACGCGCACGGCCTGAAGGCGCGCGACTACGAGCGGGTGGTGGTTTACCTGTCGGGCCAGGTACACCACTGCATCCACAAGGCGTTGGGTGTGGCAGGACTCGGCGAGTGCGTCCAGCGTTGCGTGCCGATGGACGAGCGTTATCGGATGGTGCCGGCGGAGCTGGAGCACGCGATCGCCAGGGATCGAGCCGACGGCCTCATCCCGTGGCTGGTCATCGCCTCGGCGGGGACGACGGACGTGGGTGCCATCGACCCGCTACAAGAGATCGGGCGGATCGCTAAAGCCGAAGGGCTCTGGTACCACATCGATGCCGCTTACGGAGGGTTCTTCGCCCTGGTCGATGAATGCCGTCCGAAGCTGGCGGGCATGGAGCTCTCCGACTCGATCGTGCTCGATCCTCATAAGGGACTGTTCCTGCCGTACGGTACCGGCGCTTTGCTGGTCAAGGACGTTGAGGCGCTGCGCCGTGCGCATCACTACCAGGCCGCCTACATGCAGGACATCCTGGCCGAGGAATCGCTCGAGAGCAACTCGCCGGCCGAGCTGTCTCCGGAGCTCACCAAACACTTCCGCGGCTTGAGGCTGTGGTTACCCCTCAAGCTGCACGGCGTGGGACCGTTCAGAGCCTGTCTGGAGGAGAAGCTGCTGTTGACCCGCTACTTCTACAGCAAAGTGCAGGAGCTGGGATTCGAGGTCGGCCCGGAGCCCGAGCTGTCGGTGGCCACCTACCGCTGGGTCCCAGGGGACGGCGACGCCAACGAGTTCAACCAGGCCCTGGTCGACGAGATCCATCGCGACGGCAGGGTCTTTATCTCGTCGACCATGCTGGAGGGGAAGTTCGTGCTGAGGCTGGCGGTACTGACGTTTCGAACGCACCTGGAAAGCGTCGACCTGCTGCTCGACGTTCTAGCGGAGAAGATTGCTCTGTTGACCTCCAGCGGCTAAGCTCATGCCAAAAGGAGGAACATGCTAAAGCACATGGGGGCCGTCCTCGCGGCGCCCTCGCTCATCGTGGCGGCTGCTCCGCTGCAGGCTCAGACGCAGGCGGCCGAGCCGCTCGAGGTCGGCGCAGTCGCACCCGATTTCTCCATACCGGGCGCCACGCGTTACGGCGTGCTGAGGGACGAGGTGCGACTCAGCGACTTCGCAGGTAAGACCGTCGTCCTCGCCTTCTTCTTCCGGGCGCGGAGCCGTGGTTGAACGGTTCAGATGCATGCGTACCGTGATCAGTACGCACAGTTGTTCAACAGCGGCCAAGACGTCATCCTGATCGCCATCAGCGCCGACCCGATCGCCGAGCTCGCCTCCTGGGCGCGGGACGATCAGTTCCAGTTCCTGATGGCGAGCGACGAGGGTGTGGCGGTAGCGAACATGTACGGCGCGCTCGCCGGACGGCCAGGTATGACGAATCGCAACTTGTTCGTCGTGGGACCGGATGGGACGATCGCCTATCGCGCAACGCCGTTCCGTGAGATCGATCCGACGGCGTACACCGAGTTGGGTGAGGCGATCGACCGGCTGGCGCCGCCGAAGGATTAGGGGAAATCAAGAGCAGCGGGCGGTGAGAAGACGGCTCTGTCGGCCATATCTTACCGCCCGAGCGCCTTCTCTACCGCGGCACTGATATCCTGGTCTGGACCCAAGCCCGTGTATACCACGCTACCCTCGCCATCCAGCACAGCGACATAAGAAGTAGCCGGGGCCATGAAGGCTCTGGTCGCGCGGCCGTCGGTGTCCCACAGAAGGCGGCCCGGCACCTCGTGGTCGGCCTCGTAGCGGCGGACTCGCCGTACGCTCTGGTTCACAGCGACGGCGACGATAAGGAAGTTGGCGTCCTCTCCGTACTTCGAGTGTGCGGCCAGCATGGCCGGCTCGAGCGCCTCGCAGTTCGAGCACCAAGTCGCCCAGAACTCCACCAAGAGCGGCTTACCGCTGCCGATGTAATCGCTAAGGTCGACCGGGTTCCCGGCCAGATCCTCGATCTCGACGGCGGTGGGGGTTGCGCCCACCGCGATGCCGATCCGTTCCTGCGCATGCAGGGGATGATAGTCGGCGAGAGACAGAACGGGCGCGGTGAAGAGCACCGCGGTCAGCCATCTACGCATCACAACACCATTCCTACCTGAACGAAGTAATACTCGGCCACGCCGATCATTATCAGGCCGGCCGCCTTCTTGATCCAGACCATCCAGCGCCCCGACCCGGGCAGCGCCGCGAGCGCGCCGGAGGACAGTCCTACGACGACGAGTAGCACGCTCATGCCGAGCGAGAACACGAACAAGTACACGAACCCGAGGACCGCACTGCCGGTTCCCGCCACCCAGGTGAGCACAGCGGCGAACGCCGGGGCACCGCAGGGCGCGGCGACGATCCCGGATGTCGCCCCGAGCAGGAAGACCGCCGGGACCGTGCCGCCCTCCAGGCGGCTCGCCCAAGTGCTCAGCCGTTGAGGTGCGCGGACCGGGATCACGTCGAGCATCGCGAGCCCGAAGATGAGCAGCAGGTTGCCGATGGCGAACCGCGCCCAAGGGCTGGCGCTGACCGTCCCGAAAAGGGACCCCGTCGCTCCGGCGATCACGCCGAGGATCGCGTAGAACATCGCGAGCCCGGTCACGTACGTCAGGGTCAGCACGACGGTGCGGCGGCGCGACGGCTGCGGGCCCGCCGTGCCACCGATCACACCGACCGTGATGGGGATCATCGGATAGATGCAAGGCGTGAGGCTGGTGAGCACACCGGCGCCGAACAAGAGGCCGATGGCTGCGAGCGGCCGCCCTGCCAAAGACTCGCTTATGGCCTGAGCTGCTGCGAGTGTGGTCATGAGTTGCATAATCACCAAAGTATCTAGGGCCCTGCCAACAGGCGATCAAGGCAATAACACGGAACTGGGCGACTCGGTTCAAAGACGCGTCCTGGCCGCGCCACCGTCGGCGGGCTAGCTTGATCAGCCTGTCATATCGAGAGACGCAGACACCGGGGAAAGCCGTGGAGCAGCCTCAGAGCGGTGACTTCCTGCAGGCCACGCTTGGGAACACCGGGTTGAAAGTTCACCGGCTCGGCCTCTCGGCCACCACCCGGCCGGGGGTGCACACGATTCACAAAGCCATCGACGAAGGGGTCAACTACTTCTTCGCCTACGGCTTCGACAGGCAGATGACGCGTACGCTGCGCGACGTGTTTCGTACCGGGCGCGAGCGCTTCGTGCTTGCCACCGGACCCTACAACCTCTTGTGGGGCCACACGAACCTGCGCCGCACCCTCGAGCGGCGACTACGGCAATTCCGAACCGAATACATCGATGTCTTTCTATTCCTCGGAGTGATGAAGCCGAAGCACTTTCCGGAGAAGCTGAGAGAGGAGCTGTACCGGCTGCGTGAGGAGGGGAAGGTCAAGTTCGTCGGCATGTCGTGCCACGACCGCAAGTTTGCCGGAGCGCTCGCCGCCGAAGGCGCGCTGGACGTACTCATGATTCGCTACAACGCCGCACACCGCGGCGCGGAACAGGACATCTTCCCACTTCTCATGGCCCACGACCCCGGCGTTGTCAGCTATACCGCCACGCGTTGGCGCTATCTTTTGAGGCCGCCGCGTGGCTGGCCAAAGGACGGCCGCGTGCCCGACGCCGGCCTCTGCTATCGCTTCGTCCTCTCGAATCCGAACGTGCATGTTTGCATGACGGCGCCCTCCAATATCGGGCAGCTCGAAGAGAACCTGGCCGCCGTGCGCCGCGGCCCGCTGGAGGAGGACGACATGCGGTTCATGCGCGAGTTCGGCGACGCGGTGCACGGTATGGGGAAGTGGTTCATGTAGGGTAGGGGCATGGTACTGAGCTGACCCACGGAAGTTGATCCAGTTTGGCTGAGAAGGGCCCCCTAGATAGTGGACAGATGGTGAAGCCACGAGGGTGAATGTTAAACGCGTGGACTGCTGGGGTGCCCTATATTGCAGGCACTCGCTGGTCGGCCCCCGATTGGGTAGATTGTCACGCGAATGACCACCTGGGACGTAGCCTGGGATGTTCAAGTGTCTTCGGACGAGTATTCCTTCAAGGCATTCAGCGAGCACGCCTTCTACCGGAGGGCCAACCTGGCGCTCCTGGACCGCGCAGAC
>CAYFSW010000090.1:0-1908 GCA_964345885.1 uncultured Gemmatimonadota bacterium | reverse complement strand
GGCAAGCGGCTGTATGTGACCAGTTCGCTGCAGAGCGCGTGGGACAATCAGTTCTATCCCGACATGACGCGCGAGGGCTCGTGGATGCTCCAGATCGACGTCGACACCGAGAAGGGTGGCCTTAGCATCAATGAGGACTTCCTCGTCGACTTTGGCAAGGAACCTGACGGCCCCGCCCGCGCTCACGAGATGCGATTCCCCGGCGGAGACTGCACGTCAGACATCTTCATATAGCGACCTGTTTTGAACGGTTCATGCATGGAAAGGATGGCTAAATTGATGTCTAATCGAATGCTCACCCGCACGATTGTCCCGGGGCTTGCGCTCATCATCGCAATCGGTGGTCCGACGGTTGCAGTCGCGGAAGACGAGCTCAACGTGCCCCTGTACGAAGGCATGGGGCGTCATCATCGTGAGGTGACGACCGCCTCGCCGCTCGCCCAACAGTACTTCGATCAAGGCCTGGTCTGGTATTACGCATTCAATCACGATGAAGCGATCAAGTCGTTCAAGAAGATGGCCGTGCTCGACCCGGAATGTGCGATGGCCTGGTGGGGCGTGGCGCTGAGCGAGGGGCCGAATTACAACGATACCATCATGACGGAGAAGCGTTCTGCCGCCGCCTGGGACGCGTTGCAGAAAGCGCTGGCACGGATCGCCAACACCACGGCTGTGGAGCGTGCCCTGATCGAGGCGCTGGCGCACCGCTACGCCAAACCCTGGCCGGAGGATCGCACCGCTCTCGAACAGGCGTACGCCGACGCGATGGCCAAGGTCTGGTCGGCATACCCGAACGACTCCGACGTCGGCACGCTCTACGCCGAGTCGATGATGGTCCAGAATCCGTGGAAGCTGTACTCGCTCGACCACAAGCCGGCCCGCGACACGCCGAAGATCGTCGCGGTGCTCGAACGCGTCATGGCGATGGAACCCGACAACCCTGGGGCCAACCACCTGTACATCCACACGGTCGAGCTGAGCGACAGACCCGACCGGGGTCTGGTCGCCGCCGATCGTCTGAGCGACATGGTTCCCGGGAGCGGGCATCTCGAGCACATGCCCTCACACATCTATGTGCAGGTCGGCCAATGGAACGAGGCGATCATCCAGAACGCGAAGGCCGAGCGGGCGGACGCCAAGTATCGCGCGCTCGCCCCGGAGCAGCGGACTCAACACCTGTACATGGTGCACAATTCACACATGCTCGCGTTCGCGGCGATGATGAGCGGCCGCGAGCGGGAGGCGCTCGAAGCGGCTCGCGCGATGTGGAAGAACGTGCCCGCGGATGCCCTCCGAGAAGTCGCTGCGTTGCTGGACCCGTGGTTGTGCTGCATCTACGACGTCCAGAAACGGTTCGGACGCTGGGACGCCATTCTCGCGGAGGAGACGCCACCAGCGTTCCTGCCCATTACGACGGCGATCTGGCGGGCTCACCGCGCGATCGCCTATGCGGCGAATAAGGACTTCGACAGCGCCGAGCGTGAGCAGAGAGCCTTCCACCAGGCACTGGCGGCCATGCCCGAAGACCTGATGTGGTTCACCGATCCTGCGCATCGGGTCCTGGCGGTGAGCGAGAAATTCGTCTCCGGGGAAATCGCGCTGCACAAGGGTGACCTGCTGCGGGCGGCGGAGGAACTGGAGGCCGGGGCCGGCCTCGAGGACGCGTTGACCGACTCGGAGCCCCCGCAGTGGACGCAGCCGATTCGTCATACGCTGGGCGCCGTCTATCTCGCGAGCAGGCGGTACGAAGACGCCGAGCGCATTTATCGCGAGGATCTGGCGAAGTGGCGCGAGAACGGCTGGTCGCTGTACGGTCTGAGCCGCGCGCTACAAGAGCAGGGTAAGACGAAGGAAGCGGCCGAAATCGAGCGACAGTACCGCGCGGCATGGAAGCGAGCCGACGCGCCC
>CAYFSW010000089.1:0-1848 GCA_964345885.1 uncultured Gemmatimonadota bacterium | reverse complement strand
ACGGCGTGAAATGTGATGCGGGCAAGGACGCCGTCACCGTCGGCTCCGATGACCATCACCGGGGAGTACATGGCTGCCGCCATGAAGAAGTCGCCGTCGGTATCCGGAGTCGTGTTGCCGAAATCGAGGACGGCTGAGCTGGTGCTCGCCAGCAGGAAGTTGTAGTCGACGGCTGTCACCTCGAGCACGATGGGATCATAGAAGAGATCGGCCTGGAAGCCGCTGATGTTGGTCACGCCCTGGATCACCACGTCTACGTCGATGGTGTCGACGCCGGTCTCGTCTCCATCTTTGACGCCGTTGTTGTAGATGGCAGCGCAAGCATCGATGGGCCCGACGGTGGTGGCGGTATTGGCGGCGTCGGATATGGCGTCGACGCTGACGACCGGGTCGGTCTGCGCTGAGGTGGGCGCGCCACTCCCCGCCCCAGCCGCGACGACAATGGCGATGGCGGCGAGGAAAACTGCGATCCGGGGGGGTGAAAACATCATGAGTGTCGCTATCCTCTTCAGACACGGAACAGAGGGAAGGCGCAACTCCTATTGCTGCCGATCCTTGTCATAGTATAGGTGACGGCCCGCGTCTTCCAGCCAACGTACGGTTAGAAACCGGTGACAAACGGTGAGACAAACGGGAGGGGCACAGACGTGCCCCTCCCGCCCGGTTTGCGTTTGTCAGACCGCTACGGTAGAGGTGGCGGCTCCGGCTGCTGCTCCTGGAAGCAGGCTATGACGTCCTGTATCACGGATATGGCGTCGTGGATGTCGACGACCGTGTCGCCGTTGTAGTCGTACGCCAGGTCCTGACTCTCAATCGCGTCCCTGAACATCATCACGTCTTCAACGTTCAAGTCGCCATCCCCGTTCAGGTCCAGGGCTTGGATACACTCCGGGAGTTCCTGTGCCTCGGTGGACGAACCACCGCCAAACTCCAGGTTGCCGGCGAGGAACGTGATCCCCAGGGCCAGCGCTGCGCCCACGACGAAAGCTGTAACATACCTCACGCCTAACCCTCCTTTGATCGCTAAGTTGTTCGTGAAGCTAGCACTTCGCTCTCGTTGCTCCGCTCTCGCGATGGCCGCAAGGAGTTGCTGACGGCCCCGACTGGCGCTTTGGGGGGTCGCCTCTATCTTCTCGGCGGCCGATAGCGATGCCCAGACCTCTAAGTGCGGTCGGAGTTCGTCGGCGTGCTCAGGGTACCTGCCGAGCACAGCCTCGATCTCACCGCTCGAGGCCTCAAGCTCACGGATGCACTCGCTAAGGATGCGATCGAACGGCTTACTCATGTTCACGAACCTCTCTTGCTTCAGTAACGTTATTGCTCCGGCGAGCCGAAACTATTCGGGGTGATCGTTCCGTTTGTCGAAAAGTTCTTCCAGGCCAGCTGCTAACGGAGGTGGCGCCGGAGGGCCTTGATGGCGCGCGTTTGGAGCGAATAGACGGCACGCTCGTGCTTGCCGAGCACACCGGCCACTTCCGGAGTGGTCAGCCCGACGAAGTAGCGGAGGATAATCACGTCCCGTTGCTCGCTGGATAGATGACCGATCGCCTGGCGAAGGTCCAATCTCTCCACCGCCAGCGCCGGATCCGCCAACTCGCTGGCCTCGTTGACGGAGGGCGCTTCAGCCGCTTGCGGGCCCTGACGGCGCTTGGCGCTGAGGACTTGCGACAGCACGCGAGTGGGGGCGGCCAGCAGAGCTTGGCTTGCATTCCTTCTGAACGCTGTTCGGTGGTGGTAGTTGACTACGTTTCGGGCGATGCGGTAGAGCCAGGCGAGCAACGGTCGTCCTTGGCTGGAGTAGCTGTCGATGCTCTTCAGCGCCTCGACGAACACGGTGGCGGTGAGGTC
>CAYFSW010000088.1:0-27949 GCA_964345885.1 uncultured Gemmatimonadota bacterium | reverse complement strand
GCGCAGTCCTTAGCGGCCTTGAGGTCGGTCGAGGTATGGATGCGCTTGAGCGCCGCCTCTTTGGTCGCCTCGTCGATGATCTCCTTCTTGACCTGGCGGCTCATGTTCTTGTCGATAGTGGCGAGCGCTTTCTCGAGCATCTCCTTGCTGACGTCGACCAGCGCCACATCGAAACCACTCTGGGCGAAGACATGGGCAATTCCGTTGCCCATCGTGCCGCCGCCTATTACTGCGACCTTCATTCCGTTGCTGGGCATTGTCCCTACCTCACGTAGTTCGGTGGTCGGCAGTCGGTGGTCGGTAGTCGGTGGCCTGCATCACTGACCACTGACTACCGACCACCGGTCATTTCAATCTCGCATCCACCAAAGGTTTGAGCTCCACCAATCTCTGCGACTGCGACAGCCACTTCGTTCGTGACACCCACCAGATGAGCGGCACCAGGAACAGCGTCGTCACCAGGCCGCCCTCCGGGCCAAAGGCGCCGCCGGTGTAGAGATCGGGTCCCAGCTCGACCGTATCGTAGCCGGGCATGTCGATAGCGATCCCGCTCACCGGCAGGTCGAAGAAGGCGACCATCACAAAATTCCATCCCCAGTGAATCCCTATCGGGACCCAGAGAGAGCGCGTGCGCAGGTAGGCAGCGGCGAACAGCACGCCGGCCAACCCAATGTTGAGCAGGGCGATCCAGCTGACCTCGGGGTTGTTCAGGTGGATCACCGCAAAAACCCCCGAGGTCACGATCACCGCCAGCACGACACCCGCCCCTTCCACCAGAACCTGGAAGGGGTAACCGCGCAGCAACAGCTCCTCGGCTGCGGCGGCGATGGTCAGGGCTACCGCCAGGCTTGCGAACTGCGCCAGCCAGCCGACCAGCGTCCCCGAGTCGGGCGCCGGCCTCAGCCAGCCGAGCAGCGTCTGCAAAACGACCAGCGCGGCTATGAAGCCACCGCCGATGGCCGCCCCCTTGGCGAAGTCGAGCGCCGCCTCGCTGCCGCCCGGAAAACCCAGGGCGGCGAACGGCCTGCGGTCGGCAGCGCGGATCATGACGAATGACGCCACGACCAGGGCCAGGCCCAAGACGCCGTGCGGCACGACGATCGCCCAGCGGCCACCGTAGTCCTCGGGCGTGATCAGCGACGCGACCGCCCCGAAGACTGTCAGTGCTAGAGCGGCGCAGAAGAGAAAGAGCAGCAGGCGCCACAGGGCGCGCAGCTTTTCGGGACCGTACAAGAGGTCTCGTGCTCTCACTCGATCGCCGCCCGGGTCAAGAAAAAGCCCTCGCAGCTATGGAAGCTCGAGGGCTGGCGACCGGATGTGGACGCTAATAAGCGCCAGTACACCGACGACCAGGAACGGCCCGACGCCAGCGCCATCGGGCCGCATGAGCGCCCGGACCCCAGCGAGGCCCTCGAACGCCCGGCTCTGCAAGTTGCCTTCTCTCACGGTCCGTTCCTGGTCTGCGGTCTAGACCCTGACTATACGCGCTCGACGCTGACGGCAACAGCATTGCCGCCACCGAGGCAGAGCGTCGCCACGCCGAGCTGCTTGTTGCGATCCTGCATGGCACCGAGCAGCGTGACGAGGATTCGGGCACCGGAAGCGCCGATCGGATGGCCGAGCGCCACAGCGCCGCCGTGCACGTTGACGCGATCCCAATCCCAGCCGAGGGCGCGCCCGTCGGCGAGTGCCTGAACGGCGAACGCCTCGTTGGCCTCGATCAGATCGTAGTCACCTATCGACGTACCGTCCTTCTCCATCAACTTCTTCATCGCATCGATCGGCGCGAAGAACAGATCCTGTGGCTCGGTGGCGCCGACGGAGTAGTTCCTGATTCGGGCCATGATCTCGAGCCCGTTGTCCTCGGCGAACTTCTGCGAGGTGACGAGCAGCGCGGCGGCACCGTCGTTCAGCGCCGATGCGTTGCCCGCCGTGACGCTGTACTCAGTCACTTCCTTGGGAGCGCTGTCGCCGAACACGGGCTTGAGCTTCGCCAGTGCCTCGATCGTCGTGTCGGCACGCGGGTTCTCGTCGGTGTCGACGACTGTAACCTGACCCTTACGGCCGGGGATCTCCACCTTGACGATCTCTGCCTTGAACTTGCCACCCTCGATCGCCGCCACCGCCTTCATCTGGCTCTGGTAGGCGAACTCGTCTTGGTCGGCACGCGAGACGTCGGCCTTCATCGCCGTGTACTCGGCGTGGCCGCCCATGTGGCAGTCGTAGAAGCCGCACCAGAGCCCGTCGTGGATCAGGCCGTCCACCATGTTCTGACTGCCGAACTTCACGCCGCCGCGGTAGCCGAAAAGGTAGTACGGCGCATTCGACATCGATTCCTGGCCACCGGCCACGATCACCTCAGCGTCGCCCGCCTTGATCGCCTGCGCAGCGAGCATCACCGACTTGAGGCCGGAACCGCACACCTTGTTGATCGTCACCGCCGGCACGCTGGCAGGGATGCCGCCGCCGATGCTGGCCTGACGCGCCGGCGCCTGGCCGACACCGCCCTGCAGGACCTGCCCGAAGATCACGTCCTCGACCTGGTCCGGCTTGATGCCGGCCCGGTCCACGACTTCCTTGATCACGATCGCCCCGAGCTGGGGCGCCTTCAACGGGGCAAGTCCGCCGAGGAACCTGCCGATCGGGGTGCGGGCGCTGCTGACGATAACCGGAGTCGTTCTTGGATCAGCCATAACACTATAACCTGTCTAGTCTGGTCGCTGATCGACCAGAGTCGGTCGCTCTTCCTGGGGTGCTACGTAGCCCCAGGGGATCTCGGGATCGTGTTCAAATACAAGCAAAGTCCGTTCCCTAACCACACCCTCCAGTACCCGCCGTTTGGTCTCCAGAGTGACCAGCGGCTCCACGTCGTAGCCCATGATCCAGGGCAGCGGCAGGTGGGCCGCCGTTGGGATGAGGTCGCCGACGAAGAGCGCCGAATCGCCCTCCGACTCTATGAGAACCGATTGGTGGCCCGGGGTGTGCCCGGGAGTGGGCCAGACTGTAATCCCCGGTACGATTTCGGTGTCGCCCTCGGCGAGATCGAACAGTCCGGCCTCGTGGACCGGGTCGAAGTTGTGGAGCAGGTAGCTGGCTCGCACCCGCTCGTTACCCTTATGGGCAAAGCTCCACTCCTCGAGTTGGGCGATGTGCCGGGCTCCCGGAAAGGCGGGGCTGATGGTCCCGTCCTCCCGTTTGAAGGTGTCGCCGCCGGCATGGTCGAAGTGGAGGTGCGTGTTGATCACGATGCCGACGTCGGACGGCTGGAAGCCGGCCTCGCGGATCGCGTCCTCGAGGGCTGTCGGCTGGCCGCCGTTCTCGATCCCGTAGATGTCTAGGAACTTGGCGTTCTCCTTGTTGCCGGCTCCGCTGTCGATGAGAACCAGCTCGTCGCCGGTCTCGACGAGCAGCGGGCGCATGGCCAGCGGGATCCGGTTCCGCTCGTCCGGGGTCAGCTTCTTTTCCCAGAGCGGCTTGGGGACGACACCGAACATGGCACCGCCGTCGAGGCGTTGGAGCCCGGCGTCGAGGGCGTGCAGCCGGAAGCGGCCCAGCTGGCGCGAGGTCACCCTTCTCATCACGCCGCTCCGCTGGGTCCCTTGCCGTCCCGCTTCTTGCGCCGCTTGGGCTTCTTGCGGCGGCGCGCCGGCTTCAGGTAGCGCTGCAGGCCGCCCCAGTCTTCGATCCCCTCTTCGCCCAGCCGGTCGAGGAAGTGGCCTAACAGTTGGGCGGTGGCCCGGGCGTCGTCACCAGCGCGATGATGCGATTCCACCGGGATCGCGTAGTGGTTGGCGAGGACCGCCAGGCTGCGGCGCCTGAGCTCGGGGTGTAGCCGCCTGGCGAGGCGCAGCGTGCAGAGCCGCTCGCCTTCCAGCCGACCGCTGCCGGAGCGGCGGAACTCCGAATCAAGGAAGCGCCAATCGAAGCCGGCATTGTGAGCGACGAAGACGGCGCCGCGCAACGTCTGTTTTAGCGGCTCGAGAAGGTCCCTGAACTTGGGGGCGTCCACAACCATCTCCTCGGTGATGTTGGTCAGTGCCGTCACCGAGGGTGGGATGGGGCGCTCCGGGTTGACCAGCGACTCGAAGCAATCGACCAACTCGCCGTTTCGCAGGCGGACGGCGGCGACCTCGGTCACCCGATCGCCGCGCCCCGGCGAGCCGCCGGTGCTCTCCACGTCCACTACCACGAAATCGACTTCGCTCAGCGACATCTCACCGTAGGACGGCGGCTCCTCGGTCAACACCCAGCGGTCGCTGCGAATCTGGAAGCGTGGGTCGGCACCCAGTACCTCGCGCACCAGCGAGGCGGCCAGCCTGGGCGGACCGTGGCGGATGTTGAAGATCCGCTCCGCCAGCGCCGGCGTTCGGGCCGGACCGGACAACAATAGGGATACCGCCCGGTCCCGGAGCAGAGGAAGATCGTCCCAGCGAACACCCAGCGCGCCGTTCATGCGCCGGCTCCGCGTTGGCCGAGGTCCGGGGCGCCGAGAGCGCCGTGTGGCGGACGCGAGCTGGGCGGGGCTGTCAGGGTCTGCGCCGGCACCAGGTTTCGCCGCGGTGGTTGGGATACCCGCTGCGCGGCACCCGGCTGGAGGCAAGCTACCATTTGAGGCCAAAATAGGACCTCGTCAGGGGCGGCGCAAACCACCCCGGAGCGGGCCCTTCAAGGCCGGCCCCGACGGCTCGGGGCCGCGGCGTAGCCCCCGAATAAGAGCCGAAGACGAACCCCGCCTCGCCCGGCTGGTTCGCTGGTGAGCGCCCACCTATCTTGAGGTGCCCATTCCAAGACAATCGATCGGTGGTGGAGGCTTTGCCGGTTTGGCTGCGTCGGTCTGCGGCTACCGCAAAGGAGGCCCGATGAAGGCGGCATGCGAAGCTCACCGTGATCGATATCGACACGCCAAAGGTATGGGGGAGAGCATGAGGCTGGAAGGAAAAGTAGCACTAATAACAGGAGGGACGTCGGGAATCGGCAGTGCCACCGCCGAGCTCTTCGCGCGCGAAGGAGCGGCGGTCGCTGTCACCGGGCGCGATACCGAGCGCGGGAATCAGGTCGTTCAAGCCATCGTAGAGAATGGCGGTGAGGCCCTGTTCATCCGCTCTGATGTGCGCTTCGCTGACGAGTGTCGCCGAGCGGTAGAACAGACCCTCGAGCGCTTCGGCAAGATAGACGTGCTGTTCAACAACGCCGGGGTGTTTCACCCCAAGACCGTCCCGGAGTGCACGGAGGAGGAGTGGGACGAGACCATTGACTCCAGCCTCAAGGGCGCCTTCTTGATGTCGAAATACGTACTGCCATCAATGATCGAGCGCGGCAGCGGTTCGATTATCCACACCAGCTCCGGCTGGGGGATTCTGGGAGGCGACAAGGCGGCGGCGTACTGTGCCGCCAAGGGTGGACTGGTCGTGATGGCGAAGGCCATGGCGATCGATCACGGCCGGGACGGGATTCGCGTGAATTGCGTTTGCCCCGGCGATGTGCAAACTCCAATGCTACACGACGATGCTGCCAAGCGTGGCGTGTCCTGGGAGGAGTACGCTGCCGGCGCCGCTGAACGGCCGCTCGGCCGCATCGGTACCGTCGAGGAGATTGCCAACGCTGTGCTGTTTCTAGCTTCTGACGAGTCCTCCTTTGTGACCGGCGAGGCTCTGATCGTAGACGGTGGGGGCGTCGCCGGCTGATCGACCCGGCCGCACCTTCTCCAGCGGCCACCTCAACGGAGGCACGATGAAGCCTCTCCGCTTTCTGGCACTCCTGGCGCTCGCTGCCGTAGTCTCGAGCCTGCTGCACGAATTCGGGCACTGCGTCTTCTACTGGATCCAGGGCGTGCCGGCCGGGATGTCGCTGACGAAAGAGTTCCCGCTGAGAGACATCAGCGCAACGCAGTACGCGGTGGGCTCGGTCGGCGGCCCGGCGGCCAGCCTGGCGCTGCTCGTACTGGCGACCGCCCTGTTCCGGAAGGTCTCCACCAGTGAAAGACTGAGAGATGTGTTCTCAGCGCTCATCCTGGCCAACGTCTACTACGTCGTTCTTCGCAGCCTCATCGCCCTTCTCAAAGGTGAAGGCGGCGAGTTGGACAGCATCGCCGGCCTGGTCGGGCTGGACTTTCGCGCCGTCCTCGTCCTGTTCCTGATCGTGACAGCCATCTGTGTCTACGTGTGGATCGATGCCGGCGGCCCGCGACCGAACGCGCGGAACTCGGCCGCCTTTGTACTTCTCCTCGTCTTCTACGTCTTCCTCGCGGTGGGCCTGGAGTCGATCGATAGCGCGCTGTTCTGGCGGAAGTTCCCGACGATCGAGATAGGAGACGGGCGCACATACAACGCGCCGCCGCAAGCCACGGCAGGCACCTGACGGGTCGCTTTGACAGCTAAGAGCGCGTCACGGGTTTTCTCGCTGCTGGCCGCCGCAGCCGGCCAGCTCGTGAGCCCTTGTACGGCCTCATGCCAGCTGCCCTGGGAGTACTATCAGCGTCGTAGCCTGGCGGAGGTGATCTCACAACAGCGAGACATAGTGCTCCGCACGTTCACCGAGCAGCCCGGCCAGCGCGTCTTTCTGGGGGGCAGTAGCTTCCCTTCTCTTCCCAACATCGAGTACCTTGACTCGACCCGGGCCACCTCGGGCCGCCGCCTCGAGTTGATCCGACTATGGATAAGGACGTACGAGATCCCCGACGAGGTCCCGGAAGACTACACCACCGAGCTGCTGTTCCGAGAGAACGGCCGGGAACTCTGGCTGCCGGTACGGAGGACGGTGATCGAGGAGCTCGAGAGCGCCGCTGTCCCCGGGGATACGCTGACCATCTACGTCGTCTGGGTTGGCGCACTGAGGGCGGGGCCGGATATTGAATGGGTGTTTCTGGTCTACGGATACCAGCCGGAGGGTTCCCGCTGAGCGCCGATCCGCTCGGCGGCGCCGACCCCGGCTCCGACATGAGGAGACGTCGAATGGCAAAACGGAGGAGGCGCCGCAAACGCGACATCGAGAAGAACTATCCGCGCCGGCAGTTCATCGCGAAGCTGCGGCGACTGGCCGATTGCCTGGAAGACGAGGAGCGCTTTCGCATCCAGGTCGCCGGCGAGCGCATCTCGATTTCGCCGTCGGCGACGATCAACATCGAGCACGAGCGCGGATCGTCGGAAGAGGAGATCGAGTTCCAGCTGAAGTGGCCGCTCGAAGATTAGAGTCGAGAACGGCCATTCCGGGAGAAGACGATGAGTGGTCTTAGAACCGTGGCTCTCGTATTCTTGGCGCTCGGTTCTCTGCTGGCGCTCGCCGGCCTCGCGTTCGTGTTGAGTAACTCATCGAACACACCTCCGCTCTTTATTCTGATGATCGCCAGCGGCATCATCCTCGGATTCGTCGGCCTGCTGCTGCCGCCGTTCTCAGGGCGCCGTGTCCGAGCGCCTGAGGCAGGTCATCCTGCGGCGCAGGCGCCAGGGAGGTCCGCCGCCGCGCCGGTCATCTCGACCCTGGCCGTCGTGCTGACAACGGTCTTTCTGATAGCCGTCGGCCTCGTTGTTGGGTTCTTCTATCTGATCCACAGGTGGTTCGGCGACTGGAACCTGTGGTGAATGGATCCCATTTATCAGCCGTCACCAAACTCAACCACGCGGAGAAGAGGGTAGATCATGCCGATCGAGTTCACCTTGACCCAGCACGTCGCCAGGTCCCCCGATCGGGTCTTCCATGCACTCACCGACCTGGACAGCGCCGCCGATTGGATGCCCCGGTTCGTGCGGATCGAGAAGCTGGGCCAGAGCGAATTCGCCGTCGGATCCGAGTGGCGCGAGACACGCAGGTTTTTCGGCAAGGAAGCGACCGAACAGTTCGAGGTCACCCGCTGTGAGTCGCCCACCCAACTGTCCATCCGCGTCGACGGCAGCAAGGGGTCCTCCCGGCGTGGCGAATACCTGTTCGACTACCGGCTCCAGCCGAAAGGCGCCGGCACAGAGGTCACCCTGCACGGTTCGATCCGCGGGCTCGGTAGGTTCGGCACACTGATGAGCAGACTGTTCGTCGGCCAGTACAAGAAGGCCTGCGCCAACGACCTGCGGGCGCTGGCCGAGTACCTCGAGGGCTCCGGCTAGCCGCCTCCCACCCCCTTCGGATAATACTCTTGACCTTGCAAGCGTGAGGCCGTATTATATCGGTGATCGATATATAGAGTTTCTAAATATCGAGCCTCGATATCCAGTGCCGTATCCCGGGGAGGGAGGGTGGAACCCAGTGGATCGACCGCTGATCGAACCGCAGAGTCTGGCGAAGAGCTGCAATGAGGCGCTGATCCTGGCCTGTCTGGAGGAAGGGCCGCGGCACGGGTACCAGATCGCCCTCGACATCGAGGAGAAGGGTGGCGGGTACTTCCGCTTCAACCACGGTACGCTGTACCCGATCCTGCACAAGCTGGAGAAAGAGGGATTGATCAAGGGTGCCTGGTCGGACGAAGGTCCACGGGGCAAGCGGAAGAGCTACGGGCTGACGGCTAAGGGACGTCGTTACGTGGCAAATCTGAGAAGCGGCTGGCGTGAGTTCATCGAGCATTTCCTCGAGGTGGTGGAGGCCGAAGAGTGATGACGAGCTTCGTGGAGGTTTTGCGGCCCCTGAGTGCCCGGTTGCCGCTGCCGCAGCCGGCGCGGACGCGCGTGCTGCTAGAGATCGCAGCCGACCTAGAAGACATGTACCGGCACTACCGCGACTCGGGGTTATCGGAGGAGGAGGCGCGAGTGAAGGCGGTGGACACCTTCGACCTCTCGGAGGAAGCGTTGGCCGAGCTGGTGAGGGTACACACGTCCTTCTTCAGGAGGCTACTGGACCGGTTGTCGTCCCAGGCACAGTCGCGCTGGGAGCGCGCTCTGTTACTGATCGTGGCGGGTACGCTAAGCATCGTGTGCGTGCAACTGGCCCTGCGCGGCGAGATCGTGGCGGTGGCGGGTACGCAGGTTTGGCCGACGCTGATCTGCGGGATGGCCGGCCTGACTCTGGGACTGATCAAGTTCTATCAGATCCACATCAAGCAAGATCACGAGTTGCGGCGGGCGCGGTGGGGGCTTGATGCCATCGCCATGCTCGCCGGCGTACAAGTTTTTCTGGGCTTCCTGGTCGCCTGGTTCAGCCTCTACCTGACGGCGCGACGGATGACGGAAGACGTGGAGTACGCAGGCGTACACCTGTTCAACTGGCTACTCAGCGCATCGGCACTGTTGTCGGTGAGCCTGATGGGGGCGCTGCTCACGGCGATGATCTGGTTCGCGCTCGCCCGGCGCGTGGCGGGCATCGCGGATGCAGAGGCGGCGCTCTTGACCTGAACGATGAGAGGAGGACCCTGTGTTTGGTCTATTGCAGCATTCCGGCCCGTTCGGCCTGCTGGCGGCGATCCTAGGGCTGGTCGTCCTGGCTCTGGTCGTGATAAAGGCAGTGCAGTTGTCGAGAGGGAACGTGACGCCGGGACAGGCGTGGGAGAGTGGCCTGAACACGATCCTATTCTGGGGCGCCTATGCGGCGGTGCTCGGTTTTCTGGGCCAGTGCTACGGCATCTATCTGGCGATGATGGAGATCAGGGCGGCTGAAGAGATCGCACCGTGGGTGGTGGCCATGGGTTTCCTGATTTCCTTCACGTCGACCCTGATCGGCCTGGCGGTGCTAGCGTTCGCGGCGCTGTGCTGGTTCGCTCTGCGCTTCTGGTCGCAGAAAGTTACGGCGGGAGCGGACGCGACCGCCTAGCTGGCTCGGGTCCCGCGTCTTCATTAGCTTGCATGTTTCAGGGGAGCCAATGGAGACCGAGAAGAAGCTGCTGCCGCCGGCCTACGTACTGGCATCCATCGTGTTGATGGCTGCACTGCACTTCAAGCCGTTTCAGCAGTCGACCTCGTTGATCACGACCGGCGTATAACGCCTGAGTCGCCACCCGATGTACCTAGGTCTCGTTCTGGTGGTGCTCGGCATCGCCGTTATCACGGGTTCGCTGACCCCACTTCTGGTTGTGCCGATCTCCCTGCTGCTGCTCGACAGGAAGTTCATCGCCGCTGAAGAGCGGATGCTCGAGAAGAGGTTCGGTTCGGCTTGGCTCGAGTATAAGAAGAGCGTGAGGCGCTGGATATAACCGGCCGCCGACCCGATGACCGCAGAGGAACTGAACCGTCGCCTGAAGGATGACCGCATCGTCCGGATGCCGGCGGCCGAGTGGGTCGAGCTGGCCGAGGCCTGCGAGGTCGTAGAGCGCCACGATACTCAGGTGGCCGGCGAGCTGCTGATCGTCCGCTGTGCGGGCGGGTTGGCGGCGCTGGAGCAGCCGGCCGCGGGTGAGCGGGTGCTGCGACGGCTGTCGGACGCCGAGGAGGCACAGCGCTTCGTGCAGGCCCGGCTCGAGGCGTACGAGCGGATGTGGGACGGCTGCGGCTGCAAGATCGACTACTACAAGTAGTTCGCGAACGCGGGAGGATTCTGTGAATCGTGCGCCCAGCGATTGGTATGCGGACGAGGACCTGTGGATCGAGACGTACTCGTTCATGTTCCCGGAGAGCCGGGTGGCGGCTGCGGTCGAGGAGGTCGACAAGATCATCGACCTGACGGGGTGCGGCTCGGGCGCGCTGTTGGACCTGTGCTGCGGCCCGGGCCGACACTCGATCCCCTTCGCCATACGTGGGTTCGCAGTCACGGCCGTTGACCGCACGCGCTACTTGCTGGACAGAGCGCGAGCCTTTGCGGACGCGCAGCAGATCGAGATCGAGTTCGTGGAAGAGGACATGCGGCGTTTCCTGCGGCCCGAGGCGTTCGACCTCGCGCTGAGCATGCTGACGTCGTTCGGTTACTTCGACGACCCGGCCGAGAACCAGCAGGTGCTGGAGAACATCCACTCGAGCCTGAGGCCGGGCGGTGTTTTCATAGTGGACATGATGGGCAAGGAGATTCTGGCGCGGATCTTCCTGGCGACGAGCTGTAACGAACTGGACGACGGAACGCTCGTCTTTCAGCGGCGCGCACCGGTGGACGATTGGTCTCGCATTGAGAACGAGTGGTTCATCGTTAAGGATGACAAGGTGCGCTCATTTCGGTTGCGGCACTGGGTCTACTCGGGCCGCGAGCTGCGCGAGATGCTGGCGGCCGCCGGCTTCTCGGCGATCGACGTATATGGCGACCTGGGAGGGAGCCCGTACGACAACAACGCGAGCCGCATGATAGGGGTGGCAAGGAAAGCTCGAGACGCCTGGCAACGCCGAGGTAGGAAGAGATGAACACGAAGCGTCTGTCGATTCTACTGGTTCCGGCCCTGCTTCTGTCTATTGACAACTGCTCGAGGTCGTGCCGGCCCATGTCCTTCATGGAGCTGCTGAGCCTGGAGATCTTCCCCGAGGAGGTGGGGGGAGTGTGGCAACGTGACGGGAGCCCGGGCTCGGCGTTCGCGCCGCGCGGCTACATCCATACGGTCTACGACAAGAAAGACGAGTTCTGCCTGTTCAAGGCCTGGGTGATCGATAAGTGCAACCCGGCGGGCGCCGAGGAGTGGCTGGCGATGCTGCTCAACGGGGAGCACACGGCAGAGTCGGTGGCCCCCTTCACACCCGACATCGCGGAGAACAAAGACTACTACGCGGGCTTCTCGGAGGCGCCGGTCAGCATAAGGAAAGTGGCATTGTATGAGCGGGTCGAGAGCACGGAATCGGGGTATATCGTTTACGCCGTGTATTTCACCTGGGGCAGATACGTGATCGGCGGCGAGAACACGCTCTGCGGACTGAGGGACGCGCGAACGGCGCGTCGCGAGTTCTTACCGATCCTGGAAAACCTGAGCTTGGAAGTCGGATGATGACCGATTGGATTCGCCGGGTGATGACCCGGGACCTGACGGCGCTGGGCACTCAGATCGAAGCGTATGCAAACGAGGGCGACATCTGGAGGCTGGTACCGGGGATCGGGAACTCGGCGGGCACCCTGGCGCTGCACATCGCCGGGAACATCCAGCACTACATAGGCGCGCAGTTCGGCGGCACGGGCTACGTCCGTGATCGCGATGCGGAGTTCACGACGCGGGGTGTGCCGCGGGCGCAGTTACTGGAGCTGGTGGCGCGCGCTGACTCGGCACTGCAGGTGGGTTTCGACGCGATCGACGACGGAGTCCTGGACGACACGTATCCCCTCGATTTGGGCGGTGTCACCCTCTCAACCGGCCAAACGCTCCTCCACCTCGCCGCTCACCTGGCTTACCACGTTGGCCAGGTCGACTATCACCGGCGGATCGTCACGGGCGCCGGCGCGGTAGCCGGGATGCAATCGACGTCAAAGCTGGTGGACTAGCAGGTCGCTGAAAAGGTCTGTGGATTCAGGTCGGCGCATGGGTCCCCCTCGCTTCACCGTTCGCGTGCACCGAATTAGGCCGTGGCGCCTCGCCTGCCCGCTCTCGAGTTACGCTCCGGGGAACCCCTGCGCCTCCCTAGCAGGCGCCGTTGTATAGCGACCCACTAAGTCTTCCCGGCGAGTGCGTCGGCCAGGCGGATGTAGTCGGCGACGGGCAGCGCGTCCGGCCTGGTGGCCGGATCGATACCTAGGGGCTCGAGGACCGAGGTCACCGCTTCACCGGAGAGTGCGAACTCCGGCGCCTGCCTCAGCACATTCTGCAACTGTTTTCGCCGGCGCTGGAAGGCGGCGCGGGTGAGTGTGCGCAGCGCGCTCTCTTGATCGGCGGTCAAGGGCGGCGGCGACTGGGGCACGATGCGAACACACATCGAATCGACGTCGGGACGCGGGCGGAAGGCAGCTCGGTTGATGGTGAAGAGCGGCTCGACCTGGGCCACCGCCTGTACGCCTACGGTAAGCGCGCCGTACTCCTTGGTGCCGGGCTTGGCCGCCAGCCGCGTGGCCACCTCCTTCTGCACGGTCAGCACGACGAGGGTCGGCCGAGGCCGCTGATCCAGGAGGTGGAAGATGATCGGCGTGGTGATCCCGTACGGTATGTTGCCGATCACCTTGAGGGGCAGGTCACCGGCGATCTCGGGTATCGATAGCTCGAGCGCATCGCCGTGAATGACCTCGACGTCGTCCCTGGGCCCGTACGACTCCTGCAACTCGGCGGCGAGGTCGTCGTCTAGCTCGATTACCGTCAGGTGCCCGACAGTGAGCGCCAGGTGCCGGGTCAGGGCGCCTTGTCCGGGCCCGATCTCCAAAACGCGATCCTCGGGTCCCGGATCGATGGACGAGATAATCTTGCGCTGCAGGCTGGGATCGACGAGGAAGTTCTGGCTCAGCGACCTCTTTGCCCTGTGACCGCCTTTGCTCACCTAGACCTCTCGAGCCGCAAAACGAAGGCGGTCTGATCGTCGGGCGCCTCGCCGCCCTGTTCCTGGCGCGCCTCGAAGATGGCGTCGACGATCTGCGGCGCGCTCGATGCGCGGTGCGCCTCGATCGCTTCGACCACGGCGCTCTCGGTGGTCGGCGGCGCCTGGATAGTCAGGCCATCGGTGAACAGGCAGAGCAGATCGCCGGGCTCCCAGGGCACGGAAGCCTCGTCGTAGCCGCCGAAATCGGCGATGCCTAGCGGCGGACTGGTGGCCCGCAGTCGTTGTGCCGGTTCGTCGCCGTGAACTCGAAAGGAGTGTGCGTGGCCGGCGTTGGCGTAGGTCAGCATTTTGCGCGCCGGGTCGATCACGCCGTAGAACACCGTCATGAACATCTCGGTGCTCTCGAGCTTCTGGATCAGCGCACCGTGGATCGCTCTCAACAGGTCACCCGGCGAGGTGGTCTCGCGGGCGTAGATGCCCATCACGCTCATCGAGAGCGCCATGATCAGCGAGGCGCCGAACCCGTGCGATGTGACATCCCCCAGCATCGCCCCGATCTTGCCATCGGACAGCTTGAACAGCTGATAGAAATCACCGCCCACCGGTCGGGCGGGCACGCAGCGGGCAGCGACGTCGGCGACCTCATCAAACAGGCCCAGGTCGGGCAGCAACTTCATCTGCAATTCGTAAGCGAGCTCCAGCTCACCGATCACGCGCTCGCGGGAGAGGATCTCCTCGAGCAGCCGCAGGTTCTCCAGCGAATTGCCGATCTGCCGTGCCAGGGTCATCAGCAACCGTGCTTCGCCGAAGCCCGACACGAGGGCACCGGAGCGGCGGCCGACCAGGTTGAGCACACCGACCGGACGGCTGATTCCTTCTGGGCTGGATTGGGTGACCGGGACGGCGACCCAGGGCTCGGGCCGTTCGCCGAAGCGGGCGGCCAGCTCGGGCGGCAAGGCGTCGAGCTCGTCCAGCCGCACCGTCCGGTTCTCGCGAAAGGCGAATGCCGAGACGGAGACGGGCGACGAGATCGAGACGCGGTTCACCGGGCGGCGCGACGGGCCCTCGGAGGCGGCGAGCACCAGCGACTCGGTGTCCGGCTCGTAGATCCAGAGCGACGCCCGCTCGGCGCCGGTGACGCGCAGCACGCCCTTCAGTATCTGGGAGGTCGCGTCCTCGAGCCGGTTGACGGCACCCAGCGTCTCGGTGATGCTGTGGAGCAGCTCGACTTCCTCCTGCCGTTCCGCCAGGTCTCTGCGGCTCTCGGCGAGTCGCATCTCGTAGGCGAGCGCCTCGTCGAGCAGGTCGCGAGTGAACTCGGCCCAACGCTCGGAGCACTCGTCGTTCGCCGGCCGTACCTGAACGGCGTACCTGATGCCCGGAGTGCGCAGCCAGTGGAGGACACCGCCCGGCTCTGCGAGCGTCTGGCCCTCGGGAGCGATGTGCTCGAGTGAGCCGTCGAGGCTCTCGGCCCAGAGGTGGATGTCGGCGTCGGTGCCGAGGCGGACGCGCTCGACCAGCCCGATCAATGCTTCGGCATCGCTGCTCACCGGATGGGTCGATTCGCCGACGACCGTCGCCTCCCAATCGCTGTTGAGCGTGATGGTTACGGAATTGCCGATCTCGTTGAATGCCACGTCATCGGCCAGCTGGGTGAGCAAGAAGAGCCCGCGGCCGCCGGACGACTCGATCGCCTCGCTACTCGTCGGGTCGGGTAAGCGACTGTGATCGAAGCCGGGCCCTTCGTCGGTGACCTGCACCTTGCACGTCCAAGCGTTAACGCTGGCCCGCAGTCTGACCGTCTTGCTGCGGTCCGCGCGGTTGCCGTACTGGATCGCGTTGGAGAGTGCTTCCGAGAGCGCGACCCGCAGGTTGACCAGTTTGCGCGGCCCGTAGCTGCGGTAGTCGCGACAGCACCCTGTGAGCAACCTGATGACGTGCTCGATAATGCTGAGATCACTGGGTAGCTCGAGGTTGATCTCGTTAGACATGTAGCGATCGAGTTCGCCAGGCTTGATACCCGGCGGCCGACCGATGCCTTCGAGCTTCCTACCGAGCTGCTCGGAAGTGACCGGCAGCGAGAGACAGTCGTGGCAGCCGGCCTTCAAGGCGTAGGTAACGTCGCGAATGTTAGAGTCGTCGGGGTCGGCGACGGCCCAGAGGGCGGAGCGTGGGAAGAGCTGGGCCAGCGACGTCCACTGCTCGGCTGTGGGCCTGAGCGCTATGTCGGTGAGGACGAGAGCCGGGCGTGCGTCGGCGTGGGCCTCGATATGGTCCAGGGCTGAGATAACGGAAGCAGCGAACCCCAGCCCTTCTACCGCCTTCGTCAACTCCGTAGCCAGGTCGGGCTGCTGGGTGACGATGAGGGCGGAACCGCTTCCTGCCTGCCGCCCCTGCATAGTCGGCTCAGAAATTCTCGAGCGCCCGATCCCGGGAATCGGCGATGAGGAACAGCGTGTCCAGCTTCGTGAGCTCGAAGAGCGTACGGAGATCTTCGTTCAGATTGGACAGCCGCATCTCACCACCCTTCTCGCGGATCTTCTTCGAGAGGCTGACGAGGACGCCGAGTCCCGAGGAGTCGATGTACGCCGTGTCGCTGAAGTCTATGAGGAACTTGCGCGAGCCCTCATCGAGCATGCCGAGGACGTTGTCCTTGAGCTCCTGGCGGTTCCCGACGATCAGCTGGCCCGTCACTTCGACGATGGTGATGTCACTCTGGCGCTGGATCTCGAAATTCATGAAGCCTCCGGTTCTAGGCTGAATGCTTGTCGGCTTTCCACCACTCCCCTCCAATATTACCCGCACAGTCTGCCTGGCGCGGCCGTCGCCATCAGAGCCGTTACATAGGCGACCGCGGCGATCGCTTCCGGGTCCGCCCCCCTCGACAGGTCGTTGTACGGCCTGGCCAGGCCGTGAAGGACCGGCCCGATGGCGGTGGCGCCGGCGAGCCGCTCGACCAGCTTGTAGGCGATATTGCCGGCCCCCAGATCAGGAAAGATAAGCACGTTCGCGTGACCGGCGACAGGACTGTCGGGTGCCTTCTGCTGGCCGACATGGCGGATGAGGGCGGCGTCGGCCTGCAGTTCGCCGTCGGCGGCGACCTGGGGACAGAGCTCGCGAAAGAGGTCGTGGGCGCGGCGCATCTTCTTGACGGCTGGGCTCTCGGCGCTGCCCAGCGTCGAGAAGGACAGGAAGGCGATCCGCGGCTCGTCGCCGACAATGGCGCGGCGCATGATCGCCGTCTGCCTGGCGATCTCCATGAGTTGCTCGGCATCGGGGTCGGGCACGACACCGGCGTCGGCGAAGGTCAGGACCTCGTGCTCGGGTGTCCCGCGGAAGGACGGGACGACCATGTAGAAGGCGCCGGTCACCATCTTCGCCTGGGGTGCGATACCGATAGTTCGGAGCGCCGCGCGGATCACATCGGCGGTGGCGTTCGCCGCGCCGGCGACGGCACCGTCGGCGTCACCGGCGCGGACCATCAGCCCGGCGAAGATGAGCGGGTCGGCGGCACGGCGGCGCGCAACCTCCGGGGTCAGCGTCTTCTTGGTCTGGATCTGCCGGTAGAGCTCGGCGTAGCGGTCGAGCTCCGGGTCCTCGGCGGGGCAGCGTAGCTGACCGTTCCAAGCGGCCGGACCGTCGAGCGAGGTATCCGGCATCAGCAAGATGGGTTCGATGCCGCCGCTGCGCCGCAGCCGTAGCACCGCCTCGCGGACCCTCTCATCCTGGCCCTCGACGAGTACGACCCGGCCGCCCGATTCGGCGGCGCGTTCGGCGAGCTTCTGGAGGAACGCCATGGCGACTAGCGGTCGATATGCTCCTCGAGGCGTCGCAGAACGGGCTCCGAGACGAAACGCGAGACGTCGCCACCCAGGGAAGCGACTTCGCGGACCAGCGAGGCGCTGAGGAACGTGTACTTGCCGGCCGGCGCCATGAACACCATCTCGAGCTCCGGCCAAAGGCTGCGGTTCATCAGCGCCATCTGGAACTCGTACTCGAAATCGCTCACGGCGCGCAGACCACGTACGACGATCTGCGCATCGATCTTCTTGCAGAAATCGACGAGTAGGCCTGAGAACTCGGCCACCTCAACGCGCGGCTCATCGGCGAAACATTCCTCGATCATCGCCACCCGTTCTTCGACGGAGAAGATCCGGTCCTTCTGCTGCGTCGCCGTTCTGGCCACGGCAACGATCAGCTTGTCGGTAAACTTGAGACAGCGACGCGCGATATCCTCGTGTCCCAAGGTCAGCGGGTCGAATGAGCCGGGGTAAACGACGACCCTCGGTTCGGCCATATTCATTCCTCCTCAAGATCGCCGGCGGTGATGAAGGTAACCACGGTGTCTCCGTAGCGACGCTCGACGGCGCCGGCCGGCGCGCCGGGCGCGTCGTCGAGCCCATGTTCCACCGACAGGATGCCAGCGAAGCGGCTCCGCCGGTACACCTCTAGCAGCCGCTCAGCCAGGCCCTGGCCGTAGGGCGGATCGGCGAGGGCGATGTCGAAGGCGCCGGGCGCCAGACCATCAAGGTAGGCGAAAACGTCGGCGGCCACGATAGTAACCATTTCCTGCGCCTCGAGTGCGGCGACGTTGGCTCGCAGACACCTGAGAACGCGACCGCCCCGCTCGACCAGAGTGGCGTGGCGAGCGCCGCGGGAGAGCGCCTCGAGCCCGAGCGCGCCGGTTCCCGCGAACAGGTCGAGGACGGTGGCGCCGTCGAGCTCCGGGGCCAGCACGTTCATCCAGGCCTCGCGGACGCGCTCGGACGTCGGCCGTATCGGGCGGCCACGCGGCACCTTCAAGCGGCGGCGCCCCCAGCGCCCCGCTACGATTCGTAGCTCGCCCAAGCTGCCTCGCTCGGCCGGACGTCGAGCACCTGGGCCTGAACGTACTCGACGCCCTGCCATTCACGGACGCCGACCTGGAAGGCGAGGTCGACACGCGACGATTCGTTGAGCCATTCGAGCTCGGCAGCCTGCCCGAAGGCGATGGCCTCCGGTGTCGCGCCGTCGCCCACCTCGATCCGCAGACGCAGGTGCTCTTCGCCGACGACCTCTGGCGCGCCATGCAGCGCGACATCGCGTGCCAGAAACACCGGTTTGGGGTTCCCCTGGCCGTAGGGGCCGAAGTGGTTGAGGAATCTCCAGAGCTCGGCGGAGACTTCGGTCATGCTGAGCTCGTGGTCGATCCGTATCTTCGGCAGCAGGTCCTCCGGCCCCAACCACTCGTGGGCCACGGCATTCAGCGAGTCGCGGAAGGCCTCTATCTCGTCGGCGCGGATCTGGACGCCGGCGGCGGCGCGGTGGCCGCCGAACTGCAGGAGGTGCGACTCGCAAGCCTGCAGCGCATCGTAGAGATGGAAGCCGGGAATCGAGCGTCCGGACCCGCGACCGCTATCGCCGTCCAGGGCGATGAGCACTGTGGGACGATAGTACTGCTCGACGATTCGCGAGGCGACGATCCCGATCACGCCGGGATGCCAATCCTGCGAGGCCAGCACGATGGCGTGCTGGGAATCCGGGTCGAAGCTCTCCTCGAGTATCGCCTTGGCCTGGTCGAGGGTGGCGCGATCGACCTCGCGGCGCAGACGGTTCTCCGCTTCCACGACATCAGCGACGACTGCCGCCTCGGCCTCGTCCTCCGTGAGCAGGAGCTTCACACCTCGCATCGCTTCGCCCATACGACCGACGGCATTGATGCGCGGCCCGATGACGAAGGCGATTTGGCCGGCGCTGATCGGGCGCCCCGCTCTGAGGCCGGACACGCGTAGCAAAGCCCGCAGCCCGGGGTTCGGAGTGCGCTCCAAGACCTTGAGCCCGAAGCGGGCGAGGATGCGATTTTCACCGGTCAGTGGAACGAGGTCAGCGATAGTCGGAATGCCGACGAGGTCGAGGTACTTGTAGAGGTCGCTAACGCCGCGCCCACGCCGCTGGAACAGCGCCTGGAGCAACTTGAAGGCGACACCGGCCCCGCACAGCACCTTCTCGGGATAGCCGCTGTCGTCGCGGTGCGGGTTCAGCACGGCGACGGCGGGCGGCAGCTCGGGGGACGGCGTGTGGTGGTCCGAGATCACAACATCGATCCCGGCGTCGCCGGCGGCGGCGACGGTCTCGTGCGCCGCTATCCCGCAATCGCAGGTGAGCACGAGCCCGCACTCGCGCTCTAGCGCTGCCGCGAGGCCGGCGGGCCCGAAGTCGTAGCCGTGCTCGAGGCGGTTGGGCACGAACGGCTCGACGCGTGCGCCAAGCTCACGGAGCGCTCGGGTGAGCAGGGCCGTCCCGCAGACGCCATCGACGTCGTAATCGCCGTGGATGAGGATCCGCTCGCCGTCATCGATCGCCGAGGCGATGCGCTCGACCGCCGTCTCCATGTCGGGCAGCGTCCAGGGATCGTGGAGGTCCTCGAGCCGCGGCCGCAGGAAGGCCTTCGCCGCATCCGGATCGGCGTGGCCGCGGCGCACCAGGATAGCGGCGATAGCTTCGGGAACCTGGAGCTGCGCGACGAGCCCCGCGACGGCCGCGGGCTCGATGGGCTGCGGCAGGCCGAGAATCGACTTCACCACACCACCTCCTCGTCAGCCACTATCATAGCGGGCGTTACCGACACCGATCACTCACCTCGTATTCCTACGGGGCACCCTTCATATCTCCGGGGTAGAGGATTACGCCGCAGCCCTCGCAGCAGACGATCACCGCCAACCCCTTGATCTGCATCTCCTGCTGGATGGTCACCGCCGTGAAGCAGTTGCCGCATACACCCTCGCCGGTGAGCGGCGCGAGCGCCACCTCCTGGCGCCCACTGCGGATCCGGTCATAGAGTGCGAGCACGTTCTCGTCGAGACGGATCGCTAGGTTGCGACGGCGGTCGCGCTTGATGGCTAGCTCGTCCTCGAGGTAGGCGCGGCGCTTCTCGACCTCTTCGCCCATCGGGGCGACCTCGGCTTCCGCAACGTCGAACTCGTCCTTTAGGGTCTTTCGCCGACCCTCGAGGTCCTCGACGGCCTGGAGCTTCTCGAGCACCTGGTCCTCGAGCTTGCGGATCTCCTGTCTGACCAGGTCGAACTCGAGCGTCGCCGCGCCGTACTGCTTCTCAGTCTTCACCTGGTTGACCCTCGAGCGCAGTCGATCCAGCTGATCGCGCTTCGAATCGACGTTGCGTTCGGCCGTCCGCGCGTCGGCTCGCAAGCGCAGAAGCTCTGAGTCGACCCGCTCAAGCTCGGCTTTGAGACCTGCGACGCCTTCCACAGCGGTGAGGAGATTGTCCTGGTCCCGCCTCAGTTCGCGTTCCAGAAAGGAGATCTCCTGGTCGAAGGCGTGAAGCGTCAGTAGCTGCTGAAGTAGCGGTTCCTGGCTCGAATCCGACATAAGCTCCGATGGGTGATCGTTAAGGTTCACTCGCCTCTGAATAATCCGCGACCCGGCATGCGGCTGCCCAGCGCCGCCAACTCCTGCCGGAGCTTCTTGATCTCGGTCGCCAGCTCGACGGCCGCGCCGGTGTCGGCCACCAGCACTTCGGTCATCAAGTCGGCGAGCCGTTTCTCGAGCGCCCGCGCCCGCAGGCGGGCGATCGCATCTTCGAGCACCGCCTCCGGATTGGTGAGCTCCTCCGGGTCGGCGACGATCTCGCGCACCCGCTCGTAGAGCGTCGGCGGCAGGCCCTCCGCCCAACTCAGCTCGTCGCCCGCGGGGTGCTCGCCGGGCGGCGCGGTCTCGGCGGCGCCGATCAGAGCGTCATAGATCTCTCGGTATTCAGGCGTCCTGAAGTTATCGGGCTCCACTTGTTCGGCCACCCTGGACACGAGCGAACGGTCCCGCAGGAGCAGGAGGAGCAACTTGCGCTCGGCGCCCAGCTTAGGAACCGCGTGGGCCGGCTCCTCGGTTTCCGCGGCCGGGGCTTTGGGCCGCCGCGGGCCGCCGACCGGTCGCCGCAGCTCGCGCTCCAAAGTCGAGCGGCGCACCCCGGTCACGGTCGCAACCCTGTCCAGGTAGATGTCACGCAGTGCCTCGTCAGCGGCGGCGCGGACGGTGAGCATCAACCCGTCGACGGCCCGCCGTTTACCTTCGATGGTGTCGAGGTATCCGCGCCCCTCGAGAATCTGGATCTTGCGATCGAGCACATCGATCGCCGCGTCGGTGTACTGGGCCAGCGCCTCGGGCCCGCCTTTGCGGACGATCGAGTCGGGGTCTTCGCCGGGCGGCAGCGTAGCGACGTTCGGGTGGACCCCGGCGCGCAGCAGCTCGTCGGCCGCCTTGAAGGTCGCTGTCAGGCCAGCCCGGTCGCTGTCGTAGAGCAGTAACGCGCGCTTGGCGTAGCGGCCGAGCAGCCGCGCCTGATGCTCGGTGAGCGCCGTACCGAGCGGTGCGACGACGTTCTCGACTTCGGCGGCGACCAGCGATATCAGGTCCATGAAGCCCTCGACGACGTAGAAGACTTCCTGGCGCCGGATGGCGTGCCGGCTCCAGTTGAGACCGTAGACGATCCGACCCTTGTGGAAGATCGGCGTATCCGGCGAGTTGATGTACTTCGGCGCATCCTCGGCCTCGGCGAGCAGACGACCGCCGAACCCGATGGGTCGGCTGCGCAGGTTGTAGATCGGAATCATCAAGCGGCTACGAAACACGTCGAACGGTTCTTTGGCCCGCTCGCTCGCCTTGATGAGGCCCGCCCGCATGAGCAGGTCATCTGAGATGTCGAGGACGCCGGCCGCGTCGCGCAGGCCACGCCACGAGTCGGGGGCATAGCCGAACCCGAAGCGGCGCGCCGCCTCTTCTGACAGCCCCCGGTCGACCAACAGGTAACGCCGCGCCCGCTCGCCGTGCTTCTCCTCCCAGAGCTGCTTCTCGAACCAGTCCGCGGCGAAGGCGACGGCCTCGCGGATATCGCGGTACGGGTCCTCCTCTTCCTTTTCGATGTCGGGCACGACGACACCAACGCGTTCGGCGACGAACTTCACCGCCTCGATGAAATCGAGCCCCAGAAGCTTCATCGGGAACGAGAAGACGTCGCCACCTTCGCCGCAGACGAAGCACTTGAAGATGCCGCGCTCGGGATCGACGGAGAAGTTGGGGCCTTCCCCGCCGTGCAGCGGGCAGGGACCACGGAAGGTCCGGCCACTGCGGCGCAGTTGCACGTACTCGCCGACGATCTGGGTCAGGTCGGCCTGCGCGCGGATCTCCTCAAGTAACTCGTCTGATACCATCCGTCCCCGTTCTTCTCCTCCCCATCACCATCCCCATCGCCATCGCCGTCGATGGGGATGGCGATGGCGAGTGAAGGGCGTTACTCCAACTCCAGTACGGTCACGCCACTCCCACCTTCGTATGCCGCTCCGAGGCGGTGCGACTTTATGCGGCGGTCGCTACGTGCGTAGTCGGCGACCGTCTCGCGTAACACGCCGGTCCCTTTGCCGTGGATCACCCTCAGCTCGGCCAGGCCCGCCTGCAGCGCGGCGTCGAGGGCTCGGATCAGCTCGAGCCGCGCTTCATCGGCCAGCAAGCCGCGCAGGTCGATCTCGGGCCGGGCATCGATCTCGGGTCCGCTGAACAGCGCCGCGCTTTCGCGTGGGCGCTGCGGTTCGCCGCGCCGCTTGAGGACACCGGGTGCGAGCTGCAGCTTGACGCCGCCCATCTCGACGACGACGTCGGGCCCGCGCCGCTCGACGACGCGGCCCTCGCGCTCCAGCGAGGTGATCCACACGAGGTCGCCCGACTCGAAGTCGGCCGCCACCTCGTCGGCCGCCCGTCCTTCGTCAGCCTCACGAAGCGCTTGGGCATGATCGCGTAGCTTGGCCTCGAGCTCGCGGCGCGCCTCGCGCGCCACCTCGCGATCCGCCTTCATCGCCTCGTCGAGCTTCTTCCGCGCCTCGAGCAAGTACTGACGCGCTTTGCGGTGCGTCTCGATCTCGAGCTCGCGGCGCCGTTCCTCCAGCTCTTCCTGATCGCGCTCCAGGCTCTCGCTCCGCTGCGATAGCTCGCGCTCTTTGCGCTCGAGGGCGGCGATCCGCTCGTCGAGCTCCGCCTCCTTGGCCTCGAGGTCGGCCAGCAAGCGCGCGGTGTCGACCTCGTCCTGGCCGAGTGCGGCGGTGGCGTTGGCGAGGACCGCTTCGGGGAAGCCGACGCGCCGGGCCATGGCGAGTGCGTAGCTACGACCGGGGCGCCCTTTGATGAGGCGATAGAGAGGCTGCATGCGCTCCGCATCGAAGGCGAGCCCGGCGTTGACAATGCCGGGGTGCTCGGCGGAGAGCGAGTTGAGTTCGCCGAGGTGGCTGGTGGCGAGAGTCATGCAGTTTCTGTCTGCCAACTCGAGCAGCACGGCCCGGGCGAGGGCGGTGCCCTCGACGGGGTCGGTGGCGCCACCGATCTCATCGATAAGGCACAGCGAATCGGGTACCGCCTCCTCCAGGATCACCTGGAGGTTCCGCAGGTGGGCTGTGAAGGTCGAGAGTGACGCCTCGATCGACTGCTCGTCACCAATGTCGGCGAAGATTCCACTGAAGACCGGTACCGCCGAGCCCGGCCCCACCGGCGGCAGGATACCGGACTGAGCCATCGTCGCCACGAGACCCACGGCCTTGATGAGCACCGTCTTGCCCCCGGCGTTCGGCCCCGTAACCAGGATGGTGTGTTCGCCGGGGTTCATCAGCAGGTCGAACGGCACGAGCGGCTCGGACGTCTCGAGCAGCAACGGGTGGCGGCCGTGGACGACGCGGTAGCCTTGGCTCTCACGCTGGACGAGCTGTGGTCGCGAGCAGCCGCGCTTCAGCGCGTAGCGGCCGCGGGCGAAGAGCGAGTCGAGCTTGACGAGTCGCTCGAGCGTATCGACCAGCGCGGCCGCGTGCGGTCGTAGGCGGTCGGTGAGTTGCTTGAGGATCCGCTCCACCTCGCGCCTCTCCGAGATGTGCAACTCGCGCAGGTGGTTCATCGGCTCAATGGCGGCGGGCGGCTCGACGAAGAGCGTGGCGCGGCTGGCCGACTCGTCGTGCACGATGCCGCCGACCTCCGAGCGACCTTCCCTGCGGATCGGGATGCAGTAGCGGCCGTTGCGGATCGTGACCGAGGCGTCGGATACGGCGATCCGCTCCGGCAGAGCCCGCGCCAGCGACTCGAGGGTTCTGACCAGGTCGCTGCGGACCGAGCGAATGGAACGGCGCAACCGCTTGAGCTCGGCGGAGGCGGAATCCTTGAGCGTCTCGCTGTCCTCGTCAAGCGATTCCTGCAGTAGCTTCTCGAGCTGCTCGTCCTTGAGCAGCCCATCGGCCAGACCGCCCAGACGTGTAAATCGGGAAGCCTGCGGCAGCAGTGCGCGACGCACATCCCGCGCGCCCCTCAGCAGGCGTAGCGCGCCGACCAGCTCGCCCTCCGTCCAGACGCTCCCCTCGACGGCCAACCGATCGAGCGGTCCCGCGATGTCCGGTATGACGGGCGGCGCCCAGCTCTCATCTCGGATCAGCCAGCTCACCATCTCGTCGACCGCGTCGAGCCCCGCGGCGACCGCGGCGCCGTCTGGCGTTGGCCGCAGCGCGCGTACCGCCCCCGCACCCGGCTCGCTGGTCGCGTAGCCGGCTATTATCTCGAGCACTCGCTCGAATTCGAGGGCGTCTAGTGAGTGTTGGTTCATTTCCGGTGACCGGTGGCCGGTAGCCGGTGGCCGGTGACCGGTCCCCACCGGCTACCGGCTACCGGCCACTGCTCACAGATGCTAAAAGGGGTGCCGGCATCTGCTGGCCAGCACCCCCGTGTCTTAACACGTGCGGGTCGGAGCCGACTGAGGTACGGGAAAAGGTTAGTCACCGGACCCCCCTTTCTCCAACTCCTCGCGGGCGACGCGATTCACATCGCGGCCCTCGGCCCGACCCTTGAACTGGGGCATCACCTGACCCATGACGGCTCCGATGTTGTTCGCACCGGCTTCGATCGCTTCCCTGACCTTCTGACGGATCTCCTCCTCGTCCGCCTCCGGGGGCAGATACTCCTTGATGGTCGCGGCTTCGGCCCGTTCCCTCTCGGCCAGCTCGGGCCGCGACGCCATCTGTTCCGCGGCCTCGTTCCTCAGCTTCAGGCAGCGGGCCAGCACCTCGACGACTTCCTGGTCATCGAGCTCATGACCCAGCTCGATCTCCCTGTTCTTGACGTCGGCCAGCAGTGTGGAGAACAGGCGCGCGCGGTCCTTGGCGCCCTTACGCCGGGCGTCGTTCATGTCGTTGCGCAGTCTCTCCTTGAGGGAGGCCTCAGCCATCTCCAGCTCTTCGGTGTGAGTAATGGCCACGGCGCCGCCCGCCGACAGGCCGTAGAACAGTCATACTAGCCAGCTGATGCCGAGAGCGTCAACGCTAGCCCGGCGGCCAGCCCATCTCGCGACCGCCGAGCAGGTGCATGTGGATGTGGAACACGGCCTGCCCGGCGTCGGCGTTGCAGTTGACCACAGCACGGTAGCCCGACTCGGCGATCCCTTCCTCGGCGGCGATCTGCTTGGCAGCCAGGAACAGCTTGCCGAGCAGCGCCTCCTTACCCGCATCGACATCGTTGAGTGTAGCGATGTGCTCGCGGGGGATGATCAGGACGTGGGTCGGAGCCTGCGGGCTTATATCCCGGAAGGCGATCCAGTCGTCCGCTTCCTTGACCTTCTCCGCGGGGATCTCGCCGGCCGCGATCTTACAGAAGAGACAATCCGCCATTTTTGAGCCTCCCGAATTCCCAACACGCTACTCGAAGAACGCGTCTTTCACCTTCTGCCAGAACCCGGCTCCGTCCTCGCTCTGCTCGGCCGGAGATTCGATCTTGGCCAGTGTCTCGAACAGCTGGCGTTGCTCGGGCGTGAGATCTTTGGGCGTGACGACGACGACGCGCACGAACAGGTCGCCGGTGCCGCCGCGCCGCAGGTGCGGCAGGCCTTTGCCGCGTAGCTGAATGACGTGACCGGTCTGGACGCCAGCCGGGACCTTCAGCTTGGCACTCTTGGTGACGGTGGGAACGTCGATCGTCGTGCCCATCGCCGCCTGGCTGAAGGTAATCGGCAGGTCGTAGATCAGATCGGCGCCGCGCCGGGTGAAGCGCTCATCGGGCTCCACCTGGATCACCGCCAGCAGGTCGCCGCGTGGGCCGGCCCGGCGTCCGACGTTACCCTGGCCGCGCAGCGTCAGGTAGTCGTCGCTGTCGACGCCGGGCGGGATATCGAGCTCGAACGACTTCTCGCTTCGATTCCGCCCCTCGCCGTTACAGGTCTGGCAGGGGTCGCTGATCACGCGTCCTTCGCCGCCGCAGTTGCTGCAGGGGCCGACGCGGACGAACTGGCCGAACAGCGAGCGCTGCACCTGCTGCAGCTCGCCGGAGCCGCCGCAGTGCGGGCAGCTGGCCGGCTGGGCGCCGCCGCGCATACCGGTACCGTTGCACTCCTCGCAGTTGTCGAGGACCGGCATGCGGACGGTCTTCCTCACACCCTTCAGCACATCCTCGAGGGTGAGCGTGATGCGGATCTTGACGTCGGAGCCGCGGGTGCGGGCGCGGCCGCGACGTCCGGAGCCGAAGATGTCCTGGAAGCCGAAGCCGCCAAACTCGCGCATGAAGATGTTGAGCGCTTCGTCGAAGGTACTGAAGCCGCCGAAGCCGCCGCCGCCGCCGCGGACGCCGGCCTTCACGCCGTCATGGCCGTAGCGGTCGTAGAGACCGCGCAGCTCGGGGTCGCGAAGGACCTCGTAGGCCTCCGTCGCCTCCTTGAACCTCTCCTCGGCCTCGGAGTCGTCGGGGTTGCGGTCCGGGTGGAATTTGAGCGCCGCCTGCCGGTAGGCCCGCTTGATGGCGTCGCCGTCGGCGTCCCGCCCCACGCCCAGGATCTCGTAGTAGTCTCGCTTCATCGTCGTGGAAAGTTCGCAGATGGCGGCCTGTTTTCAATCCCGGGGGGGGTGGGAGGTGGTCGGCCTGGGGGGTGCCGGCAGCCGGTACGGTCGGAGGCGGTCGGTCGGTCGGAGGCGGAGGACCACTCGCTCCGGGCTCGCGCCACCCCCGGAGTACCGCCTATCGCTCAGTGGTGTGCTCGCGACCTCAGCGAGGTGGTCCTCCGCCTCCTCCCAGTGAACCCGGTAAAGCTGCCGGCGATGCCCAGACCGACGAACAATGCACTACGGGTTGTCGGACGGCGCGGTCAGCCGAACCTTGTCTAAGGCAACACTCTCTGCGAGGCCGAAGAGGAATTCCGCCCGCAAAAGGATTGCCCGGACACTCGCCAAGGACCTCCAGATGTCTGTCTCTGACGCCGGAGTGTTGTCCCAGCGGTACCACTGGCCATGGACGCTGCCGTCCGAAACACCCTGCTCGCCGGCCTGGAGGTTGATGACGAAAAGCGTCGGACCCTGTTTAGAGTCGCCCTCAATCGACGAGTGGTCTCCTGGACGAAACCTAGGATCCGCTATGGCATCGCTCTCCCACTTGTAGCGAAGGTTTCCGTTCTCACTTAACAAAACGATGTAGTAGTGAATAGAGTTGTGCCAGCCGACACCGGTGGGGACACTTATAATGTATGGTTCGTACCAAAGGTAGTATTGCAGCTTGCCGCCGGCGTACATCGTTTTGTCGCCCAGGAACTCGCTCGGCGCGGAGAAGTCTAAGCGACCATCAGTGCTGGATTCCTCTGAGCCGACGATGTACCCCCCGAAGTGCCCTCCCTGCACGTGATGTTG
>CAYFSW010000087.1:0-2992 GCA_964345885.1 uncultured Gemmatimonadota bacterium | reverse complement strand
GGGATCGCGACGGCCTGCGCACCGGCCGCCGCCAGCTCGCGCCGTTGCCGCTCCAGCGCCGGCTCGTTCTTGTCGGCCAGCACCAGGGCGGCGCCCGCGCCGGCCAGACGACGGACGGCCGCTGCGCCGATCGCGCTCGCCGAGCCGCTCAGCACGATCACCCGATCGCGCACGGCGTGGCGCTGAGCTTTCTCTGCGCCTGGCTGCCGTCGCGCCATGAACCTCCAGCCGAACCACAGCGCCAGCGCGCCGCCGACGACGCAGAACGCGTTGACGGCCAATTCGACGGATGCCGCGCCGGTGATCGGCCAGTAGTGGCCCTGACGCGCGTAGAAGGTCGCGTCGAGTAGCCCCAGGTAGAGGCTCACCGACCCGGCCGCGGCCAGCAGGAACGCGCCCGCGGCCTTGCCCTTGAACAGTGCGTAGGCCGCCGCGAACAGGGTGATCGCGAAGAACGCGTCGGCGATGGGGAAGGCCGACTCGAACTCGGCGACGATCGGATGGTCCTGGCCCAGCTCGGCGGCGCCCGTGAGATAGAGGGTCCAGAAGAGGAGCACGAAGAGGCCGCCCACCAGTGTGGCCCAGCCCATCGCGCGCCTCGCATCTCTCTTGGTCCTGTGTGACATGCGAATCACCTCCTCGTTACGCGGGAATGCTACGGGCAGGGGGTCAAGGCGGAGTCAAGCGCTTCGCTTGATTTCGGCTTGATTTTCCGCGCCTAGGTTGGGCGCGAGGCTACCGAGAGGAGACGCCTGACATGAGTAAGCCGAAACTGCAGATAATCGTGCTATTCCAGAACCTGGGCGACGAGCAGGCCTACTTCGCCCGCTCACCGGCGCCGCCGCTCTCGGGGATCCTGGTGGCCGGCCAGACGCCCGACATCGTCGAAGTCGAGGTCCTGCACGAGATGGTGCGACCCATCGACTACGAGACCGACGCCGACTTCATCGCCCTCAGCTTCATGGACTTCTGCGCGCCGCACGCCTACGAGGTGGCGGCACGATTCCGGAGGCTGGGCAAGCCCGTCGTCGCCGGCGGTAAGTACCCCTCGACGTTCCCCGAGGCCTGTCTGCCCCACTTCGACGCCGTGGTCGTCGGCGAAGCCGAGCACATCTGGCCCCAGGTGGTCGAGGATCTGGTGAGCGGGGTGCTGAAGAAGATCTACCGGGCGCCGTTCGCAGCGTCGCTCGAGAATATACCGCCGCCGCGCTACGACCTGGTCGAGCCGGTTTACGCCGTGCCCATCGTGACCGAAGCGACCCGCGGCTGCCCGTTCACCTGCACGTACTGCCAGCTCACCATCGAGAGTAAGCCGTACCGCATGCGCCCCATCGAGGACGTGATCCGCGACCTCACCGCCACGGCGAAGCTGCCGTTCCACAGGCGCAAGATGGCGATGATCTACGACAACAACCTGGGCGGCGACATGGGCTACGCGAAGGAGCTCTTGCGCGAGATCGCCAAGCTCGACCTCTGGGCCGTCGGCGCGCAGTTCAGCTTCAACTGCCTCTACGACGACGAGTTCGTCGAGCTGCTCGACCGGGCGCGCTGCGGGATGGCGTTCATCGGGCTCGAGTCGATGAACGAGGCCAGCCTACTATCGGTCAGCAAGACGCAGAACCGCGTCAAGCACTACCGAGACCAGTTCCGCAAGCTCAAGGAGCACGGCATCCTCACCTTCACCGGGATGATGCTGGCGCTGGAGGAGGACAAGCCCGGCTACTACGACACCGTGCCGGCGCAGCTCGAGCACGTCGACCCCAGCGCCGTGCTCTTGTCGATCTCGATACCGATCCCCGGCACACCCTTCCACCGCCAGATGGAAGCGGAGGGCCGCATCTTCGACCACGACCTCTCGCACTACGAGGGCGACCACCTGGTCTTCCTGCCGAAGCGCGTCGCGCCGCAAGAAGTGTTCGACGCCTTCCGCATGATCAACCGCGAGTTCTACTCCTGGAAGTCGATCTTTAGGAGATGGTGGCGCTTCGTCTCGACCTACGTGCGCCACGGACACCGCGGGGTGGGGAAGCGGCTGCTCCGCTCGGCCCTCCTGTCGTCCGTCTTCTTCAAGCTGTCGATCTTCCAGCGGCACCACGCGCAAAAGAAGGTGTTCACTCTACCGCGAAGCGCACCGCCCGTCGCGCAGGTGGCGGTGGAGACGCGGCTGCAGCGGCGCGAGCTGCGCGTGGTGACCGCGTGCGGAGGCGGATAGATAGCAATTCTCGGGAGAGAAACAGGTGTTTGTCGCTTGCGCATATCCAGTCTGTGCGGCATAATGTAACGATCCGCCACGGTCCCCTGCCGTAGCTTGCTTTCGCTCCAAGTTTGGTTGCCGGAGATGGTGGGACGCTGTCGCCCTACTGGGCGCCTTCTCCATCCGCGTCAACCTGAATACGAGCAATCGAGCGTCGACTCCCGCCGTTGTCGCTTAGTGCATCGTCAAGGGCTCATTGTAGCCTTTTTCATTGGAGATTCGATCCTGACCAGCGCGGTCGCAGCCGTGGGGAAGTGGGGATGAGCGGATGTTGAGCGCGACGTATGTGGCAGTGTTTGCGGCAGCGCTGTTCCTGTCGCTGGCGCTCACTCCCTTCGTGCGCCGCCTCGCCCTCGCGGTGGGCGCGGTGGACGAGCCGGGCGAGCGGAAGATCCACACTTACCCGGTCCCGCGGCTGGGCGGCGTCGCTGTCCTACTGGCGGTGTCGATGACCATCGCCGCTGCGCTCTGGCTCCAGCCGGAGCTGCGGCCGGCGGTCGCTGGGCCGACGGCGCTGGGCAACTGGGTCGTGCTCACGCTGGCCGCGCTACTGGTGGTGAGCGTGGGGATGATCGACGATCTCCGCGACCTGGGTGCCTGGCCCAAGTTCGTACTGGAGGTCGGGGCAGCGTCGGCTGTGGTGGCGGTGGCAGGCGCGCCGTCGGCCATCGACCTCGCGCCGCTCCCCCAAGTGCGCCTGGGCGTCGCCGGCCCGATCCTGAGCGTTCTGTGGATCGT
>CAYFSW010000086.1:0-2497 GCA_964345885.1 uncultured Gemmatimonadota bacterium | reverse complement strand
TAGGTATCTTGCCAAGTTACCGCTGATTAGCCCGCCGGTGCCCAGCCTGTCTTCTGGATCGTGATTGACACATTGCTCGCAACGATCGCACTCGCAGCCTTGATGCCGCTTGCCTCGGCGCAGGAGCCCGACCCGCCCTTCGTGCTCCAGGCGGTGAGAGCGGCCGCGCCGCCGACGGTCGATGGGGTTATCGAGGAAGGCGAGTGGGCCGCCGACGCGGCGCTAGCCGAGAACTTCATCCAGTTCGAGCCGCGCGTCGGTGAGCCGTCGGTGGTCTTCTCGCAGGCGCTCGTGATGTATGATTCGACCGCGCTTTACGTCGCCTTCCGCCTCCACGACTCCGAGCCGCCTACCGCCCAACTCACGCGCCGCGACGCCGACCTGCTCGAAGACGACGCCGTCGTCATACTGCTCGATACGTACAACGACAACCGCTCCGGCTTCCTCTTCGTGACCAATGCCCTGGGCACTCAGGGCGACGGACAGATCAGGGACGACGGTCGGACGGTCGATGCCACATGGGATGCGACCTGGAGTTCCGCTGCGCAGCTGACTGAATCGGGCTGGACGGCCGAGTTCGCCATTCCGTTTGGCTCTATGAGCTATACGGCCGGCGAAGACGTCACCTGGGGCATCAACCTCGGTCGCAGCCGCAGGCGAACGTTGGAGCTGAGCTACTGGGCGGGCCCACTCGACAACCAGTGGCGGATGTCGCAGGCGGGATCGATCGTTGGGCTCAACGTAGCGCCGCCGGCACGCCGTTACCGTTTCATCCCGTACGGCCTCTCTCGGGTCGAGCAAGGCGAAGGCGAGGTCGATTACAGCGCGGATTGGCAGGCCGGCCTCGACGTGCGTTACGCTATCACGCCCGAGATGGCGGCGTTCCTCACCGTGAATCCTGACTTCGCCATCATCGAGGCCGACCAGGAAAGGGTGAACCTGACACGCTTCGAGTTGGCGCTCGACGAGAAGCGGCCCTTCTTCCTGGAGAGCGCCCAGCAGTTCCGGCAGCGGATCCGCACCTTTTACACCCGGCGGATCTCCGACGTCAGGGTCGGTGGCCAGGCCCTGGGGAAACTGGGCGCGTGGAACCTGACGGGCATCGGGACCTGGTCCGAGGTCGATACCGGTCCGCCGCAGCCGGGAGCGCCCGAAGTCGACTTGCCGAAAGGTGTCTACACCATCGCCCGAGCGCAGCGCGATGTGTTGGGCTCATCCAATGTGGCGATGATGGTCGCAAACCGTACGCTGGATGGAGAGAGTCAGGGATCGGTGAGCAGCGACGCTACCTTGTTCTTCACCAGGACGCTGGGCATGACGGCCCAGCTCGCCCACAGCTGGGGGCCCTACAGCAACGGGACCTGGGCCTACTTCATCCGGCCGGCCTACGATTCGCCGACCAGCCACTTCCACCTCCGCTACACGCACCTCGGCCATCGCTTCGCCGACCACGTCAACGTGATCGGCTTCGTTCGCGACGACGACAGGCGCGAGCTCGACTCGGCGCTCGACCACACGTTCTGGATCCGTCGTGGCGCGTTCGAGCGCATCGCTTACGACTCGAACTACAACATCTACTGGAGCCAGAAGGGCGTCCTGCGTAGCTGGCAGATCGATCAGGACCTCGAGGTCGAGCTGCGTAGCCGCTGGTCGTTGGAACTGGAATATCAGGAGGAGTTCAAGCGCTTCGAGAGGGACTTCCGCAACCGACAGCTCGGGGTCGAGATCGGTTACAATACCCGGCAGTTCCAGTCGGCCCGTGCCGGGGTCCGGGCTGGGAGAAACTTCGATGCCGACTTTCAACTGTGGACCGCCAGCGCCGCCTTCAAGCCGACCGCCCAACTCTCACTCGAGTACGAGCTGGAGCACCTGGTGCTCGACCCGGACCCGGAGAACGAGAGCACCTGGATCCACGTCATCCGCGCCGACCAGTTCTTCACCCCGGATCTCTATCTAAAGGTCTTCGTCCAGACGAACTCGACGATCAAGAAAGAGAACATCCAGGCGGTCTTCGTCTACCGCTATCGACCGCCGTTCGGCACGATCCAGCTGGCCTACCAGCGCGGCACCGGCAGGTTCGGAGAGCGCTCCGAGCAGGGGAACACCCTCTTCTTCAAGGTCACCGCCGTCTTCTGAGTGATTCTCGGGACATTGCTACCCGGCAGTCGCCACCGCATCTTGTGCCGCAAGCCCCGATACTAGGTGACGGAGCCAGCGTGGGAGGCGCTGGGCTCCTGCGAGTGTAACTCGCGAGCGGGCACGATGGTGCAATACCTTCAGCTCGCGTACGCGAGCGGTGAAGCGGAAGGACCCCAAGCCGACCAGTAACCAGAGGGCGCCGATACTCGTTACCCTGGGAGGATCACGAGATGTCCGAAGCGATTGCTGGATTGAAGCCTGAACCCGTATGGAGATACTTCGCCGAGATCAGCCAGATCCCGCGCGAGTCGAAGAACGAGAAGCAGATCTCGAACTACGTCGTGGGGATCGCCAAACG
>CAYFSW010000085.1:0-37532 GCA_964345885.1 uncultured Gemmatimonadota bacterium | reverse complement strand
GAGCCGTCCCTTCCGGTGCCGCCACCTGAAGCTCCAGCACTGCGCGAATCCCGGCTTCCGAGGAATCGACGGCGAGCCATAGGCCATTGACCTGGGCCATGAGCACCGGATCTTCCACCGGCCGGCCCGCTGTATCATAAACAACAGGCGGACCGCAACCCGCGGCGATAGCCAGTAGCACGAACGGCGTCCAGGGCTTCTTCATCGTGGGCTCGGCGGCCTGACGGCCTGTGGGAATCACTACCCGCTATGGCTACAATTTGCCGAATCGTGGCCGCCCCGTCCACTATCGCGTTTACTCGCCAGTCCGGCTGCCCGGCAGGAAGTCCTCCATCACCCAGACCTCGCCCTCGGATTGGCCCGCACCGACGGCAATCCGCCGACCATCAGGGTGAAGGCTCAGGGCCGACATTCCCTGCACCGTCAGATCCAACCTTTGGGGCGCCCCTCCCCGCAGATTCACGGCCCACACACTCGGGGGTGACCCGTCCGGGGAAAAGAACAAGTAGATCAACTTCTGACCGTCCGGTGACCACATGAGGCTGCCCGGAAACCCCTCGCCGGGCCCGTACCGGTGCACCTCCCGAGGCATACCACCCGCCGTCGGAGCCACCATCAGTCTGACCGGTGCGCTGCCGGAAGGCTCCTGTTCGTACTCGAAGAAAGCCAGTTGTTGACCGTCGGGCGACGTATCAATAGACCACGTGATCCCTCGAGGATCAGTCAGCTCGTACAGAGTTCTCTCGCTGCCGGTCTCCATCTCGCGTGCAACGATGCGGCACACCCAGCCGGATTCGCCGACCTTCTCGTTCACTCGGTAGTAGACGTTCTTTGCGTCCGGCGACCACTCGGCCCACCACGCGGCCTGGCCGTCCCCAAGCTGCAGCAACGGTACAACCGCACCCGTCTGCACATCGACCTGGTACAACCACCTCTTACGCTCCCTATCGGTGGCCCAAAACAGAACATGACCACCGTCAGGAGACCAGCGGATGGTTCGGAGGCTGCGAAGGTTCAGCGTGATGTCTCGCGTCTCACCGTTGTCAACCGACCGGATCGAGATGGTCGCGCGGTGATCTCGGACACGACCCCCAAGTGAGCCGCTCTGGAAGTAGGCAAGGTATCGACCGTCGGGCGACCACTCCGGACTCCCCCTATTCCCGAAACGGCGGTCGTCGACTGGCGTAGGGGCAGCGATTAGCTCACCGGTCTCCAGGTCGAGCGCCCCCACATGTACATCCGTAGTAGAGAGGCTCACTCCATAGTAGTACGAGCCATCCGGGGCGAAACCGATCGGGTACAGACCCCAGATATCCGGCTTCGTGAGCCTGGGCGGTCCTGCCGCCTCACCGTCGGCGACTGGCACGATCCAGGCGCCCAAGGTCCCCGTGCGGTCGCTGGCGAACAGTATGTGCTTGCCGTCCGGCGCCCAGCCCAACACGTAGTCGACACTCGGATCCTCTACCAGGGGAGTCTCGCGGGCCCCGTCAGCGGTTATCACGTAGACGTCTCGATCCCGAGAGTCCCGATCCACCTCTCGATCGTACACGATGAACCGCCCGTCCGGAGAAAAGTCCGCATTGGCCGGGTGGCGCCAGCCCAACGACTTCAGTACCCGGACTGAACCATCGCTTACCGAGATCAGCACGAGCTCGGTGCTCTCTCCCCCGCTCAGAAAGGCGAGCAGCCGCCTGCCGTCAGGTGACCAGTCATAGGGCTCGAGGTACCCGAGCGTTTCGTCCCTCAACAGAATTCGCGGCGCCGAGCCCTCGATATCCATCGCTCGCAACTCATAGGTCCACAGTCCGTCGTACCAGGCGTATGCCACACGCCGGCCGTCCGGCGATATCACCGACGCCTCCGCGAAAGCCTCCGACTCCGACCAGGAGCCTTTGTCCGTGAGATGCTTCACCGCACCTGTACTCAGGTCCCTAACCGCCAGATCACCAGTGCTCCAATCCACGAACGTCAGGTGCCGCCCGTCCGGCGAGGGAGCGCCCAGCATATCCACGTCGGGACCTCCCCACACGCGCCGCGCCACCAGCGGCGTCGAGTCTTGGTCGGAGAGCGCTGGTGCAGCCACGCCGCCAGGGATGCCCGCCGCCAACAGACCGCCCTCGCCGTCGGCGGGGGGTGACTCGGGGTTGCAGCTTGCCAGCGCGACGACTCCAATCGCGAGAACAGCAAAGCTCCTGCTCATGATATCATGCTCCTATTACTTATCTGATGCACCGGCCGTCGCTGGCAGGAAGTCCTCCATCACCCAGACCTCAAAAGCGTAGCCTCCCGCGGTGAAAGCGATTCGCTGGCCATCGGGATGGAACCGGAGGTCCAGCTGCTGGTCCATCCCGTCCCACTCCAGCCGCTCGGGGGTTCCGCCTTCCACTGGCAGGCGCCAGAGTTCTCCGGCATCCCAGACCGTGTAGACCAGGTAGCGGCTGTCCGGCGTCCAGGTGATCACCCTCGGTTTGGGAGCGCCCGGCTCGAAGCGATGCAGCTCTGTGGCTGCGCCACCGGTCACGGGCACGAGCAAGAGGCTGCCGCCCTGCGCCATTTCACGATCCCATAGAACGACGGCCAGCGTCCGGCGGTCGGGCGACAGTGCGACGTTGCTGGGAGTCATGAGTGCCGGCCCTGGAGCCCGGTAGAGTACCTTCTCGCTGCCGTCTTTCAGGTCGCGGAAAACGATTTGCGGCAACCCGTCACCCTCTTCGCCGTACGACAATTCGACGCTGTAATAGATCGACCGCCCGTCGGCCGACCAGTCGGCCCAGCGGCCCTGGTATGTGTCGACCTGGACGAGGGGTTCGGCAGCGCCCGTCTGCACGTCGACCCTGAACAAGTACGAGCCGCTACCTTCCTCCCGCGCCTTCACCAGTAAGGCGCTACCGTCCGGTGACCACCCGGGGAAGCGAGATATCTCGATGAAGCCTGGGTCGAGCTCACGCGTCTCACCGGTATCCAGCGAACGGATCATGAAGACGCCCTGTCTCGGATGGTCACCGCGCTGCGAGCGCCAGGCCAGGTAGCGACCGTCAGGTGACCACCTGGGTCCGCCGTTCCCACCTACAAAACGTCCGGTGGCCGGTGTCGGCGCATCGACCAGCGCGCCGGTTTCAGGATCGAGCTTAGCCGTGTACACGTCCCAGGCCGAGGTCGTCACTGTGTAGAAGAACGAGCCGTCCCGGGTGAAACCCAGCGGCATCACGCGCCACATATCAGGCTTTATCAGCCTCGGCTCCCCATTCGCCTCGCCACCGGCGACGGGCAGCAACCAGGCGCCCACGGTCCCCGTTCGGTCGGAAGTGAACAGGACATGTCCGCCGTCCGGCGCCCAACCCAGAAGCACGTCGTCAGCAGGGTGCCGGACGAGGGTGGTTTCGCGCCCTCCATCCAACTCGATCGCGAATATGTCGCCGGGGACCCCGCGGTCCGATCGCCAGTCGTAGGCGATAGACTCGCCATCGGGGGCGAAGCTCAATTCACCTAGTACGCCGGCGTCGAAGGTCTTGACCACACGAACGGCACCGTCTGTCGCCGAGACGAGTACGATTTCTGTTTTTCGCTCCTCGCCAGTGAAGACGGCCAGGATATTCTCACCGTCCGGCGACCAGCCGTGCGGCGCCAGCCACGTCACTGACTCGTCGCCGTAGAGGACACGAGGTTGCGAGCCGTCCCTGCCGATGACCCGCAACTCGATCCCGCCCGCGTCGTTCCACCAGGCGTACGCGATCAGTTCGCCGTCGGGGGACACGCTGTTATACTCCACCAGCCGCCGACTCTGCTCCGTCAGTCGGCGGCTCTCGCCCGTCCGAAGATCGCGAACCCACAGGTACCCACCGCCCCCGTGCGCCAGATATCGGCCATCGGGAAAGGGCGAGGTGAACGGGCTCGCGCCGGCCCAGACGCGCCGCGCCACCAGCGGCGTCGAGTCCTGTTCGGCCGACACCGTCGCCGCAACAGCGCCCGGAATCCCGGCCGCTAACAGCTCGCCCTCACCGCCGCCTACCGCGCGCGGAGCCTCCGAGTTGCAGCCTGACCAAGCGACAACTCCCAGAACGAGAATGCCGATTGCGCTTCTCATGGCATCGTTCTCCTAATCTTCATCGGGTGCGCCGGTCGTCACCGGCAGGAAGCCCTCCATCACCCAGATCTCAGCACCGTCCTCGCCTTCACCGCACGTCAGTGCCACGCGCTGTCCGCCGGGCTCGAAGCGGAAGAATGCCCTGGCGTTTACGTCCTTGAACCAGTCCAGTCTCTCGGGCTGACCGCCAGTTACCGGCACGCGCCACAAGTCACCACCGACGTAGCCGTTCACGTAATAGAGATGTCGACCATCCGGGCCCCACTGAATCTCATCAGGTGCCCTTCCGAACTCAGGGTACAGCAGCACACGTGGCTCACCGCCCGCAGTGGGCATGACCATCACGGCCGCTCGGTCACCCTGGTGAAGCGTGAAGGCCACCTGCCGCTTGTCAGGTGACACCCCAAAGCGGGGGGAGATACCCCCCGTGTAGAGGACGCGCTCGCTGCCGGTATCGAGATCTCGAACTCGAATGCTGAAGGACCTCTCGCCCTCGCGCCACCAATAGAGAAGGGTCATCTCTGCAAGCCATTCCATCCTCACGGCGAGGTTGGGGCTGCCCGGCGGAAACCGAATCAGGGCCTCGACCTCGCCCGTCTGCAGGTCGATCTGGAACAAACCTCGGCCCCTGTCATCCTTTCCACGCACTAAGAGCGACCGACCATCAGGCGACCAGCGCGGGTAGATGAGCGCCCCGAGGTTCGTCTGCAGTTCTCTTACTTCCCCTGTCTCTACGGATCGGATCACAATCACTTCGTCCCCGAACTCCCTCCACGACCTTCGCTCAGACAGATAGGCCACGTAGCGGCCGTCAGGCGACCATTCCGGTGCGCCGTTGCTGCCGAAGTGACTCTCGCTAACCCGAGCCGGGCGGTCTAACAGTTGGCCCGTCTCGAGATCGAGCGAGGCGATGTACACATCGCTCATTCCCATCGAGACGCCGTAGTAGAACGAGCCTTTCCGTGCAAAGCCGAGGGGTTGCGCGCGCCAGAGATCCGGTTTTACAAGCCTCGGCTCCCCGGCAGGGCTTCCGTCGGCGACCGGCAGCAGCCAGACGCCCAGCGTGCCCGTGCGATCGCTCGCGAACAGCACGTGCTCGCCGTCCGGCGCCCAGCCAAGCACGAGGTCGTCCGCCGGGTGTCGGACCAAGGCCCGTTCCTCACCGCCGGCTACCGTGATCACGAAGAGGTCCCTCTGAGAATCGCCCGCTGCCGGGAGATCGTAGACGACGTAGCGGCCATCGGGTGACATGCTCACCTCGAACGGCATCTGCTGGCCGAACCTCTTCAGTACCTGAAGCGCACCGTCGCTTACAGATACGAACCCGATGTGGTTGTCACGATCATCAATGACAAAGACGAGGATCGACTTGTCGTCTCGCGACCACTCCTTGGGTCGGACCTCGAGTTCTGGATCTCGGTAGAGAAGGCGAGGTTCGGCGCCATCGAAGTCGACAAGGCGAAGCTCGTACCCTCTGTCGTCCGACCAACGGCTGTAGGCGATCCGCTTGCCGTCTCGTGACACGCTGGAGTGCGCCGCGTACGCCCATGGCTCCGGTTCCGGCGTGACGCGCCGACTATCCCCGCTACGGAAATCGTGCACAGCCAGAGGAGCGCCCTCCTCTTCTCCCCAATCAGCCCAATCCGTAAAGGTCAGGTAACGTCCGTCGGGCGACGGACCACCCCAGAAGTCGAGGCCTTCTGTGGAGTACCAGACGCGCCGCACCAACATCGGCGTCGAGTCTTGCTCAGTCTCGCTCGCCGCGGCACCGGGCAGTCCGGCGGCCAGCACTCGTCCGACATCGGCGGGCGGTTGAGGCTCCTGGCGGCAGCCGGCCAGCGCAACGGTCAAAACAGACAATACGAGAATGCCTGTGATTCTCCTCATTGCGATGTCCTCGATCATGGTCTGATTCGGGCTTGGCGATGGTGGGGCGGCCGTGGGCCGACCCTTCGGGAGACGTACCCCTGGCGAGCCGCGTGCCAGAGCCGCCGGGCGGTCAAAGACCAGTGATCATGCGGGTTCTGAGAGTTGAGGACGGTCTGTGAGGCCCAGGTGGGCGAAACGACCCGTTACGTCAGCCGCTCGAACCGTTACGCCGGCGCCGACTGGGGGAGCTGGAGCCGGACCGTAGTTCCGGCGCCGGGCGTGCTCACGATTTCCAGCTCGCCGCCGTGCGCGGTGGCTATGCGCTGGGCGATGGCGAGCCCGAGCCCCGTGCCCTCGGGCCGGGTAGAGTAGAAGGGCTCGACGACCCGCTCGATGTTCTCCAGTGGGATGCCGCGCCCGGTGTCGCGAATCGAGATCGACACACCATCGCGATGCCCGGCGACGGTGACCTCGACGCGCCCGCCGTCGTCCAGGGCCTGGGCGGCGTTGAGGAGCAGGTTGAGAAACAGCTGCTCGAGAGCGATCGCATCGCCTTTTACCCAGAGCGGTGCGTCCCCGAGGTCCACGTGAGGAACGGACGCTTCTTTCGACCTGAACTCGGACTCCGCCGTCTGCAACGCGGCCGCGAGGGGTTGGCGGATGTCGACGGGCTCGAGGGTCACGCTGCCGCTCCGCGCCACGCGCAGCGCGCCGGTTACCGAGCGGTCGACGCGCTCGATCTCACCCAACGCGCGGCCCAGCAAGTCCCGAGCATCCGATTCCTCGGGCAGCTTTTCCTCGACGCGTTGCAGGTCCACGCGAATCGATGTCAGCGGATTGCGCACCTCATGAGCCAGCGACGCCGCGAACTCGCCGACGGCGGCGAGCGCCTGGCGCTGTGAGAGTTCACGGAGAGTGTGGCGCAGGCTGTCGGTCATCGAGTTGAAGGCGCGAGCCACGCGACCTACCTCGTCGGCCGGTGCGTCCTCGACGCGCCGCTCGAGATCTCCTTCCGAGACCGCCTCCGCGGCGCTAGCCAATCGCACCAGCGCCCGTGTCGTGCGCCGCGTGAGCAGCGTGGCCAGCGCGACTACGGCGAGTGCGACGACCGCCACGATGTAGAGGTTGCGCTCCGCCGCCTGCTGGAACGGCTCGGTGAACGGCGTCACGGGGGCCGCCAGCACCAGGTCCATGGGCGGCTCGTGCAGTGTGTGACGCACCGTCAGCCACGGCTCCTCGCCCCAGACGAACGACTCTCGGGCGAACAGTGCCGGGTCGATGGAGAGCGGCAGCAACGACGCCCCGGTGCTGCGATCGAAGACGGCGAGCACCGAGCCGCTCACGCCGCCCCAGCCGGCGCCGCCGGGGAGCAGGCTGCTCATCGCTACGCGCGCGTCCAGTGTGCCGAGCTGGGCGCCTGTGGCGTTGTCGTAGATCCCGAGGCGTACGGGGAGCGCCGGGTTGGCGAGGGCCGTGGCGCCCGACCCTGCGGGCCCAGCGGCGGCCACCCTCCAGCGCGAGGCGCCCGCGGCATCTTCGACCGTCGCCGACTCGACGGCGTCACGCATGCCCGCGAACAGGTCCTCCAACTCGGCCTGCGCCGCGTCCTCTGTTTCCTGCGACCGAGACCCGTCACGCAGAGCGCTCTGAACCGCGGAGCACTCGGCCAGCCGGAGCAGCTGCGAGCGCCTGCTCAGCCAGCGCAGACCGATCTCGTCCACGACCTGACCGAGCGATGTACCCAGGCGGGCGCGCAGTAGTTCTTCCCCCGAGCGCTCCGCGGTACGGTTGAGCCACAGTCCCAGCAGCGCCAGCGGGAGCACCGCGCCGCCCAGAACGATCAGTATGAGTTTGCTACGCAGGGAGAGGGAGCGGGGCCAGCTCATTCGCGCCAACGAAGCGGGATAAGCGTTTCGGCGAGTCGCAGCACAACGGAATCGGATGGGCTCGGGACCGCTGGAAGGACGAACTCGGCGCGCACGACGTGATCGCAGACCACGACCTCCTCCTCACGCCGATCGGCTGGCTCGGCGACCGCTCGCTCATTCGGACTCTGCACCGGCCTCCTAACGTGGCGGCAGACCGCCGACTCTTCACAACGCATCCGGGTCGGCGGGATAGTATCGCTGCCGAACAGCAGAGCCAGGTCCGCCAGGTCCCACGGCAGCGAGCCCTGAGCCGCCTCGGCCTCCAGCTGGAGGACCGCGCGCACGCCTTCAGCGGTGGAGTCGACAGCCACCCAGCCGTTCTCGATGGGCGCAGAGAGAACCGGATCGAGCCCAGAACCGTACACATCCTCGAACTTCGGGCCGCACGCCGTCGTCCAGGGCGCGAAAAGCAGAGCCGCGCCCACCAGGAAGGCGATCGTCCAGCTGCCCGAAGGGCAGGTGCTGCGCGGTGCTGACATGGGCTTGGGGTTGGCTGTTCCTCTCCTATAATAAGGAGCAGCACGAAAGGACAGCAAGGAAATGCAGCGCGGCCGCCAAAACGCTGACTCACCGATCTACCGACCTCCGGCCTCACCGCGTGGCGTCCCCTCCCAACTCCATCCCGAGGCTCCTCACCAGGAACGCCCAGCGATCGGCCTGTTCCTCGATGACCATGGCCGTCGGCTTGCCGCCGCCGTGACCCGCCTTGGTCTGGATACGGATCAGCACCGGCGCGTCGCCCATCTGCATCTCTTGTAGCCGAGCAGCGAACTTGAACGAGTGGCCCGGCACCACACGGTCGTCGTGGTCCGCCGTGGTGACCATGGTCGGCGGGTAGTCGTGGGGGTGGAGGTTGTGATACGGCGAATAGGCGTATAGGTACTTGAACCCCTCGGGGTCGTCGGAAGACCCGTAGTCCGAGACCCAGGCCCAGCCGATGGTGAACTTGTGGAAGCGCAGCATGTCCATCACGCCGACGGCCGGTAGTGTCGCACCGAACAGCTCGGGCCGTTGTACCATCACAGCGCCGACTAGCAGGCCGCCGTTCGAGGCGCCGGCGATGGCGAGCTTCGACGGCGAGGTGTAGCCCTCGTCGATCAGGTATTCGGCGGCGGTGATGAAGTCGTCGAAAACGTTCTGCTTCTGCTTTTTCATGCCCGCCATGTGCCACTCTTCGCCGTACTCGCCGCCGCCGCGCAGGTTGGCCGAGGCATAGATGCCGCCCATCTCCAGCCAGACGGCGATGCTGGTCGAGAAGTACGGCAGAATGGAGATGTTGAACCCACCGTAGCCATAGAGATACGTGGGATTCGAGCCGTCCAGCTCGATACCCTTCTTGTGGGTGATGAACATCGGAATCCGGGTCCCATCCCGTGACGGGTAGAAGACCTGCTCGGTCTCATAGCCGCTAGGGTCGAAGTCGATGTCCGGCGCCCGGAAGACCGTGCTCCTGCCCGTCTCGAAGTCGTAGCGGAAGATCGTGGACGGATAGAGGAACGAGCTGAACGAGTAGAACGCCTCGCTGTCCTCACGCTCACCGCTGAAGCCGCCGGCCGTCCCGATCGTAGGCAGCTCGACCTCGGTGTCGAACCTGCCATCCATATCGTAGATGAGGATCTGCGTGTGGGCGTCGTGCATGTAGCTCGTCACGAACTGGTTGTTGACGACTCCGACCCCCTGTAGAACGTCATCGCTCTCGGGGATGATCTCGCGCCAGTTCTCGCGCGCGGGGTTGCGCGAATCGATGGCGATTACCCGGTAGCGCGGAGCTTGCAGGTTGGTCCGGAAATAGAACACCGGACCATCGTTATCGATGAACCCGTAGCTCGCATCGAACTCATCCAGCAGGCGGACCACCTCGCCGTCGAGCTTGGGAGCATCCGGCTCGCCGAGGTCCATGTAGTACACCCGGTTCCGCTCGTCCGTCCCGTGCCACACATTCATGATCGCGTAACGCCCGTCCTCGGTGACGAACGCCCCGAAGCCCCACTCGGGTTGGTCGGGCCGTTCGTAGATCAGCTGATCTTCCGACTGATCGCTGCCGAGCCCGTGGTAGTACAGCTTCTGGTTGCGGTTCGCTTCTTCGTAGGCGTCACCTTCCGTAGGCTCCGGGTAGCGGGAATAGAAGAAGCCGGCACCATCGTGGGTCCAGGAGGCGCCGGAGAACTTGATCCAACGCAGATGATCGTCCAGGTCCCGCTTGGACTCGACATCCCTCACGAAGAACTCGCGCCAGTCGGAGCCGCTCGCGGAAACGCTGTAGACGAGCGTCTTGCCGTCCTCGGTGAAGTCGAGTACACCGGCGGAGACGGTACCATCCTCCGAGAGCTCGTTGGGGTCGAGCAGCAGCTCGGGCTCGGCATCCAGGCTCGACTGCATGTAGAGGACCGACTGGTTCTGCAACCCGTCGTTCTTCCAGTAGAGGTAGTAATCCCCTTCCTTCCACGGCGTACTGTAACGCTCGTAGTCCCAGATCTCGGTGAGCCGTTCTCTGATCCAATCGCGCTCGGGAATCGACTCGAGGTATCCGAACGTCACCTCGTTCTGCGCCACGACCCACGCCTTGGTCTCTTCGGAGTCGACGTCTTCGAGCCAGCGGTAGGGGTCGGAGACGACGGTCCCGTGGTAGTCGTCTGCGTGATCGATTCTCTGGGTCTTCGGGTACTCGATCTGCGCCTGCACCGGCACCGCGACGACCAGGGCTAGAAGCGGCAGTACCGCGATAATGACTGACTTGCGTGCGCTCATGTCTGCCTCTCAGTTCGACGCCATCGCCATCCACACTGATTGTCGTCCGCGCTCCTCGAGAAATTCCATCCAGAGCCGACTACCGACTACCGACGCACCGACCACCGATCTATTGGCGTTCCTCGAAGAACTCTACCCACAGTCCGCGGGTAATGGCCGGCTGGACCAGGAAAGCGCCGCCGTAGAACCCCGTATGCGGCAGCAGTCGGCGGGCGATTCCGGGCGCCATAACCTCGCGGGCGCGCGCCAGCGAGCCGACCCGCAGGCTCACGCCCATGATCCCCTCACCCCGCGCCTCCATGAAGCGGGCCGTGAACCCGTCCTCCTCCGTGGGCTCGAGGAGCAGGATATCGCCGTGCCCGGTCTCGATCTTCCGGGCACGGTCGGTGAAGAAGTTGCGCTCGAGCACCGGACCGGCCGGCAGCCCCACCGACTCGAAGGCTGCGGCGGCGGCGGCCAAGTCGTTCACTGCCATCCAGACCGCCTGGATGCCGAGGACCGTATTGGGGTGCGACATGCGCTGCTGGGGGGCGGACACGGGATGCTGCTGGGCCAGGACGGCCAGCGTAGCCCGGTCGTACTCGATGAAGAAGATCGCGTTCGCCGGCACGGCGGGCTGCATGAACATCACGTAGTGCCACATGTCGGGAAGCGGCTCGTCCAGCCCCTCGAGCGCTGCCGATCCCGGCAGCGGGCCCATCATCTCGAAGCCGCGCTCTGACAGATACTCGATCGCATGCGTCGCCGACGCGACGTCGAGCCCCAGATACATGGCGCCCCGTTCATGGCGATCGAGAAACTCGGGCAACTGTGGCATGAACCCCATCGCCTGGTCACGATCGGTGACGGTGATCAGTTCCAGATAGGTGGTATCGGAGAACCAGAGCTCGGTGTTCGCCACGCCGGGGAACTGCGCCAGCGGCGCCCGGCTGAAGCCCAGCGAGTCGGCGAAGAAGCTCAGGCTAGCCTCGAGGTCCCGAACCGCCACCACCACGTGGTCGACGCCGTGGCCCGCGCCCAGCAGGTCGGCGCCGTAGGCGCCGAGCTCCGTGCGGACGCCTTCACCGCACCCCGAGACGGCAAGACAAGCGGCCAGCAGGGCTGAAGCTCCCGTCTTGTTCATGAGCAACCTCCGGTTCGCAGATCCGGGGATCCGGGGAGCAATTCGGGAACCGGAGGAAGATACACGACGGCGCGGCGTGGCGCACCAAGCGTGTATCTGCCAGGATCCACCCACCGACGCCGCACCGCCGTGTCAATCAGGAGACGCGTCGGCGGCAGCACCTTGCACATGTTGGATATTGAGACGCTACAGCTTTTCCGTCTCGAACAGATGCACATCCCGCTGCGGATAGGGGATCGAGCAGCCGGCCGCCTCGAGCCTTTCCTTCAGCGTCCGCATCAGGTCGAACCGTAGGTTCCAGTAATCTTCCTTCTTGCACCAGGGCCGCACGACTATGTTCACCGACGAGTCGCCCAACTCGGAGACGGCAATGACGGTCTCGGGCTCGGCGAGTACGCGCTCGTCGGCGTCCAGCACGGCCTTGATCGTCGAAATGGCAACTCCGATATCGTCGTCGTAGGCGACGCCGACTGTGATATCGTTGCGGCGCGTGGGGTTGGCGGCGTAGTTCTTGATCGTCTGCCCGTAGACCTGCGAGTTGGGCACGAGGATCCTCACGTTGTCCGGCGTGTCGAGCGCGGTGCTGAACATCCCGATCGACTCGACCGAGCCGGCCGTACCGCCCGCCTCGATGTAATCGCCCACCTGGAACGGCCGGAAGACGAGCAGCATCACGCCCGAAGCGAAGTTCGCCAACGTGCCCTGCAGCGCCAGTGCGACCGCCAGGCCCGCGGCACCGAACACCGCCAACAGCGACGTCGTCTGGATGCCGACCATCCCCAGCGCGGCCACGACAATCACCGCCAGCACGAGATAGAAGACCAGCCCGGAGATGAACGGTACCAGGGTAGGCTCCACTCGCGCCCGCTCCATCCCCCGGCGCACGGCGCGCCGCGTCCAGCCAGCCACTACCCGACCAACGATGAGCAGGACAACGGCGCCCAACACCTTCAATCCCCAGGTGCTGAGCAGGTCGACTAGCAGCTGCGTAGTCTGCTGTACATAACCATCGATCTCTTGCACGGTCCCTCCCGAGTTTCCGTCCGTCGGAGCACGGCGGCACCACCGGTTCGCCGCCTTCAGCCCGGCGTGATTTAGCTATTCTCTCGAACGCCGTAAGTCCCCGATGATAAGCTAAACGACGCCGCTGTCGAGCCCGGGTGGCCAGTTGACGGGGCACCGTTTCACGCGTTTAGTTAAAGCCGATCGCGACCCCGGATTCGCTGGATCCGGCAGTATTACAGGACCTCGGGAGGCCGCAGTGAAATCATCACGCTTCTTTGCAGCCGCGGCGCTGCTCGCAACGCTCGCACTGCCCGGGCTCACACGGGCCCAGGGCTTCGAGGGCACAATCGAAACGCGCGCCGCGTCGCTCAGCGAGGCGGCACTCAAGTACCTGCTCGGTCCCGCCGGCGAGGGAGATGAGTTCGACGCTTCGGGGATCTTCGATGTGCCGATCGCGCAGATAATCGAGGCCGCACCCGAGCTCGGCGAGATCGAGGTCGATGCCCTGATCTACCACTTCAAGGGCACGATGATGCGAGTTGATGGCGGCCTAGAGGGCGAGATGCCCGGTTACGCGATCCTCGATTTCGGCGTTGGGGCGTTCTCGCTGGTCAATCCGGCGGAGCAGATGGTCCTGGAGATGACGAGCGAGGATTTCGAGCAGCTGAAGGAGATGACGGCCGAGGAGGAACCGACGGAGCCCCGAGCCAAGCCTGAGGTCCGTCCGCTCGGGCGCAGCAAGGAAATCATCGGGATGCGCGCCGAGGCGTTCGAGATCAAGTCCGAAGACGAGACGACGATCGCCTGGGTAACGAAGGATTTGAGCGATGTGGTCGAGGTCTTCCTCGAACTCGAATCGCGTATGAAAAGCATGGGCATGTTCGAGGAGAACGACGAGGACACCGAGGTGTTCCTGCTGCTCGCCGACCATGGCTTCCCGGTCGTGGAGCAGACGCTGACCCGGTATTCCTGGGGCGAGTACGCGTACGAGATCTCGGCAGTGACCTCGGTCGAGCGAACATCCCTGGCGGACGACATGTTCGCCATTCCAGAGGACTATGAGCGCCACAGCATCCTCGAGATGATGCGGATGTTCGGTGGCGAAAACTGAGCGACGCGCTTCCTAGCGAGCGAAGTGTGGGCCGGGGCGCTGGGACTGCTCCCGGCCCCTTTGTTTCGTGAACCCTTCGACCTCGTTTGACACGTAGTGAGAAGTGGAGCCCGAGCCGCCGGGGCACGGGCTGTTCGCCATAACGGAGCCAAGCCACTAAGTTGCCGCAGCAAGACGAGACGCGCATGTTGTGCCCCGTATGAACACGACCGCGAAGTTCCGGACCGCCGCGAGAACGGCATGAGCACGTCGCGCTTCAAACGGCTGATCATCGAGATCCACCGGCGCTCGCTTTGGCAGGTGCTCGCCGTCTACCTGCTGGGCGCGGCGGCGGCCTACCAGGTCGTCCAGAGCCTGACCGAGGGCCTCGGCCTGCCCGAATGGTTCCCCGGCTTCGCTATCGTCCTCTTCATCGCGCTGCTGCCCGTCGTGCTGGCGACCGCCGTGGTACGGGAGCAGGCGCCGCCCAAGCGTGGGCCGCCGCAGGCGCCGGGTCCGGAGGCGAAGGCAGGCGCCGAGCCTCCTGCGACGGCCCCTCCAACCGAGGGGCCGCCGGGCCGCCACGTGCTCGCCTGGCGGCGCCTGGCGTTCAGCGTCGTCGGGGTCTTCGCGCTCTGGGGAGTCGTCGCCGCCGGCTGGCTGGCTCTGGGGGGTCGCCTGCCCGGGCCGACGGCCGGCACGGGGTCGAGCTCACCGGAGATCAAGCTGGTCGTACTGCCGTTCGAGAACCTGGGCCAGCCGGAGGATGAGTACTTCGCCGACGGCGTCACGGAAGAGATCACGTCGCGGCTGAGCGAGATACCGGAACTGGGTGTCATCTCGCGCACCACGGCGATCCAGTTCAAGGGTAGCACGAGTAGCATCAGAGAGATCGCCGCCCAGCTGGATGTCGATTACGTGCTGGAGGGCTCGGTACGCTGGGAGCGCACGCTGGGCGCCCCGAGTCAGGTCAGGGTCACGCCGCAGCTCATACGCGTCTCCGACGACACCAACATCTGGACGGAACGCTACGACGCCGTTCTCTCCGAGATCTTCCAGGTGCAATCGGACATCGCCGAGAACGTAGCACTGGCACTCGACATCACGCTGCTCGGCCCACAGCGCCATGCGATCTGGGCCAGACCCACCGAGAACCTGGATGCCTACGACTACTTCCTGCGCGGCAACGATCACTACGCCCGGCGCTTTATCGAGGACGAGGCGTGGAGCGCCGTCGAAATGTACGAGGCGGCGATCGGGCTCGACCCCGAGTTCGCCCACGCCTACGCCGCACTCTCCCGCGCGCTCGTTTGGCTCAACCAGCAGTTCGAGCGCGGGGCAGCGCTACCCCGGGCGCGTGAGGCCGTCGACGAGGCGCTGCGACTGGCGCCGGACCTGGCCGAAGCGCACATGGCGCTGGGCGATTTCTACTACTACGGCATGCTCGACTTCGAGCAGGCGCTGGAGCAGTACGAGTGGGTGCAAAGTCGGCAGCCGAGCAACTCGGACGCCGTGGCGCTGATCGCCTGGATCCAGCGGCGCCAGGGCGACTGGGAGCCGTCGATCGCCAACGCGGAGCTGGCACTCGAGCTCGACCCGTTGAATACCGTCTGGCTGATCGGACAGGCGCAGAACTACTTCTACACGCGGCAGTACGAGCGTGGGGAGCCGTACTTCTTGCGCGCCATCGCCAATGCACCCGACGTGCCGTACTACTACCGCTGGGCCGCCTGGTTCTACCTCGCCTGGGACGGCACCACGGACCGGGCACACCGGTTGCTCGAGAGTGCCGTCCTGAGAATCGACCCGGGCCAGCTGCTGCTGGGCGGAGAGTCGGGCTGGATCATCCTCCACGTCTTCGGCGATGAGTACGGGCCGGCGCTCGAGCGCCTGAGCCCGGATTCGGCCGACGTCGACGCCGGCTACTACTACCTGGCCTGCGGGTACCTAAGCGCGAAGTGGGGAGACGAGGACCAGGCACGCGCTTTCTACGACTCGGCCCGCGTCGTCTTCGAGGCCCGAGTACAGGAGGGACCCGAGCAGTTCGCGCCGCACAGCGCGCTCGGGCTCGCCTACGCGGGACTGGGTCGAACCGAAGACGCGATCCGCGAGGGCGAGCTGGCGGTACGACTGCTGCCGCTCTCCCGCGACGCCATGTCGAGCACCAACAGGATCCGTGACCTGGCGATCATATATATGATGATCGGCGATCACGAGGCGGCGCTCGATCAGCTCGAGCAGCTGCTCTCTATTCCCTCCGAGTTCTCGGCCAACCTGCTCCGCGTCGACTCGTTCTGGGACCCGCTACGCTCCGACCCCCGCTTCCAGACGCTGCTCGAGATGTACGATCGAGCGGAGCCGGGTCGGAGGATCCCGCGACGCATCACCGCGTAGCCTTCTCTTCTCCTTGTCACCAGGGGCGGCAGCCGACATCTTGTAGATAGGCTTACCGAAGTCAGGGACCGCTAACCTAGCGTCCTCGAGCCTGGGGGTGGTGTGATGACGACGATGCGATCCTTCCCGACGGCGTTCCTTCTCCTGGTCATGCTGGGGACCGCGACCTCGCTGGAGGCGCAGCGCGCCGACAAGGGGCGAGACGGCTTCGAGTTCGAGGCCTACGCCGGGGTCTTCTATCCCAAAGAGCCGGCGTTCGACGCCGGCGAGATCCAGTTCACCTTGGACGAACGACAGGTCGCCTTCGGCGCACGTCTCGGCTGGACCTTCCGCTTCAACATGTTCCTGCAGGCCGAGGGCGGCTACGTCCCTCTGACGATGGTGGAGGAGGGCGGTACGGAGCGTAACATCAATACGCTGCTCTACGGCGGGAGCATCGGATACAACTTGCAGTTTTCGCCGGAGGCGCAGTTCTTCATCCTCGCCGGCGGCGGCATAATCCACTGGGACCCCGACGGACTGCCGCAGGAGAACCAGCTACGCGGACACTTCGGTGGCGGTCTCCGCATCTTCTTGACCCGCGGGGTGGCGCTGCGCCTCGAGGCACGCGACCACCTGCTGCTCAAGACGCTGAGCGAGACGCGGGGCAACCTGAACCCCGGCCTCACGATCAACGACGAGCTGACCCACAACATCGAGATCAGCGGCGGTATCACGCTCTTTTTCGGCGTGCACCGCGACGACGACAAGGACCGCATCTTCAACGAATACGACCGCTGTCCCGCCACACCTGGCGGTGCGCCCGCCGACGCCCGCGGGTGCCCGCTCGATAGCGATGAGGATGGTGTCATCGACCTGATCGATCGGTGCTCCCACACGCTGCCCGGCACGCCGGTCGATGAGAGAGGTTGCCCGACCGACAGCGACGGCGACGGCGTGCCCGACGGAATCGACCGCTGCGGCAACACGCCGCACGGCGTCCCGGTGGACGAGTTCGGCTGCCCGTTCGACGCTGACGGCGACGGCGTCGCCGACGGCCTCGACCAATGCCCCAACACCCCGGCCGGCGCCCAGGTCGATGAGGGCGGTTGCCCGGTCGACAGCGACGGGGACGGGGTGCCCGACGGGCTCGACAGCTGCCCCAACACGCCGGCCGACCGCGAAGTCGACGAGAACGGCTGCACCCGCATCCAGGCGGGCCTCGAGGCCGGGCGCCTGGTCCTCTCGTCGATCTACTTCCGCACCAATAGTGCGGAGCTCTTGCCGACCTCGCGCCGCGTCCTCGACGAGGTGGGACAGGCGCTACTCGACCGGCCGGAAGCGCAGATCGAGATCCAGGGACACACCGACGCCAGCGGCTCCGCCGGCTACAACTTGCAGCTCAGCGAGCGGCGTGCCCTCGCCGTCTTCCAGTACCTGACCGGCACCTATCCGGGTCTGGAGCGCGGCAGGTTCACGGTGCGCGGCTACGGCGAGTCGCGGCCCATCGCCTCGAACGACACGCCGGACGGCATGGCGCTGAATCGGCGCGTCGAGTTTGTTGTGAGGAACCAGTAGGGCGGTGATCGGTAGCCGGTAGCCGGTGGGACCTGTACCGGGAGGAAGGATGAACACTAGAAACGCCAGCCGACCGCCGGACCCCGGGCGTGCGAGACTGCTGGGCGCCGCCGCGGCGCTGCTGCCCCTCGTGGCGCTCGTCGTCCTTAGTGAGAGTACAGGGCCAGCGGCCGCGCAGGAGAGCGACGGCAACTGGCTGCTCGAGCTGTTCGACCACCGCGGCGCAGATATCGGCACCGGGATCCCCATGTGGGGCTACTCGGCGTTCATCCGTTACAACGGCCACACGATCCTGTTCGACGGCGGGACCAGCGCACCGGTACTCGAGCACAACGCCAGGACCTACGGCGTCGACCTGCGCGAGGTCGGCTTCGCCGTGCTGTCGCACGCCCACGGTGACCACACGGCCGGGCTCGACTACCTGCTCGAGGTAAATCCTGCGGTGCGCCTGTTCGTTCCTCAGGACGGATACCTGGGGTACGCCACGCAGCAAGGGAGAGAATACCGGCCCGGCTACCGGTATGCGACCGACAACATGGAGTTCGTGGCCGCGAACAGAGAGGTAGAAGAAGGGATCCACCTCATCTTCACCCGGTCACCGCACATCGGCTACTTCTCCCGCTACCCACCGAACGAGGCCGAACCGCAGCTTATCGGGTTGCCGGAAGTGTCGCTGGCCCTCGAGACGCAGGCCGGCGAGCTGGTGCTGATCTCCGGCTGCTCGCATAGTGGCATCGAGGAGATCGTCAAAGCGGCAAAGCAGGCAACGGGCACCGAGGTAGCTCTGGTCACAGGCGGCTTCCACCTGGTCCCCTATTCCGCCGACTACATCAGGCAGCTCGCCGTTATGATGAAGGACGAGCTGGGAGTCCGCTGGGCCGCAGCGACCCACTGCACGGGCGACCCAGCTATCGCGATCTTCGAGGACGTATACGGCGAATACTGCGTGAAGGCGGGGCTGGGAACCCGGATTGCGTTCCCGCCCTAGGGTTTGATCACAACAGCATCCCTGGGGCCATTTCGACATTCTACAGCCGACAACTGAGCCTCAGCTTCTCCTCAACGAACGACAGTCGATATTCGACGTACGACCCTCGTGCGTCGTCTTGCCGAACGTGGAACGTCGGGCGTCGATAGTCGGGAATTGAGCCGGACGTCGATAGTCGATTGTCGGCTGTCCAATCTCGAGCTCTTCCCCACTGCCGCGACTACTCGATCTTATCCGCGCGCGTTCCCTGCACTAGGAACGCTACTACTCGGCCGTCCTCTCTGACGAAGGTCACGCGGTTGCCGGCGTCACGCGTGAAGAACACCGTATCCGATTCCGGCAGCAGCTCGACGCGTTCGAAGAAAGTCGCATCGGCCCACAGCCGCCCGTCGACGTACTCCAGCGTCACCACACCCGCAGGCGGAATGTTGTAGCGGTCCGCCAGCTCCTCGTAGGCCGCAGGGTGCAACTCGACGACGACCCGCTCGTCCTGCTCGAAGCCGGGCCAGCCGTACTCGATCCCGATATTGATGAGTATCTCCTGCGCCAAGGCGCCGCCGTTGGCCGAGTTGGTCATGATGGCCGCGCCGCTGCCGCCCTCGATGAAGGCGGTGAACGTACAGCGGAAACCTTCGTTAGAGCCGCCGTGCCCGAAGCGGGCGCCATCTCCCATGATCGCCGGCCCCAGCCCGTGATTGTTCATGTCAGGGGTCAGCATCTGCCGGGCCATCTCGGTCGACAGCACGGCCTCCGACTCGCCGGCGTTGGCTTCCTGGATGGCGATAGCGAAGCGGGCCAGATCGGTGGGCGTGGTCCAGAGCCCGGCGGCAGCCATCTCCGGGTAGATGTGCCATTTGCCCTCGACCTCTTCGCCGTCCGATTCGTAGGCTGTTGCGGCCTGCTCCCAGCGTGCTTCCGGCAGCGGCTGCTCGTAGGTGCTCTCGCTCATGCCGAACGGCTCGAGCACCGTCTCCCGCATGATCTCGGGGAAAGGTTTCCCAGCGACGTCGGTCAGCAAATGCTGCATCACCGTGTAGCCACCGCCCGAGTAGCGCCACTCGGTGCGCGGCTCCATGTCGACGCGGATGGGATCGGTGTTCCCTTCCCCGTCCAGTACCCCGATCGTCGACGGCACCTCCTGGTCGCGGGCGTAGCCGGGGAAGCCGTGCACGGTCATGCCGGCCGTGTGCGTGACAATGCCGCGCAGCGTCACCGGCTGCGCTTCGGTGTACTCGTTCTCCGGTACCTTCCAGCTCACAAGCTTGCCGTTCACGTCTTCGTCGAGATCGATCAGGCCGTCCTGCACAAACTTGAGCGCCGCGGTCGCCGCCACCGGCTTGCTGATCGACGCCGCCTGGAAAAGCGTAGTCGTGGTGACCGGCCTGCCGCTCTCGACGTCGGCCAGCCCGTAGCCCCGCGCCCACTCGACCTCACCGTTGTTGATCACCGCGATGCTGACGCCGGGCACGCCCAGAGCTTCCATCCGCTCCGCCAGCGTCGACGTCTCCACCGGCTCGCCGCGGATCACACGAGGCGCGGCTTGAGCTCTGACTCTATTGCCGCGATGTGTGCATCTATTTCCTGCCGATCCTGCAGGGCCTGGCAGCCAACCAAGCCCGTGACTAACAACGCCCACAGCCTGGCCATAACGTTCTCCCGTTTGAGGTGGTTGATCTGAGAGTGTGGGATACTAGGCAGCGATACGAGGATCGGAAAGGCGCTGTTTCACCATCACTAGGCCGGGCGTCGCGGCAGCAGGATCTCCAGCGACTCACCGGGCCCGACCGCAGGCAACCGCACGCGCAGCCCACCCGCCCCGTAGTGCGATTCTAAGATAATGTCACCAATCTCCGGCGCCGCGAAGGTCGCGGGTTCTTCCGGCAGGTAGACGTGCAGCCAGGCCGACTCGACGGCAGACGCCCCGTTGTTGCGGACGAAGAGCAGCGCGCTGCGATCGTCGCGCTCGCGCACCGTGAGCTCCAACTGTGAGCGCGCGAGCCACCACTCGGCAATCTCCGAGGTTCGGGCGAGCCAGACGTCGCCGGCGGCCCGGGCGGCTTGCGCGACCGAGGCGACCGCTTCTGCGCGGCGCCGCGAGTCGATGAGCTGGGTGTGGGTGGTCACGAGGCTCAAGCCCCCCAACGCGCGCATCTTCTCCAGCCCGGCAACGAAGGCGGCGGCGAGCGAGTCGGGCCGGGTCTGGCCACGGGTCACGATGATAGCGTAGTCGTCGTCGACTACTCGGGGGAGCACCACGACCCGACCCGATCGCACATCGTAGATCGAGGGGGCGGCGCTACGCGCGCCGTTCGAGGCGGCAAGATAGAGACCGCCGCTCCGCCGCCACGCCTCCAGGGTCAGCGAATCGAACAGCTCGCGCGGCGGCCGGAAGCCCAGCGGTAGCTCGCCGGACCAGGCGGTTATGTCGGCGCGCGCCTGGTTGACGCCGGCCAGCTGGGCGCCCCAGACGCGGCCGCCTGTCTGGCGGTGGTCGACGCTGTGGCTACCCAACTCGCCGGCGGCTTTCAACACCCCGGCCAGCTCCGGGTGCTCGCGGGCGAGCTGAGTAACCACGAAGAAGCTCAGCGGAACGTCCAGCTCGCTCAGATCCAAGGCGAGCCGGACGCTGTTCCTGAAGCTATGCTCGACATCTTGGGTCACGGCCATGGCGGCCCGGTGGCCGGCAGGCCACGGGTCGAACTCGGCCAGCACGTGGCCGGCGGCCCAGAGCGCGGCGTTCTCGGCCAACCGCTCGAGCAGCCGCTGGTCGCGCCGGCGGGCGGCGACATCGAGACGGTAGCCGAACCAGGCGATACGGGCGCCGGAGGGGGTGGTGCGAGTGACCGCGCCGCCACCCACACCACCCTCGGGCGCTGGAAGAGGATTCAGCGCCCAATCCGACCAGACGACATCCGCTGCGCCCGCACGCAGCGTGATCCACGGCTCGGTTCTCAATTCCAGGCGAGAACCGGGAGGCAACCCAGCCGCGACCACGCTGCCGTGCGGAACGACCAAATAAGTGGGAGGCTCGCCCTCGAGGGTGCCGGCTGTCTCGGCGCCGGTCAGCTCCCGCAGATAGTCGAAGCCAACCCAGTCGCAGCTCTCATCCCGGGCGCCCAGCGCCCAGGTCACCAGCAGATGGCCGCCGTCCTCGACGCGACGGCGGATCGCAGCACGTTCGCCGGCCTCGAGGCAGACCGCCGCCGGGACGACCAGCAGCTCGGCGGTCGGCAGCGCCTCGATGCCCCCGGCGCCGCTCAACAGGCCGACGTCGGCGCCGATCCCGGCCAGAATCGATTCCCAGCGGTCGATGAGCGCGGGGTAGTAGTTCGGCTCGGGGAAGAAGGACGCCGAACGCTGCGACATATATATATGAGCGGCCCAGCCGACGGTCGTGGGCAGCTCGGGCAGCGGGACCGGGGCGACGAACTCCTCTACCGGGGGCGGCGCCTCTTCGGTGGCTGCCTCGAGCAGCAAGTCGATGTCGATGGAGCGCCAGAGCAGGACCGCTCCGCCGACCAGGCCGGCGACCAGCGCGCCGAGCAGTACGATCGCCGCGCCCCAGGTCCCGGCAGTACGTTCCCGGGGAGGCTTAGTTACGGGAGCCGCCATTCCCACTGTCCGTCACCGGCGTGAACCTGACGACGTGTGGCCGGCGACGCGGCACCGGGCTGTCGATCTGGATCGCACCCGCGTCGCTACCCTCGGCCACGGTCTTCCCGTTGCCGTTCACCGAGTAGCGGCAGAAGAAGCGGGGCGCCGTATCGATCTCCAGCAGCTCGATCGGCTGCCTGCCGCGTCGCAGCCAGTAGGCCGCGTAGGAGGCCACACCGAGTATCACCGTAACCAGGATCGTCACGATGATGATCGTCACCATTATCTGTATGATGCTCATATCCTTCCCACCCTTTCCAATTTCCCCCACGTCATCCGCATGTTGAGCGCTTCTTCCAGCGTCGAACAAAGCTTCACCACATCGATCAACAGAATGAAAAAGAACCTGTAAACGAAGGCGTACGGCACGAGCGATAGCTGTTCCTCCTCCATGCCGACCGTCGCTAGCGCCGCCACCAGGTCGAGCAGCGTGAGCAGCGTCCACCAGGCGAGCAGCATCTCGCTCATTCCGAAGGCGACCGCCACGTAAGCGAAGAACAGGTGGCCGTACACATTCATTACCGGCCAGACCATCGACTCGAACCCCATCTGGATCAGCGAGAGCCAGAGCGGCAGGTCGGGCAGCGGCAGCAGCAGCGTGCGCCGGTGCTTGCCCAGCGCCTGCAGGATGCCGCGCGTCCAGCGGTAGCGCTGCTGGATGAGGTCGACCAGTCCCTCGGGCGCCTCGGTCCAGGCGACGGCGCGCGGCTCGTAACGGATCTTCCAGCCCGCCGTCAGGATCTTGAGCGTGATGTCGGCGTCCTCGGCGAAGGTGTCGCGGTCATAGCCGCCGACGCTCAACAGCACTTCGCGGCGGAAGATCCCGATGGGGCCGGGCACGATGTTCACCGCGGCCAGGAAGCCCTGGGCGCGACGCGCCATGTTGAGCCCCTCGATGTACTCGAGCGCCTGCAGCCGCGTCCACAGGTTGCGCCGGTTCACCACCTTCACGTTTCCGGCCACGGCGCCGACCGACCGGTCGCGGAAATGGACGACCGCCGACTTGATCGTCTGCGGCTCCAGCCGCGAGTCGGCATCCATGCAGAGCACGATGGGATGCTCCGCCATCGCCAGCCCTGAGTTGAGCGCGCTCGCCTTGCCGCCGTTCCGCTTCGTCGTCACACGGACGCGGCAGTGACCGTACTCGCCGGCCAGCCGCGACGCGTTAGCCAGTGTATCGTCGGTCGAGCCGTCGTCGATGACGATGACCTCGTAGTGCGGGTAGTCGAGCTCGAGCAGGCTCGCGAGCGCCGACTCGATCACTTTGCCCTCGTTATAGGCGGGCACGATCAGCGAGACGGGCGGGTACTCGACGCCGTTCTTCCTCACCGGGCCGCCCGACTCGAGGTGGTGCAGGTAGCCGAACCAGAGCAGCGTGAAGTAGCGGCCGACCAGGATGATCAGGAAGAGGACCAGGGTCACGACGGAGACACGCACGATGAACGACTGGACTTCGAGCGGGGCTCGCGTCGACCAGACCAGCAGCAGCCCGCCGATCGCCACCACGATCGCCGCGGCCAGTGCCAGCAGAAACGGTCGTCTCTTCATCATCAGAACCCGCGAGTCAGTTCAACGCCGAACCGGAAGGTCCGGTATCCATCCAGGCGACTCTGTCCGTACCCCGCGTTTCCAGCGATCGTCCAAGCGCCGATCCGGCGCGCCAGGTCGAGCGAGGCGCTCAGCTCGAAGACAGCGGCCGCACCTCGATCCCGCTCGCGCAACCAGGCGAAGCCGGGGACCGCCCGCGCCTCCAGCTCCCAACCCGGTCGCAGCTCACCGGTCCAGCCGACAACCGCCGAGTTCGTCCACGACAACACAGGGTCCCAATAGAGCCGCAGCCCCGGGACCGGCGCGGGATCGCGGAAGCTCAGAGCGCGGCTCTCGTAACCCAGCGTCCAGCCATCGTCCAGTCGGTAGAAGAAAGCGATGGCGGCATCGGCCCGCAGGTTGGCCTCGCCCTGCCCGGAGAGCCATGCGAGTCGCGCCGCCATCGACAAATCGATCCGCTCCGCGATGGAACGGTAATAGCCGAGTCCCGCCACGTCGGCGCGCAGACCGGCCAGTGTCGCCTGCAGCGTCGCCGTCTCCCTGAACGCCGGCTCGTGCCGGTACTCGAAGCGGACCGCAGCGCCGCCCAGGTCGGGCGCCACGACGATCAGCTCGGCGACCGGCTGAAAGTCGGCGCCCGAGCCCGCGGCCCAGACGCCCAGCCCGGCCTTCGTATGTAGCCCTCCCTGCAGCCACCAGCGCTCGGCCGTGGCTCGGGTGTCGAGCGCTGTCACGTCGGCCCGTCCGCCCGCCGGCTCGTAGCCGGCGAGCTGCTCGAGCGCCAGTTCGACGCCGGTTCGAATCCGCGGCGACCCGCTCGTCCAGGCGCCGCGCCAGCCGGCGACCGAGAAGTCGTCGGAGTCGGCGAAGTAGTCGACGCGGCCCGCCGGGCCTACCGTGCCCTGGCGTGCCAGTTCCGCGTCGAGCTCAGCATTGAGGGCGGCGAGACCTCCAACAGCCGTGACCTCTTCCGGGGCGAGGCTCAGCGACTGCTGATAGGCCTGCGCCGCCCCCACACGATCACCACGCCAGCGGCGCAAGTCGCCCAATAGTGCCCAAGCTTCCGCGTCGTCCGGTCGCGCCGTGACCAGCGCTTCCGTCTCCGCTTCCGCCTCGGCCAGGTGGCCGTTCCAGACCAGCAGGCGCGCCAGTCTCAGTTGCACGTCGCGATCGTCGGGCCGGCGGCCCAGGTAGGCACGCAGGCAAGCGATCGCGCTGTCCGGTGCGTCCGCTCGGTACTCGAATACGTTCGCCATCTCGAGCGTGATCGAGTCGGCGCCGGGGTCCTCCGACAGGATCACGCGGTAGAGCGCCAGCGCCGAGTCGGCCGCACCCGCCATCGCCAGTCCGCGGGCCCGCTCCAGGAGGGTCGGCTCCGCGTCGGGGGGAGGCAAAGCGACTGCGATAGCGGCACGCAGCGAGTCGACGCTGGCGCTCTGATAGTCAGGGGGGAGGTCAACCAAGACAGCGAATGCGTGTTCCGGTCTTTCGGACCAATAGAGGACCCGCGCCCACTGTAGACGGAGCTCCGGGTCCCCGGCAGCGAGTACGACGAGCCGGGCATACAGGCGTTCGGCGCGGTCGTAGCGCTCGGCCCAGGTCGCGACCTCGGCGAATTCCCGCAGCAGCTCGGTATCGTCGGGTGATTCTCCAGCGAGGTTTTCGTAGATCGCCAGCGCGCCGTCCCAGTCGGCCGCCGCCGAGTATAGCCGCGCCAGCTCGAGCCGCACACTGGGATCGGCGCCGCGCTCGAGGACATCCCGATAGGCGACGATGGCCTCGTTCAGTCGGCCCGCCCGCCACAGCTCGCGGGCGTACTCGAGACGCGCGTTCAGGTCTTCGGGGAAGCGAGCGAGGTAGTCGGCCGCGAGCTCCAGCGCCGCGTCGTGCTCGTCGTCGCGGACTAGCGGCAGGTACTCGGCCCAGAACCGCTCGGCCGGCCCGCGCGGGACGGGGCGGCGGATCTCGTACGCAGGAGGAGGAGGCGGAGGAACGGGAAGCGGCGGCTTGATGACCGGGTAGGCGAAGCCGCTCTCCGAGAAGTCGAGCTCCAGCAGGAACCTCTGCGGGAGGAACCCGAAGACGAAGAAGAAGAGCAGACAGAGCGACGCAGTCGCGAGCGTCGCGAACCGCCCGAAGTAGGACCAGCGGGGGAGTTCAGCCATCCTACCTACCGTGTCATCACCTTTAGTAGTCGCTCACGATCGGTGGGCGACGTGTACACCTCCGCTTCAACCTCGTTGAACGGATCGATCATAACGCGCTTCAAGAACTTCTCGGCGTGGCTCGCCATCGCGCCGTGCAGATAGACCTCGACCTGCGGGCCGTTAATGCACATCCGATCGCCGGTGTCCTGACGCATCTGTTCCGCGACGTGGGTGGCCAGCGCGTGGAGGCCGCGCCCGTTCGTCGGCTTCAACAGCACGAGCGAGAAGATCGGAGCGCCGGGCGCCTTCAGCTGGGCGCGGACCGTGTTCCGCACTTCCTGCGGGTCGGCACCGACGCCCCGCCAGGCCGTGTCTTTGGACTCCACCGCAGCCGAAGGCCCTGTTTCCTTCGCGCCGGGCTCGACCTCGGCGCGGCCCCGGCGCAACAGCACTTCCATCCGCGAGGCCAGCTCCTCGGAGTTGAGTCCTCCGGAGACGAAATCGTCGGCACCCGAACGCAGCGCCAGCGCCCGGTCGCTCGCCCGGACGACGACCCGCGACATGATCAGGATCGGCGGCCGGCCGGCGGCGCGGCGCAGCTGCTGCATGACGTGCAGGCCGCGCTTCACAGTCCGTCGATCGATGTGCACGACGACGAGCCCGAAGTCACGCTGCGCCAGTTCGGGGAACGCATCGACGGCGTCCGTTGTGTGGACCAGCTCGAACGTTCCCTCCAGCCAGAGCCGCAACTCCTCCGGTAGCTCGCCGGCGATGTCGAGCAGCAGGACCCGCCGCCGCACCTCCGGCGTCAGGTCGCTGCGACGCTTCTGCTGCGCCGAGCCAGGCGGGACCATGCCAAGGCCCTCCCTGATGTCGAACGTTATCGGACCGGCCGACTTCGACGGGCCCACCGTCTTACGCACCACGATCTCGCGTCGACCCTCGGGGCTCAGCGTCAGGTGGAGGATCAGCGAGGCGCGCTGCGAGATTAGATCGAAGTTCGAGTCGAGGGCGCTGGGATGCTCCGCCGCAAACGTCAGCAGGACCATCGTCTCCAGCTCGCCCAGCAGATCGACCAGCATCTCCGCTCCGTTACCCGACTGACGCACCTCGACCAGCGGCCCGCAGGTGTCGATGACCAGCCGGTCCGGCACGCCCTCCTCCCTGACGAACCCCGCCAGCTCCTCGAACACCTCCTGCGGCTCGATGCTGCGGCGGTACCGCTCGCGGAAACCCGACTGGTAGCCCAGCAACAGGCAGCGGCCCGACCGCAGGTGCCCGGCCAGGTCGATGCCGATCGACTGCGCCAGGTCGATCACGTCCGCCGGCCGCGCCTGCGTCAGCATCGCCACCCGGCCGCCCGTCCGTATCCCCTCGCGCAGGAACTGGAGCGCCGCCACCGTCTTGCCCGTCCCGGGACCGCCAATCAGCGCGTGCAGACCGCCGCGCACGGGCCCGCTCAGACGCCGGTCGAGCACCTCGATGCCGAACGATTCGCTCTTCTGTATCAAGTCGGATTACCCACCCGGCGCGGTGGATACACGCCGGTCTCCTGGGTGACCGGGGGGGAGGTCAGTGGGAGGTCAGCCCAACAAAATGCCCGCCACGCGGGCCATCGGCCCGACAGGTGGCGGGATCTGTCGAATCCAATCTAATGCCTCGAAGCCCCGCTACGCAAGCTTTTCCTAGAGGCAAAATGGCGGCCCAGCGCGCCCCGTGCCACACCTCCGCAAAAAGTAGCGGACCCAAACAGAGATTGCCGAGCATTTTTCGCCAGCAGTATGTGGCCTGCCTTACGTCGGTGGCCGCCTCGGGCGGCGGTCGAGGCAGCGTCTTGACCGGGAATACGGGAGCCCCTAGGCTGAAACTTTCCACACTTTACCCGCCACCAGGAGGCAGGCCGATGAGAAGGTTAGCAGTAACGCTGTTCGCCAGCGCCGCCTTGGCCGTGGGCACGCTGGCCCTGGCGCCGGCGGTCCGGGCGCAGGAGATCGACATCCCGTACCAGCGGTTCGTGCTCGACAACGGGCTGACGTTGATCGTGCACGAGGATCACAAGGCGCCCATCGTCGCGGTGAACATCTGGTATCACGTGGGCTCTAAGAACGAGAAGCCCGGGCGGACCGGGTTCGCCCACCTGTTCGAGCACCTGATGTTCAACGGCAGCGAGAACTACGACGACGACTACTTCAAGGTGCTGGAGCCGCTGGGCGCCACCGACCTGAACGGCACGACCAACCAGGACCGCACCAACTACTTCCAGAACGTGCCGACGTCTGCACTCGATGTAGCGCTGTGGATGGAGTCGGACCGTATGGGCCATCTGCTCGGCGCGGTGACGCAGGAGAAGCTGGACGAGCAGCGCGGCGTGGTGCAGAACGAGAAGCGGCAAGGCGAGAACCAGCCGTACGGTCGGGTCCGGTACGCGGTCGCCGAGAACACCTATCCGGCCGGTCATCCGTATTCGTGGACCGTGATCGGCTCGATGGAGGACCTGGACGCGGCGTCGCTGGAGGACGTGCACGAGTGGTTCCGGACCTACTACGGCCCCGCCAACGCGGTGCTTTCGATCGCCGGTGACATCGACGCGCAGACGGCCTACGAGAAAGTCGTCGAATACTTCGGCGGCATCCCGTCGGGTCCGCCGGTGACCAAGCATGAGACGTGGGTCGCCAAGCGGAGCGGCGAGCATCGGCAGATCATGCAGGACCGGGTGCCGCAGGCCCGAGTCTACAAGATCTGGAACGTGCCCCAGTGGGGCAGCGTCGACGCCACGTACCTCGACTTGGTGACCGACGTTCTGTCCTCCGGCAAGACCTCGCGCTTCTACAAGCGGCTGGTTTACGACGACCAGATCGCCACCAGCGTCAGCGCCTACGTCAGCGCGCGCGAGATCGGCAGCCACGTCACCATCGTCGGGACGGCGCGGCCCGGGGTCGACCTGGCCGAGGTCGAGCGCGCCATCGACGAAGAGCTGGAGCGCTTCCTGCGCGATGGGCCCACCGCTGACGAGATGCGCCGCATCAAGACCCAGTACCGCGCCGGGTTCATCCGCGGGATCGAACGGATCGGCGGCTTCGGCGGCAAGTCCGACGTCCTGGCGATGAACGAGGTCTACGGCGGCAGCCCCGACTTCTACAAGGTCACCCTCGATCGGGTCGCGAACGCCACCGCCGTCGACCTGCAGGCGACGGCCCAGCGCTGGCTGTCCGACGGCGTCTACGTCCTCGAGGTTCACCCGTTCCCCGACTACTCGACCGTCGCATCCGACGTCGACCGCTCGGCGCTGCCCGAGCCCGGCGCGCCGCCGGCGGTCAGCTTCCCGGAGCTGCAGCGCGCCACGCTGTCCAACGGGCTGGAGGTCGTGCTGGCCGAGCGCCACACCGTTCCGGTCGTCTACTTCCAGCTGCTGGTCGATGCCGGCTACGCCGCCGACCAGCACGGCACGCCCGGCGCCGCGAGCCTGGCGATGACGATGCTCGACGAGGGTACGCGGAACCGCAGCGCCCTGGAGATCTCCGAGGAGCTGGCGATGCTGGGGGCCAGCCTGGGCAGCGGCGCGAACCTCGACCAATCGATCGTCACGCTGAACGCCCTGAAGGAGAACCTGGACGAGTCGCTGGAGATCTTCGCTGACGTCATCCTCAACCCCGCGTTCCCCGAGGCCGACTTCGAGCGGCTGAAGCGACAGCGCCTGGCGCAGATCCAGCAGGAGAAGGTGCAGCCGTTCGGGATGGCGCTGCGCGTCTTTCCCGCGCTGATCTACGGCGACGACCACGCCTACGGTAACCCGTTCTCGGGCTCCGGCACGGAGGAGTCGGTGGCCGCGATGACGCGGGAGGACATGCAGGCCTTCCACGCGACGTGGTTCAAGCCGAACAACGCCACACTGGTGGTGGTGGGCGATGCGACGCTGGATGAGGTGCGGCCGAAGCTGGAGCGCCTGTTCCGCAACTGGCGGCCCGGCGACGTGCCGCAGAAGAACCTGGCCTCGGTGGATCAGCGGTCGAGCTCGGCCGTCTACGTGCTCGACCGGCCCGGCGCCCCGCAGTCGGTAATACTCGCCGGCCACGTGGCGCCGCCCAAAGCGAACCCGAACGAGATCGCCATCCAGACGATGAACACGGCGCTGGGCGGCGACTTCACCTCGCGGATCAACATGAACCTACGCGAGGACAAGCACTGGTCGTACGGCGCCGGCAGCGTCTTCATCGACGCAGAGGGCCAGCGCCCCTTCATCACCTACGCGCCGGTGCAGAGCGACAAGACGAAGGAGTCGATCCTGGAGATCTATGCCGAGCTCAGCGGCGTGACCGACGCCGAACCGCTGACCGACGATGAGCTGCGTAAAGCAATCGCGTCACGGACGCTGACGCTACCGGGTTCATGGGAGACCAACGGCTCGGTATTGGGCTCGATCAACGAGATCGTCCGCTTCGGCTACGACGACGATTACTTCAACACCTACGCCGGCCGCATCCGCGGCCTCCGGCTCGCCGACGTGAACGGCGCCGCCCGCAGGACGCTGCACCCCGATCGGGTCATTTGGGTCGTGGTGGGCGACAAGCAGCTGATCATGCCGGGCCTCCAGGAGCTGGGCTTCGGTCCGGTCCAGGAGATCGATGCGGATGGGCGGGTCGTGAGTCAGTGAGCAGTGAGCAGTGAGCAGTGAGCGGTGAGCAGTGAACGGTAGACGGTAGACGGTGGGCCAACGGTAGGCAGCCGCGTCATTGATGGTGCTTACTACCTACCGTCTACCGCCTACCGCCTACCGTTTCAACCGCCTAGCGACACCCGATCTTCTCCGTGCTCACGACTATGTTGTCGAAGTAGCGCTGCTGAGCCACCGGCGACCCGCTGTTCCAGTAGTTCTCGAAGAAGATCGCGTTGATACCGTAGGCGTCGTAGGCGCCGAGCCAGTTCATCCCGGATTTGCGCGCCTCGAGAGCATCGTCGATCCAGAATTCAAAGACCCCGTTCGCCGCACCGCTGTCGTTCAGCCGCACGTGTGCCTCGACGCAGTACCAGCGCCCGACATGATCCCAGTCGAATAGCGGCGTGGCGCCTTGCTCTATCCCCAGCCAGCGCAGGTTGTCGAAGTCGTTGTAGCGCGTCGTCTGCAGGTTCCCAGCTTCGTCGGTACCCGAGGCCGGGTCGAGTAGCAGGTAGTAGCGGCTCTCGTTCGTCCCATCGCGCGACGAGTTGCCGCTCCAGATGTGTGCGATTGCCGCCTCCGACCACTCGTCACCGGCGAAGACGATCGCCCGCGACAGTTTGTCGCCGCCGCCTCCCGTCCACCCGGCCTGATGCTTCAGGTACATGCGCCAATAAACGTCGCGGTAGTCAGCCGTGCCGTCGTCGACCGGTCGGAAGTAGGGGCCCGGCGTTCGCCCGAATGCGAGCTTCAGGCCGCCGGCGCTCACCTGGTCTGCGGCGAAGCGAACGCGCATCGCGTAGGAGTCGGCGACGCCGACGCCGTTCGCTCGCACGAAGCCGTCGCCGCCCGGGTCCCCATACTCGAAGTAACTGTCGAGACGGTCCTGCTCGAAGTCGTCGCACCAGATCCAAGCCGCGGCCGGGTTCGCGCACTCGTTCACCAGGTCGGACTCGGGACCGTATAGCTCGTCGCCCCCTTCGCCACAGCTGAACGCGGCCAGGACACAGACGACCAAGGGCGTGAGGTACCAGGCCACGCGTTGGGCTGGCGGACGTCCAATGCGCATCTCAACCTCCGCGGTCGGGTTCGGCTGCGCCCTCTCAGGGGTCAAGATGCGTGCCGCGGCGCGAGGCCGCACAGGCTAACGCGCGGCCCCCGTCACGGTGTGAAAGGGTTACCGTACGGTTTACTTATTTTCGCCGCTCTGGGCGTCACCGGAGACGGGGCCGGGAAGCTTGCGGTAGCCGGCCAGGAAGAGGAAGAGAGACACGACGACCAGGACGAAGCTGACCAAGGCCCAGTCGGTCACGCCTAGGGCGGCGTGGCCCGGTCCGCTGAACAGCGCGTCGTAGGTCAGCCACGACCAGACCGGCACGATTATCAGCTGTGCGCACCACGGCACCCATGCCGGGCAGCACACCTTTCGTACGCCGAGCATGATTCCACCTCCGCGGGAATGCTGTTGCTTCTGTAGATGTATACCCGCAGTGTCCGGTCTTTATTCGCCGGCGCCGCACGGCTAGTTTCTTTAATCTGCGACCCCGACAAAATCCGGCGCCCAATTGGTGTAAGGAGCCTGACTATGTCTTTTGAGACGCTCAGAGCGCCGCCGGCGTACCTGGCGGCGATACTCCTCGCGTCGACCCTGTCGTCGACTTCCTGCGACCCGGGTTCGCCGGTCGTGAACCAGTTCATGGCCGAGGAGCCGTTCTCGTTCACCTACGACGTGGTGGATCAGCTGCGCCTCGACCTGGAGGCGATTACCGGCAACATCAGGATCACCGGTGTCGTCGACGCCACCACGGTCACGGTCGAGGGGGAGCTGAGGGTCTGGTCGAACAGTCCGGAGGACGCCGAGGCCGGATTGGACGACCTGGACGTGGTCGTCGAGGAAGGAGCGGAAGGATTCCTGGTCCGCACCGATCAGCCGGGGACGGGCAGCAGGTTCTACGAGGTCGACTACGAGATCAGGCTCCCCGACTCCTTCGCGGTGAGTGTGGTCAACGGCAACGGGGAGATCATTGTCGAGTTCGTCAAGGAGAGTGTCTCTGTCGCCAGCGTGGTTACGATCGTCGACCTCCAAGAGGTCGAGGGGGACGTGTCGGCCCAGATAGTCAACGGAAGTATCGGCGCCGAGGTCACCCTCCAGCTGGATGGCGTCGTGGACATAGCCGTCGCGAACGGCAACATCACGCTAGAGATCCCCACGGATACCTCTGCCGAGGTCGTCCTCGAAGTCACTTGCTGCGGCTGGAGTTTCAGCAACCTCGACGTGCAGAACCTGCAGGAGAGTAGTCCCGGTGTATTTCCACCCACCGTCACCGGTACGCTCGGCGCCGGTCAGGGCACCATCTCGCTGAGCGTAGGTAATGGAATCATCACCGTGGTCGGGGTCTGAAACCCGCCCGGCGTCGATCTCGTTAATGGTCTTGGCGGCGAGCATGTGGCCGATTTCCCCCAAAAGGAGCGCCAGGCGTGACAGACAGGGTCCCATGTAGAGTCCACCGCGGTCTCGTACCGCTGTTGCTAGCAGCAGCCGCCGCGAGCGCCGGCTGTTTCGCCGACATCTTCGGAAGCGATCACAGCCCGGCCACAGCCGAGGAGCGGTTCGAGTACGGCATCGAACTAGCACGCGAAGTCCGGCTCGTGGTATCGGGCAAGAGTGGGGACATAACCGTGAGGGGCGTCCCCGGCAGCGATTCCGTCGTGATCCGCTCCGTGCTCCGGGTTACCGCCGACAATCCCGATGATGCGGAGGCGGGTCTGGCAGAGTTCTGGGTGGACGTCGACCTGTCCACGACCCAGATCATCGTTCAGACCGCTCAGCCTTCGACACTCGATACCCGCGAGTTCGTGGCCGACTACGAGATCAGCGTCCCTCTGCTCATGAACCTGAACATAGCGAACGTCGTCGGCGACATAACCGTAAGCGATGTCGGCGGCACCGTCAGCATCGTGAGCGCTAGCGGAAACGTTTGGCTGCTTGACACGTTTGGGGATGCCCGCGTCGACATCGGAAACGGGTCGGTCGATGCCCGCGTGACAATGAATCTGGGGGCCACGCTCAGCATCAGCACCGGAAACGGCAATATCGACCTCGACGTGCCCATCTGGACCTCGGCCTACATCCTCGCTTCGGCTGCCAATGGCACGGTCAGTGTCTCTAACCTGGACATCGACTACCAATTCAGGACTGAGAACGCGATCGCCGGCACGCTCAAGGAGGGTCTCGGCTCCATCCGGTTGGCGAGCGGCAACGGCAGCGTGAGCTTGCTCGGCTACTGAGACCTCAAGCCTGCCTGGCGACCTGGATGATCGGCTGACGCGCCGCCCGGCGCGCCGGGAAGAAGCCGCCGATCAGCCCCATAACCAGTGCGAAGACGACCCCGCGCAGCAGCAGGTCGGGTGTGACGCGGAAGGCGAACGCCACCTCGCTCATCGAGACCCAGTTCGTCGTGCTTGTGACGATCCCGTTGAGCGGCAGCGCAAACAGGCAGCCCAGCACGCCGCCGATGAAGGCGATGACCAGCGCCTCGAACAGGAATGAGGAGAGGACGCTGAAGGGTCGGAAGCCGAGGGTGAGCAGCACGGCGATCTCGGGGGCTCGGGCGCCCACCGCCGCATACATCGTGTTGACCGCGCCGAACACGGCGCCGATCGCCATGATGCCGGCGATGAACACGGCGGCGAAGTTGAGGATCTGGGTCAGCAGATATGACTGATCGGCGTAGAAGTCGTACTCGCGGTGCGCGTCGACCTGTAGCCGCGGGTCGTCGGCCAGCGCCTGACTGATCGACTCGAAGGCGGCCGGATCGCGCATGCGGAACGTCACCGACTGGAAGACTTCGCCACGGAAGGCGGGCATGAACTGCTCATTTTCGCCCCAGATCTCCGACTCGAATGCCGAGCCGCCGGCGGCGAAGTGACCGACCACCGTCCAAGCGCGGTTTCCGAAGCTCAATTGATCGCCGATCTGCGTATTCGCGAAGCGGCCGACGATGCTCTTGCCGACGATGATCTCTGAGGTGCCGGGATTGATCATTCGCCCAGCGACGATTTCGACGTTATGGCGTACCTCGAAGACCTCGGGGTTGATCCCGCGGGCGACCACCAGCGCCTCACCGACGCCGGGACGGTCGAGGCTGACCAGCACGTAGACCTCGGGACTCACCAGCGGCCGGCCGCCGGGCCCGTCGGCGACAAACGGCATGCCCGCCAGGATCTGCGCCGTCTCGCGGCTGATCCCGCTCACTAGTTCGCTGTCGGCCCCGGTGCGAACCACCAAGACGTTCTCCGTCGAGCCGGTCCCGGTGAGCGCGGCCCGGAAGCCGCGGGACAGAGCCATCATGGCGATGAAGACGAGGACGACGAGCGCCATCCCCAGCGCTGTGGTCAGCGTGGAGACGGGTCGTTGCCTGACGCTTCGTATGTTATAGATGAGCGGGATCTTCATCGTGTTCTCCAGGTACGGTCTATGCCACGCGCCGCAGTGTTCCGGCCACCGGCAGGCGCGTCGCCTGCCAGGCGGGTACTAGTCCGCTGACCAGTCCGAGTAGTACGGCGATCGCCATGCCGATTGCGATGGTGGCCCATTTGACCTCGAAGCCGGGCAGGAAGCCGGCGCCCTGGAACTCGGTGCCGTCGAAGAAGAGCTTGGCGCTGAACACGCCCAGCAGGCCGCCGCCCACAGTGATCGCCGCCGCTTCCACCAATACCAGAACGAACAGCAGCCGGTCGCCGAACCCCAGTGTCTTCAGCACGGCCACCTCGCTCATCCGCTCGCGCGCCGCCATCATCATCGCGTTGGCTGCGACCAACAGGATGGCGAAGAAGACTGCCATACCGATCACGTTGACCAGCATCCCGACGTTTCCCCACATGGTGAGGAAGCTGGTCTGGAAAGCGCGCTCTGTCTCGGTCTTCGTCCGGGCCCGCGAGTTCTCGAACTGCTCGTCCACCGCCCGGGCGACGGACGCGGCCAGCGCCGGGTCCTCGATCTGCAGGACGTACCAGCCCGGGGTCATGCGGCGGCCCGTATTCTCGTAGAGATACTCCCAGTGAAAGAAGAACCACTCGTCGCCGACGGCCGGCTCCGACGGCTCATAGACCGCCCGGATGGTAAACGGCCACTCCTGACCGGGCGCGAAGATCGTGCTGCGCAGCCTGACCGTCTGGCCGAGCCGCCAGCCGAACCGTTCCATCAGACCGCTGCCGACGATCGCCGCCGTACGCTCGGCCATGAAGGCCTGCCGTTGCTCCTCCGGCATGATGAACTCGTGGTACATCGGCAGATAGCTGTCGGCCTTTATCGCCAGGCTGGCGAACCAGTCGCGCGGGTCGCGGTAGACGCCGCCGAACCAGGCGGCCCAGCTGACGCTCTTCACCCCCGGCACGGCGACCAGCCTGTTGTAGTAGGCTTCCGGCAGCAGGAAGGCGATGGAGATCGCGTTGCGCGTGATCATACGCGTCTCGCTACCCACATCGGCCGCGTCCTTCAGCGCCGTGACCACCGAGCGCAGCGATACGAACAGGAAGAGCGCCGCCGCCACGCTGAGCGCCGTGAGGATCGTGCGCCGCTTGTTACGGGTCAGGTTCACCCAGACGAGTCGCGCGTACTTCATCGCTCTACCTCAAGCCACCCGGCGTAGCGTCCCCGCCACCGGAAGCCGCGCCGCCTGCCAGGCCGGCACCAGACCACTGATCACGCCGAGCACGATGGCGATCGCCATCCCGACCATCACGGTGCTCAGCTTCACCTCGAATCCGGGGAGTAAGCCGGCGCCCTGGAAGTTCGTCCCCTCGAACAAGAGCTTGGCGCCGATCACGCCCAGCAGCCCGCCAATCGCGGTTATCGTCGCGGCCTCGGCGAGCACGAGACCGAACAGCAGCCGGTCGCTGAAACCCAGCGTCTTGAGCACCGCGACCTCGCCGGTCCGCTCGCGCGCCGCCATCATCATCGCGTTGGCAGCGACCAGCAGGATGGCGAAGAAGACCGCTATACCGACGGCGTTCATCAGCAGGCCCACGTTCCCGTACATCGAGACCAAGCCGGCCTGAAAGGCTCGCTCGGTCTCGGTGCGCGTCGCGTAGCGCGAATTCTCGTAGTGCTCATCGATCGTTTCGGCGACCGTTGCGGCGAGCGATGGATCCTCGAGATCCAGCACGTACCAGCCGGGCGCCACCCAGTCCGACATCTCGTACAGGTATTCGTAGTGGAAGTAGAAAGCCTCGTCGGTCCAGCCGGGAAGCGGGGTGTAGACGGCGCGGATGGTGAACGGCCACGCCTGGTCGGGGCTGTAGATCAGGCTGGTCAGGCTGATCGTTTGTCCCAGCCGCCAGCCGAACCGCTCCATCAGCCCCGTACCGACCATCGCCGCCGTCCGCTCGCGCCTGAACGCCTGCTCTTGATCCTCCGGGATTACCATCTCCGGGTAGATATCGAAATAGCCGTCGACGTCGACGGCGAAGCTGGGAAAGAAGTCCCGCGGGTCCTGATAGATGCCGTGAAACCAGTTGCCCCAGGTCACGCGCCGCACGCCGGGCACGGTGGATAGCCAGCTATAGTAGGCCTCGGGCAGCGAAAAGACGATCGAGATGGCGTTGCGCACCGCCATGCGCGACTCGCTCCCCACCTCTCGCGCTTCGTCCAGCGTCGTGTTCACCGACCTGAGGCTTACGAACAGGAAGAGCGCCGCCGCCACGCTGAGCATCGTGAGGATGGTGCGCCGCTTGTTGCGGGT
>CAYFSW010000084.1:0-40504 GCA_964345885.1 uncultured Gemmatimonadota bacterium | reverse complement strand
ACCTCCGTAATCGCCGCCACCAGGGTCGTCTTACCATGGTCCACGTGGCCTATCGTTCCCACGTTCACGTGCGGCTTCGTCCGCTCAAACTTTGCCTTCGCCATGGTCTCCTCGCTCCTTCCGGAACGGTTCAAGCCGCGCCTCGCAACCCTTCCAACAACAGGGGGCGAGCGCCGGGTCATATCATGATGGTGGGGGAAGGATTCGAACCTTCGTAGGCATCAGCCGGCAGATTTACAGTCTGCTCCCTTTGGCCGCTCGGGCACCCCACCACTGGATATCACTGGATGGAAAGACCAGGCCATGCGAGCCGGTGGTCCGGCCGGCCTCCGAGCCTCCCACCTTGGGGCCAGGCCCTGGACACAGAGACACGACGAACCGGGGGGCCTCTGCCGCGCCGCCGGATCGCCTGTTTCCTGCCGCCAAAGCGTCTAGCCGTTGCTGTCTGGAGCTGACGGCGGGACTTGAACCCGCAACCTGCTGATTACAAATCAGCCGCTCTGCCAAATTGAGCTACGTCAGCGTTTACAATTAGCCGAGAATTGTACTTCAGATATCACACAGTGTCAAGCTTGTCGGACCAAGCGCCAGCGGCTTCCCGCCGGCGAGTCCTCGACCTCTATGCCCCGCTCGGCGAGTTCGCCGCGGATCGCGTCAGCTCGGACGTAATCCTTTGCGGCGCGGGCATCTGCGCGCTCGGCCAGCTTTGCCTCGACCCAGGAGCGGAGCTCCTCCGAAACCACCCCGGCCTCTCGCTCGGCGAGGGCGAGCACGCCGAAGACCTGGTCGATGGAATCAACGGCGGCGAGGGCGGCATCGGCGTCGGCGGCCTGCACCCGTTCGCCGGCCCGATCGAGGGTGGTGTTGGCCTCGCGGACGAAGCTGAAGAGGGCGCCCCAAGCCTCGGCGACGTTGAGGTCATCGTCGAGCGCCGTCTCGAAATCCCTGAGAGCCTGGTCGGCGAGCTCGGGCAGGCGGGTCGCTTCCAGGCCGGGATCGTCCGAGCGGCTGGCCCGAAGACGGCGGCGGAATTCGATCAGCCGCGCGACGGAGCGGGAGGAATCATCTAGGCCGGCGAGCGTGAAGTTGAGTTCGGCGCGGTAGTGGCCTGAGATGAGGAGGCGCCGAATTGCAGACGGCTGGTACCCTTGGTCGACCAGGTCGTTCACGGTGTAGTAGTGGTTCTCCGACTTGGACATTTTGCGACCGTCTAGCAGCGCGTGTTTGGCGTGGAGCCAGAAGCGGGCGAACGGCTCGCCCGTGGCGCCCTCCGCCTGGGCGATTTCGTTGGTGTGGTGAGGAAAGACGAGATCGACCCCACCGGAGTGGATGTCGAAGGGCTGCCCCAGGTGCTCGATCGCCATGACGGAGCATTCGAGGTGCCAGCCGGGTCGCCCGGCTCCCCACGGCGAGTCCCAGATCGCGACGTCTCCTTCTTCCGGTCGCTCGCCGCCTTTCCAGAGAACGAAGTCGCGGGCATCGCCTTTATCATAGGCCGCGTCGCCGGTCTCCCGCCCTTCGCGCAGCGAAGCTCGATCGAGCTGAGCCAGGTCGCCGTAGCCCGGGAACTCGGAGATGTCGAAGTACACCGAGCCATCCGCCTCATAGGCGAGCCCGCGTTCGACCAGCCTCTGCACCAGCTCCACCATCTGAGGCACATAGTCGGTCGCCCGCGGGTAGTGCTCGGCCCGTTCGAGCCCCAGACGATCGTGATCTCTGAAAAACGCGTCGATGAACGGCAGGGTCAGCTCGCGCAGGGTTACGCCCTGGGCCACTGCAGCATGGATCGTCCGGTCATCGACGTCGGTGAGGTTCCGCACCTGAACGACCTGGTAGCCCTTCCATTTCAAGTAGCGTCGGAGGATATCCTCGAACAGAAAGGTGCGGAAGTTACCGACGTGAGCGGTGTCGTAGACCGTGGGTCCGCAGGTGTAGATGCGGACCCGTCCCTCTTCGAGCGGGCGGAAATCCTCGATCCGTCGTGTCAGAGTGTTGTAGAGCCGTAGCGTCATAAGCCGGAGACTGTCAAGCTCGGCCGCCCAAGGCGAACGATTGGGCTACCGCATCGAAGGCGGCAGCCGGGTCCTTCGCCCCGGTGACGGAGCGGCCGACGACGATGAAGTCGGCACCAGCCCGGGCGGCGTCTTTGGGAGTCGCGTAGCGGCTCTGGTCCGCCGGATCGTCACCGGGCAAGCGGATGCCGGGGGTGACGACCTTGAGGACGTCACCGTGGCTTCGCTTGATCGGCTTGACCTCAGTCGGCGAGGCCACCACGCCCGGCAACCCGGCGCTCACCGCCAGCGAAGCGAGGCGGACCACCTCGTCGACCAGCGAGACGGGCGAGCGGCCGAAAACCTGCTCGACGTCCTCGCTGACCAGCGAGGTCAGGAGGGTGACGGCCACGACATCAGGGCCGTCCGGGCCCGCGGCCTCGCGGGCGGCTTCGAGCATCGCCAGGCCACCGGCAGCGTGGACGGTCAGCATGTGAACGCCGCGGCGCGCGGCCGCCCGTACGGCCCCTGCCACAGTGTTGGGGATATCGTGGAACTTGAGATCGAGAAATATGCGCTTGCCGCGCTTCTTCAGTTCGTCAAGCAGGCTGGGCCCCGCCTCGGTGAACAGAATGGCGCCGACCTTGACGATCCGGGCCTCATCTCCCAGCGCATCAACGATCTGCAGTGCGTGTTTACGCGTCGGCAGGTCGAGCGCGACAATGATTCGGTCCTTAACAGGGTCAGTCATCAGGCCTCCAAAGCCCCAACCAGTTGAGCCAGCTTGTCCACTCCCTGGCGAGCGCAGATCTCTCTTAGTCCCTCGATCGTCTCTGGCGCCGTGTAGGGGTCGACGAACATGGCGGTCCCGATCTGTACGAGTGCTGCGCCGGCAAGGATATACTCCATGGTATCACGGGCGTTACATATCCCGCCTATGCCAATAACCGGCAGCTCGACCCGGGAGGCGACTTTCCAAGTCGCGTACACGCCCATCGGTCGTATCGCCGGGCCGCTAATCCCCCCGGTGACGTTTCCTATTGCCGGCCTGCGCGCTTCGACGTCGATCACCATCCCGGGGAACGTGTTGATCGCGCTCAGCCCGTCAGCTCCGTTATCCTGGCAGATCTGGGCGAAGACCCCGATATCGGCGACGTTCGGGGTCAGCTTGATCACGAGAGGTCGCTGCGTGGCCGCCCGGAGGGCGCCGACGAGTTGAGCGAGCGCCAGCTCGTCTGTGCCGAAGATGGTGCCGCCTTCGACGTTCGGACAGGAGACGTTGATCTCGTAGCCCAGGAAGCCATCCTCTTGGTCGAGGCCGGCGACGACCTTGACGAAGTCGTTCACGCTCCAGCCAGCGACGTTCACCAGAACGTGCGCCCGGCGCAGGTTATCGCGCAGCCAGGGGAGCTTCTCCCGCTTGAAGCCCTCGAGCCCGACGTTCGCCAAGCCGATGGCATTGATCATCCCGCCCGGCGTCTCGGTGATGCGAACGGGCGGGTTGCCGGCGCGCGCCTCGGGCGTTACCGCTTTCGTCACGATGCCGCCCAGCTCGTCGACCGCGATGATATCGGCGTACTCCTCGCCGTATCCGCACGTACCAGACGCCAGCATGACGGGGTTCTGGAACTCGACGCCGAACACGTTGATCGAAAGATCTACCATCTGAGCCGCTCCGCCGGGAAGACGGGCCCGTCCGAGCAGACCAGGCTGTAACCGGTCTCCCCGGTCTCTGGGTCTACCGTCTCAATGGCGCAACCGATACAGGTTCCCACCCCACAGGCCATGTGTTCTTCCACAGCAAGCTGGCAGGGTACGCCAGCCTCCAGGGCGAGGGTGCGGACAGCCTTGAGCATCGGTGTGGGGCCGCAGGCGAGGACGAGATCGACCCCCTTCAGGTCGAGGCCTTCGGTCACCCGACCTCGACGGCCCAAGCTGCCGTCTTCCGTCCAAATCTCCGCATCGAGCCCGGAGACCTCTCGTATCTTACCAGGATCGAACACCGCCGCCGCCGCTCGCTCGCCGTAGAGCAGGCGAACCTCTGCCCCACTGCGCTTCAGGGGTTCCCAGCGCGGGAGTAGCAGGAAGGGTGCCAGGCCGACACCACCGGCAACGCAGAGGACCGCCTTCGCTCCGCCCGGCTGGAAGCTCTTACCGAGCGGGCCGAGCAGCAGTACCTCTTCCTCGGGCCATAGTCCGGCTAAGCGGCGTGAGCCACCGCCGAAGACGCGGATGAGCAGACCGATGCGCTCGCTGAGCACAGCCGCCACACTATTGGGACGCGGCAGGAACGGAATGCCCCACCCGCGCATCCCGAAGCCAACCATCACGAACTGGCCGGGCGCCGCAGCAGCAGCGATCTCCGGCGCCTCCAGCTCCAGCCAGTACGTGTCCTCGGCGACCTGCTCGCGGGCGCGGACCAGGCTCCAGGCCCGGAAGATTCGCTGAGCTCTCATCAACACCTGTCAGTTCAGTGGTTCGGTTCCGGTGGCAGCCGCAGAGCGTGACCCCATCAGCGCAACACTTCAGCTCGCCTCGCCATCAGCGCTTCATCGGCCAGTATCTCCAACCGAGCCAGCCTCCGTCGCAGCTCCAACTCGAGCTCCTCGAAGGTGGTACCGTCACTGGGTCGCTCACCGAGGACCGCTTGCACGTAAGGCGATGTCCGGTAGTCCTCCCAGAGTCGCCGACGTAGCTCCTCCGGACCCGGGTCCAGTTCCTTGGCCGACGGTGGGGAATCTAGATCGCTTAGCTCTAGGGCCGCCAGCAGTGCCTTGGGCGCCCAAGCCGCGTCAGGCTCCTCCTCGGCGTAGCTCAGCAGGAGGGTGCGCGCCAGGCCAGGAGCACCCAACGCGTCCCGTGCTACCTCGGCCGCCAGCAGGTATGCCAATCCGCCCCGCTCGGCCCAGTACTCCATTTGCACTAGCGTGTCCCAGAGGCTCATGACATCGGGTAGCCGACGCGCCCGCTGCCGCATGAGAAGTTCGAGCCGCTCACGGATCGGTGCGACTTCCTCCGCCGACGTGGAGCGGGCCAGCGTCAGTTGTGCGGCCGCGATCTGCGCCTCCACGGCCGTCCGCGCCTGGGGAGCGATGCGCGGCGCCGCCTCGAAGTCGGCAAGCGCCTGCTCCGCTTCGCCGCGCGCCAGGTACAGATCACCTCGGAATTTCACCAGGGTCGCCCGACTATCACGGCCCAGAGCCGACGACTCGACCCCGACCAGGCCGAGCAAGGCCATCCCCGGACTCGTCTCGGCGAGACGCTGTACCATCTCAACCACGGTCCGCTCCTCCGCATCCGCCAAGCTGCGCGTCATGATCGCCGCGAGCACCGTCGCCGCCGCGGTGTCATAGCCGGCGTCGACGAGCAGTCGAACGCGCTCGATGCGAGGCCGGACCCAATCAGGGCTGAGCCTGGAGACGCGCTCCAGGTTGGCATCAGCCTCGGCGAAGCGGCCCAACAGCGCCTGGGCCAGAGCACGATTGTAGAGTAGCAGCGAGCGCCGCTGGTTGTCCTCCTCTTCAGCGAGCGAGAAAAGGAGCAGTGTGTCGGCGGCGGTTGGGTCACCGAGGTGCAGCCGGGCTATCCCCAGGTACCCCACCGCCTCGGCGGTGTCCTCGCGAGTCAGCGCGTAGCCCCGCAGACGATCGCTCGCCTCGACCGCTTCCTGCCACTCCTCGCGGAGTAGCCGCGCCTGTACGATGATACGCAGCGCGTCGTCGGCCCATCGGCTGTCGGGGTTGGCGTCGACGATCGCTTCCGCTTTCTCGATACTGGTGGCCAAGGTAGCGCGGCCGGTCGACTCGCTGCCCTGCTCGATGTCCTGGCGACCCTGGTCGAAAAGCTTGCTGGCGTTGTAGTAGGAATTGAAGTAGACGCAGGCCGATGCGCCGGTCAAACCGGCGGCGAAGATCAGGATCCGAGCATCGATCCTATCCGCCAGAACCGTAAGAAAACCAGACCCGCTGACCATAGTCCGCCAAGTAGTTCACCACCGCGTCGGCCAACGCATCTGCTATCTTCGCCTGATAGGAAGAGGATCGCAACAGCCTTTCTTCAGAGCGGTTCGAGAGGTAACCCACCTCGACAAGGACGGCCGGCATCGTCGCGCCGACCAGAACCTGGAACGGGCCTTGTTTCACCCCGAGATCCGGGCCGCTCAGGGTCGCCACCATGCTGCGATTGATCGAGGTGGCAAGCAGCCTGGATTCCTGCAGATTGGCGGTCGATTGCAGGTCGGTGAGCATGTAATTCAGCGGATCGAGCGCCGCCGCTGAGCCGCCATCCTCGAACCGAAGCGACTCGTTCTCGCGCAGCGCGACCTGCAGCGCCTCGTCGGTCCTGGCAATCGCCAGGAAGTATGTCTCGAAACCGCGTGCCGAATGCGGTTTACGGGGCATGGAGTTCGCGTGGATCGAGATGAAGAGGTCAGGGACCTCATCACGCCCGCGCAGTTGGAAGGCTCGCGGCCGATCGGCAAACGAGACGAGCGTGTCACGATTGCGGCTCAGTGCGACGTCGATATCGCTCTCGCGGCGCAACCGGTCCGCCAGTTGCTTCCCGATGGCTAGCGTCACGTCCTTCTCTCTGGTGCCTCCCACGCCGATCGTACCCGGGTCCCTACCGCCATGCCCGGGATCGATAACCACCAACCAGCGGTCACGCTCGGGCGGCCGCACCATCACACTGGGTCGCTCGACCAGGCGGCCGTCCATATAACTCCACTGCCGCGGTCGCGCCGCGGGCAGCCACTCGAGCGCCCAGCTGGCCGGAATCATCAGGTGGGGACCGCTCGCGTATGTGGGGTTCGCTAGCTGGTAGACCTGCTCGCCGACGGAGAAGAACGGCGAACCGGCGGTGAAACGGACCGACTCGCCGTCCATCCGGATGAGGTACCCGGCGTGAGCGTAGCCGAGGGCATCAGCCAGCGCGCCCACCCGGGCAGCGGGGTAGCCACGCTCTTCTTCCACTGGGACCGCGAACGACGACCCGTCCCTGACTACTATCAGGTTCTCCAGCAGAGGCGCCGCCCAGCCGAGGGTCGCCGCCAGCAGAGCTGCTAGAGCCGCGCTAACGATTCTTCCGCGCACGTCCGATCTCCCGATCCGCCTCACGCCGCTTGATGTCCTCTCGCCGGTCCTTGAACCTCTTGCCCTTCGCCAGTGCCAGCTTCAGCTTGGCCACCCCGTTCCGGAAGTAGACCTCCAGAGGAATCAGCGTCAGGCCCGCCTGTTCGACCTTACCGACCAGACGCCGTATCTCCTGCTTGTGAAGCAGTAGTTTGCGGCGCCGCTTGTGCTCGTGGGCGTCGGGGCCCGACGGTCCGTATGGCCCGATATGCATGTTGAACAGCCAGGCCTCACCGCCCTCGACACGGGCGTAAGCGTCGGAGAGACTCGCGTTCCCCTCCCGCAACGCCTTGACCTCGCTGCCGGTCAACACCAATCCCACTTCCCAAGTCTCTAGGATGTGATACTGGTGACGCGCTTTCCGGTTCCGGGTGACTAGTTTGGTGCTCTCCTTGGACATAGGGAGTTACGGCTGGAGGCCGTTGGGGGGTGCCTTATTATGACACTTTAGGCCCGACGGCGCAAGTGAAGTTATTCAAGCACTTCGATCTGTTGGCGCCGCACGCGACGCATCTCGTAGACCTGGGCCACCTCGGCGCCGACCACAAAGACGATCGACAGGTAGTAGAACCAGACGACGACCACCACCAGCGTTGCGATCCCGCCATAGATCGATTGATAGCTGGCGACTCGTGTCAGGTAGAAGGCGAATCCCACCTTGAGAAGCTCCCAGCAAACCGCGGTGAAGGCGGCAGCGGTTAACGCCATGCGCCAGGGGACACGCCGGGCGGGGACGTACTTGTAGAGGAGCAGAAAGAGCAGGAAGATGAAGGCCAGAGCGGTGAACCAGGCGGAGACCCGCTCGACGAGGCCCACCTGCGCCGCCGATAGGCCGACAAAATCGAATCCCCGGGTCTTAACCAGGTTGAAGACGATTGTGATGCCGATGTTGAGGATCACCAGAACGCTGGAGACCAGGACCATCTGGGCATCGAAGATCTTGCCCTGGATGACGCCGCGGCTCTGACGCAGATCGAAGATCTCCCTCAGGATCGCCCTCACCGAGCCGAAGAGGCGCGTCGAGAGCCAGACGAAGGCCACGAATCCGATCAGCCCGATCTGCCTTCTGCTGCCGATCACGCCCTCGATCACTTCCTCGGGCAGATTACGCTCAGCGGCTATTTCATTGGCACCGGCGAGCACGGGCACGATAGCGTCGAGATAGCGGCGTAACTGTTCGATCGGCTCGACGCCCGCCGCCTCGGCTGCGGCCTCCAGCGTGAGGCTGATCAAGGAGACGAGAATGAACAGGAAGGGGATCGCGGCGGCGACGACGCTGAAGGTGAGGCCGCTGGCCAGCACGAACACGTTATCGTCGTCGGCCTTATCGAAGACCCGAACCGCGTAGTCTTTGAGCGTGGCCCACGACTGAACTGCAGCGTATTGCGCCCTCCCCAACCACCTGCGTGTTCGAGAGGGCGCACTCGCGGGTTCGTGTGCAGCCAATTGCGCTAGAGTCGAAGGCGTTCAGCCGTCGCCCGGACTAGTCGGCGACCGATTCGTCGCCGTCACCCTGCGATCCGGCCATCCGGTCGTCCAGCTCGCTGCGCGCTGCCCGCGCAGCCTTCTTGCCGGCGTCCAAAGCCTGCTGGGCGCGGTCACGGCCCTCCTGGACCTTGCCCTTCGCCACCTCGTACTTCTCCTCGACCTGGCGGCGCCCCTGGCTAAAGGCATCCTGCAGCGTACCCTGGAGCTCGCCGGCCTTCTCCTCGGCCTGATCGCGCAGCCGGCGAGCCCGCTCCTTCAGCTCTTGCTGCGTCTCGGCACCCGACTTCGGTGCGAGCAGCAATGCAGCGGCGGCGCCAATCAGCGCACCCCAGACGAAGGGGATCAGCCCGGAGCCGGTGCGCTCGATCACCACGTAGGGGACGCCGTCGTCGTCATAGTCACGCATGAGTCTATCCTTTCAGGAATCTGCCCTAGCGACCGCGGTTCCTGGCTAGTCGCGCAGGGCGCGGCGCAACTCTTCCATGTTCACTGGCCGGGTCAGCGCGATCCAACGGGCGCTGTCGCCCTCCTTGGGACCGCGCGCCAGCCCCTCTCTACATACTACGATATCAGGGGCAAAATCGTTCACCTGGTCCCGCTGGTCCGCGGGACCCGCCGCGCGAACCTCGTGTCCTTCGCAGGTAAGTGCCCTTGCCAGCGCGTCTCGGTGGGGGCCTGCGCCATCGATCAGGAGGATGCGCCGGGCGGCCATGAACGACCTCGCGAAGCCAAGGCAGGGGGGATCCCGTTTGCGAACCGCGTTTCTACGATTGAAGATATGGAGGTGGGTTCCTTAATTCAACTGCGAGGGAGCGTTTAGAGGGGGATCATTGGGATCACCGGTTTCCCAGCCCTCATTCTATACCGACCACCAGCCCGTCATAGGCCGGCTCGATCCCCTCCGGCAGATCCGCCTTGAGCTCGGCGTAGTCCAACCGGTGAGTCAGATGGGTCAAATACGTCCGCCGCGCTCCTACGCTCTGCGCTGCGGCGATCGCCTCCTCTACATTGAAGTGCGTCGGATGCGGGTTGCCCCACCACAGCGCGTTGATCACCAGCGTGTCGATTCCTTTGAGAATGGCGTGTGCCGCGTCCGGGATGCTCTTCCCGTCGACGATCACACCCAGGCTGCCGCAACGGAAGCCGTAAGAGTTCATCCGTCCGTGAGGGAAGACCAGGGGTGTGAGTTTGAAGCCGGCGATCTCAACCTCCTCTCCGGTGGTGAAGGTTCGGAGATCGATCTCGGGCGCGCTGCTTCCGCGATCCTGCCTGACGTCCTCGTCGAAGATGTAGTCGAAGCGGGCCCGCAGGGCGCCGGCGAACTCGTCAGCGATATACACGCGGACCGGCGTTCGATCGCGCAGGCTGAAGATTCGCAGATCATCTATGCCGTGCAGGTGGTCGGCGTGCATGTGCGTCAGGAAGACGGCGCCTACCTCCGAGATCCCGGCGCCTAGCAGTTGCAGACGCAGTTCCGGTGGCGTATCGACAAGCACTGCGGGGCCATCACCTTCCAGCGATAGGCAGTGGCGCGAGCGGCGATTGCACGGATCGGTAGAGCTGCAGACCGCACAGCGGCACCCGACGACCGGGACGCCGAAGCTGGTTCCGGTTCCCAGAAAGCGCAGCCGCACGGGTCAGAGCGTCTGAATACGGATCATGTTGGTCGTCCCGCGCACGTGGAAGGGGACGCCGGCCGTGACCACGACCCGGTCGCCGACCGCGGCGAGCCCGCGCCGCAGTAGCTCGGCGCGGGCGGTCTCCCACATCGCCTCATCGCTCGGCTCCGCGGGACAGAGCGCCGGCAGCACCCCCCAGACCATGGAAAGTTGACGCAGGACGTGCTCGGTGTCGGTCACGGCGAGTACCGGTACGGGTGGTCGGCGTGACGAGATCACGCGTGCCGTGAAGCCGCTCCGCGTGTGGGTAACGATGGCTGGAGCGTTGATCGCCCGCACCGCCTCTAGCGTGGCTCGAGCTACAGCGAGCTCGGTGCTGGACGGCTCCCCGACCTCGGCCACCTCCGGAACGTCGTACGGCGGTCCGCTATCCAGTATCGCGCTCTTCGACTCGACCTCGCCGATGACCCTCGTAAGTGCTCGGACCGCCTCAACCGGGTGACGGCCGATCGCCGTCTCGGCCGACAGCATGACAGCGTCGGTGCCGTCGAGGATCGCGTTCGCCACGTCGGAGACCTCGGCGCGGGTCGGCCGTGACCGCTCGACCATCGACTCGAGCATCTCCGTGGCGATGATCACCGGGCGATAGCGAGCATTCGCCCTACGAACGATCCGCTTCTGAACCAGCGGAACCTGCTCGAACGGGAGTTCGGTCCCGAGGTCGCCCCGTGCCACCATCACCGCGTCGCTCGACTCGAGTATCTGCTCCAACTCCTGCAGTGCGACGTCCTTCTCGATCTTTGCCAAGACCAGGGTATCCGCGCTGACCAAGCCGCGGAGCTCTCGCAGGTTGTCAGCCGAGCGCACGAAGGAGAGCGCCAGGTACTCCGCCTCCAGCTCGCGGGCCAGTTCCACGTCCGCACGATCCTTATCAGTCAGAGCCGGCGCGTTCACCCGCACACCCGGCAGGTTCAGCCCTCTACCGGTCTTCAGTTCGCCGCCCACGACGACCTCGGCCTCGACTCGCGGCGGACTAACGCCCAAGACCCGGATTTCGATCCTGCCGTCGTGCATCAGTACGCGATCGCCGGCCGCGAGATCGGCGGCCAGCCCTGCATAGGTCACGGGAATCTCACCCGCAGCCGCCGAACCTTCCGCAGTCAGCACGACACGCTCACCGGGACTCAGCGACAACGGGTTAGCCAACTCGCCTACTCGTATCTTCGGCCCCTGCAGATCGACGAGTAGCGCTACAGGCCTGCCAAGCCTTTCCGAGCAGTCCCGGATCTGGCAGGCCGCCGTCCGTGTTTGCTCAGCCGAGCTGTGGGACATGTTTAGGCGAGCGACGTCCATCCCGGCCTTTAGCATCGCCTCCAGCGTGGCCGGGTCGGACGAGGCGGGTCCGATGGTGCAGACGACCTTCGTCTTCAGAAACGATCCGCCGGGCGCGTTCATCGTGAGCGTCTGGCTGCGAGGCGTGCCACCAGTGCGGGCAGGATCTCACCCGCGGGCCCCTGGAGAAAGATGTCCACGTAGTGGGTGAGTTGAGAAGGTTCGACGTTCACTTCTACCACCATGGCGCCCGCCGCCGACGCGACGAGCGGGAGGTTGGCCGCTGGCTGAATCATCCCCGAGGTCCCGACGACGAGCATGACGTCGCAGGCGCCGCTGGCGGCCTCAGCCTGCTGGAATACACCTGCCGGCAGCATTTCGCCGAACCAGACGACATCGGGCCTGACGGGCGATCCGCATTGCGGGCAGTAGGGGGGCTCGAGATCGCCGTCGGTGTCGCTCACCGGTTCATCGACCTCTACGGGGTGATCCTGCTCGAAGCACTTGAAGCGATGAATGTTGCCATGCACCTCGAGGACGGTGCTCGAGCCCGCTTCGCGGTGGAAACCGTCGATGTTCTGAGTCACGACGATGACCTGGGGGACCAGTTCCTCGAGCTCGGCGAGCGCCCGGTGCCCGGCATGCGGAGCCGTCTGAGCTATCAGCCCACGCCGGTAGTTGTACCATCCCCAGACGCGGGCCGGGCTGTCCTGGAACCCCTGGCGCGTCGCCAGTTCCTCAGGGTTGTAACGTTCCCAGAGCCCCTCCTGTGCCTCCCTGAAGGTGGCGATGCCGCTCTCCTTCGACATCCCGGCGCCGGTTGCGGCGACGACGAGCTGGGCTTCATCGAGCGCCTCAACGACTCTCTCCAGATCTTCCACTGGGCAGACCTCTTAGCCGGTCGCTTGAACATCGAACACCGAACATTGAACATCGAACATTGAAGAATTCATCCTCTCATAACTTCGATGTTCGACGTGCGATGTTCAATGTCCGATGTTCAGTCGGCGTCCGCTCGATACACCACCTCACCACCGACGACCGTCGCCAGCACCTTTCCCGAGGGTATCTCCTCGGCCGCGGCCGCCGCCGGATCGATGTCCCAGGCGCAGAAGTCCGCGTGGTGTCCGGGTGAGAGGCGGCCGCGGCGGTCGGCGTCTCCCGCCGCCACTGCAGGACCTTCGGTGTAGCCCCTCAGCACCTCGAGGCCGGTCAGCCGCTCATCCGGAAACCAGCCGTCGGACGGGTAGCCGGACCGATCGCGTCGTGCCAGCGCCGCGTAGAAGCACTCGCGCGGATCGGGTTCCTCGACCGGGGCATCGGAGCCGAAGGCCAGGACGGTGCCGGCCCTGAGCAAGCTACGCAGCGCCATAGTCCCTCGGCAGCGTTCGGGCCCCCAACGCTCCTCAGCCAGCCGTATGTCGGTGAGCAGGTGCGACGGCTGCATCGAGGCAACGATGCCGGAGCGCGCCGCTCGCGCGAGATCGCCTCGCTGGACGCATTGCAGGTGCTCGATCCGATGAGGGATCGCAAGGCCGCCGGAGCCAGCGCTCTCGAGGGTGTCGAGCACCATACGCACGGCAGCGTCACCAATAGCGTGGACAGTTGCCGAGAGGCCCGCGGCCAGCGCACGCTCGACGTCCGCCGCCAGCTCCTGCGGCTCGAGGCGCAAGATGCCGCACCCCTCAGAGTCTTCATAGGGCTCGAGCATCCAGGCGGTGCGTGAACCGAGCGCGCCATCGCTGAAATACTTGATCCCACCGACGCGGAGCCGCTCGCTACCGAAGCCGCTGGCGATGCCGCACTCGATCAGCGTGTCGATGAAACGCTGTGGGAAGTGGTGGAGTACCCGGAGCTCGAGCTCACCGCCGAGCTCGAGTCGCTCCAACAGGCGGAAGGATTCCGGTGCCTCCACCGAGTGTACGGCCGTCACGCCGAGACGGTGGAGCGCCGCCTGCGCCTGGAGCAGAGCCGCTCGGCGCTCCGCATCGCTGGGGCGCGGCCGTCCTTCATACCACCAGTCGAGGGCTCGCTCCTTCAGCAGACCGGTGGGCCGGCCGTCGGCGTCCCGCTCCACTGCGCCACCCGGCGGATCGCTACGGTTTTCGAGGATACCCAGCCGGCGCATCGCCTCTGTGTTCAGCCAGCCGGAGTGAAGATCGTGGGCGACCAAGGCGACGGCTCGACCTTGCGACGCCGCATCGAGATCTGCCAGCCCGGCCTCGGGCCGCAACGCAGGATCCCAACCCTTGAACTCGAGCCACGTTTCCCGCGGAACGGATTCGGCCTGATCCCTGACCGATGCCAGAACCTGGTCCATCGCCCCGCTACGCGACAGGTCGGGCACCGTCCTGCCGAGTGCCCATTCGATCAGGTGGATGTGCGAATCAGTCAGTCCCGGCACGACCGTTGCCGGGCGCAGGTCGAGCCACTCGCCGCTACCTCCGACCAGCGAGTGGATCTCCTCCGCGGAGCCGAGGCCCAAGATCCGCCCCGCCCGAATCGCAAGGCTGTCGACTTCGGGTCGCTCAGGATCCAGCGTGCGGATCTTACCGGCGCGCACCGCCAGTAGGCGCTCGCTCGTCATCTTTGGCCTTCGGTTGTTTGACGCCGGGCTAATCGAGCTGCAGCTCGAGGTCGGCCACCAGCTCCGGGCGGTGACGGGCGATCCACTCGTGCAACATCCTCACCTGCACCATCGAGAGCTTCTGTAGCACCGGGAGCGGCAATCCCGGGATCACCGCGGCCAACGAACGCCGAAGCAGGTAGTCCCGCTGCTTCTTCCGCAGCGTGGCGGACATGGCCGGCCCGCTTGGGGTGTCGGGGATCGGCTCGAGCAGAGTCCGGAAACTGTGGATCTGTCGATCTGAGAACTTCTTGGGGATCTGGTGGCGACGGTTGCCCACGAGGAAGGTACCGTCTGGGTCGACCGTGATCGATCTAGCCATCAGCCTTCCTTGCCGGATGTGTCGAAGAGACTCGTTCCGGCCCTCAAAAAGGGCGGCTACGTTACAGTTTTAAGTGGATCCAGCGTTACGAATCTACGACACTGGCGGCCGAATCGCAACAAAGGAGAAAGGCTAGCGTTCAAGCGTAGTCACCCCTGGGGCCGGGGGCCGCCATGACCCAGAGGGGCACGCTCTTGAGGTGATGCTCATCGATCATGACCTCGAAGGAGTAGTCGCCGGGCCTCGGGAAGCTGATGCCGCTGAGGCCCATAATGACGTGGGGCTTGATGGGACGACCCGGGGGTCCGCCGGGGACTTTGAGGGGCCCTTCGGCCTTGAAGAGCTGGGCGCCGTCGGCGTCCATGAGTCGGATCTCCAGCTGGTGCGAGCCCTGATCTGTGAAATCGGCGCGGACGCGCAGGACAAAGACCATGGCGGCGTGCCGGAAGGGAAACTCGCGAGCCCAGATTGTATCGAAGACCCCGAGGATATTGAGTTTCCCCTCCTGGCTGACGTTGGCTGCGTCAGCGACGACGGCGAGGTCTACCTCCATCGGGGCCGGCTCCAGGTGGCCTGTGCACTTACGGGTGCTTGCCGCCGCTCTTCGATTGGGAAGAGGACCCGAAGTTGCGCTCCAGCGGGCCGAAATGGCGCTCCAGCGGACCGAAGTGGCGTTCGAGAGGTCCGAACTTGGTCTGGATCGGGCCGAAGCGCCTCTGCAAAGGCCCGAAGTGCCGCTCCTCCACAACCGCTCCGGTGGGCGGCGCCGTGATGATCACCATCCGACCACCGGACAGACGCGCACAGTTGGCGAGCACCATCCTCCTCGGGTTCGGAGTGTAGACAATCGTCTCCCCACAGACGATCGCAGGTCCGGTCGCCGCCTGTTGGCTCGCCACGTCCTGCCCCTGCACCAGGACGCAGCCCTTCGGCTGACTGCGGCCGCGGATCAGACCGTTGGGCTCCTGGCGCAGAACACAATCGCCCTGCCCCTGCGGGTTCGGCGCCCGCTGCTGGGCGCTGGCGACCCGAGCGGTCCCGGCAATCAGCATGCTGGCCAGTACGAACGTCGCTGCACTGCAACGATTCATGTTTGCAAGCTAGGGCGTTCGGCGGCCGACTACAAGCGAGCCGCTCTTTCCCGGTCGCACCCCGTCGAGGGTTGGTCTACTGAGGCTGTTCCCGGAGGGAGGCGACGAGCGAGTCGACGTCCGGCAGGGCGCCGCGGTAGCCCAGGTAGCGGGCGATCCGGGAGAGCGGCGGCCAGTCGTACGGATCGATCGTGTAGGCGACACGCAGGTTCCCCTCACCGCCACCGCGAACACCGATCATCCGCTGAAGCAGTGCCTGGCTCTTGAGGGCGCCGACGTCATCCCGATGGCTGTAGAAGAGATCGTCGTAGGTGAGTGCCGCCTCGCTGTGACGGCCGTCCCACGCGTGTCGATCGGCGAGGACCCTCAGGCGTTCGCGCTCCGTGAGTCTCTCGCTGAAGCGCCAGGCGGCCTCGAGAGCGTTGCGGGCACTCGTTCGCTGGCCGTTGAGCGCGTAAGCCTCGGCGAGCAGACGATAGGCGAGAGCGAAGGTCGAATCGCGGACGACCGCCTGCCTCGCCGCGGCGATCGCTTGTGGGTAACGCCCGGCGTAGTAATGCAGGCGCGCCTGTGCGTATGCGTCGAGCGCCGACGAAGACGTGGAGAGCGCCTGCCTGGGAGGCAAGCTGGCCTCTATCTCATCACGCGGCTCACCCAGACGGCGTCGAACCGCTCGGGTAAGGCCCGCCAGCGTCTCGAGCGTGTTCGACTCGTCCGACACTTCGGCAGCGACGCCGTACAGCGTATCGCCCGCCGCGTTGAACACCTGGAGGTTCACGCTGTCGACCGCCTCGTAACGGGTGATCCGGCTTCCGAGGACCGCGGTATAGCCAGCCGCACCAGCCAGGGTCAGCGCGTCCGCCAGTGGCAGGGCCTCCGACCTCGAGCCCGCCGTCCTGCGTTGTGCGATCAGCGCCCGCTCGCGCGGCACGACGTTGAAGTAGCGTGCCTGGATCAGGTCTGCCTCGAGCAGCAGACCAAGCGTCGCGACCGTCGCACCGTCGGCGGTCGCCGGAGTTCTCTCTCCGTCGGGCCCGAAGATCTCGACGTCTGCCAGGAGCAGCCACTCACCGCTCTCTTCGAACAGCGGTCCGGACAACATCTCGGCGATCCTCGAGACACCGGTCTCGACGAATGACGGAGTGCGGATCGTGACTCGGGGCAAGGAGACCCTCGGAAGGGAGGGCGCTTGCACCTCTGGCAGCTGCGAGGGTAGCTCCTCGGTCAGGCCACCGATCATCCCTATGAGCCCGGGGCCGAAAACGACCGCGAGTCCTACGAGCGCGAGAACGACCGGTACGTAGCGCAAGCGACGCAGAAGCGGGCCGATCGGCCGGCGGCGACGTCTTACCCTGGGGGGCGTCACCTCGACGAGCGGTACTTCTGCAGCTGGCGCAGCGAAATCGACGGCCGCCCCGACCTCCTCGACCGGGGGTTCGAACGTCGCAGCTGCGGATGTGGCAGGTTGCGGAGTGGGCGGCGCCTCGAAGGGCTCCTCGTCCCAGGGGGTGGACTCCGGCTCCGGCGGCGCCGTCAGCGGCGCCTCGACCACGGCCTGCGCCGCTTCCTTCTCCGCTCGCTTCGCCTCTTTCCTAGCCTCCTTCTCCGCTTGCTTCTGCTCTTTCTTCGCCCCCTGCTTCGCCTGCTTCGTCTCTTTCCTCGCCTGCTTCTGGGCCTGTTTCGCCCCCTTCTGGGCTTTTCGGTCCGCCGCCCGCTGGGCCCTCTGCTCGCTCTTGACCTGGGCACGCTGGGCTCGGCTCTCTGCCGCCCGCTGGCGCCTCGCCTTGACCCGGCCGCCCATCGCGACCAACGAAGCCCCCGTCTTCAGCCCGAGAGCTTTCAGTCCGCGTCCGGCAACCTGTAAGCCGAGCACAAGGACGGCAGCCAGCCACTGTAGCACCTCGATACCCACCTGGGCGAGATGGGCGCGCAACGGCGCCAGATCGTCCCACCACTTGCGGATGATCGGCCCCCACGGCTTGCGGACCGAGGTGATCTCATGCCGCACGAACCCCTGCTCGGTGTGCTGGAACTCCTTGGCCGCCGCGCGTGCCTGCTTGAGCGCCTCGTCGTCCTCCACCCTGCGGCGCGTCGTTGGCGGCGTGGGTTTTGGCTTGGGCGGAGCGCCTTTGTCCGCCGGGCCCTTGGCGCCGATGTCCGGTGGCCGCGGCATAGGCGGCGGCGTGACCGCGGGCGCCGGCTCTATGTCGATCTCGAACTCCTCGGTGGAGGCGATATCGACGATCTCGTCCCAGGCCTCCTTAGGTTCCGCCGACTTGTCGGCCTTGGCCGACGCTTCCTTCGGCAGGGGCGGTGGAGCGCCGGCCTCGAACCCGGCGACCGTAGCACCTCCCGGTTTAGGCGCCGCCGGCTCGGGCGCCGGCGGCGGAACCGCAGGCTTGGGTGGAACAGCCTTCTTGGGCGGCGGCGTTGGCTCGATGTCGATCTCCGGCACCGACTGGCGGCTGGCGGCAGGCTCCGGCTCGGCTGGCCGGGCGCGAGGTGCCGGCCTCGCCTCTTCAGGTGGCTCGGGCGGAGGTTTGATGCGGCCCTCGGCGATCTCCCGCAGAAGCTTGTGCTTGCCGATCACCTCTCTTACCGGATCCGCCGGCTGCGCGATTCCAGATTCCTCGAGGCGTTTCGCGTAGTCGGCGTAAGCGCGGGCGGCTTCGTCCTGCTGGCGCGAATCAGCCAGCGCACCCAGTAAGCCAGCCACCGCTTCAGCACGCATCGGTGCACGGGCCACCAGCACGGCCCACCAGGCGGCAGCCAGCTCCCACTTCCGCCGGCGCTCCGCGTCACGCGCCGCCGAGAGCATGGCATGGTTCCAAGCCCGTTTCAGGCGGCCACGCTCTTTTTGTGCCCACTCGTCGAAAGCCGGCGCCCCGGACTCGAAACCCTCAAGAAACTCGCCGACATAGAGCTCCTCGACATGGCCCGGATCGCCACCGTCGATGGCCGTATCGACTTCCCGCGTATCCAGAGTGACGCCGCCAAATGCCTCGACCGTCTCACCGGTCAGGCGGATGTTGACACCAGGCACGTTCTCTTTCAGCCAGGTGACAGCCCGGGTGAGCCCCTCCGTCTCTTTCTCTGCATCCTGGCCGCGCCCCAAGAGGTCGGTGATCTCAGAGGGGTGCATGGGGCGCGCCTCGTGGAATAGGTAGACGAGCAGAGCGAGGTGTTTGGGCCCCAGTTTCGACGTCTCGTCGACGCCTTGGCGCACGAGCCGGACGCCCCCGAGCGTGAAGAGCTCGGGCGCCTTTCCGCTGCCCGCGCGTGCGGCGCGGCCACCACGGCGTTCAGCCGTCCCGCGCTTGGGGCTGGTCATTGGCTGTACTCGTACACCTTGCAATCTGCGGGGGATGTCGGCGGCACCGGGCATACTACCCCAGAGGGGGCTCGGAAGTCCCCTAAGTATAAGCAACCGCGTTCGTTCGCGCTATCGGTGGCCCCGAGCGCGCCGCCGTTGGACGCGATCGTCCACCTCGGGCGCCCCTCCACAGACATGCCTGGCACGGTGGTTTCAACCAGCCTCTTGGGGGAACGCCTAAGGAGTCTTACCATAAGTTGCTGCGCCGGTTCCGCTTAGGTACGAGCTATGCAAGGAATTGGGCGGAACCCCGGACACGACACCGCTGTTACTTGCCGCGGCGTCAGGTGAAGTCCCGGCCGGCCACACTCTAACAGATAAATCGATCGGGGGTTCATGCCAATGCTGACGCACGAACGATTCGAAACCGGCCTCGAATACGAGGAATACCGAAAGATCGTTGAAAAACACGAGGGCCTCTGGGACGGCGTCTACGATAATCTCGAGCTGCCAGAAGACGCCGTGTTGCGCGCGAAGGAGCTGCCGGGCAGACGGCTGGTCGCCGTACTCACGGAGGATTGGTGCGGAGATGCAGCTTCACTCGTCCCGATACTCGCAAAGCTAGCTGCTGCGGCGCCCGAGAAGATCGAGCTACGTGTCTTCGACCGCGACGAGAACCTGGACATCATGGATCGCTACCTGACTCACGGCGGCCGGTCTATACCGGTGGCGATCGTCTTCGATGAGGACATGCACCAGCTCGGTTGGTGGGGTCCGCGGCCGGCGCCAGCACAGGCGCTGTTCCGGGAGAAGCTGCGCGCGCTGCGCGCCGGACAGCTCACAGACAAGCGGGAAGAAGTTAACAAGCCGGTGCTCCGCTGGTACCGCGAGGACCGCGGGCGCCACACGCTAGATGAAATCCTGATGGTCCTGGAGCGGGGAGGTGAGCTGCGCACCTGAGGGCGCGGGGCCTGAATCGGGCTACCTAGGGCGCCGCGGCGCTCAGTCGCCGCGCCACCTCCTCAGCGCCCTCCATCGCCCGGAGGATGTTGCCGCCGAGGATCTTGACGATATCCGACTCGCTGTAGCCGCGCCTTAGAAGCTCCTCGGTAATGGCCGGGAACTTGGAAACGTCCTCCAACCCTTCCGGCGCGTTTATTATGCCATCGAAGTCCGAGCCCAAGCCGGCGTGGTCGATACCGGCTACCTCTACGATATGATCGATGTGATCGACCAGGTCCGACACCGTGCCAGGCGGTATCGGATGTTCCTCCTCCCACTGATTCATGTAGCTCTCCAGCGCGGCGCCGTCTTCAGCGAATCGCGCCCGCGCCTCCCGGTATGCACTCAATATGTCGCGGGCGACCTTTGCCGCCTCCGGCACGACGAAACCGGAGTAGAAGTTCACCATGACGAGCCCACCGTTCTCGCGTAGTTGCCGCAGAATATCGTCGGGTACGTTCCGCGAGTTCGCGTTCACCGCGCGCGCCCCGCTGTGTGTAGCGACGACCGGCGCCTCACTGACCCTCAGTGCGTCGGCCATCGTCTCCGCCGACACGTGCGAGATATCGACCAGCATGCCGAGCCGATTCATCTCCCGAACCACCTCTTCCCCGAACTCGCTCAACCCCCCATGTCGTGGCTCGTCGGTCGCAGCGTCCGCCCAGTCGGTGGAATCGATGTGCGTGAACGTCAGGTAGCGCGCGCCGAGCGCGTAAAGCGTCCTCAGAACAGCCACTGAGTTCTCGATCGCTTGCCCTCCCTCGACGCCGATAAGCGCCGCGATCTTCCCCTTTCCGGCGATCCGCCGCACGTCGGCTGCGCTATACGCCAACTCGAAATCGGAGTACCGCGCCACCATCCGCCGGACCAGATCGATCTGTTCGAGAGCGATGCGGCTGGCACCGGGCCCCTCGCGGTCCGACGGGACGTAGGCAGCGAAAAACTGAGCATCGACCCCACCCTCACGAAGCCGCGGGATGTCCGTGTGGCCATCATCGTGACGGACGGCGAGATCGAAGCGATCGAAGCTCGAGTCTGCCTTCGTCAATAATCGCCACGGCAGATCGTTGTGGCCGTCGATCACGATTGCGCGTCTGTGCAGCTGGGCTGCCTGCCGTGCTACGTCCACGATTCTCGCCTTGAGCTAGCAAGTGTGCAGTGTGCGGTATGCGGTACGTGGTAGCATTGGAGAATACCGCACACCGCATACTGCATACCGTTCCGCCGCCTACCGTCCACCGCCGTACCCTCTGCGAGCTACCCCCCGATTACCCGTCGCAACAGTTCGTCCAACGCAGCAGGCTCATCCAGCGCGAGTTCGTACGTCACCCGCACCGTCGGCCGGTCGATATCTATCAGTCGCGCCAGATCGATCGGTGTGCCGATGGCGACGACATCGGCGTCTGAGTTGCGAATCGTCTCGGCCAGTTCGCCCACTTGTTCCTCACCGTAGCCCATGGCCGGCAGAACCGGGCCCGTGCCGGAGTACTTTTCGAACGTCTCGACGATGGAGCCGACAGCGAACGGCCTTGGGTCCACCAGCTCCTTCGCCCCATGCTCCTGCGCAGCCAGACTGGCTGCACCAAGCAGCAGGTCGCCGTGGGTGAGGCTGGGTCCGTCCTCAACGGCGAGCACCCGCTTTCCCATCAGGGCCTCGGGCTTGTCGACGGTGAGCGGCGAGCGGCCGATTAGCACACGGGCACCCGGGTTGGCTACCGCGATATTGCTCCGCACCGTTTCCACGTCCTCTGCCCGCGCCGAACCCACCTTGTTGATGATCACTACATCTGCCATTCGCAGGTTTGCCTCGCCGGGATGATAGATCAGCTCGTGTCCAGCCCTGTGTGGGTCGGCGACAACGATATGCAGGTCCGGCCGGAAGAACGGGAGATCGTTGTTGCCGCCGTCCCAGAGGACGATATCGCCGTCGCCTTCAGCCTGGCGGAGGATCGCCTCGTAGTCGACGCCGGCATAGACGATCGTCCCCACCCTCAGGTGGGGTTCGTACTCCTCGCGTTCCTCGATCGTGACCTCGTGTCGCTCGAGGTCCGCGTAAGTCTGGAAGCGTTGCACTCGCTGTTTGACGAGGTCGCCGTAAGGCATGGGATGCCGAACGACTACCGGCTTACGGCCAAACTCGCGCAGTCGATCGACGATGTAGCGGGTCGTCTGGCTCTTCCCTGCTCCGGTGCGCACGGCACAGACGGCGATCACCGGCCACTTGGAATCGACTAGCGTCTGCCGTGGTCCGAGTAGCATGAGGCCGGCCCCCGCGGCGAGGCAACGGCTGGCGATATGCATGACGTACTCATGGGAGACGTCGGAATACGAGAAAGTGCAGAAGTCGATCCGCTCACGCTTGATAACGGCTTCCAATTCCTCCTCGGGCAGGATCGGTACTCCCTTCGGGTAACCGGACCCTGCGATCTCCGCAGGGTAAAGCCGGCCCTCTATATTGGGAATCTGGGTGGCGGTGAATGCGACGACCTCATAGTCGGGGTTGCCCCGGAAGTAAGTGTTGAAGTCGTGGAAGTCGCGCCCTGCCGCGCCCATGATGACGATCCGTTTCTTTCGGTCGCTCCCAGTCATGACTCCTCGTTTCGTGTTCGTGTGACGCCTCAATCATCGGTGTGCAGTGTGCGGTGTAGGCGTAGCTCGTACACGGTTCCACCTCACATCGCATACCGCAGCCTGACTACCGTCCACCGACCCCCAGCCACTTTACCAACTCTGCCAGATCCTTCACCACCTGGGCGGGCTCCAACCCCTCGTCCAGATCCTCCCCTTGCCTATTCACCCACACGCAATCGATACCTATCTCTCCGCAAGGCTGGATATCGTGAAACTTGCTTTGCGCCACATGTAGCAGACGCCCGCGATCCCCGTCGAGTCGCTCGAGCGCTGCCAAGAAATGTGCGTGTCCGGGTTTGTAGCCGCGGACCTGTTGCGCAGTGACCGTCCAGTCAAACTCGACTCCTATCCGACGGAGTGTCGCCTGCAGCAAGTCATCGTCGACGTTCGAGAGGATCGCCAGCTCGTAGCGCGACTTCAACCGCTCGAGCGCGGGTCGCGTATCGGCGAAGACCGGCCAGTCGGGCAGCGACTCGGCGAGGAACCCAGTGCGCCCAGGCGCCAGGGGCCAACCCAGTCTCGTAGCTACCCGGAGCGCCGTCTCGCCCAATACCTCCCGGTAGGGACGGTAGGTGTCCGACTGCACCTCCGGCTCAATCTCGTGGTAGGCGGCGATCACATCATCCGCTGCGAGCTCGATGCCGTCGCCCGCCGCAGCCTCGCTGAAGGCCCGGGTGATGCCGCTGACCCAGTCTACTAGAGTTCCGTAGCAGTCGAAGCTGAGCGTGTCCCAGCGCACCCGGCGTACCACCCCTAGGCCCCGTACTTTGCCAGGCGCCCGGCGTGGGCGAGCGCCAGCGGCATGAGGTCTTCGGAGCGGCACAACCCTCCTTCGCCGCCACGGCACCACTTCTCCCCGAAGCGGTCCGCCTCGTCGCGCCGGCAGGTCGGCGACCATAACAAGAAGGGTACTGGGTGCCAGCTGTGGCTTCGCAACGCCGCGGGAGTGGAGTGGTCGCCGGTGACGAGAATCACATCGGGCTGCAGATCGACGATCCTCGGTATGTAGCCGTCCAGCTCCTCGATGACCTCTACCTTGCGATCGAAGTCGCCGTCCTCACCCGCCTTGTCAGGGTCCTTCACATGAACGAAAGCGAAGTCGTAATCGGGCCAGACTCGCGTCAGAGTCTCGAACAGGTCGTCGCGCGACGGCCCCACGTCCACCGAGTCCATACCAACCAACTTGGCGACACCGCGGTACATCGGGTACTGGGCGACCGCCACCGAGCGCAGTCCAAACGTCTCCGGAAAGAGAGGCCAATCCGGCTTCTTCGCGAACCCGCGCAGGGTGATCATGTTCGCCGGATCGCGTCCGGCCAATCGGCCGCCTGCCTCTTCGACGAAACGTCGGGCGAGGGCCGCGGCGGCTTCCGCTCCCGGATCCGTCGCCGTCACGTCGAGCGGCGGAACACCCGTGTGGCCGGGGTCGGTGTCCGCTACGCCCTCAGCCAGCCCCTCACCCCGGAGCACGAGCAGAAAACGATGCTCGCGGACCGGCTCGACGAACAGCTCCACCCCAGGCAGCGCTATCTGGCGAAGCTCGGCGCAGAGTTCGGCGCAGTGCTCGGTCGGAATCCGACCGGCGCGACGGTCGGTGATATTACCTTCCGCGTCCACACTGCAAAAGTTGCCCCGCGCCGCCAGGTCCGTCGCCTGCAACTCGAAGTCGACGCCCAGCGCCTCCAAAACCCCGCGCCCGATCTGATAGCGGATCGCATCGTAGCCGAAGAGCCCGATGTGGCCGGGCCCGCTGCCCGGCGTGATGCCGGGACTCACCGGCTGATGGAGCCCGACGATACCCTCGGCGGCCAAGCGATCGAGGTTCGGCGTCACAGCTGCCTCGAGCTCGGTGGGCCCGCCGGGCTTCACCGCCAGGCCGCCCAGTCCGTCGAGCACCAGCAGCACGATCTTCGTTTGCGCCGCGGTCAGCAGCTCGTGGATGAGTTCCAGGTCCGCCATCTCTCGGCCCTCTCGTTCAGCGCATCATCATCACCGAAGCGTAGAGCTCGATCCCCGACCAGAAATTACCCAGCCGGAGATTCTCGTTCGGGCTGTGCTGGTTGTTGTCATGATTGACCATCGGGACGCTCACCGTGGGCAGGCCGAGGACGTCGGTGAACCAATACAGCGGAACGCTGCCACCCGACGTGGGGATCTTCACCATGCTCTGCCCCATGTGCTCTTCCACCGAGCTGATCAGCGCTCGGGCGATCGGCAGGTCCATCTGAGTGCGATAGGCCGGATAGCCGTCCGAGCTCACGACCCTGGCGAGCTTCGGATGCCGGCGCCGCGTCTCGGGGTCGGGCTCCTCGCCTACGACCTCATACCCCAGCTTCTTGATGTGCGCGATCAAGCGCTCCAACTGCTCACTCGGATCGATGTTCTTCACCAGCCGTAAGTCGATGCTGGCTATCGCCCGGTCGGGGACCACGGTGCGCGCTTCGCCGCCCACCCAAGCGCTGCGCAGACCCCGCACGTTCAATGACGGCAGATTGATCAGCGCCAGTCGCTGGCCCTGCGCCTCCGGTTCGGCGAAAGCGAACGCGTGCATCCGTTCCACGTCGTCGTTCGGCGCCGCCGCTAGCGCCGCGCGCTCGAACTCGCTCAGCTCCACGACATCATCATAGAACCCGTCGACCAGCACACGCCCGGTACCCGGGTCCTTCATCGAAGCCAGCAGCTGAGCGAGCCGCATCGCTGGATTGGGAGCCCAGTTGCCGTAGTGGCCGCTGTGCAGCGGCCGCAGCGGCCCGTAGGTTGTGATCTCTACGCTGACTATCCCGCGGGCGCCAAACTTCATCGTCGGCAAGCCCGAGGGATCAGTCGGTCCGTCCGCGGCGATCGCCAGGTCGGCAGCCAGCAAGTCGCCGTACTCGCGGGCCACGAAACCGAGATAAGGTGATCCCGCCTCCTCGTCGCCCTCGAAGATGAACTTGAGGTTCGAGGTAGGCTTCGAGAGGTTGGCATGGATCGCATCGAGAGCGACCATCATAGCAACGATGGGCGACTTATCGTCCGAGGCAGAGCGTGCGAAAATCCGCCAATCGTTCTCGAACCTCCCGTGGCTCGGGAACTCGATGATCCGGCCACCAGCCTCCAGTGCGCCATCGCGCAGCACCGGCTCGTACGGATGGTGCCCTACCCAGCGACTGGTGTCGACCGCCTGGCCGTCGTAATGGGCATAGAACAGTATCGTCCGCGTCGCCCCCGGCACCTTTAACTCGCCGTAGACGTACGGCGCCCCGCCCGTCTCCAGCAGCCGACCCTCGATCCCGCGCCGCGCCATCATCTCGAGGATCGCTCCCGCGTTCCGTCGTATCGCCGGTGTATCGGCAGCATTGTTGGGAAGGCTGAGGAACTCGACCAGTTCCTCGACGATCTCGACTTCGTGAGAGGTCCGATAGCTGCGGACGCCGTGGACCTCGACCGACTGAGGATACGATTCACTACCAGCCAGCAGGCCAACCGTGGCGAAGCAGAGAGCTGACGTGCAACGTCTCACCGTAAGACTATCCATCTCTTCCCATCGCGTTCTGAATGTGGTGGCGTCTCGCGCCCGTGCTTCAGAGTACGCCATCGCCTGTGGACTCTGCCGGTGGCCTTGCCTCTATCCGATCTCCGACCCTCACTCGGCCACCCGTCTTCACCCAGGCGAGCACCCCGCGCCGGCCCCGCAGCTCCTCTTTCAGGCCGGCCCGTATCTCGTCCATCAGGTTACAAGGGTGACACGGCCCGGTGACCCACAGCTCAACCTCGTCGCCGAGCAGGAGGCGCGTGTCGTTAGGGAGAGATGTGAGATCGATGCCCCGGGTCGTGACGTTTTCTTTGAGAATTGCCGTCTCGAGCCCGAGAGCGGCGAGCGTCTCCTCCTCGATGAGCAGCACCTGCCGCCGGCTCTTTGGCCCGGCATGTCGGCAGCCTTCCAGCCCTAGGTCGGCGATGAAGACTGCTGGCTCTACACGTCGCATCGCCAGGCCGTGGCCCGGACAGACCTGTAGCGACGTGATTACTCCCGAGCCGTTGCTCAAGACGCCCCTCCGGTCCGCTGTTGAACGTCCGTTATGAGTGCGGCGATAAAGTAGTGGACCGGTGGGCGGTAAGGCTAGAGACGAGAGGAGGGACAGGCGAAGAGCGGTGCGAGTCGCTTAAGCTCGTCAGCCGGCAGGTTGCCCACCAGCGCGTGCTGATGCCCGTTGTCCCACCAGGTCGCTACCCCCAGGCCCCGCTCGCTACTCAGGCCAAGCTCGCTCGACACCGGCCCAATCGTCCCGGCATCGACGCCCGACAACCCGACCGTCGCTTCGCCTTCGAGCGGGATGAGGTAGTACGAGAGCTGACGGCCTCGGCTCTCGTACTCGACCACACCACCACGCCGGCCGTTCATCAGGCAGATCGTCGCGCGGTGTACTTCGAACTCGGGGACGCTAGGCGGCGGCATCGCGACACCCAGCTCACGGGCAAAGAACGCTGCTATCTGCTGCCGGTCCGCGGTCCGTAGTTCGTCCTGCTCAACCACGCGCCGCAGATAGTCCTCCGCAAAAGCGGTGGCCGCCGATGCACCGCGGTTACCGCCGGCCAGCCAGTGACCGGCCAAGCCGAATGCGAGGCCGGCCACCAAAACGGCGGCCACGACCCCCGGTTGCCGCCAGTGACGTCTGACCTGAGGCGAAGCGGGCGAGCCGGCTCGCTCACGCGCCAGCGCCGTGTAGAGCCGCTCCCGCAGCTCGCGCGGCGCCCGCACTCGTGGCACGCTGTCGCGGATGAGCTGCGCCACGCGCCGGTCCTCCTCGAGGAACTCGGAGCACGACACGCACTCCTCGGCGTGTGCGAGCGCCGCCTCGACCTCGGCGTCGCCGACACGCAGGCCGTCGGCGGGCCAGAGAATCCTGCGAGCTTCGCGGCAGTCTACCATCAGACCTTTGCACCTCCGCTTGCCCGGCGGCCCAGCTCGCGAGCCGCGCTGCGACTTAGATTTCGCCGGGCTCGGTAGTGCCGGGCCCGCACCTCTTCCACGTCGAGACCGGTCATCTCGGCGACGCGCCGGTGCCTCAGTCGCTCCACGTCCGCCAGCCAAAGAATCATCCGGTCACCGTCGTCTAGCTGCTCCCAGACGCGTGAAAACCAATCGAGCAGCACCCGATAGCCCGGCGATCCGAGTTCGGGGAATGGCTCGATCGGCATCCGCTCCGTGCCTGGCACCCTCTCGTCGTACAGCCCACCGTCCGGTGCCAATGGGTCACGCCCACAGCGCCGCTGTCTCTGCAAGTACGTCGACACCAAGGCCCCCAACATCAAGTGCCGAAAATCAGCACCACGCTGTCTATGCGGGTACTCGTGGAACGCTCGGATCGACGCTTCCTGGACCAGCTCTTCGGCCCGGCCCTCGTCGAGCGTGAAACAGAGGGCGGCCGAGTACACATCGTCCAGATGAGTTCCAATCAGCTCTTCGAATGCCTGCGCCATGCGGTTTGACCTCGCTTGCTGGCATCCTCGGTGCACTGGCCCGAGGCGGACCCAGGACAACCTCCACAAGAGAAACAACAGGGGAAAGCAAGAAGTTTCAGCCGGGAAGGTGGGAGTTGGAGATTCGGGGATTCAGGGATTCCGGGATTCGGTTTTTCGGAGTTTCGGGAATGGAGTGTCGGGGGGTTCTGAGTCAGGGAGCGGGGAATCCGAGGCATCCGTGGAGTCGGTGGTGTTCGGGAATTCGGGACTCTGGGAATCCGACTCCCGAGTTCCCCGAGTCCACGGATTCCACGGACTCCCATACCACAGGATGGGGAAGGGCGCCCAATGGGCGCCCTTATTGGCCGGACAACGGTGGGGGACTGCTATCGGTTAGCCGCACTCCGAGTAGCCGCAGGCGGTGCACTTCATGCACCCCTCGGCAAACTGGAGCGAAAACCCGCAGTCGGGGCAGGTCTCGATGAATGCTTTGATGTCCCGGCCGAAGTGCTTGGTCGGGTCGTCGAAAAGACCCCGGCCTATGTTGGGTGGCTCGGCACTCTGGGTGCCGCCGTTACCCTTAGAGCCGGTCTGCGGATCTGTGAGCGGCAGCACCTGCTGTTCGCCTTCCTTCTCGACCAGGTATTCCTCGATGGCCAGGGCGACGGCGTCCGGGACCGAGAGGATCTTCTTGGCACCGAAGCCCACGGCCCGGTCGCAGGAAATACCGCGCAGCTGCTTGCTGATCGTGCTGAGCGGAACACCGCTGCGTAGCGCCAGTGAGATCAACCGACTGATCGCTTCGGCGTCGGCCATCGCGGCACCACCGGCCTTGCCCAGCGTGGTGAAGACCTCGAAAGGCCGGCCCTTCTCGTCCTCGTTGATCGTCACGTAAAGCGTGCCTAGCGGTGACAGCATTTTCCGCGTGACACCCCGCAGCTTATCAGGCCGCTCGCGCACGAACGGCTTGCCCATGAGCTCGCCCTGTTTGGCGGATAACTCACGCTTCAACCGTTCGTTGTCCTTCGCCAACAACTCGAGCTCGGCCCGTAGCTGCTGGTTCTCGGCCGCCCGCTCCAAACTGGCGAGCTCGGCCCCAGAGGCGACTCCAGCATCCCCTGCCACGTCTTCGCCCTTCCGCCCAACCTCTGAGACCGAGCTCATGTTCTTGACACTGTCGAATGACTTCACAACCGCCTCTGCTGTCTTGCCCGTGGACAACACCTGGCCTTCCCGAGAGCCGTCGCGATAGACGGTCACGCCCTTGCAGCCGAGCTCGTAGGCCAGCTCGTAGATGGCACGGACGTAAGCGGGACTCGCAGCGGCCGGGAAGTTGCAGGTCTTCGATATGGCGCTGTCCACGTATCGTTGGAACGCCGCCTGCATCCGGACGTGCTGCTCCGGAGACACGTCGTGAGCAGTGACGAACACCTGTCGCACCTGCTCCGGAACCCCATCGAAATGAATGTGGCCCTCGCACGCGATCCGCTCCATAAGTTGATCCGAGTACCACCCCTGCCGACGTGCGAGGGCCACAAAATCGTCATTGACATCGGGCATCAATGTGCCCGCCTGATTCCGCATGAACGCCACTGCGAACAGCGGCTCGATGCCGCCCGAGCATCCCGCGATGATCGAGATCGTCCCCGTCGGGGCGACTGTCGTCAGATTACAGTTGCGCAGACGGCGCTCCGCACGCACCCTGTTGCCGCTCGCGGCTCGCGCACACGTCGCGTCGGGCCCCCAGATCGAGCGGTCCCACTCGGGAAAGACGCCGCGTAGCGCAGCCAACCGCTCCGACTCGACCTTCGCCTCCTCGTCCACGAACTGCATGACGCGCCCGGCCAGCTCCAACGATTCGTCGGAGCCGTACGCGATCTCGAGCCTCACCAACATGTCGGCCCAGCCCATCACGCCGAGGCCGATCCGCCTAATTCGCTGCGCCAGGTCGGTGATCTCCGGAAGCGGGTATCGGTTCGCATCGATCACGTTGTCGAGGAAATGCGTCGACGTGTGGACCGCCTGGCGCAGCCCATCCCAATCCACAATCCCTTCCTTGACGAACGCACCCAAGTTGATCGATCCCAGGTTGCACACGTCGAAGGGTAAGAGCGGCTGTTCGCCGCATGGGTTCGTCGCCTCGTAGGAGCCCAGATGCGGAACCGGGTTGTAGTAGTTCGCCTGGTCTACGAAAAAGACGCCAGGCTCGCCGTTGGCCCACGCTCCCTCGACGATCTTGTCGAACACATCCCGGGCTCGCTGTCGAGCCACTACTTCCCCGTTCCGCGGGCTGACTAGGTCATACTCGTCATCCGCCTGCACCGCGCGCATAAACTCGTCGGTCACGGCCACCGAGATGTTAAAGTTCGTGACCCGGCTGTTATCGCTCTTGCAGGCGATGAAATTCAGAATATCCGGGTGGTCTACCCGCAGGATCCCCATGTTCGCCCCGCGCCGCGTACCACCTTGCTTCACCGCCTCCGTCGACGCGTCGTAGACTTCCATGAAGGATACCGGTCCGGAGGCGACACCCATCGTCGACCTCACCACATCCCCGCTGGGCCGGAGCCGCGAAAACCCGAACCCGGTGCCGCCCCCGGACTGATGAATCAGCGCCATGTTCCGCAGCGTCGTATAGATCCCTTCCAGGGAATCCTCCACCGGCAGCACGAAACAGGCTGAAAGCTGGCCCAACGGACGACCCGCGTTCATCAACGTCGGCGAGTTCGGCTCGAACTGCCCGTCGGCCATAATGTGATAAAACCGCTCCGCTGACTGCTGCGCCTCCGCTCCGCTCGTTCCATACTGCAAATCGACCGCCGCCACCGCCCGCGCCACCCGCCAGAACAGCTCCCTGGGTGTCTCAATCGGACGCAGCTCGTCGTCCTTCACCAGGTAGCGGCGCTCCAGCACCGTGATGGCGTTCTCGCTCAGATCCGGATCGGGCAAACCCGCCGGCGGTGCCACCGGCAGCTCGATTTCCCTACCCTTAGCAGCGACCGTGGCCGTCATCGAACGATATCTCTCCGTCCCTCTCCGTCCTTGAGTCTGCAATTGTCAGCGAGTGCTTAAGGAAATAAAAGACCTGAGCGCGTCCGCCGCGCCAACTTTCTCCCGGATTATTCTATCTGTTGGCTTGAACCTGATTTCGCTCTGGCCCCCTGGCTGGTGGCGGGGGAGGAGGCCACTCGCGTCCCGGTACAGGTGCTGCCCACTATATGTAGTACCGCATTCAACCGGCGACCCCAAATATAGGGCCCCCTCCCGGTTTGGTCAAGGTTCTTTGGTCCCACGACCCGGCAGGATGGGCCAAGCCGGCCCACCGCTCTAACCTTTTTGTTGACAACTACTTAGCGGGCGGGAAGCGGCCGGCTTTGTGAGCCCGGGCCAGCCGCACATAGTCGCGCCAAGTGAGTTCGATTCGGGAGCGCAGCTCATCGTCGACAGGTCGCACGACTTTGGCGGGCACACCCATGACGAGTGAGCCGGCCGGCACTCGAGTACCCTCGGTGATCAGAGCACCGGCGGCGATGACGGAGCCCGTCCCGATGACGGCACCGCTGAGCACAGTAGCGCCCATCCCGATGAGGCATTCGTCCTCGATGACGCAGCCGTGGATGAGGCTGCGATGGCCGACGCCGACACGGGCACCGATGCGGGTTGGCAAGCCGGGATCGATATGGACCACGGTATTGTCCTGGATGTTGGTCTGCTCGCCGATTGTGATGGGCTCGATGTCACCCCTCACGACGCAGCCGAACCAGACGCTCGCCTCGCGCGCCACGGTCACCCGGCCGAGGACGGTGGCGGTTGGCGCTATGAAGGCGTCTGGGTGAATACGCGGTCTCAGTTCCTGTGCCAAACCGGTCTCCTCAGGCTGGTGTGCGGTGTGCACTATGCAGTGTGTGGTGGAGTTTGGAGCTACGGCATACGGCACACCGCATACCGATCACCGACCGGCCGCCCCGAGCAAGAACTCGCGAATTCCGAGGAGCACGCCACGCGCGTACGCCTCCTGGTAGACCGGGTCCCTCAGTCCCGCCTCCTGGTCGGGGATCATCATAAACGCTCCCTCGGTGAGCACGGCGAGCATCCAGGTAGGCCTTACCAGTGCGAGGCTGCTGCGGCCGAAGCCGAGGTCGCGGAGACCCATCGTCTCGAGCAGGCTCTGTTGGAGTGAACGGGCCAGATCCAGCGAGTGGCGGTGAAAGTAGTAGACGCTCGTCCCGTGACGCCCGAACGGATTGACTCCGTCGGGTAGCGCGTTGTTGTGAATCGAGACGAGCAGCTCCGCATCAAGTAGTTCGGCCAGGTTGGTGCGATCGTATAGTCGAACGATGCTGCGGTCGGCGCGCGTCAAGATCACGCGGGCTCCTTCCCCTTCCAACAGTCTCTTTAGCTTGAAAGCGATGGCCAGATTGGCCTCGCCTTCGTATAGGCGTGTCGGCCCCGTTGCACCCGCCGGCGGGTGACCCGGATCCACCACCACGGTCCGACCGGCGAGCGGTCGTTCCGGATCAATTAACGGCGGCTTGCGGATCTCGAGAACGAGAGCGTCACGCCGGTAATGTGCGCGGTAGCCCCACGGCTGTTGCCTTAGATCGATGCAGAGGACATAGCGGTCGGAGGTGATCTGTTCCCAGCGGGCCGCCTTCAGGAAGGGATCGCGCCGGCCGTACTGCAACCAGTCGGTGTCCGAGTAGGCACCGTAGAGAGTGAGCGTCATACGCTCGCCGTCGACCTCGACCTTGTACGGTAGTGGGTCGGCGACCGAGACGTCGACCCGAAGCCGGTCGGGTGCGCCGGAGAACCTCACCGTCCCGACTCTTGCCCGCTGGGGCAGCGACGCGCCACTCAACCAGACGACCTCATCCGCCGCCACCCAGGCTTCGGTTCGCGCATCGAGGGCGATCCGTATCGTTCCATTGCGTCGACCTGTGACACGGGCGCGCACGCCGTCGGCCCACTGCCAGTAGCTCGTAGCGCCCGGCCCGGCGCGGCCGATCACGAAGCCGTCGCGCCCAGTACCCGCCGGTTCTTCTCGCAGCTCGACGACCGGTCCCCTTCCCCCGAGGACCCAGAGATCGAGCGGCAGCGGCGTGCGCGCGGTATCATCGGCGACGATGACCTCGAGTCGTGCGCACTGCGAAGGCACGTCTGCTTCGGCGAGCGCCTCCTCCACGACCGCCACGGCGCCGGCCGCCTCGGAGCGCGGTGTCTCGGTTGAATCCGTAACGACCCCCAGACTGTCGCCGACCTCCACGGTATCCGGCGGCGGCGGCGCGCAGTAGTGAGTAAGCTCAGGGAGGCCTGCAGGTCCGGGCGGGAGGTCTGGGCTCAACCTGCCGCGGCCCAGCGGCGCCTGCACGATCAGCTCACCCTCGTATACGCCGGTTCCCGGCGTCGCTGCGCCCGTAGTTGGGATGCGGCCGAAGGCCCAATTCGCGGCTTCGCTTCCGTCCTCGAGATGATTCAGTTCAGCGAGCGGCAACGCATCACCCTCCGGCAACAACAGGCGAACGCTTGCGCCGGGCGATGCGCGCACGCGGATCGGGATGATCTCTCCCTCCCGTAGCCACCACGCGCCGCTGGGCACAACGCTGCTCGCGTCGATGACCGCCGAGTCGCGTGCTAGCGGTACGACCGGACGGGGCAGGAAGACTGTTCGGACTTCGCGGGCATGCTGTGTCCCGAGGGTGGCCGCAAGCTCGTACCGCGCCAGCGTGTCCTCCGGCGACGCCGGCACGGGCAGCCAGGCGATGAAGGCGCCGTTCGGCTCTACCCGGACGCGCTCGCCGTTGATCGTCAACTGCGCGTTGCCGTGGCCGACCGAGCCGAAGATGAAGTTGGAGTCCCGGGCCGCGATGAAGCTGCTGTCGGCCGGGTAGACGATATCGATGGCGAGGGGGCCACTGCGCGGCGGTATGGGCGGCGGGCCCAGTGGCCCCGGCGCGCGCGCCGTACACGCGGCACATGCGACGGCGGTCAAAAGAAGCGCCGCACCCGATCGCATTTGCCTCGCACCGGCTACGGCACGCTCCATCTCCTCGGAACGGGCCTCAGTTCTCACGGTGCCGCAATGTACGACCCACGCTTCCCGCCGGTCAAAGAGTCTCGGCGATGCGACCATGCTAACAGCAGGAAGGTCACCGCGGCCAATCCGAACATCGCCGCGCCGCGTCCCAAGAACCCGAGGACAAGCCAACCGACTCCGAACAGCAAGGCGAACAGCAGCACGACGCCGAGGACCCCGGATCGCACGTCGGCGCCCAGGTCCTGTAGCGGTGTGAGGCCGGTGATTCGCTGCTGGCGCCGCCAGCCCGGGCCACCAGGCCGCGTGCGCCGGTAAAACTCCGCCAGCGTCTCCTCCGACTCGGGCCGCGTGAGCAGCATGGTCGGCAGCCAGACGGCCAGCGAGCCGAACGCCGTCACCGCCAACCGCACGCCGAAGTCGATCTCGCCGAAGGTCGGCAAATAGGACAGCAGAGCGATCAGTATACCGGCGAGCATCGCCGCCAGCTCACTCCAGGCGTTCACCCGCCACCAAAACCACCTCAAGATGAGCACCGCGCCGGGCCCGGTGCCGATGGCGATCATGAAGCGGAAGACGGTCCCGATATCCTGAGCGAAGAACGCGGCCGTCGCCGCCAGCGTCACGATGCCCACCGACGCCAGGCGACCCACCAGTACCTTCTCACTGTCTCGGGCTTCGGGGTGAGCCCAACGCACGTAGAGGTCGTTGACGATGTACGATGCGCCCCAATTGATCAGCGTCGACACCGTCGACATGAAGGCAGCAAGGAAAGAGGCAACCACTAGACCCAGCAAGCCGGCGGGCAGGTAGTCGAGCATCAGCTGGATATAGCCGATTTCCGGGTCGGCGAGCGTCGGGTAGAGGATCAGGGCGACCAGTGCCACGACAATCCACGGCCAAGTGCGGACGACGTAGTGCAGCACGTTGAACAGCCAGGCCGCCTTCTGCGCGTCCTCCTCGGTCTTCGATGAGATGAAGCGCTGGATGAACATGCCGCCGCCATCGGTGTTGCGGAACGCCCACCACTGAATTCCGATGTAGGCGAGGAACGTGGTCATCGACAGTTGGGCGACATCGGACCAGGGCATGAAGTCGAGCCGGTCGCTCAAACCCTGCTGGGTGAGGGTTGTCTTGATGCCGGCTATGCCGCCGACGTCGGGCAGTGCGAAGGCTACAACGATCAAGGCGCCGACCAAGGCGAGTCCGAACTGGATGAAGTCGGTTGTCACGACACCCCAGAGGCCGGCCAAGCCGGCGTAGACGAGCACGAAGATCGACAGCGCAACGACGATCCAGAGCCGCGGCTCGCCCGGCACATCGATCGCCAGCGCATCCCAGAGGCCGAGCGCCTCGATCACCTTCCGCATCGCCAGCATGGCGTAGCCCATTCCGATGCAGTTGATGGGCACAGCGAAGATGAAGGCGCGGGCACCACGCAGTAGGGCCGCCGGCTTGCCGCCGTAACGCAGCTCGGTGAGCTCGACATCGGTGACGACTTCGCTGCGGCGCCAAAGGCGAGCGAAGAGATAGATCATCAGCACGTGAGTGATGGCGAAAGCCCACCACTCCCAATTGCCGGCGATGCCGCGGCGCGCCACGAGGCCGGTGACGTAGAGCGGTGTGTCGACGCTGAACGTGGTGGCAGCCATCGAGGTCCCTGCCAGCCACCAGGGGAGCGCGCGTCCACTGACGAAGAATTCGGCGAAGCTCCTGGCACCGCGCCGCGAGAACCAGATACCGACGAGAAGTGTGCCGATCAGGTATGCGGCGATTACCAGCCAGTCGACGGCATTCATCCGGACCGGCCGCCCTGCAGGTGTTCGGCGGCCGCCTCCTGCATGAGCGGATCGCCACACCAGGCACACAGCACGTTGCGGGCGCCGGGCAGTTGCTGAGCCAGGCGCGGGTGGCCAAAGATGATGACCGTCGCGTCGGGGGCGCGCTCGAGTACCCGGTTGACTTCACACGCTCTCTCGGGTGCGAGCCAGGAGCGCCGCTTCCAACCTCTCACGTCCGAGAACACGGCGACCAGGTCGGCCGCCGGTGTTTCCGACTCGGGACCGACCGTCGCGGCGCCACGCTCACGTAAGGCTTCACCCAGCCGACCGCGGTCCGGCTGCTTGGTGCCCGGCCCGGCGAGCGATTCCGGGAGGTCGACGACGTCGTCGTCCACTGTATGGAGCCGGAACGTCTGTCCCAGCCGCGGGTGCGGGGGCATGCCACCCAACGTTCTGATCGAGGCCGCGGCCATCTCCAGAGCGCGGGCGTGGCTCGGGCCGGGGGCCTGATCGTCGCTGACGACGTTCGCCGTTTGCCCGGCGAGCTCGACGCGCTCGACCGATCGGGCGACCAGCCGGCGGTCGAGTTCCTTCGTGACGAGTGCCGCCTCGAGCGCCGCGACCGTTTCCGCCGGCGATGAGGGGTAGAGCAATACATCGCATCCGGCACGCACCGCCTCGACCGCTGCCTGCGTCTCGGAACGGGCGGCCGCCGATACCGCACCCATAATCAGCGCGTCGGTGGCGATGAGCCCGTCGAACCGCATCTCCCGGCGCAGCAGGTTCACGATCTTGCGAGAGAGGCTGGCCGGTGCGCCCGAGGGATCGAGTGCCGGATAGCTCACGTGGGCCAGCATCACCGAGCTGACCTCGGCCTCCACCGCGGCGCGGAACGGCAGCAGGTCGGCCTCGAGAGTCTCGCGCGTCCACCTGACTGTGGGAAGCTCGCTGTGCGAGTCGGCCGTCGTGCGACCGTGGCCCGGGAAGTGCTTCGCGCAGGCATGTATGCCTTCCTCTTGAACCGTCGCCACCCAGGCGCGCACGCGTTCCGCCACGATTGCCGGCTCGGACCCAAAGCTCCGACTCCCGACGATAGGGTTCAGCGACTCGACATCCAGATCGGCGACAGGAGCGAGCACCCAGCCGATCCCGGCGGCGGCCGCTTCCTGTGCGGTGATTCGCGCCGCGTCCAACAGCGCCGCGGCATCCGTCGCCGCCAGCGCCGCGGCCGGCGGCAGTGGCGTCGCACCCTCCAACTGCTGAGCGGCGCCGCGCTCCAGGTCGGCGGCGAACAACACCGGTCGGCCCTCGCGCTCCTGGGTGCGCGCCACCAGCTCCCGCATACCGCTTACGCTGCCCCCAAAGACGACGAAGCCGCCCACCCCGAGGTCGAGACTGCGGCGCAGTTCGCGCCAGACCTTCTCCACGTTGCGGTCACCCCAGCGGATCGCTGGAAATACGAGACGGGCCGGATTCATGGCGGCGTCAACTTCCCGAGAACGCGGGGACCGGCGGCACCGGTAACGCTGGGTAGGTTGCCGGACCTACCGGCTTGGTGAAGGTGGGCGAGGATGGCGAAGGCCGCCGCTTCCTTGGCGTCGGGATCCCAACCGAGCGCTGACAGGTCGGTCACGGGTACGGGGTCGAGCGCCTCGACCAGCATCTGCATCAGCGTCGGGTTGCGGGCGCCGCCACCAGAGACCACGCACTCGTCCGGGCCAGCTACTGCGGCAAAGAAATCGCGGTAAGCGTTCGCGATCGTCCGCGCCGTCAACGCGGTGACCGTGGCCACCAGGTCGTCCGCGGACAGCCCTAGCTCACCACCCTTCCGACTTACTTCCGTCGCGTAGTCGGCGCCGTAGCGCTCGCGCCCCGTCGACTTTGGTGGCGCCCTGCCGAAGTAATCGTCGGCGAGCAGCAGAGTCAGCAGCTTCTCGTTCGGCCGTCCCCTCGAGGCACGGCGCCCATCGAGATCGTACGGCTCGGCGCCATCGCTCACGATCTCGACCACCGCGTCGATCACCGCCACGCCCGGCCCCGTATCGAATGCGACGACGGGCTCGCTCGATCCCTCCGGCGGCAGCAGTGTCACGTTGGCGATCCCGCCGATATTCTGGAGCGCACGTCGGCCGTCTGGCGTCGAGAAGATCAGCTGGTCGACAATCGGCACGAGCGGCGCGCCGTGGCCGCCCGCCGCGACGTCGCGCGCTCGGAAGTCCGAAATCACCGGCACACCCAAGCGCTCAGCGATCACGGCCGGTTCGCCGAGTTGTAACGTGGCGCCCGGGGTGCCGTCGCCCGGTGGTTCGTGCCAGATGGTCTGGCCGTGCGAGCCAACCGCGGTCAGCTCGGCGGGCGTCACACTCGCACTGTCGAGCAACCCGAGCGCTGCGTCGGCGAACCAACCGCCGAGATCGACGTTGAGGCGGCACAGCTCCCGCGGTCCGCCTTCCAGCCCTCCTTTAATCGCCGCACGCTGTTCGGGTTTGTACGCGGTGCTGCTGAACGCTTCGACGTACGCTCCCAGACGTCCGTCCCGTTCGTCCACCTGAACCAGCGCCGCGTCGACGCCGTCCAGAGAAGTCCCTGACATGAGGCCCAGATAACGAAGACTCACGGCGCTAGTCGCTGACGAGGCGCCGGATCGCCTCTAGGTGACGGTGATCGTGCCAGATGCAATGGCGCAGCAACTGATAGATAGAGATCGGCCCGAACACTTCGTGCCGACCCACGCGCGACCAGCGCTCGGTGGCCGCACCTTCCATCGATCCAGACAGCGCGGTTCGACTTTCCGCGAACTTTCCGATCAGCTCACCGATCGCTGCATCCCGCGCACCACTATCGCTGATCTTGCGGTTCTCCACTTCATCGTCGCGATCGGCGATGAGGGGTTCATCCTCGTTCAGGATGGCGGTGATCCTGCCGATGAAGAAATGATCTGCCACCCGCAGATGCTCGATCTGTTCCTTGACACACCACTTCTTGGCCTCGGGTCTTTCGCGTAATCGTTCGTCGGAGAGATCGGAGACGATTTCGGAAAGCGAGTCGAGGAGACCAAGGAGCGCGGACCTCACGAGCTCCATGCTCGCCTCGTCCGGCGGTGCGATCGGGTAGTGCCGGTAGGGATCGTCCGAATCGTCGACCGCCCGGGCCAGCTCGAGCGCCCTGCGCACGAAGCCGTCCGACTCGGCCAGATAGAGGGAGGCCATCCCGCGATTTACGGCAGCTCCCTTCATCACGACCGCCAGCTTGAGCGAGCCGCCAGCCTCGTCGATGCACGGCAGCGCCTCTTCTCTAGAGCAGCCCGTGGCCGCCATCATGATGCGGGCACTGCGGTCGATCAACTTCTCGCTCCACACCTGCAGGTCGACCATCAGATTGCCATAGACCTTGCCCAGCCGGATCATCGCACCGGTTGTCAGGGTGTTGAGCACCAGCTTCGTCGCCGTACCCGCCTTCATGCGCGTCGAGCCGGCGATGACCTCAGGGCCCACCAGCGGCACGATGCATACATCGACCAGCCCCCGCATCTCCTCACCCGGCTCGGTACAGCAGAGAAATCCGGTCCGCGCGTCGCGTTCCGCCGCCCGGGCGAGTGCCGCCCGCACGTAGGGCGTCGTGCTCGAGGTGGCGATGCCGAAGACGAAGTCGTCAGGCCCCACCTTCGCCTCGTCGATGGCCGCCACGCCGTCCTCGACGCAATCCTCCGCACCCTCCTGACTACGGGTAAGCGCCGCGGCGCCCCCAGCTATGATTCCCTGCACCATCTCCGGGTCGGTGCCGAAGGTCGGTGGACACTCGGTCGCATCGAGCACACCCAGGCGACCGCTGGTCCCCGCGCCCACATAGATAAGGCGGCCACCCTGCTTGAAGCATTCCACCGCGATCTCGATCGCCTCGGCGAGCCGCTCACGCTCGGCGAGCACCGCGCCGGACACGCCAGCGTCCTCAGCGTTGATGAGATCGACGATTCCCAACGCATCAGCGAGGTCGATGTCCCGCGTCCTCGGGTTCCCGTGCTCTGTGAGCCTGGGGTCGAACAGATCGTCTGCCATGGTCCACCGTTGCCGAAGTATGCCGAGAAACCTAACCTTCGCAGGTTCGCTCAAAAAGACTACAAGGGAGGAAAATGGAGCTGCTCTCCAGAGCCAAGGAGCTCGCCGGCGACCTCATCGAGATCCGGCGCGATATCCACGCTCACCCCGAGCTCTCCTTCCGGGAAACCCGAACCGCGGAACTGATCGCCGACAAGTTGAAAAGCCTGGGCTACGAGGTGCGCACCCAGGTCGGGGTCACCGGCTGCATCGGCGAATTGGGCAGTGGGGACGGCCGCACGGTGGCGCTTCGCGCCGATATGGACGCGCTCCCAATCCAGGAGGCGAACGACGTACCCTACCGTTCGCAGGTCGACGGCGTCATGCACGCCTGCGGTCACGACGCGCACGTCACCTGCCTGCTGGGCGCCGCGATGCTGCTGGCGGAGAGCGAGCGGAGCGGTGATCTCCCGCCCGGCCGCGTTCGCCTGATCTTCCAACCCTCCGAGGAGGTGACGGACGAGCACAACGTGGGCGGCGCGCAGCGCATGATCGAGGATGGTGCGATGGAGGGCGTCGATGCCGTCCTCGGTCTGCACGTCGCCGCCGAGTCCCCGGCCCAAGAGGTCCTGTTTCGCGAGGGCCCGCTGATGGCGGGGAACGACACGC
>CAYFSW010000083.1:0-67531 GCA_964345885.1 uncultured Gemmatimonadota bacterium | reverse complement strand
TCTTCTTCTTCTAGGGGACTCGGGCATCAACCTAAGTGCTGCGAGGAGGACGCGCGAGCAAGTCTCGGCGGGCGGCGCCGTTACGAGCGCGGCGATCAGGCAAGGGCGGGATAGCTCACTCCGCGGGCACGCTCCTCACGCCTTCGAAGTCGAAGCTCACCGGCAACAGTGTTCCGCCGGCGGCTTGCACCGCCGTCTTCACCGCCTCGGCCGCGTCGTGGCGCACCACAAATAGCATGCAGCCGCCTGCGCCCGCCCCGCACGCCTTGCCGCCGATGGCACCGGCGGCCTTGGCCGCAGCCTCGATCCGCTCCACCGTCGCCGTGATCTGCCCGGCGTCCAGCGCCTGCTGGTTCCGCCAGTTCGCTTCCACAACCTCCGCCAACGCGTCGATGTCGGCTGCCGCCAGCGCGTCACGGGCGGCGAGGGCGGCGTCATACATGCCGTCGAAGGCCTCTACGATCTTCCGATCGCCCGACTCGAACCCGCGCATGACGCGCGCGATCATGTCTCCCGAGATGCGCGAAGTGCCCGTGTGGTAGAGGATGAGCCGCGACTCGAGTTCGCGCAGGAACCGGGGCTCCAACTTCAGGCGCGTGGCCCTCACCTCCGGGTCCCGGAACTCGATGGACAGAAAGCCGCCCAGCGCGGCGGCGTATTGATCCTGTTTACCGCCGGCCACCTTCAGTTCCTCGGTCTCCAGCAGGTGGGCCAGCTCCGCCGCCGACTCGGGCTCGAGCCCCGCGCCGACGGCTGCATGGGCCGCTGTGATCAGGGCCACGCCAAGGGCGCCCGAAGCACCGAGGCCGCTGCCGGCCGGCACCGTGCTGCGAGTGCTGACCTCCCAGCCCGCGCTCAATCCGCTGTGCCTCACCGCGGCCTTGATCAGATCGAGCTTCCCGTCGTAAATCAGCTCGCGGGTCGACTCGACCTCGAGCGACTGACCCAGGTCGGCGGAGGCGAGACGGATGCCGGCGGCGCGCTTGTGAACGTCGACGAGAACGTACAATGCGACTGCTGCATTGACCACGGCGCCGCCGTGGCGTGCTGAATACGGCGGTACGTCGGTCCAGCCGCCGGCGAAATCGATCCGCACGGGCGCTCGAGTGATCATGGCTGCACTCTAGGCCGGGCCGTCTGGAGCGGCAACCCGCTTGCTGACACGCAGAATCCGAGGCCACCTATAGGCCATGCGATGAACAATAGTCGTGCTGAGACCGGCTCAAGGGATGTGCACCCGGCCATCACGGAGCCGGACCAATCGCGTCCCGCTGACCGGCGAGTTGAGTGTGACGCGTCGGTCCGCGTTTCTGATGCGGAAGAGCGGTTTCCCCTTCTCGACGCGACGGTCCGAAATGACCTCAACCTCGTGGGTGATCCGATAAGGTTGAGCAACAGCGGACACACCCGGATCGGGTGATAACCGCTCAGGGTGATCCGGCTCCATGTGTGGCGCTTCAGCTATGCGGCTCGCCGCGTTCTACGGCCAAGTGTTCTCCACCCGACGGAAAGGCGTCTCGAGACGTTCGGCGGCGTGTGGTAGATAGACGATTCTCAGGCCGTACTGGTCGTGCCGCATCCAACCGTCGTAGCCCAAATCCAGGACCCGTTGGTATCGGGCCAGCGCTTCTTCCCGTCGCCCCAGCAGATCGAGCATGTGACCCTGCCAGATGAGCCCGAGGGCGATTGAGCCCCGATCGCCCCGCGTAGCGGCCGCGCGCTCGAGGACGCTGAACACGTGGAGGGCTTCCTCGTGGTTCGCCACGTCATAGAGGGCGAAGCCGATGCGCGTCAGTTCGAACCAGGGGGCCGAATGATCCAACTTGTCGCGGCTGTAGACCTCTGCCAACCGGCGGCTTCCGCTGATCCCGTCACCGGCATTCCGCGCTACGTACGAAAGTGACTCCGTCCGGCACGCCCGCCACTCGGTCAGGTAACGGGCGAAGCGCTGGCGGCTGGCTTGAGTGACAGGAGAGAGGCTCCCGAGGAAGGCCTCGAGGACGGTGAAGAAGGCGTCGGGATTTTCATCGTAGATGGAGTGGGCCGCATTCTCGATGACGACCATGCGCGCCTTCGGGTGGTTTCGGGAGAGGATCGTCGGCTTGGCGTCGCCCCACGTCATGTCCCACTTGCCTTCGAGGATCAACGTGGGGATCGGGTTCTGATCGAAGGCCCCGGACAAGTCTACGTTGTCCTTGGTGTTGCCGATGGCCGAGCGGAAGCGCTCGTCTTGCACCCACTCATGGAGGGCGATCTGGGCAACCTTCTGCGGCGACGGTCGGTAGTAATGCTGGCGTTTCCAGTCGCCGTTCAGGAAGTTGTTGTAGACGATCAACTGAACGTGCTTACGGTACGACCAACCCTCGGCCGCCTGGAGTTGGCGCAGCCGTGCGCCGATTGCCTCCATCCGGTCGTGCTCTTCCCGAGATATGTAGTCATACTGCCGCGAAGGACCGAGGTCGGTCCACATGCCGGGCTCTGCCCCTACTAGGATCAGGCCCGCCACGTGCTGCGGGTACACCGTGGTGTAGTACTGGGCGAGGAATCCGCCATAGGAGAACCCTACCAAGACCCACTCGTCGATGCCGAGCGCCGCACGCAGAGCGTCCAAGTCTTCGACGGCTTGGTCGACCGAGTAGCCGGATTCACCCGGTTCGTAGTCGGAGAGGCCGCAGCCCCGCTGATCGTAGTAGATAACGCGGGCATAGTCCCGAGCGCGGCCGAACCACGGGTGGAACCCGTGGTGCGTGCCGCCGGGTCCTGCGTGGAGCAGAACGATCGGAACGCCGGACCCCTCCTCCTCGACGTAAAGCTCGGCATCACCCACCGAGACTCGGCGCACGGTGAGGTCGAGCTGCTCCTCCCAGCCTGGTGTTTCGGGGATCTCCGTGACAAGCTTCGGCTCGAGGTGAACGATCCGATCTAGAAACGACTCGCGTTCTTGCGGCTGGGTGGTGGCCTGGCTGAGGGGCGCGGACTGGCCGCACAGCTGCGGCGTGACAAAGAGCTGCCAAAACAACGCGAGGACAATGCCGGTAATGGACCGGACTCGCTTCCTCGCGAGCGATGCAATACTCTCGTTCATCGTAGCGTCCCGTCGGTTCGTGATCGATCGGAGTCAGTGAGTGGACGTCGTTTCGGCGGCCCGGCTATCATGAATGCAGATCAGCACTACTCTCCCTTCAGCACGACCATCGGATCGACTCTGGTGGCCCGTCTGGCCGGCAAGTAGCACGCGGCCATCGCAACGACCAGCATACTGGCCGAGATCGCGGCGAACGTAGTTGGATCCGTCGGACTGATCCCGTAGACAAGCCCGGCCATGACCCTGGACAGTGCAACCGCGCCGGCCAGGCCAAGTGCAATACCTATCACCGTGAGCTTGATACCAAGCTGCGCGACCATTCGAACCGTGCCTGCTCGCTGTGCTCCCAAGGCGATGCGGATCCCGATCTCATATCGGCGATCCGCGACATAGTGGGAGAGAATGCCGTAGATCCCGAGGGACGCCAACAGCATGGCAGCTACCGAAAATCCGGTCATCACCAGCATCGCGAGTCGGCGGTCTGCTATGGAATCTTGCGCCATGTCCACCATCGTTCTCACGTTAGCCACTGGTTGGCTGGGATCGATCAGTGCGAGCTCTCGTCTGGCGGCGTCAGCTAACTGTATGGGATCACCGGTGGTCCGAAGGACGATGGAAAAACTGCGAGAGGCGATCCGTGCGTAAGGCAGATAGACTTGTGGCCGGTCATCGGCGTAGAGGTTGTACAGACGGGCGTGGCGGACCACTCCTACGACGGTCCACGCCGATCCACCGAGGGCGAGCTGTCGGCCTATCGCTTCTCCGTCGGGCCACCTGCGTGTCAGCGTTTCATCGATGATTGCGACCCGTGGAGCTTCTGGCCCGTCGTCGGGGGTGAACGACCTTCCCTCGATGAGGTCGACGCCCATTGCCTTGAAATAGTCCGGCGTCGCCATCATGTAATCCACCATGAACGACTCGGACTCTCCCACGTCGAGTGGTTTGGCGTCGATCTGGGATGCGCCGGCACTTAACGGTGTCCCGCTTGTCGCACCCACATCGGTTACCCCGGGCAGCTGGCCAATACGCTTCAGCAGCTCTGTAACGAGCGCGCGTCGCTCGATGCCGGTGGGATAGCGGATATCGGGAAGCAATACGTCGAAGGCGAGTACGCCCTGTCGATCGAAGCCGGGATCGATGTGTTGCATCGATACGAAGCTGCGGACGAGTAACCCCGCCCCGAAGAGCAGGAGGATCGACAATCCGATCTCAGCAATCACGATGCCATTGCGAGAAATCGAGCGCGCCCGAGGTCCGATCCGCCGGTCCTTGCACCGCAAGATGCCAGCTGGATTCGACCGAAGGCTGAGGATCCCGGGTGCACTGCCACATATGGCGGTGGTCAGCGCCACGGCCAGCCCGATAAACGCGAATGTCATTGGGTGAATGGCGATGTCCTGTCTTCGCGGCAACGCATCCGGGGCAAGTGCGACGAGCGTGTCCAACGTGAGGTAGGCGACCGTCAATCCAACGGCTGCGGCGAAAGTAGACAGCAGTGCCGCCTCAGCCAGGGCCTGCCTGACGACTCGGCCGCGACTCGCTCCCAGGGCACGGCGGATAGCTACGTCTCGCTGTCTTTGCTGCGCCCGCGCGATCATCAGGGTCGCGACATTAGCGGACGCGATCAATAGCACGAGCCCAGCGGCCCCGAAGAGGATCAACAGGATCGGTCGGGCTTGCTTTACGAGATCACTGTGGACCGGCGCGGCGACGAAGGTGAAGCCGTTGTTCCCAAACCACCGTTCATCCTGCCTCCGTCCGACCGCCTCCAGTTCTGCCTTTGCCTGTTCGAAGGATATGCCGTCTCGTATCCGGGCGAGGACGGCCAGTGAGTGATCGCCACGCGACCCGTTGGCCAGATCGACTTGGTAGGGTTGCCAGATATCGACGCCTTGTGGGGACCCCAGGCTCGAATGCACGAGGAAATCGAAGCCCGGCGGCAGGACACCGACGATGGTCGTCGGCCGGCCACCCAGCGTGACACTCCGGCCAATGACAGTGGAGTCATTCCCGAACCGCCGCCGCCAGAACCCGTCACTCAGGACCGCCACGTTGGGTGCGCCAGCCTCATCGTCTCCCGGCAAGAACGCCCTTCCCAACGCAGTGTTGATGCCGAGAAGGCTGAACAGATTCGCTGAGGCGAGCCCGGTCTCGAGTTGCTCTGGCTCGGCCGTACCTGTGAGCTCCGTGGTGCCGGTTCGAAGCGCGGCAAAGCCCTCAAACAGCGTCGTTTCGTCTCGAAGATCGGCCACCTGAGGAGGCGTCACCCATGCGCGAGGTATGTCCACCCACTCGAGGCGGTCCCACACGAACAGCAGTTGTCGAGGCGAGCGATACGGCAGGGGGCGAAGCAACACCCCGTTGACGAAGCTGAAGATCACAGTGCTTGCGGCAATCCCGAGTCCAAGAGTGAGCACAGCAACCAGCGTGAAGCCGCGCGCCTTCCCCAGCGTGCGGCCCGCATAACGGATCTCCTGAAGGAATGAGTTCACTCTGAATCCCTCATCGTGAGACGCGGCGGGGCCATTCAGCAGATTCGGCTTTGACGAGCCTATCGGCGTCGATTGGCACACGAGTCTGCAGATGTTACGCTGCCGGCGTACGATCTGTTTATGCCGTCACACCCCTCGCTATGATTTTAGCTTCTTCCAGCCGGTGCCGGACTCGGTGGGCGCGGCCCCGTACTAGTGCGGAGTCTGAGCTGTGCCCAGCTCTCGGGACGAAACTCCAGCGAAATTGGCGCCTCGCCCATCATGAGTTCCTCGTTCAGCACGGCGTCATTGAGTGAAGTCGGCCAGTGTGAGTACTCGGGACTCACCTCGTCCGTTGCGTAGAGCACGGCGATATGGGGCACGGTATTGCCGAACAGATCCATCGCGATGGTGAACTCTCTCTCCTCAGGGGTCCCCATCCACGCTGTGCTGGCGATCCATCCGTGTTCCTGCAAGTGTGCGGCTCGTGCCTGACGAGCGCTCTCGGTCTGACTCGTATCCCGCATCGACCAGCCGCTCGCCCCGCTCAGCCGCCACTCCGGACCCGTCATTCGATACTCGAAGGTGCCGAGGGCGGCTGAGGCATGCCAAACCAGTGCTCCACTTTCCGTTCGTGCCGCGACATGGACCCAGCCCAACTCGCGAGCCCGAACTCCCAGGTGAAGGTGGGTTCCACTATGCTGCAGCAGTAGCTGCCTCCCACCGGTCATCATGAAGGCCGCAGCGTCCGCCCACTCGTGCTCGCCGAGGATACCATCGATGGTGATCGCAGGGCCTACGGGCACGGCAGCCGCCGTGACCGGCTGGACGGCGCCGTCCTCTGGGCGCGTTGCGTCCATCGCGCAGCGGAACCCGACGTCTTCGTAGCGATCCCACGGCGGGTTCTGGTGACGCACGGTCGTCGTGGTCCACGCTTCCGCCTCACCGTCGTACCAAGCGCCGCCACGCATGGCGCGAAGCGTGCCGGAGTCCGGTCCGGTGGGGTTGGCTTCGGGCGATCGCTCGTAGTATTCCGAGTCATACCAGTCGGCGACCCACTCCCAGACATTCCCGACCATGTCGAGCGCCCCGTGAGGACTCGCTCCCTCGGGATAGCTCCCCACCGGCGACGTGAGCGCGAACCCATCGCCGTGCTCGGGGTCTCGCCACCGCTCGACCGGGCAGGCGCTGTCACAGTAGTTCAGCCGAGAAGGGTCGAATTCGTTACCCCATGGGAACCGACGGCCATCCGTCCCGCGCGCCGCTTTCTCCCATTCCGCTTCGGTAGGGAGTCGTGCGTCGGCCCAGCGGCAGTAGGCCGTGGCGTCGTCCCAGCTGACTTGAACGACGGGGTGCTCGTCTCGGGCACCGGTCTCGCGATCGTGGGGCCGCCGCCAGCTGATCCCGCTGACCCGAGGCCACTCCCGGTCTTGGGGCCCGGCTCGCCATGGTTTTCCCCAGTCATCGCGTTCCGCCGATGTTCTGTACCCCGTCGCCGTCGTGAAACGCCGGAACTGAGCGACCGTGACCTCGGTCCGGTCAATCCAGAAACCGCCGAGATACACAGAATGTCGCGGACTCTCATTCTTCAGTGGGTGCAGCTTGAGGGTCCCCTCGAGGAAGTTGCCCGTGAATCGCAACCATGACAGGCCGCCACTACCCATGGCGAAGGACCCGGCGGGGACGTAGACCATCTCCATTCCGTCGGTGGGCCGAATCCGGCTGTCATACGAAGCTTCCCCCGGCCTGCTCGATCCACCGCTCCCGCCACACGCCGCGGCAGCGGCAAAACATAGGGACGAGGCGAAGGCCCGGCGGAGGCATGTTCGACTGGCCGGCCTCGGCTTCCGAGACTGGCAGGCGAACCCGACCGTGAGAATCGATCCGTCTATTGACATGGTGAGGTGAGGGGTTATTGTTGCACGATAGAACTGTTGTGTGTTACACTAGTTGTGTAAGCGAACAATGTCAAGGGCGGTGCGAAACTGCCAGACCGGAGGCCCTTAGTGGTTGAAAAACAAGGGGTTACGGCAGACGGTCCATCCCTGGACCGCCACACGGGCGATTTGTACGAGGCGCTGTCAGACCTGATCAAGGTCTACCAGTTCAGGGACCGGGACCGTGTGCACTGTCATGGGGTTTCGGTGACCGAGTGCTACGCGCTGGAGGCGGTCGATCGGCACGGGGCGCTCACCCTCAACGAGCTTGCTGGCTACCTCTACCTGGGGAAGAGCACCGTGAGCCGGGTCGTCGATAGTCTGGAGCGGAAGGGATTCGTATGGCGGACTACTCACCCCGAGGATCGGCGAGCCGTACAGATCGGAGCGACGCAAGAGGGAAAGAGTCTGCACGATCGTATCGCGAGTGAGGCAAAGGCGAGGTACCGCGATCTTGTGGCTGGGGTCGACCCGGAGGCCCGTCCGGTGGTGATCGAGACCCTTCAGAAACTCTCTCGCGTGGCCCGTACGAGGGGGACCGACGATGTGGATTGCAGCGCACGCGCGGAAGGGAGAGGCGAATGACCGAGTCGACGAGGTCGCTGTTGGCGCTTTGCATCATGATGTTCATCCTCGTGGGTCAGATCATCGGACTGTATCGGTACGTGCAACGATTACCGGATGATCGACTCGGACTAGCCCTCTACGGCATCGCGATCGTGGCCATCACTATTATGGTGTTCAGCTTGTTCGCGAGGTGGCGGGAGGCCGTCCGCAATTGCTGAGGGTGCTCGCTCCGCTTGCGCTTCTGGCGTTGACGGGAGTCGTTCTTGCGGCGTGTACCCGTGCCCGCGACCCAGCACCTGTCCCCTTTGTCGACAGCGGCCAGGACGTCGGTGCCGGCAACAGTCTGTGCGTTGCGACTGAGGACATCGATGGCGACGGTGACCGTGATGTGCTCGTCGCCAACGATGATACTGCGAGCATTCTGTGGATCAATGACGGAAGGGCGACGTTCGCGAGGGGGAGGCAAGAGTTCCCGAGCGCGACGTGCGCCGCACTGGCCGATCTGGATGGTGACGGCGACGTGGATGCGTTGCTGACCAACGATCAGAGCTTGGTGCTGCTGAACGACGGGACAGGCAACCTCTCGCTGGCGGGAGCGGTGCTCATCACCCCAGGTGCAGTAGACGCGGCGCTCGGCGATCTCGACGGCGATCGAGATGTCGATGTTGTCATCGCAGCGTGGGGCCATCCTGAGGGCCTTCCCAACCAGGTATGGCTCAATGTGGGTGATGGGAGCTTCGTGCTTGGGCCCCACGCTGTCGGCACAGCGGTGAGCGTTGATGTTGCGCTTGGAGATGTGGACGCTGACGGCGACTTGGATGTGCTGATCGCCAACCAGGCGGACGCCAACCACGATCCCGTGCCGGACGAACTCTGGCTGAACGACGGGGATGGTGGCTTTGCTGACAGTGGGCTCCGCCTTGGAAGATCATCGACCCACGCCGTCCGTCTCGCCGACCTGGACGGTGACGGTGACCTCGACGCCGTTGCGGCGAACACGAGCCACGCCGGCAAGTCCGATCCGGCCAACACGGTGTGGCTCAACGACGGCGCCGGTTGCTTCATAGACAGCGGTCAGAGACTCGGCGCTGTCTACAGCCTCGGCCTTGCCCTGGGGGACCTGGACAACGACGGGGACCTGGACGCGTACGTGGGCAACTACCAGACCGCAGATCATGTGTGGCTGAACGATGGCTCGGGTGGCTTCACTGACAGTGGGCTGCTGCTCGGCGCCCAGAACGGGCACGCAGTGGCCCTAGCTGATCTCGACGGCGACGGCGACCTCGACGTGTTCGTGGCCAACAACACCTGGCAGGGCGGCGACGGGAGGAACAGTATCTGGCTAAACCAGTGAGGTAGGGGCGTCGGCATGCAAGACACGTGGCAGGACCTCAGGTACGGTATTAGACAGCTCAACAGGCGAAGGGTGTTCACCTGCGCCGCCCTCGCAATTCTTGCCATCGGTATCGGCGGCACCACCGCTATCTACACTGTGGTGCGGGGCGTCTACCTCGACTCACTGCCGTACGAGTCACCTGACAGGCTCGTTTTCGTTTGGGAAGCGGATGTCAATACGGATGAAGTTCCAGTGTCGGACCCTAACTTCGCTGACTGGCGTGATCAGAACCACACTCTAGAACGATTAGCCGCGCTTACCCATCGCTTCGCGAACCTCTCAGGGAGCGGAGACCCGGGGCGGGTGGTAAGAGGTCTGACCACGCCGGGCTTCTTCGACATCCTCCGCACACGGCCCATCCTCGGTCGTGGATTCAGCCCGAGCGAGGAGATCGAGGGAAATGAGCGGGTGGCCATCATCAGTCACGACCTATGGATACGACGGTTCGAGGGCGAGCCGAGCGTACTGGGCAATGTCGTCCAACTCGACGGCGAGCCCTATGCTGTGATCGGGGTCCTCCCACCAGGCTTTCAACATCCTTCTCCGTGGTGGTACGGTAGCGAGACAGACGTTTGGACACCGCTGGTGCTCGAGAACGATCGGGGCTGGCATCGTCTGATCGTCATAGGGCGACTCCGTGAGGAATCGAACCTAGAGGCTGCGCGAGCGGACTTTCGCACTTTGGCCGCTCGCCTCAGCGACCAGTACCCGGAAACCAATGGAGGAAACTCGGCTAGCGTTGTCACTCTGCACGAGCAGCTACTGGGGGATGTCGGCAGGCAGCTGTTTATACTTCTGGGCGTCTCCTTGCTGGTGCTGCTGGTCGCATGCGGCAACGTAGCAAGTCTCCTTCTGGCCAGAGGAATCACGAGGCAGAACGAGCTCGCAATCCGCTCTGCTCTGGGGGCCAGCCGCACTCGCCTCATCCGCCAACTACTGGTCGAGAACCTGCCGCTCTCACTGCTTGGAGGCGCCCTCGGCCTGATTGTCGGCATGTGGGGGCTTGAAGGCCTTCAGACACTCATCTCGTATAGCGTCCCGCGCACCGAGAACATCTCGATTGACATGTGGGTCCTGGTATTTGCGGTGGTCGTGTCGGTAGTGACCGGGGTCGTGTTCGCCGTGGTGCCGGCGGCCACTATCTCCAGGGCCAGAGTTGGGGGGACCTTGAGAGAGAGCGGACGGGGCGAGGTGGTTGGCCGCACCACTCTTCTTGTGCGAAACCTTCTGGTAGTCGGGCAGCTCGCGGTGGCCCTTGTCCTGGTGAATGGAGCCGCTCTAATGGTGACGAGTTACAGGCTGCTCAGCCACGAGGATCGTGGGTTCGACCCGAAAGGGGTCCTGACCGTCGGAATCTCACTGAGCAGTCCCAGGTTTGCGGAGTTGCCGCGGGTCCGTGAGTTCTTTGATGAGGTCAGGGAGCGAATCTCTGCTCTGCCCGGCGTACGCCGGGTCGGCGTGACGAGTAAACTCCCGTTCAGGGGTGGCACGAACACAAGTGTGATCGTCGAGGGCCGAGAAGCCGAGACCGACGAGGGTCGCGGCCCTCTTGTAGAAGTCTCGATCGTTGACGAGGGGTATTTCGGCGGCATGGGGATACCGCTGGTCGCTGGTCGCAATTTCACTCCTCAGGACACCGCGCCGGCCAGCGCTGGTGTCATCATCAATAGACGGATGGCGCAGATCGTCTGGCCTGAAGAGGAGCCTATCGGTAAACGTGTCAGCTTCGGCCTTCCGAATTGGTATACCGTGGTCGGTGTGGTCGGCGATGTACGTCAGTGGGGGCTGGAGCGCCCGCCTGCAGCCGAGATCTACATGCCTTACTCATCGTCTCCGCCTTCGACAGTGCTATCGTTCCATCGGGTGAGATATCTGATCGTACGTTCCGAGGTGGGACCCCACAGTCTCGTAGCCCCTATTAGACACGCAGTCTCGAGCGTGTCGGGCGACCAGCCGATCTCGCAAGCCAGGACGATGGAGGAGATCATAACTGAATCGATGGCCCGACGTCGGTTCTCCACTCTGCTCGTTGGAATCCTCACGTCGATAACTCTGATCTTGGTGGCGGCTGGAGTGTATGGTGTGATGTCCTACTTCGTTGCGCAGCGCTCCCGTGAGATAGGCATTCGAATGGCATTGGGTGCGGCCCGAAGCACAATGTTGAGGGAGATCGTTGTTCGTGGCGTGAAGCTTACACTTATAGGTGCGACAGTCGGCTTGATCGGAGTGCTCTGGTCCACTCGAGTTTTGTCCAATCTAGTATATGGGATAAGCCCGACAGATCCCGCGACGATCGTAACCACGGTGGCCTTTCTGCTTACCGTGGGGCTGTTGAGCTCCGCTGTGCCGGCGGTCAAGGCAACTCAAGTCGATCCGATGGTAGCTCTGCGAGCTGAATAGATCCTACGATGAATCGTGCCAAGCGGAATGCGACGACCTCATGGCGATGGTCTCACCGGACGTTGCCACGCTCATGGTCGTCGCAGGACCGTTTGACAGGCAGCCGAGGGAGAACGCCTATGCTTATACGCAGCATCTTGGTTGTCGGCTTGGGGGCGATCATACTTGCAGATCCTGTCGCTGCCCAGCACCCGTCGCAGAGAAGCCCCTGGGGCAGCACGGCTCTGGAGACCCCTTTTCGTAAGGATATTTCCGCTGCCGAGAAGGTTGCTGGCCTAGCCAAGGTATGGTCAGAGGTGAGGTTCAACTTCAGCAACTTCGACCTGGTGCCCGACCTTGATTGGGATAGCCTGTTCCTGGCGTTCATCCCGCGAGTCGAGGCCACAAACTCTACACTGGATTACTACCGGACCCTCCGGGAATTCACTGCCCGGATCGAGGACGGCCACACGAGGATCATCCTTCCCCCGGAGCTCGCCGACATGGAAGCCGGACGGGCGCCGCTCCAGACCAGGCTCACAGAAGGAAGAGTCATCGTCCACCACGTGTACACGGATTCCCTTCCCGAGCTGGATTCCCTCGCGATCCAACCCGGCATGGAGGTCATCGCGGTGGACGGCATTCCGGTGATGGAGTACGTGGCTGAGAGGGTCGCGCCATTCCATGGCTCGAACACCCCGCAGGGGCGAGACCGGTATCTGTATGAATATGCTCTTCTTCGGGGACCCGTTGGAGTACCCGTGGCCCTCACACTCCGCGATGGGAACGGGGTCGAGAGGTCCGTCTCGGTCCCTCGATTGAGGCGGATCCCGGGTAGCCCCTCCCTGGTCGAGTTCAAGGATCTTGGCGACGGCCTCGGGTATATCTCTATCAGAAGTTTCGGATGGGACGAAGTGCTGGCAGCGGTTGACTCCCTCTTTGGCGCGATTCAGGAAACAGATGCCCTGATCATCGATCTCCGGGAAAACGGCGGCGGAGACGGCCGGATCGGCTGGACGATCCTCGGCTACTTCACGGATTCGCCGCTGACCTACCAGCAGTGGTTCAGCCGGGAGTACCGCCCAATCTGGAGGGCTTGGGGAAGGCCGGAACGAGTCTATCGGGAATCCCCCGGTACATGGCCCGCTGACGGTACCCGTTTCTACTCGAAGCCGGTGGCCATCCTGACCCGCTCCCGAACGGCCTCCATGGCAGAGAACTTCTGTGTAGGGTTCAGGATCATGAATCGCGGTCTGATCATCGGCGAGGCCACGGCCGGATCAAGTGGGACCCCCCTATTCTTTACCCTTCCGGGGGGCGGCAGAGGCCAGGTCGTGACCACGAGGGGGCAGTATCCGGACGGTCGCGAGTACATTGGGGTCGGTGTCGCGCCGGACATAGAGCTGACTCCGACCATAGAGGATGTCCGGGGTGGTCGCGATCCGGTTTTGGATCGTGCGACGAAAGAGCTCAGTCAGCTCATAGAGCGCGCAACTCCTGGGACGCGCGGGAGAAGTGGCGCGGGGTGAGAGGAAACGCGCTGGCTTTTAGCTAACGGAAGTGTCCTCCTCCGCTTCTGCTGGCTTCAGGAGCTTCGAATCGACCAGCTCGCGAACCTCCCTGAGGTAGCGGTCGTATTCCGCCGTGTCCTCCGGGCTGTAGTTGAAGTTCTTGTAGAGGCTGATCAGGCGGGTGAAGAAGTCGCGCGCTTCGTCGCGGTCATCGATGTCGTAGTCCGCCTCGACGATCTCCTTGACCAGTCTGAAGCTCAACTCTTGACGCTCAAGCGGCATCGATACGTCCACCGGGTCGTAGGCGTCCTGCTGCAGGAAGGCCATGTCGAGGAAGACCGACTTCTGCCAGGTGATGAAGTCCTCGATGATGATCCCCTCTTCGCCGGTGACCTGCATCATCTGGTAGATTCCGTCGCCGCGGTGCAGTAGCTCGTGGGCCGCTTTCACATCGCCGACCCAGGTGGGCGAGAGGTTCTCGGCATACCACTCGCCCATCTGATCCAGATAACGGGACCACGAGATGAGTGGGTCGATGGCCGGGTAGAACCGCTTGTACGCGCGTTCATCGGACAGGCCGAGGAATGTCTTCACGGTGGCGAGCGTGGCCTGGGTGACAGGCTCCTCGAAATTGCCGCCGGCCGGTGAGACGGTGCCGATCAGCGTGACGCTCCCCAGCCCTCCATCGGGCCCGCGGATCACGCCGGCCCGCTCGTAGAGGCTCTTGATCGAGGAGTCGAGGTAGGCGGGGAACGCCTCTTCGCCGGGGATCTCCTCCATGCGTCCGGAGGTCTCGCGCATCGCCTGGGCCCAGCGGGAGGTAGAGTCGGCGATGCAGAGAACGTTGTAGCCCATCTGCCGGTAGTATTCCCCGAGCGTGATGCCTGTGTAGATGGAGGACTCGCGGGCGGCTACCGGCATCGACGATGTGTTGCAGATGATTATAGTGCGGTCCATCAGCGAGCCGCCGGTGCGTGGGTCGGTCGTCTCCGGATACTCGGTGATGGTCTCGACGACCTCGCCGGCCCGCTCGCCGCAGGCGATGATGATGACGATGTCCACGGAGGTGTAGCGGGCGACCAGGCTCTGGAGCACCGTCTTCCCGGACCCGAACGGTCCGGGGATGCAGGCCGTGCCGCCACGGGCTACCGGGAACATGGTATCGATGATGCGCTGGGTGGTGGTCAGCGGTTCGGTCGGGTAAACGCGCTCGACGATGCGCCGCCTGAGCATCGCATCGGGCAGCGGACGGCGCACCGGCCAACGCTGGGACATCGTTAGTGTCTGCTCTTCTCCGTCAGCCCGGCGTATCCGCGCCACTGGGTCGTTGATGGTTAGGGTGCCTCGTGCTACCCAGGTGACCTCGACGGGCCCCGGCTCGTTGAAGGGCACCATGATCTTGTGGTCGAAGATGCCCTCGGGCGTCGTCCCCAAGGCCTGTCCCGCCACCACAGTGTCACCCGGATTGACTGCGGGCCTGAAGTCCCACCCCTTCTCCGTGTCCACGGGATCCACGTGTTTGCCCCGGGGCAGGAGGAAGCCGTACTGCTCCGCCAGCACGCCGAGAGGATTCTGCAGCCCGTCGAAGACTACCCCCAGGAGTCCGGGGGCCAGGGTCACCGAGAGCATCTCACCGCTCAGCTCGACCTCGTCTCCGACCCGGACGCCGGAGGTGTCCTCGAAGACCTGAAGGTCCGCTACCCGGTTCTGGACCCGGAGCACCTCGGCCTTGAGACGCTCGTCGCCCAAGAGAACGTGACCCACCTCGTTTTTCATCACCTGGGTGTCGCTGACGTCGATGGTGACCAGGCTCTCCTTGACGCCCACGATGGGGGCGCGTCGAGGAGCTTCGAAACTCGCGACGTCCGGGTCAGGCGAAGAGGTCTTGGTGGTCAATCGTCACCTCCATTATCAATTCCTCGAAGCGCTGGCGCGCTTTCTCGGCGTCATATAGTAGCCAGCGGTGCAGGATGTCCCACTTTAATGCGAAGGCGAAGACCTGCTCGAACCCGAACGGGTGTCGGTCGCCGATCTGGCTGAGCCTCTTCCAGATCAGGTCCATCCCCAGGCCTTCGAGCGCCACGGCGTCGCCCTGGTTGAGGAACTCTAGGGCTTTGGGAATCCAGGGGAAGACAGCGACCAGCCCGAACTCCGGTTCTGCCCAGCGTGACTCGATCATTCTGGTGTAGGGACCCACACCCCACCGCCCGGCCGGTACACCCCTCCCCTGACGCTTGAGGCGGAATGCTACCATCACCGTCCGCATGTTCATGCGGTACTCGACGATGCTCCTGAGCGCCTGGTTCCGTGTCTCGGCCATGAGCTCGTCGTACATGCCGGCGATCTCTTCCGTCGTGCGGGTGACCGGCTGGCGACGCCAGCTGATCAGGCCCTCGGCCCGCGTCAGGTCCGCCAGGTCCTCTTCGTGGAGTAGCGCGAGTCGCTCCTCGAGGCGTCGACGGCTGAGGGGCAGAAGCCTGGTGCGGCGGAAGTAGGGGAGCGCCGGCAGGCTGGCGACGAGCTGATAGTATCGTCGCTTCACCGTCACTGGCCGGCCTCCGCCAGGATCTTCCGATAGCGTGGCAGAAGCAGCTTCAGCATCATCTCGGAGACCGCCTCGTCCGTCAGATCGATCTCCAGCTCATCGTCGACCAGCCGAACGCGCGCACCTCCGCGGACCTGGTTCGATGGGATCAGTTCGATCCCCTTGCGCAGGACGTCGGCGGCGAGCGCCTCCGCCGTACGCTGCAGGAACTCTTCGAGCTCGGGCGGAGCCTCCTCGGTCAGCCGCTCGGGTACGAGGACCTTGGCGTCCTGATCCTTGATCAGCTCCTCGGCAGCTCTACCGGCGAGGACGAGGATCATGTCACGGAGCACGGCGGTATCCGTTGTCACGTCGGTGACGAGGCGGTGGACGTGTTCCTCGAACGCGGCCAGCACGGCGGTGCGGAGCTCCAGTCCGGTGTCGCGCGCCGCGATCCGCAGAGCCTCGATGGCAGCCGTGCGCTCGGTCTCGATGGTGGCCTCCGCTTCCTTTTTCCTGGCCGCTGCCTCCGCCTTGGCATCGGAGACGATCCGGGCCGCCTGCGACCGCGCCTCGCTGAGAATCCGGGCTGCCTCCTCCAGGGCCTCCTGGACGCCCTCGTCGCGAATTCGTTCGATGAGCTCTTTGACGCCGGAGGACGTCACGTCTGGCTCGGTCATTCGTCACCTCACGTCGGAATCGAGGCCGCAAGCACGAGAGCGAATACGAACACGAAGACGGCGAAGCCCTCGATGACGGCCGCCGGTGCGATGGAGATCCCGAATACCTCGGCCTTAGACTTCGAGGCGTTGATCGAGGCGGCGCAGGCGCCCCCCTGCGCCATCGCACTGATCAGAAGTGCGACGCCGGTGAGAGCCCCCAGAACGAACAGGCCCGGCGAGTTGGCCAGCGAAACGGGGCGGTTCAGCGTCAGCATCACCACGATGCCGTAGATGGTCTGGGAGGACGGCATCGCCGCCACGCCGACGAAGCGGCCGTAGCCGGCTTCCACCTCCAGCATCGCACCCGCCGCGGCGAGACCGCCGCGGCCCACGCCGATCATCGAGCCGATGGCGCCCAGTGCCAGCGGGGAGAAGATGCCCAGCCAGCCCATGCTCAAGACGAGCGGTTCCAAGGATCACACTCCTTTCTTCTTGAACGGCCGGAAGAGAGGGCCCTCCTCCGGAAGTCCCCAATTGAAGAACTCGATCACATTCAGTCGCAGGCCGTGGATGAATCCGCTGGCCACGGCCAGCAGCAAGTTCAGGCTGTGCCCGATGATCAGGATCGCCGCCGCCGCCAGGATGCCAACCCGCGGCACGGCCTCCCAGGCGCCGGCAGCCATGTTGTTGAACGCGATGGCCAGCGACGCGGAGGCTAGGCCCAGGGCGAAAAGCCTCAGGTAGCTCAGCACGTCTCCGAACGCGGCGGTGACCCGGGTCAACGCCGCCAGCCCCCTGCCCAGGCGTCCCAGGGGACGCGCCCCGTACCCCGAGAACGCGAGGACCAGAAACAGGCCGGCGACGGCGGCAACCGTGGCAGGCGCCCGTACCGCGTCGGCTCCGAACTGAGCGGCGAGGAAGAGCGTGTAACCGGCCACCACGAACACAGCCCATCCCAGTGACGGTAAGGCCCGGGGACTCCAGCCGTGTCGCCCGGCGTCCATGAGGTTTCCCAACACCACGTGCAGCACGCCGATGGTTACCGAGAGCCCCATCATTGTGGACGTGTTTGTCATGTCCAGGACAGCCAGCCGCGCCGGGAACGTGCCCGCGGGAGGCGCGACCCCGAAGAAGGAGCCCACCAGTACGCCATAGCCGATCGTGGCCAGCACGAGGGTCAGCAATACCCAACGCCAGCGGCGTCCCGCCGGCGAACCCGACATTCTCTTCCAGTAATGCGCCGCGACCAGTGCCAGGATCAGCCCATAGCCGCCGTCCGAGATGATCATGGCGAAGAAGATCGCGAACGAGTAAAGAACGACTCCGGACGGATCCCAGCTGCCGTAGCCCGGAGTCTTGTAGAAGTTCACCAGGTCCTCTCCGCCTTTCCGGCGCTCCGCGTTGCGGAGCAGCGTGGGCGGCTTGTCGTCGGGACCGGGGTCCGAGACCTCCACGGCCAACCCGTTGAGCTCGGCGTAGGAGCCGAGGGTCGTCAGGGCCTCGGTCGGCGCCCAGGCCCGGATTGCGAAGACGGGACCCGAGTCGTAACACTGACCGGCCACATGCTTGCGGGCGGCTCGGTCCTCTAGTGCGTCGAGACTCCGGGAGAGAGGGGTTCGCCAACGGGTCAGTCGGATCCGCTCCAGCGACGCGTCCTCGAGCTCCAGCTCTACGTCCTCCAGCCTCCGCTCCAGCAGCCGCCGGGACACCGCCCCGGTACGTATCCGAGGGGCCGGTACCCCCCGCGGCTCCCCGTCGGAAATCACCACGACGTAGGCGTGGCGACCGTCGCGCTTTACTTCCTCCCAGGTCAGCTCCGACTGCGCCAGCTCACGCATCCGGTTAGTCGGCACTATGTAGAACCAGAGCCGCAGCCCGGCCAGTTCCTCGATGAGCGGAAAGTCGAACTCACCCCACGGGGCGAGGGCCTCGATGCGCTGGATGAGGGCGTCGCGTTCCAGTTCAAGCCGGTGGGTCCGCTCCTTGAGCTCTAGGATCTCCGCTTCCACTTCTACCGCATCGAACTCGGTGGCGATCGTCACCGGGCGCTGCTTCTGCGGACAAAGCTCGAGGTAGAGCAGTGCCTCGCGGCTCTGTTTCGAGGGGTCGCCCAGCGGGGCGACGTCGGGCGCCAGCGAGACGATCTCGAGGCAGCCGAGCGCCTGCAGGTCCTCGAGGACCCGATCCTTATCGGCCTGGTGGCCCACCAGCGTCAGCTTGCTCAGCGGGACGATGGCCACACCGCACCTCCACCCTGCCGCGCCTTCGCCAACTTCGCCTGGATGACGGCCGCCCGCTCCTGGTCACCCAGCCAGATCTGGATTCGCTGGATGTTCTTCTGCGTCCGGGGGATGAGAATCCTCTCGAAAAGGTTCACCCGCTGGGTGATGCGCCGTTCCGCCCGCGCCAGGATACGGACCCGCTCGGCCGCCACCTGGATGCGCGTGCGTGCCTCCGCCGCGTCCCGCAGGCGCTCGACCAGCGCGTCCACCCAAACCGGCTTCGCCAGCAGTGAGTACTCCGCCACCTGACACTCGACCTGCGCGAGCCGCGGGAGGCGTACCCCCACTACGTTCTCCTGTTCCAGGTCGAAGGCGGTCATCTTGACCAGCCCCTTCAGGACGATCTCTGTGTTCGCCAGCATGGGCAGCTCCGCCCCTACGCGGGCCTCGAGACGCTCCACCTCTTCGCGCGTCGCCTCGTACTCCTTGCGGGCCTTATCCAGCTCGATGACAAGCTGTCTCCGCTTGAGCTCGAGGGATGGTAGGAGCTTCTCGTAGAGCTTGAGCTTCGTCCGCTCCTGCTGGAGGGAGGCCTTGCTGAGCTTCAGTCGGGCCATGCCACCGGCGGCCTCTCCGCACCTTCGTCTTCCAAACTCGGGAAATAACGGTCAACGAGTTCCTGCTTCATCAACAGCTCGTGCGATTCGAAGCACTCGGCGAGCGTTCGCCAGCTCGTGTCCAGCGCCTTCGTCAGTGGCATCGAGACGTCCACTTCCATGAACCGGCGGCGGAACAGCTCTCCGAACTTCAGAAGTTTGAGGTCGAAATCCGACAGGTCGAATGCCATGGCCTGCTTCTGCTCGGCCTCCCGCGCGCCGGCGTAGAAGCGGACCATCGTGTTCATGATCTGGGAGTGGTCCTCCCGGGTGACCTTTCCGACGACCCGTTGCTTGAGACGCGACAGCGAGCCGAACGGGTCGATGACACCGTCGTGCAGATAGAACTGACCTTCGGTGATGTAGCCGGTATTGTCGGGCACCGGATGGGTCACATCGTTGCCCGGCATGGTGGTGACCGTCAGGATGGTGACCGAGCCGGCCCCCTTGAAGTCGCACGCCTTCTCGTACCTTCGGGCGAGCTGTGTGTAGAGGTCACCCAGGTACCCGCGGGTCGCCGGGATCCTTTCCCGGGCCACGCCGATCTCCTTCATCGCGTCGGCGTAGGCCGTCATGTCCGTCATCAGCACCAGAACGCGCTTCTCGCGCTCCATGGCGAAGCGCTCAGCCACCGCCAGCGCCATGTCCGGAACCAGCAGGCGCTCGATGATCGGGTCGGAGGCCAGGTTCACGTACATGATCGTGCGATGCGAGACACCGTGCTCCTCGAATGAGGTCTTGAAGAAGTGGAAGTCGTCGAAGATCAGGCCGAGGCCGGCGAAGACGACCACGTCGGCGTCCGCTTGGAAGCCGATCCGAGCCAGCAGTGCGTTGTACGGCTCACCCGCCACCGAGAAGATCGGGATCTTCTGACTCTCCACCAGGCTGTTGAAGAGATCGATCATCGGGACCTCGGTCTCGATCATCTTCGACGGCATGACCCGCATCATCGGGTTCACGGTGGGACCCGCCACCCGGATCGACCGGTCGGCCTTCAGCGGCGGCTTCCCATCGATCGGCTCGCCCGAGCCCCGGAAGATCCGGCCCAGGATGTGGTTGGAGAAGGTGACCTGCTGGGGGTGGCCCAGAAAGCGGACCCGGGCGTCGGTCGAGATGCCCTTGCCGCCCGTGAATACTTGGAGGCTGGCTATCTCACCGTTCAGCTCGACCACGCTGGCGCTGGAGACCTCTCCATCCGTGTTCTCCACCACGGCCAGGTCCCCGAGGGCCGCGTCGGTGGCCCGGACCCTGATGATGTCGCCTACGATTTCTAGAACGCTGGTGTGACGAACGAGGGCATCGAGCATTCTCTGGCCTCGGAAGGTGGGGGCCCGCGCGAGAAAGCGGCCTCAACAAAGGGATCTTAGTTACTGATGGCGCTAGATCAAGACCCCATCCCAATTTCTGCAGGCCGCCCAGTGGCCACGAGCATCCCACCAAGCGTCGTGTGCCGAGCTCGGCTAAGAAGAGAGCGGACCAGACCCTGCGGTCTGGTCCGCTCTGCACGGGTCGGGCGTGGTGCTGGCCGGCTTACGGAACCGGGAACCCGCGATCCCGCATCAGCGCATCGATCGTCGCGTCACGACCGCGGAACGCCCGATAGGCATCCGCCGGATCCACCGCGTTCCTGGGAGCGAACAGATTGTCGACCAGCCTCTTCGCCAGCTCCCGGTCGTAGAAGCCGCCCGGCGCTTCGGCGAACGCTTCCGCCGCGTCGGCCGTCAGCACGTCCGCCCAGATGTAGCTGTAGTAACCCGCCGAGTAGCCCTCGCCCGAGAAGATATGCGCGAAGTGCGGGCTGCGGTGCCGCATCGGGATCTGCTCCGGCATCCCGAGTCGTTCGAGCGCCTCGCGCTCGAACGCGTCCGGGTCCAGACCCGTCGGGTCCATCGTGTGGTACATCAGGTCCATCAGCGCCGAGGCCAGGTACTCCGTGGTTTCGAAGCCCTGATTGAACGTCGCCGCGTTGCGGATCTTGGCGACCAGTTCGTCCGGCATAGGCTCGCCAGTCTCGACGTGCACGAGATAGTTGTCGATCACTCTGTCGGTCAGGAGCCAGCGCTCCAACAGCTGCGATTGGAACTCTGTGTAGTCGCGCACGCCACTGTTCAGCGTCGGGTAGGCGACGTTGGACGACAGGTAGTGCAGCGCGTGGCCGAACTCGTGGAACAGGGTCTCCGCATCGCTCCACGAGACAAGGACCGGCTCGCCTGGCGCCCCTTTGATGAAGTTGGAGTTGTTGGAGCCGAGCGGCGTCTTCAGGCCGTCGAAGGTCTCGTGAGTGCGATACGAGGACGCCCAGGCGCCGGACCGCTTGCCGGTGCGCGCGAACGGATCGAGGTACCAGACCCCGACATGTTCGCCGGTTTCTCGGTCCGTTACCTCCCAGGCGTTCACGTCCGCATGGAAGACCGGAACCGAGCCCTCTGGGACCGGCGTGAACTCGAAGTTGAAAACCTCGCCGGCGACGTACAGCATCGCGTCGATGAGATTGTCGAGCTGCAGGTACTGCTTCACCTCGTCAGAGTCGAGGTCGTATTTGGCCTTGCGGACTTTCTCGGCGTAGTAGCGATAGTCCCAGGGCGCGATCGTTATACCGGCGCCCTCGGCGTCGGCGATCGCCTGCATGTCGGCGACCTCCTCTTCGACGCGGGCGAGCGCCGCCGGCCACACCGCTTCCAACAGCGCGAAGGCCCGCTCCGGCGTCTTGGCCATGCGGTTCTCCAGCCGCCAGGCGGCGTAGTTCTCGTAGCCGAGCAACTGCACGCGCTCGTGGCGCAACTGCAGGATCTCTGGAATCAGCGCGTTGTTGTCGTTCTCGTCGCCGTTGTCGCCGCGGTTGTAGTACGTCCTCCAGACCTGCTCGCGCAGGTCGCGCTCATCCGAGAACGTAAGGAAGGGGTCCATTGACGAGCGCGTGTTCGTGACGGCGTACTCCCCCTCATGGCCGCGCTCGGCCGCTGCCGCGGCGGCCGCCCGAACGAAGGACTCCGGCAAACCGCTCAGCTGGTCCTCCGTCAGGTAAGTGACATAACCCTCTTCATCGGCCAGGATGTTGTTGCCGTACTGAGTATGGAGCTCCGCGAGTCGCTGGTTGATCTCCGCGTAGCGCTCCCTCGCTTCACCGGACAGCGTGGCACCGTTGCGCGCGAATCGGTCATAGACCAGCTGCAGCAGACGTCTTTGATCGGGACGCAGCGTTTCCGCCTCGTCGCTCTCGTAGACCGTCCTGATGCGATCGAACAGCGCCTGGTTCTGGATGATCTTGGAGTTGTGCTCCGACAGTCTAGGCGCCATCTCCATCTGGATCTCGCGGAACTCCGGACTAGACATATTCGAGCTCCAGATACCGCGGTAGGTCGAAACGCGGTCCAGCGTCTGGCCGGTGCGCTGCAGCGCGACGATCGTGTTCTCGAAGGTCGGCGGCTCCGGGTTCGAGGCGATCGCCTCGATCTCCTCCAGGTTCTCAGCCATACCCGCTTCCAATGCAGGCTTCAGATAGGCGAGATCCATCCTGTCGAAGGCGGGAACGCCCCCGTACGGCCCCGTCCATTCCGCGAGGAGCATGTTCATTTCATGCTCCGTAGTTGCCGTCTGCTCGCCGCAGGCCGCCACCAGGGTGAGTACGACGGCGCATACGGTTACCCCGACGAATGTTCGCATTTTTCCTCTCTCCCGTTGAGGTGTAAGCCGAATTCTAGCGGCGGTCTGATAAGGGTGCAATTGCCACGCCCTGCGCGGCGCGATACCATCTACACTGCTCGGCCCCACCCCCAACTGCAGCCAGGGAGGAGACCCATGAGGACCAGAAGCGTTCTCGCGCTGCTGTTCATCTTCATACTCGCTCTGCAGGTACTCCCGGCCGCCGCCCAAGGACGCCCGCAGCAAGCGTCGGCCAGGGCGAGTGCGGCCGGAACGGAGGCGGACCTGCTGCCGGACGAACCCGTCGTCACGCAACACAGCGCTCGGATCAACGGGCAGAACGTAAGCTACACCGCCGAGGCCGGCTGGCTGCCGATCCGCGACGACGGAAAGGTCACGGCGAAGATGTTCTACATCGCGTATACCCGGGACGGGATCCAGGACAAGAGTACCCGACCGTTGATCTTCTCCTTCAACGGTGGTCCTGGCACCGCCTCGGTCTGGATGCACATGGGGTATACCGGGCCGCGGCGCGTCGTGTACGACGATGACGGCTTCGCGCTCAAGCCGCCGGGCGGCCTAGAGGACAACCCCCACTCGATCCTCGACGCTGCGGATATCGTCTACATCGACCCGATCGCCACCGGCTTCAGCCGCATGGTCGAGGGCGAGGATCTCCACAGGTACCACGGTACGATGTCCGACATCGAGTCGGTCGGCGAGTTCATTCGCCTCTTTATACTACGGAAGGACCGCTGGACCTCTCCCAAGTTCCTGATCGGCGAGAGCTACGGTACGACCCGCGCTTCGGGGTTGGCCGGCTATCTCGCGAGCCGCCACCAGCTCTACCTCAACGGTGTCATCCTCGTCTCAATGACCGGGCTCAACGTCGACGCGGGTGACGACGTCTCGTACGCGACCTCGCTGCCGCATCTCGCGGCGACGGCGTGGTATCACCGCCAGCTCGCCGACGATCTCCAGGCCATGCCCATCCGGGCCTTCCTCGACGAGGTCGAGGCCTTCGCCATGGGCGACTACCTTCTGGCCCTGGTGCAGGGCGACCGCCTGGCAGACGCCGAGCGCGCCGAGATGGCGAACAGGGTGGCTCGCTACACGGGTCTGACTCCCGATTACGTCATGTCGGCGAACCTGCGCATCAGTTCGCGACGCTTCTGGAAGGAACTGCTGCGCGATCATCGCCTCACTGTAGGCCGCCTCGACAGTCGCTACCTCGGCGTGGATAGGGACGCGGCCGGTGAGAGTCCCGAGTACGACCCGGCGATGGCGGATTGGAACGGCGCCTTCAGCGATGCCGTGAACCTTTACATCCGAGAAGAGCTGCGCTACGACCCGGACCTTAAGTACAACGTGTGGGGCAACGTGCGACCCTGGAACCGTGATGACGGTGCGGACGTGGGGCAGATGCTGCGCCAGGCCATGCGCAACAATCCCTATTTGAAGGTGATGATCCAGGGTGGCTACTACGACGCCGCCACCGACTACTACAGCGCCGTCTACACGATCTCGCACCTGCAGCCGGGCGGCGAGTTCCGGGACCGCTTCCGATTCTCCTGGTACGAGAGTGGGCACATGATGTACCTGCGCAAGCCGGACCTCGCCAACGCCAACAACGACCTGCGTGAGTTCATCCGTTGGGCCGTGGACGACGCGCCCGACTATCCGAGGAGGGCGCAGTAGGCGCCCCGGCTGTCTGCGCCGAGGCCCCGCTGTTGCGTCAGCGCCACACTCATGTGTGGCGCGCCGCTTTTCTGGTCTGCTGGGAGCCGGGCTGAAGCGGACGGCGGCCACCTCTTAGCTGGCAGCAAACTTGCTGAATCGGGGTTGTTCAGTGCCGTGCCGACTGCCCGCCGGGGAGGTAGCTAACGTGAGTTACGTCCAGTCTCTGTTGAATGCCCCCGCCGACAAGAGGGGGACGGCCCGTTCGCAAGATCACGACTTGGCGACGAACAAGGCGTATCAGGTGCCGAAGCGTCGAGTTCTGGCGCAGGTGGTGCTGAGAGGTCACGCGCCCAAGGACGTCTGGCTCTACCTCTCCGACAGCGGCAACAGCCATTGGGGGCGCGAGCGCCCAAGCGATCTGCTGAACGGGGGGAGCGGTTTCATTCCCGCGTCCGATACGGATGGCAAGGTCGTCCTGCTTCAGAGAGACGCGGTGGTGATGCTCGTGGTCCCGGCCGAACAGGAAGTCGGAGCAGGCTACCCGCAGGAGCTGGAGCAGGCGGGCCTAATCACGACGCATAATCTGGAGGTGCTCCTGCACGACGGTACCAGCCTGAACGGGAGCGCCACGTACGCGAGGCCCGACGGGGGCCGCAGGCTCCAGGACTTCTTGAACGGTTCGGATAACCTATTCTTCCCTGTTCGGGTCGGCGATGTCATGCTGCTCGTCAACAGGAATTGCATCGTATCGGTTTCACCGACTGCCGGTCGTAATGACTATCCTCGACGCCGCGCCGAGGATGGAGCGAAGAGGGTCATTTAACCGCTGGAAGAAGCCCATAGCTCGAGGGTCATTCAGGCCCTGGCCCAAGATCCGACAATATTGGCTTCGACGGACGAGGTCGGTCGTTTTGGTTGGGCCTCGGATCTTGTTACTCGGCGCCTGAATGACCCTCGAGATTGATATGTCTCTCTCCTGCTATCTCTCCTGCGCCTCGAACTCGTACTCGACCGGTGGCACCGCCCCCATGAGGTGGCGCACGAAATAGTCCCAGCGCCGCCGCATCATGTACGGCTCGCGCCCGAAGCCATGGCCTCGGTTGGGGAAGAGGATGAAATCGAAATCCTTGTTGGCCGCGATTAGCGCGTTGACGACCAGCAGCGTGTTGTAGTACGGCACGTTGCCGTCCATCGTGCCGTGGGCGATGAGCAGTTTCCCCTTCAGGTTCTCCGCCAGCAGCTGGTTAGCCTGGTTGTCGTAGTTGGTGGTGCCGTCCTCGTTCTCCACCAGCAGCCCTTGCCACTTCTCGCCCCAGTCGTCCTCGTAGTTGCGGTTGTCGTGGTTCCCGGCCTGTGACACCGCGACCTTGAAGAAGTCGGGGTATCGCATGATGGCGTCGGCCGATGAGAAGCCGCCGCCCGAATGCCCGTAGATCCCCGCCCGCTCGATATCGATCCAAGGGTACCTCTCCGCCAGCTGCTTCATCCCGGTGATCTGATCCGGCAAGCCGTTGTCACCCATGTTGCCGTACCACTCCTCGTGGAAGGACTTCGACCGATTCGGCGTGCCCATGCCGTCCAGCTCGACGACGATGAACCCCAGCTCGGCCAGCGCCCGGGTGTCACCACGCGACGGCACAAAGCTCCGGGTTCCCACGCTCCCCGACTGCGGACCCGGGTAGTGGTTGTTGATGATCGGGTACTTCTTCGACGGGTCGAAGCCCGTCGGCCGATACATGAGGCCGTACAGATCGTTGACGCCGTCGCGGGCCTTCACGCTGAACGGGATCGGCGGCGTCCAGCCCGTGGCGAGGAGCTGCGAGATGTCGGCCTCCTCGAGGTCGAGGACCTTACGGCCGTCCGCATCGCGGAGCACCGTGATCGGTGGTGTGTCAGGCGTCGAGTAGCTGTCGACGAAGTAGCGACCCGACGGCGCCAGCGTGGTCGTGTGGTTGGCGCCGTCCGGCGTGAGGAGCGTCAGGCCGCTGCCGTCCATCCGTATCCGGTACAGGTAGCGGAAGTACGGGTCGCCCGGCTCCCGGCCCACGCCGTTGAAGTAGAGGGCCCGATCGTCGATGCGGACCAGGCTGAGCACGTTCCAATCGCCGGCGGTGACCTGGTTCTTCAGGCGTCCGTTTTCGAGATCGTAGAGGTAGAGGTGCCCCCAGTTAGAACGGTGCGAGTACCAGAGCACCTCGTTCGACTCGGCCAGCAGGCGCCAGTTGGCCCCCGACTCGTAGAACGTCTCGACGGTCTCCTCCAGAACGTCGCGCACCGCCCCCGTCTGGGGATCGGCGACCCGCAGCACCGAATGCTTGTGATCGCGTGAGGTCGAAACGAAGGCGAGCTGAGACCCATCGGCGCTCCACTCCACGTCGGCGAACGTGCCGCGGCAGGCAACGTGGTCGCAGACGGTGGAGCGGTGTTGGTCGGGCGGCATCTGTAGGCGAACGACGCGCGGCCCATCGAGGTGGATCACCACACGATGGATGCGGAAGATGACGCTGTCCTCCGGCAACGGGTACTTCCACGCCTCGAGGCGCGGATGGCCCACGTTGGTGGACACCAGGTACATCTCGCCGACCCCGCGCCCGTCGTGCTGGAACGTCGCGATCATCTTCGAGTCGGGTGACCAGAGGAGGACCGGACGGTCGCTCTTCACCCAGCCGGCGTTGTTCGTGGCGTAGCCGAAGTACTCGATGCCGTCGGTTGTGAGCTGCGTCTCTTCTCCCGTCTCGGTCTCCCGGACCCAGAGGTTGTAGTCACGGATGAAGGCCGCGTACTTGCCGTCCGGCGAAGTGATCGCGTTGCGATCGGTGCTTTGACGCTCGGCCTGTTCGCTCGTGCAGCGGTAGGCCTCGATATCGCAGGTATAGCGCTGCGAACCAATGTCGAAGCTGATCGAGCGCCCGTCGGCCTCCAGGTGGAACGTCCTGAACGGCAGGTCGAACGGCTCGTAAGTGGTGTCGGCGGCTGCGGAGAGCGCTTCGGCCAGCCGCTCGTGATCGAAGGCCAGGTCGCGGGTCCGCGCCTCCGGGTCGACCATCACGAACTCAGCCCCCTCGGGGATCGTGTTCCGGTACCAGAAGCGGCCGCTCTCCAGCCAGTTCGGCCGCACGCTCGCCCCGAAGACGAGCCGACTGGTATTCTGGCCCAGGTACTGCTCGGCGCGGGCGTAGTCCTCTTCGGTGAGCACGCGCTGAGGCGCCTGCTGCGCGGCGGCTGGGGCGGTGGCGACGAAGGTCGCGACGAACAGCGCACTGTATCGCATGCGGATCCTCGACTGTTGGGTAGTGGGCAGACCGCGAAAGACCGGTAGATGATGATGCGAAGCCAGCGGCCGTGCAAGCGAACGGCGCTCAGCAGGCGCGCCTTACACCTCGCTCGCCGTCGACGTGGCTCTCGTTGATACGCACTAGAACGTCACGGTGTCGGAATGGCCGCTCATTCAATCCGCAGTGCCTCAACCGGATCGACACGCGCCGCCCGCCGCGACGGCAGGTAACTGGCCAGCAGCGCGATTGCCGCAAGCCCGATGGACACGAGGCCGTAGGTCAACGGATCCACGGGCTCGACCCCGAACAACAGGGCGGACATCAAGCGCGTCAGCCCGACCGCTGCAGTCAACCCAACCGCCACACCGATACCTGTGAGGAAGAGGCCGTGCTTCAGCACCATGCGGGTCACGTCGAGTTGTCTGGCACCTAGAGCGATCCGCACGCCGATCTCGCGAGTCCGTTGGGACACTACGTAAGAGATCACAGCGTAGATGCCCGCTGCGCCGATGAGGAGCGCGACGGCGGCAGCGATGGCCAGCATGACCATCGTGAACGACGTCCGTGCCATGGAACGATCGTAGATGTCTTCGAGGTTCTGAACATTGGCCAGCGGGAGTGTCGGGTGTACCGACAACACGGCCTGACGTACTTCGTCCAAGAGACCGACTCCTCCAGCCCGGGGACTCCGGATGGCGTAGACCATCAAGCGGCGCGCGAAGATATCGAGGCCCCAGAAGTCCTCCACCACGGGGGGCCAGTACACGGTCGCTGTGGCTGCCTGGTTCGCGCCGTCGTCATGCACGTTCCCAACCACGCCGATGATTTCCCGCCACGGCTGTTCTCTTCCTTCTCGGATACGTTTTCCCAGCGCCTCTCCGGGATCGCTCCAATACTGCCGGGCGAAGTTCTCGGTCACAACGACGACCCGCGCTTTGGCGTGCACGTCGGCCCAGGAAAAGGTTCGGCCGGCCAACACGGTATTACCCATGGTCTCGAAGTAGCCGGGAGAGATCCACTTGAAGCGGCGTAGGGGGGCAGCCTGGTCCTCGCCAATAGGAAACTCCTCGACGTGAATCCCCTGGTTGCTGCTCCGCCCGTCCATCGTGATCGATGACGTGAACGCCGCCGCCGTGACTCCGGGTATGGCTTGGATTCGACGCAGTATCTGCTCGTGCGTGGCCGCCGTCGCGTCGGGGTGCTCTGCCTCGGCCCTGGTGGGTGTAATATTCAACGTCAACACCTCATCTGGACGCTGGAAGCCCGGGCTTACTCGGCGCATCGCCTGGAAGCTCCGAATCATGAGCCCTGAGCCGGCTATCAGCACCAACGCTAATGCCATCTGTGCGACGACCAACGCGTTGCGCACGAGTTGTCTCTTCGGCCCTGCTCCGCTCCATCGGCCACCTTCCTTGAGAGACGCCCCGAGGTTGGGATCGCTGTATCGGAAGACGGGGAACATCCCGAAGAAGAGTCCCGAGACGACCGTTACCGCTGTGGTGAACAGGAGCACCGTGGGCTCGATGGCGATCTCGGTCGTTCGTGGGAGTTGCTGCGATCCCATGGCAACGAAGGCATCGATTCCGAACCACGCCAACCCCAGGCCAACCACACCGCCTAGCCCGGCCAGCGTCACACTCTCGACGAAGAAATGCCTAGCGATGCGGCCGCGGTCCGCACCGACGGCGGTGCGAATCGCGACTTCCTGGCGTCGCCCTTCGGCACGCACGAGAAAGAGGTTGGCCACGTTGGCGCAAGCGATCAACAGGACGATACCGACTGTTCCCAGGATAATCCAAAGCGTGGTGCCCACGTTGCCCACCGCGTCGACGATCAGGGGATGGACGTCCGGACCGAGTTGCACGCTCTCAATGTCCGAAGGGCCAATGCCCCCGGGAAACTTCTCCAACGCCAGAGGGATCATACGGGCCACGTCGGCATTCGCAGCTTCGATTGTCACGCCGGGCCGAAGCCGGGCGACGGCCGGGTAGCTGAGGTCCCCAAAGACGGCGGCCTGCGATCGGTCGAACCGGTAGGGGAGGAATACGGCCGGGTCGATCTGGAAAAGGTCGAAACCGGGCGGCGTCACGCCGATGATCTCATATTGTCGCCCGTCGATCGTCAGTGTTCGCCCGATGACGTCAGCATCCCCGCCGAAACGGAGCCGCCAGTACCCATGGCTGAGCATGACTGTCGGTGCCGCATCCGGTAGGTCGTCTTCTGCCGTGAAAGTCCTGCCCAGGATCGGGGTGACTCTGAGGATGGGGAGTGTTCCGTCGGTGACGAGCAAGGCGGTTACCCGTTCCGGCTGGTCGAGCCCGGTCACCGTTACCTGGAAGTTGTTCCAAATTCCGATGTCCTCAAAGACCCGGGACTCCTCCCGGTAAGTGAAGTAGGTGGCAGGAGACTGGGGCATCCAGCGGCTGACCCCCCAGCCGGGGGCGCTGTGCCAGACGCCGACCAACTGCTCCGGCTCCTCGAACGGCAAGGGCCTCAGCAAGACGCCGTTCACCACGCTGAACACCGCCGTCGTCGCTCCGATTCCCAGAGCGAGCGTCAGTATCGCTACTGCGGCGAAAGCTGGAGTCCTTCGTAGACGTCGCAGCGCGAACTTGACGTCTCGCAATGTCGACCTGATCATCGCATTCCGCTCCGTCGTTGTCCGGCGACCTCGTTGCCCGGTGTAGTCGCTTTGGCAGCCAGCCACGACGCCGCCGGCCAGTAGGATGTGCAAGAAGGCGGCCAGCCTCGCGCTGAACCCGATCCGTTGGTCAGGCACGACTTGCACGTAGGGAGGGCGGTGCATCAACCATGTCGCGTGGTCGGACGCGGGACACCGAGTCCCAACATCGATCAGTGTCTACGAGCCGGCGTGATTTGCGGCGAGCTAGTGAGCGCCGTTGCTCCCGAGATGGTCGCGTCGCATCTTGGGGCAGAATCCTGTGCTCGAGCCCCAAATACCTCAGCCTGCAGATGGCAGTTATGTCCCGTCTCAAGCGGCTGATTCACGAGATCCACCGCCGGTCCCTCTGGCAGGTGAACTCGGCGACGGTGTGGAGCGCGGGATACAGACGGTGGAGGACGCTCTGGAGCGACACCCGCTGGCGACGATCCCGGTCCTCGACCGACCGTACGCGCACCTGGCGGAGTTCTATGCGATCGCCGGTAGAGTCGACCGGGCCAGGGAATTGCTGACGGAGCACGATGCGGCGATCGACCCGAGCGCGGCCTGGCGCACCGAGTGGCGACGTCATCTCGCAGAGGGGTACGTCGCTCTGGCCGAGGGCCGCCACGCGGAGGCGATCGCCGAGTTCCGTCTCGCCGACGAACGATCGTTGAACCCCTGTCGGTCGTGCGCCCTGCCGCCGTTAGCCGATGCGTATGACCTGGCGGGCGAGCCAGACTCCGCCGTTGCCGTCTACGAGCGGTTCCTTGGAGAACCGTACTTTGGGTATGATGAACTCCATGCCGCCTTGCACTACCTGCCCTCGATCTACGAGCGCCTGGGCGCCCTGTACGAGGCGCGGGGCGAGCCGGCTAGGGCGATTCACTACTACGCCAAACTGGTGGAGCTTTGGCAGGAAGCCGATCCCGAGCTTCAGCCTCGCGTCGAGGCCGCGCGCCGGGCCATCGCGGCGCTCTCACCTGACACCTAGCCCACGAACCGTCCGTAGTTACGATCATGAAGCCCACTCACATCGCGAGGCTCCCGCTACTTCTGGCCCTGCTCGTCCTGGTCTCCAGTGCGAGCCTCCCGGCCCAGTTAGCCGAGACAGCGCAGACGACCGAGCTCCAGGAGATTCTGCAGGCGAAGCTGGCCGAGCTGCAGACGGCGAGCGGAGCCCCGGGCGTGACCGCGGGGGTCGTGCTGGCCGACGGCGCGTCGTTCGGTCTGGCCGCGGGGATGGCGGACACGGTAGCAGACACACCGATGACCGCTGGTGGGCGGCTCATGCAAGGCAGCGTCGGCAAGACGTACGTCTCCGCGGTGGCGATGCAGCTGGTCGGGGAGGGGCGACTGGATCTGGACGCGAAGGTCTCGGCCTACCTGGGCGACGAGCCGTGGTTCGAGCGCCTGCCAAACGCTGCCGAGGTCACCGTGCGGCAGCTGATGAACCACACGAGCGGGATCATCCGCTACGAGTTCGACGACCGCTTCATCGCCGACCTGCTGGCCCAGCCGGACAAGGTGTGGGAGCCGGTGGAGCAGCTGGCTTACCTGTTCGACACCGAGGCGCCGTTCGCCGCCGGCGAGGGTTGGGACTACTCGGATACCAACTACATCGTCCTCGGCCTCATCATCGAGGGCCTGACCGGCGCCGAGTACTACGACGAGCTGCGGCGTCGAATTCTCGTGCCACTGGAGCTACGCAACACGGTGCCGAGCGATTCGCGGCGCGTCCCCGGCCTCGTGCAAGGGTACGCCGGCGCCGAGAACATGTTCGGGCTGCCGGATGCGGTCATCGAGGACGGCCAGTTCGCGGTGAACCCTCAGTTCGAGTGGACGGGCGGGGGCATCGCCTCCACGTCGGAGGACCTGGCTCGCTGGGCTAAGGAGCTCTACGAAGGTCGGGCCTTCGATCCCGCGCTGCTTTCGACCATGCTGGACGGCGTCCCGGCGCGGCTGGGACGCAGTACTCAGTACGGACTTGGCGTGATCATCCGCCAGACGCCGCTCGGGGTCAGCTGGGGCCACAGCGGGTTCTTCCCGGGCTACCTGACGGAGATGGCCTACTTCCCCGACCACAAAATCGCGGTCGCCGTCCAGTACAATTCGAGCGACATCCCGAACATTCGGATGCCCCCCGGGGCGGTGCTGATGGAGCTTGCCCGGCTCGTCGTCGAGGCTGATGTCGAGGAGGATGCTCCCCAGGACGCTGGCTGGCGCACGATTGAGTTCGAGACGGCGGAAGTCACTGCCCCGGACGTCGCGGTAACACCCGACGGCGAGTGGCTGATCTTCACAATGCTCGGCCACCTCTACCGCGTTCCCGCCCAAGGTGGTGAAGCCGAGCAACTGACCTTTGGCCCGTACTACGATTCGGGACCGGCGGTCTCACCCGACGGCCAGCGAGTGGCGTTCGTGTCCGATCGCGAGGAGAGCGAGGGAAATATCTTCGTCCTCGATCTCTCCAACCAGCGAATCAGACAGGTTACCCACGAGGCGTGGGTTGCGAAGCCGCGCTGGAGCCACGACGGACAGAAGCTCGTATACCTGTCCTACGACATGGAGGCCGAGCAGCAGTTCCCCTTCTCCACCCCGGTGAGCTTGATTCGAGTGGTACCGGCAGCGGGCGGAGAGCCGAGATCTCTGACTCGGGAAGCCGCCGTCCTGCAGACCGTCTTTTTCCTCTCAGACGGCCGAGTGGGTTATGTCCGCCAACGGGGGGCGATGAGGGCCCAGATCGAGGCGCTGTCGCTGGCCGGCGGCCACAACGCCATCGACTCCGTGGCCGTGCTCGAGGGCCTCGTGTGGGAGGTCATTCCCGCTCCCTACGATTCAGCGTTTTTCTACCACCGGAACATCCGCCAGCCGGGCGAGGAAGCGAACAGCGAGGAGTGGGTCTCGCGTCCGGTGACGGGACGCGATGAACGACGCCTCGCCACGATGAGGCATACGGGTCGGCATCCCCGCGCCGGCATTGCAGCCGATGGTAGCGCGCTCTACTTGGGCGACCAGGGCAAGCTGTGGCGGGTCGATATCCGGACCGGAGCTCGTGACTCGATCCCCTTTCGTGCCACGGTTAGGGCGCAGGTCCGCGAGCCGACCCCCCCTCCGCGCCGTTCGCTCGGGGACACCGAGCAACGACCGGTCTCGATCGCGACTCCCAGACTGTCACCCGATGGGCAGCGCCTGGTATTCCGTGCAGCCGGATACCTGTGGGTACAGCCGCTGACTGGCGGGCTCGCGAGCCGCGTGACGGATGGGAGCGCGGTAGAGAGGGATCCCGCTTTCTCGCCCGATGGGCGACTGATCGCCTTTGTGCGAAGCGAGTTCGGCCGCCACGATTTGGTGGTACACGACGTCGCGTCCGGCGAGACACGGGTGATCGATTCGGGAGTTGCCTATGGCCCGCCTGACTGGAGCCCTGATGGCCGTCGCGTCGTCTTCTCGGACGGCCAGCGAATCGTTGGCCTGGACCTGGAGAGCGGTGCAAGGCAGACTCTGACCGCCGCGTCGGGTTGGCTTCCACGCCCGCACTTCTCGGGTGATGGACGTTCCCTGTTCTTCTCTGCGAACGACCGCGGCACCGGAGCGCTTTTCGAGCTGGCGCTGTCTCCGGATCGCGAGGCTGCATCAGGTAACCGACCCAGGCCGCTTACCGAGTTGGACCGTCATCTGAGTGGCGGGCTCGTCTCGCCCGACGGGCGCTGGTTGGCGTTTCGCCGCAATACAGAGATTTGGCTCGCGCTCCGCGGATCGGAATCGATACGAGAGAAAGACGTTCGGCGACTGAGCGTGGAAGGCGGTGATAGCTTCGCTTTCACACCCGATGGCTCCGCGCTGGTTTACTCCGCTGCCGGCCAGGTGTTTCGGCATTCCCTGGGAGGTACCTCCCTGGACTCCGTGATCGAGCGCCGAGCAGAGGAGATTCCCATACGGTTGGAGTTGTCGGGGGCCGTACCCCCACCCCGGTTGCTCCGCCGGGTGCGCCTTCTCGACTTCGAGACGGGAAGCTTTGGTCGAGAGACGTCGCTGCTCGTGGAGTCAGGCCGGATCCGCGCGATCGGACCTGAAGCCGAGCGTGATCTGCCGGCCGGCACTGAGATTCTGGACGCGGCGGGCCGGTACGCCATCCCGGGGCTGTTCGACATGCATGTCCACGTCAGTCGCCGGACAACGGAAGAAGGATTTCTGGCCTACGGGATCACCTCCGTGCGGGATTGTGGGTGGTGGATCGGCTGGCTCGAGACGATGTCGGACCGAAGTATGGCCACAGATGATCCCGTACCTCGCCACTTCTACGCCGGTGGCCAGTTTCTCGGCGCGCGCCCTGCCAGCACGGACGTCGACCTGCTGCTACATGATGAGGCGGAGGCGCGTGTCTACGTGCATCGCTGGCAGGAGCGGGGCGCTCACTTCGTCAAGCTCTACGGCCTGCGGTACAGTCTTGACGGCGGAAGACCGCGATGGCTACACCGGGCGGTGGCCGACCAGGGCCATCGTCTGCGAATACCGGTAGCGGGTCACGGTGCGACCCTGGAAGAGGTCGTCAATGCGGTCACGCTCGGGTACACGGTGATCGAGCACACGACTTTCTTGATCCCGGTGCACGATGATGTACTCCAACTCCTGGCCGCCGCGGGAACGCGCTGGGATCCGACGCTTGGCATGCCGGGCGGCGCCGTCGGAACTGCCCGGTTGCTTCGTTTGCAGCCGGAGCGGCTGGAGGATCCCAAGCTGCTCGCCTTCACGCTACCTCGGGCTGTCGCGATGGCGCCGTATCTGTATCCATGGGTGCGGGCGTCCGACCTGGAGCACATATGGAGGGTGAAGCTGGCAAACGTCGGCGAGGCACACCGGCGTGGTATCCAGCTACTTATCGGCACGGATGTCTACGTGGCGGGTGAAGGCGATCAGGCATTCGTCGGTTCGGCACTCCATTGGGAGATGGAGCACTTCGTTGAGGCGGAGATCTCGCCACTCGAGGTGCTCAGCATCGCCACCCGCGCGGCGGCCGAAGCTGTCGGTGCGGAGGACGACCTCGGCACTCTTAAGGTCGGTAAGTTCGCCGACATCGTGCTGCTGGATGCCGATCCGCTGGAGAGCATCAGGAACACGCAACGCATCTGGAAGGTGATGAAGGGCGGCTGGGTATTCGATCCGGACACATTACGACCACCGGAACCATAGGACACACGCCTCGCCCTCGCGGGAGTCGTGGCGGTCTTTAGAGCGCCGTGCGGTGCGTTCGTTCGACGGCGCGTTTGTCCGACGGTGTTTCTTGTGAACTCACGGTACTTGGATCATGTACAAGCCATGCTCGACTCTGCTGTCTCTCGCCGTCGCCGCGTGCACTGCTTGCAGTATGCAAGTGCCGGACGATGCTCTAGTCATAATGAACGGCACGGTCATTGACGGTACTGGGACGGCGCCGATCGCTGATGGTGTCGTCGTAATCCGAGGTGACCGCATCCTGGCGGTGGGCGAAGCGGCGGATTTCGAGATTCCCCAAAGCGCTAGAGTTCTCGATGCCGGTGGCGGCAGTATTCTACCCGGCATCATCAACTCGCATACCCACTCCACTGACGTTCCCGCCGTCCGTCGCGCCTTCTTGACCGAAGGCGTCACGACCGTGTGTAACGTCGGGACTTCAGTCGCTCAGCTTTCGGGGTTCGATGAGGCCTCGGCACCGGAGGGTCCCGCGGCGCGTGGCTACTGGGCCGGACCGATCATCACGGCGCCCGGCGGTTACCCGGGCCCGGTCTACGGATTCCAGTTCAGCTACGAGGTGGCGAGGCCGGAAGAAGCCCGCGCTGCCGTCACCGATCTCCTGGATCGCGGGGCCAGCATGATCAAGATCACTTTGGCCCCCGGCGATCCGCGCGACCCCTGGCCCGTCCTCGATCTGGAACGGGTTGAGGCGATCGTCGAAGAAGCCCACGCTCGCAATGTGTTCGTCCGGGCTCACGTGTTCGAGCCGTACCTCGTCGAGGACATCGTTCTGCCCGCCGGCCTAGACGTCATCGAGCACTCGCCCTTTCCGATCCTGTCGCCTGATCAGGAGGCCAGCGTTCTGGCGAGCGATGATCCGGGGGTTCAGCTGTTCGATGTCGTGGCGCCGGAGTTCGAGACGCTGCTCGCCCGTGTGGTAGAGCAGGGGATCGTGATGGTGCCGACTCTGGACGCGCACATCGGAGGCCTGTTCAAGAAATCTGAACGCACGCTTGTTGAGCAGATCGTCGTCGATGTGCACGTCGAGGCCGTGCATCGCTTTCATGCCCTCGGTGGGACTCTCGCCGTCGGGAACGACTTCGGCGCAAACCCCGCCGTCGAATCGGGGATGCCTCTAACGGAGATGAAGCTGCTCTTTGCGGCCGGGCTCACTCCACTGGAAGTCATCGAGGCGGCAACGCGGAACGCGGCCTTCGTGTGCGGACAGGGGGAGACTCTGGGCACCCTTGAGCCTGGCAAGCTGGCCGATGTCATCATCGTGGACGGCGATCCGTCCACCGACCTGGAGGCGATGGAGCGGGTGTTAGCTGTCGTCAAAGACGGCGAGGTCGCCCACTCAGAGAATTGAACTGCGAGTCGATACTTCAACGACAGCCGGAGGGGCTCATGCGATCGGTGTCGCGTCTCTCTCTTCTCGTCCTGGTTATGGTGCTCTGGCTGCCGACGCGGGCGGCGGGCCAGGCCGAACCCTGGTACCAATCCGACTTTCCGCCAGAGGAGTTCCAGGCGCGCTGGGCGAAGATCTTCGATCGGATCGGGGAGGACGCCGTGGCGCTGGTGCAGGGCGTCGCGATGACGAACGGCTTCATCTATCCGCGCCAGACCAACGAGTTCTACTACCTCTGCGGTGTCGAGACACCGGGCTCGTACATCCTGCTGGACGGACGTGACCGTCGAGTCACGCTCTACCTTCCGCCGCGCAACAGGCGACTCGAGAGCTCGGAGGGCCGCGTCCTGTCGGCGGACGACGCCGAGCTCGTGCGGCAGCTCACGGGTGCCGACGAGGTCCGCAGTACCGAGGCGATGCGTGGTGATTGGCTGGCGGGTCCGAGGGGCAGAGGGCCGCGGACGATCTACACGCCGTTCAGCCCGGCGGAAGGGTCGGCGCAGAGCCGCTACGAGCTGAACGCCGCCAATGCGGCCATCGCCGCCGACTATTGGGACGGCCGCGTCCCGCGGGAGGCGCACTTCGCCTCGCTGCTCCGCGGCCGCTACCCGCGCGCCGAGGTAGCCGACCTGTCGCCGATCCTCGACGAGCTGCGCAACATCAAGAGCCCGCGCGAGATCGCGTTGATCCGGCGCGCGTCGGAGATCGCCGCCTTCGGCATCCTCGAGGCGATGAAGACGACGCGACCGGGGCTATACGAGTATCAGCTAGATGCCGCCGCCCGCTACGTCTTCCTGGTGAACGGCGCGCGCCTCGAGGGCTACCGATCGATCACCGCATCGGGGACCGACAATATCTGGAACGCGCACTACTATCGTAACGCGAGCGAGCTTAAAGACGGCGACCTCGTGCTGATGGACTTCGCACCCGACTACCACTACTACGTGAGCGACGTCACTCGCATGTGGCCGGTGAACGGTACGTTCGCGCCCTGGCAGCGCGAGCTGCTGGGATTCGTGCTGGAGTACCACAAGGCGATCCTCGGGCGCATTCGTCCGGGCGTCAGCACGTCGCAGATCATGGAAGAGGCGAAGGCGGCGATGGAGCCGGTGTTCGCGCGCTGGACGTTCTCCAAGCCGATCTACGAGGAAGCGGCACGCGACCTGGTGAATCGGGGCGGCGGTGTCTTCTCCCACACCGTGGGGATGGCGGTGCATGACGTGGCTCGCTACGCCGACGCGCCGCTGCGACCCGGCCAGGTCTTCGCGGTGGATCCGCAACTGCGCGTGCCGGAGGAGCGGTTGTACATCCGCTACGAGGATGTCGTAGTAGTCACCGAGACCGGGGTAGAGAACTTCACCGAGTTCCTGGTCACGGAGCTCGATGAGATCGAGGCGACGGTGCGGCAGGGCGGAATCGTCCAGGACTATCCACTAAAGGAGAGGTGACACCATGTGGTCCGATGTCTCGAGACGTTTGGGAGCTTTCTTTCCAACGCTGATTCTGTTGGCCGCCTTGGGCGCGACACCCGTGCAGGCGCAGGTCGCGCCCGAGGTGCTGGAGAACGCCGAGAGTTTGGTCAGCGAGGTCTACGACATGGTCTCGGCCGAGGCGGGAAACGTGCCGGACTGGGAAGCGGTCAAGTCGTTGTTCATCGCCGAGGCTGTTGTCGTGCTTCGCACCAGCAGGGAAGCCACGACGGTGTTCTCGGTAGACAGCTTTCTGCAGGATTTTATCAACTTCTACGAGAACACCCCCGCCGGGGTGAATGGCTTCACCGAGAAGGTCGTGAGGATGAAGTCGCTGGTGTTCGGCGACATGGCGAACGTGCTGGTGCTGTATGAAGCGCACATCACCGGCTCGTCGCGCCCACCGCAACAGGGCGTCGACAACTTCTCGCTGATCAAGAAAGATGGTCGCTGGTGGATCGTCTCCGTTACGAACGAGATTCCCACGCCGGACAGGCCAATCCCGGAGGTGCTGCGGAACGATTGAACATTGAACAGCCGACAGTCGACTATCGACGCTCGGCTTCTCTTCAACAAACGACGCTCGACGCCCGATGTCCGACGCCCGACGTCGGGAATCGGGCGTCGGCCGTCGGTCGTTGACAGTCGAGAGAGAGCTGAAACTCGATTGTCGACTGTAGGCTGTCGGCTGTGGAATAGGGAAGGCGCGGCTGGGAACCCGGCCTATCCCGGAGGCCTTGCAAACCCTTTGGCCCATCAAATGGTCTAACCCTGTTGAACCCGGCACATCTGCCCTCAGTCCGATGAGCACGCGGAGCGTGCCACGCTCCCGATCCCCTGGGAACAAGCGGATGATCAGCCTGAAATTCGCAGTCCGGACGCTCGCAAGGTCGCCGTTCGTCGCAGCGGTGGCAGTCGCGTCGCTCGCCCTCGGCATCGGCGCCAACGCAGCGATCTTCTCGCTGTACGACCAGATGCTCATTCAGGCGCTGCCCGTCCCAGAACCGGACCGGCTGGTCAACCTGGGAGCCCCGGGGCCCAAGCCCGGCTCGCAGTCGTGCAACCAGGCCGGCGACTGTGACCTCGTGTTCAGCTATCCGATGTTCCGAGATCTGCAGCAGGCGCAGAGCAGTTTCACTGATATCGCCGCTCACCGCATCTTCGGCGCCAACCTCGCCCACGCCAATCGGACGATCGACGGTCAGGGCATGCTGGTGTCCGGCTCCTACTTTCCAACCCTCGGTGTCCGACCGGCGCTGGGCCGGCTGCTCGATCCGGCCGATGACCAGGTGATCGGGAACCACTTTGTGGCTGTGTTGAGCCACCACTACTGGACGAACCAGCTGGGCGGTGATCCGGCGGTCCTAAACCAGAGGATCATCGTGAACGGTCACCCGATGACCATCGTCGGCGTGGCGGCGCGCGGTTTCGACGGGACCACGTTGGGTACGCGACCCGACGTATTCGTGCCCATCTCGATGCGTGGCCTGATGAACCGCGGCTTCGACGGTTTCGATAATCGGCGGTCTTATTGGGCGTACCTGTTCGCCCGCCTGCGTCCCGGCGTGTCCATCGAGCAGGCGGACGCCGAAATCAACAGCATCTATTGGAGCATCGTTAACGAGGTCGAGGCGCCGCTGCAGGAGGGAATGAGCGAGGCGACGCTGGAGCGGTTCCGCGCCAAGGAAATCATATTCGAGCCGGGGCCGCAGGGGCAAAGCTCGCTGCACGGTGAAGTCAGCACACCGCTGACATTGTTGTTCGCGATCACCGCGGTGGTGTTGCTTATCGCGTGCGCCAACATCGCGAACCTGTTGCTGGCGCAGGGGGCGAACCGCAGCCAGGAGATGGCCATCCGGGGATCGCTTGGTGCCAGCCGGCACCGACTCGTCTCACAGCTCCTCCTCGACTCGTGCGTACTCGCTGTGCTGGGAGGAGGCGCGAGCCTCCTGGTCGCCCGTTGGGTCCTCCAGATCATCGCGTCGATTCTGCCGGCCGAAGCTTCAACCATGTTGGCGCTCGAGTTGCGTCCCTCGGTGGTGCTCTTTGCCGCGGCGGTGTCGATCGGGACGGGATTCCTGTTCGGCATGTACCCGGCGCTGCACAGCACCCGTCCCGATCTCATGACCCTGGTCCGGTCCGGCTCCGGTCAGCCGTCCGGCGCCCGCGCGGCCGCTCGCTTTCGCGCGTCGCTCGTTACGGCTCAGATCGCGCTCTCGATGGCATTGCTGGTGGCGGCTGGATTCTTCATCAAGAGCCTGGCCAACGTGAGCCGCGTAGACCTCGGGATGAACACGGAGCACGTAATAACGTTCGGCATCTTTCCCCAGCTGAACGGATACGAGCCGGAAGAGTCGCAGAACCTGTTCGGCCGGCTGGAAGAAGAATTGCAGGCCCTCCCCGGCGTGACGGGGGTCTCCGGGGCGATGATCCCCGTCCTGACGGGAGAAAACTGGGGCACGGACGTATCGGTCCAAGGGTTCGAGTCGGGCCCCGACATCGATGATAACGCGCGCTTCAACGTCGTAGGCGCGGGGTACTTCAGCACGTTGGGTATCCCGCTGTTGGCCGGTCGCGAGTTCACGCCGGACGACGCTCTCGGCGCGCCGAAGGTCGCTGTCGTCAACGAAGTCTTCATCCGCAAGTTCGGCCTCAGCAGGCAAGACGCCGTCGGCAGTTGGATGTCCACCAGAAGTATGACTAACGAGTTGGATATCCAGATCGTGGGGCTGATAGGAGACGCGAAGTACAGTGAGGTGAAGCGGGACACGCCTCCGCTCTTCTTTACGCCGTATCGCCAGCGCGAGACCCTCGGCTGGCTCACGTTCTACGTGCGGACAGCGGTCGAGCCCAGCTCGGTGCTCCGAGCCATCCCCGACGTGGTGAGACGTCTCGACGCGAATCTGCCGGTGCAAGACTTGAAGGCGCTCGATCAACAGGTGCGTGAGAACGTTGTGCTGGACCGGCTGATCACCATGTTGTCGGCGGCGTTTGCTGTGCTGGCCACCCTGTTGGCCGCCATCGGGCTCTACGGGGTGCTTGCCTACACCGTGGCGCAACGCACCGGGGAGTTCGGTGTGCGGATGGCGCTGGGCGCCGACAGCCGGCGCGTGCGCCGCATGGTGCTGTGGCAGGTGGGCCGCATGACCATCATCGGCGGTGTGCTCGGTATCGTGGCGGGGTTGCTGCTCGGCCGCGCCGCGCGATCGCTCCTCTTCGGGCTCGAAGGGAACGATCCGTTGGTCATCGCCGCCGTCGCGATCCTGCTCAGCGGCGTGGCCATGGGCGCGGGCTACGTCCCGGCGCTGAGGGCATCCAGAGTAGATCCGATGAAGGCGCTGCGGTACGAGTAGTGGCTTGGGCTACGTCGCCTATCCCAACAAGACTTCGACCCGGTGTTCTCGGCCATCGTCGGACAGCGGCACGAGCGCGTCGCCCGGTAGCGCTGTTCCGTCGAGTGTGATCCGGGTCACCCCGCGGCAGACGCCCTTGGGGTTCTCGACCGTGACCCGGTAGGTGGCATCACCGTGACGGTGGACGATCTCGAAGCGCTTCCAGGTCCGTGGGATGCACGGATCGATGGCGAGGGCGGAGCCCCGCTTGCGGAGTCCGAGAATCCATTCCAGGCCCGCGCGGTAGAGCCAGCCGGCGGCCCCGGTGTACCACGTCCAGCCGCCGCGTCCGACGTGCGGAGGTTGGGAATAGACATCGGCGGGCACGGCGTAGGGCTCCACCTTGTAGCGATGCACGGCGGCGCGGCTGCTCGCGTGGTGGATGGGGCTCAGTAGGTTGAACAGGCCGACCGCCTTTTCGCCCTCGCCCAGCATGGCGAACGCGATGACCGACCAGATCGCGGCGTGGGTGTACTGGCCGCCGTTCTCGCGGATGCCGGGTCCGTATCCTTTTATGTATCCGGGATCGAGGGGTGTCCGGTCGAAGGGCGGCGCGAAGAGCAGCAGCAGCCGGTCATCCCACCGCACGAGTCGTCGCTCCACCGATTCCATGGCCTGTCGTGCCCGCTCGGCGTCGCCGGCGCCCGAGATGACCGACCAGGATTGGGGGATGGAGGCGATCTGGCACTCGTCGTTCGCCGCCGATCCGATGGGCGTACCGTCGTCGAAGAAAGCGCGCCTGTACCATTCTCCGTCCCACGCCTCCGCCTCCAGCGCCGCTTCGAGGGAGGAGGCCCGCTCGCGCCAGCGCGCCGCGCGCTCCGCATCGCCGCGCGACTCGGCGACGGGGGCGAACTCCCTCAAGTTCACCAGCAAGAACCAACCCAGCCAGACGCTCTCGCCGCGGCCCTCGTGGCCGACGCGGTTCATCCCGTCGTTCCAATCGCCGCCGCCGATCAGCGGGAGGCCGTGGCGCCCCGCCGCGAGGCTGCTGTCGAGCGTCCGGGCGCAGTGCTCGTAGAGCGACGCCCGCCCCTCCGAGACCTGCGGCTGGAAATAGGCTTCGGCCTCGTCGTCTTCCAGCGCCGTCCCCTCGAGCCAGGGGACCAGTTCGTCGAGGACGGCCCGGTCGTCGGTCACATTCAGGTAGTGGACCACGGCGAAGGGCAGCCAGAGTAAGTCGTCGGAGATGCGGGTTCGCACGCCGCGGCCGCTCGGCGGGTGCCACCAGTGCTGGACATCGCCTTCGGTGAACTGCCGCGCCGCGGCCCGCAGCAGGTGTTCGCGTACGATCTCGGGTACCGTCGTCGCTACGGCGAGGACGTCCTGGAGCTGGTCGCGGAATCCGTAGGCCCCTCCGGACTGGTAGAAGGCCGAGCGGGCCCAGATCCGGCAGGAGAGCGTTTGATAGAGCAGCCAGCAATTGAGCAGGAGGTCGATGGAAGAGTCAGGGGTCTTGACCTGTACCGCGCCCAATACGCGGTTCCAGTTATTTTCGACTTCGGCGAGCAGAGCATCGGGATCGAGCTCGCGGTAGCGCGCGACCAGCGATCGGGCATCCTCACGGTCGGTACCCTGGCCCAGCAGGAAGAGCACGTCGACACGTTCCCCAGGCTCGAGTTCGAGTTTCGTCTGCAGCGCGGCGCAGGGGTCGAGGCCCGCGCCGGTCCTATCCGATAGCTCGTCCCCCCGCTCCAGCGAAGCGGGGTGGTCGAGGCTCGCGTTGCGGCCCAAGAACTCGAGGCGGTCGGCGGTCCAGGAGCTCTGGCGGCCGCCCAGGTCGGCAAAGGCGACGCGCTCGGCGTACTCCTCGTTCCAGGGATTGCGCGCGAACATCGCTCCGGTCGCGCGGTCGATCTCGGTGACCACGAATGCCGCCGAGCCGCTCCGCTCGACCCCCAGGACCCACTCTGCATAGGCCGTGACAGACAGCCGCTTCTTGCGAGCGGACCGGTTCTCCAGGGTGAGCCGGGAGATCTTGATCGGGTCGCGCAGCGGCACGAACTGCAGGAGATCCAGCTCGATGTCGTGGGAAGTGTGTTGGAAACGAGTGTAGCCGTGCCCGTGTCGGACGATGTACGGCCAACTCTCCTCGCGGATTGGCAGGATCGTCGGTCCCCAGACCAACCCGCTCTCCTCATCCCGCACGTACAAGATTTCGCCCGGCGTGTCGCTGACCGGATCGTTCGACCAGGGCGTCAGCTTGTTCTCGCGGCTGTTCACTGCCCAGGTGTAGCCCGAGCCCGACTCGGAGACCTGAAACCCGAATCCCGAGTTCGCCACCACGTTGATCCAGGGAGCCGGAGTCCACTGCCCCTTGCCCAGAACCGTGACGTATTCGCGACCGTCCGCGGCGAATCCCCCCAGACCGTTGAAGAACTCGAGCTCCAGGGTGGGAGGCGCGACGGTCTCCGCTTCCTCACGCGGTGCGCGGAGCCGCGGCGGAACCGGCCCCGGCCGCAGGCGCTGCAGCCGGACCACCTGCTCGGATAGCGTGCCCTGGCGCGCCAGGATCACCACTCGCGCCGCCGCGTGCAGCAGCAGCCGGTCCTGGCCCGGCAGGAGGTCGGCCCGAAGAACGAATACGTCTCCGGCCGCCTCGTGCCTCTCGTGACCGACGGCGGACTGAATCGCCTGCACCATCGCCTCGAGGTCGTCTTGAAGATCCTGTATATAGGACGTGGCTTTCGCGTTGACGATCACCAGATCGGCGGCGATCCCCTTCATGTGCCAATACTCGTGCGCCCGCAGCAGCTGCCTGACCACGTCGCGCTCTTCTTCCCGCTCGATCCGCACCAGGGCGATGGGCAGGTCGCCCGAGATACCGTGGGCCCAGAGCGCGGACTGGCCGCTGCGGTTTCTGGCCAGCACCCGGGGCGCGGCGCGCAAGGTGGGGTCCGCGAAGATCAGGCGATTGGCCAGACGCTGGAAGAGGTGCGCCTCGTCCTGGGTGATCCGCAGGTGGTGTAGTTGGACCTGGGCCTGGGTCCAGGCGAGCGAGCTCTCGCGCTCGAACGTCGCCGGCTCGCGGTATTTCTCAGCGATCTCGAGGGCCTCTTCTCGCGAGGACGCCACCAGCGTAGTGAACACGAGGTTGACCTTCTCTCCGTGGGGGATCGCAACCCGCTGCCGGAGGCTGACGATGGGATCGAGAACGGTGCCCGCCGTATCGGAAAGCGGCCCGCCATCGATCACGGAGAGCGGCGTTCGAACGCCGCGGCCGCGGCCCAAGAACCGTGCGCGGTCGCTCTCGTACTGCAGCGCGTCGAGCGTTTCGCCGTCCACGGCGACCAGGTGCGCGAGCCAGACCTGGGGCTCGTCGCCGGAACGCGGGCGGCGCGTCGCGAGCAGCGTCCCGAGCTCGGGAACGAACTCGGTCTCGACGAAGAGGTTGGAGAAAGCGGGGTGAGCGAGGTCGGCGCCCTGCGCAGCCAGCACGATCTCGGCGTAGGATGTGAAATCGATCTCGCGGTCCCGGTTCTCGAGATTGGTCACGGTCAATCTTCGGAGCTCTGCATCGTCCTCTGGCGAGACCACGACCTCGAGCGTGATCGTCAGCGATCGGAACCGCTGAATGATCTTGGCCCGATCCTCGGAGTAGACGACCTCGTAGGCGTCCGCCTCGCTACCGCTCGGCTGGAAGCCGGCGGACCAAACTTCTTCCGTTTCAGCATCACGCAGGAAGACGAACGTGCCCCTCGGGTCGCGAGTCGTATCCTCGCGCCAGCGGGTGACGGCAAGGTCGCGCCAGCGACTGAACCCGGAGCCCGCCGCCGTGACCATGACCGAGTAGCGCCCGTTGGAGAGCAGATGCGTGCGGGGCGTGATGTCGTGTGGCGACTCGAATCGCCGTAAGGTCGGCAGGACGAGGTCGCGGACTAGCGCCGCCTCGCGAACCTCCTCACCCCGGGGCCGGGTCACGAGGACCGAGCGCGGCGTCCGTTCCTGGAGCAGCAGCTCCGCCGCCCGGACCATGGGATGCGAGTGGAAGCGGCTGCGGGTCAGGCCGTCGTGAACAACGTTGCCCAGCGAGACGAGGATCATCCCCTGATGATGGGTCATGTAGGCTCGGACCACTGCCAGCCGGGCATCCTCAGGCAGCCGCGAGGGGGTGTAGTCGAGCGCCTCGTAGAACCCGTAGGCGCCGAGCGCCTCAACCTCTTCGAGGCGCGCGAAATTGTCCAGCGCGGCCCGGGGATCCACCATGGCTGCGAGCGCGGTGGCGTAGGGAGCCACTACCACGTCCTCGAACAGCCCGCGCTTGAGCCCCAGACCCGGCACACCGAAGTCGGAGTACTGGTAGGTGAGCTCCAGGTCGCGCACGTTGTAACCCGATTCCGAGACGCCCCACGGGACTCCCCGCTCCGCTCCGTAGCGGATCTGGCGTCCCACCACCAGGCGGCTGCTCAGATCCAGAAGGCTACGCGGCGGCTGCTCCATCACCAGCAGCGGCATCAGATACTCGAACATCGAGCCCGACCAGGAGACAAGGGCCGCACCGCGCCCCACCGGTGTCAGCGAGCGGCCGAGCAGGAACCAGTGCCGCGGTGTCACGTCGCCCTTGGCGACAGCGATGAAGCTCGCCAGCCGCGCCTCTGATGCCAGCAGGTCGTAGCAGCTGGGATCGAGTGTGCCGTCGGCCACCCGGTAGCCGATGGAGAACAGCTTGCGTGAGCGGTCGAACAGGAATCGAAAGTCCATCGACTGGACCAACTGCTCGGCGAGTAACGCTTGGTTGGAGAAGCGCTGCTTGAGCACTTCGGCCGCCGTCCATGAGGCTTCCATGTCTGCGAGGATCGGGTCGCCGTCCTCGCTCTCCAGAACGTCAGAACGCTTCTCGATGACCTCGTGCACGGCGCGCAGCAGGCCCGGTAGTCCCGCCGCAGTGGGGCTCTCGGCGACCACGGGTTCCAGAAACGAGGCTGAGCGGGCGAGCCCGGTCGCGCGGTGCGCGTCCTTATAGTAGAGGCGCAGGCACCAAGGCATGATGGTGCTGAGGTCGCGAGCGTGGCTGCGAATCGTGTTGTGAGCGGCCGTCGCCCAGACCAGTAACTCCGACTGCGATCCGTCTTTTACGTCGGCGGCGAGCGTGCGGGCGATGTCCAGGAGGTTCTCCGCCTCGGGCTCCAGCTCCTCGAAACGGCGGACCCATCCTGGTAGCGACGTCGGCGGATCGTCCAGCAAGGTCGATAGCGACTCTGCAGCCTCGCGCAACTGCTCAGTCGTGACAATCTGCGTGCGTCCGGGATGCTCGGCCTTCTCCAACGACTCGAGCAGCAGCGCCAGGGCGTCGCCGATCCCCTCGAGGATCTCCCGCCGCAAGAGCGGCCGATGCATCAGCTCGCGGCATGACTGAGCCAGTGCGATCAGGTGACCCGCCAGATTGCCGCTGTCGACGGTGGACACGTACATGGGATCCAGCGGGCTGAGATTCCGTGTGTCGTACCAGTTGAAGAAGTGGCCGCGGACCCGGCGCATACCTGTCATCGTCTCCAGCGTGGCCTCGAGCCGGTCCGCCGCATCGAGAATCCCGATCCAGCCGAAATCGTGAGCGGCCGTGATGCTCAGCAGGTAGAGACCCAGATTCGTCGGCGACGTGCGGTGGGCAACCGCCGGCTCCGGATCTTCCTGGAAGTTGTCCGGCGGAAGGGCGTTACCGTCCTCGCCGACGAACGTCTCGAAGAAACGCCAGGTCCGCCGCGCGACGAGCCGCAGGGCTCGCGTCTCGTCGGGGGAGAGGATCTGTTCCTGCGGGTCCTTGAGCGGCAGGCTCATCCACCAGGCGAAGACGGGTGACAGGGCCCAGAGTAGCACCAGCGGCCCGGCCACCGGCCAGGCCTCCGGCTTGAGCAGGGCGAAGAGCGCGCCGGCCGCGACGGCGAGAATCACGCCCCAGCGAAGGTGCCGGTAGAAGCTCCGCAGCCTCAGATCGACGCCGTATCCTTGGTGTGCGGCCGCGACCCATTCCAGCAGGTTCCGTCTCGACACGTAGAGCCGCCACAGCGTGCGAACCATCGCATCCACCATCAGCCAGGCTTGATGTGTCAGCACGGTAATGGCCAGGAGCGTCTGTGTTAGCGCCACATAGATGTCATGGGAGACGGCGCGGAAGTGGTTGCGCTTCGAGATACCCCAGCGCCGCGGGATGAGACCGTCGAGGACCGGTATGAAGGCCGGCACCGCCACCGATCCTAGGAAGAGTCCGGTCCAGAGCAGGGCTGGAACGGCCGGCAGCACCCAGGCGGCCACCGGCATCGAGAACGACGCCGGTGCCACCAGGCTGCGGCGCAGGTTGTCCACCATCTTCCAGCGGGCGTGGGCGGGGATGCGAGCCCGCTGCCGGCGGCCGGCCGCGTCGCGTGCGTGGCCCAGGATCCAGGGTAGCAGCTGCCAGTCGCCGCGCACCCAGCGGTGGTTGCGGCGCGCGGCCACCTCGTAGTTGCCCGGGAACTCCTCGAACAGGTCGACATCGGTCACGAGGCCGGCGCGCGCGAAGGTGCCCTCGAAGAGATCGTGGCTGAGCAGCGCGTTCTCCGGCACCTTGCCCGCAAGCGCCGCCTCGAACGCGTCGACATCGTAGATCCCTTTGCCGGTGAACGAACCCTCCGCGAACAGATCCTGATACACATCCGAGACCGCGGCCGCGTAGGGGTCCACACCTCCGGGACCGGAGATGATCCGCTGATAGGTCGTACTGCCAGGACCCGTGGGGAGCGACGGTGTTATACGTGGCTGCAAGATTCCGTAGCCCCGCACGACGCGTCCCCGCCGCGCGTCGAAGCGCGGCCGGTTCAACGGGTGCGCCATCGCGCCCACCAGGCGATAGCCGGTCGCCTTGGGGAGTCGGGTGTCGGCGTCCAGCGTGATCACGTAGCGGACGCCCTCGGGCACCGTGGGCGGCCGTCCCTCTACCGTGATGAACGAAGTGTCCTGGGCGCCGCGCAGCAGTCGGTTCAGCTCGTGGAGCTTGCCTCGCTTCCTTTCCCAGCCGAGCCACTTGCCTTGTTTCTCGTTCCACAGACGCCGGCGATGCAGCAGCAGGAACCGCTCGCTGCCTCCGGGCAGACTCCCGTAGCGCTCGTTCAGTTGCGCGATGCCGTCGGCCAACGCCGCGACGAGAGCGTTGTCGATCGGCATCTGCTCGCTGGGTGCGTCCGACCAGTCGGTGAGCAGCGCGAAGTGGAGATGGCCTTCGGGGTTTGCCAGGAAGTGCACCTCGAGCCGCTCGAGTTGCTCATCGATATCGGCCCTGTTGGTGACCAGCGTGGGGACGACGACCATCGTGCGAAGCTCGGGCGGCACGCCCTGGGTGAGCTCGAGCTTGGGCAGCAGCCGTGGTGGAACGAGGACCGGAACCAGGCGGTTGACGAGCGCCACGGCGACGTCGGAGGCGGGCAGGAGCCCCAGGATTCCCAAGAGCACCAGGCTGCCGATAGTCGCCCCAGCGTTCCAGGTCAGGAACAGAGGCACGGAGAGCAGCAGCGCCGTGAGGACGGCGATTCCGCCCATATAACCGGGGGTCGCGAGGGCGCGGATCACGCGGCGGACCCGGGTCCGCAAAGGAACTCGGAAACCTAAGAAGCGCTCGAATGACCTCCTGCCCGAGGAGATCAGGTAGTAGCCGACGTCTTCTTCGGCACGCTCGGGGACACCGGTGAGCCCCGCCTCCCCTCCCGGAGCCTCGCTCCCATCCCGTCTCGCCCCCCTTGCTTCCTGCGCCGCTCGCCGAGCGAGGGCGATGGCCTCCCGTGCCACCTCGAGCTCCGCGTGCTTCGAGCGGCGCGACAGCTGCTCGATCTGAGTCCGGTACTCGTTCCGCGTCGCGAAATCCATCGCCGCGAACCCAGGAGCGGCGGCCAGGGCCTCGTCCACCAGACTCACACTCTCGAAGAAATCGAGCCAGTCGATGGACGACATCCACCGCATGCTGGTGATGATGTTGCGGACGGTGACGTTCGCCGCACCCTGGGCATGATGCTCCCGAGCGACCACTTCGTTAGCCGACGTACCCTGCGCCCTCAGCTTCTCGTTCAGCCAGGCGAGCGCCGGGACGATCGATGTGTCCTGGTCGCGCAGCCGCTGGATGAGCTGCACCGCGAAGGCGCCGGCCAGCGGCTCGTCGTCCAGCCCTCCCAGGACGTCATCCACGTCCTCCGCTGGCCGACCGCTCAGGCCGAGCAGCCGGTCCGCCAGCTCGTCGGCTGCGAGCCGCGCCTGGCGGCCGCGGATGATCTGATCGGCGAGCCTTCGCATGTTCTCCACGAGGGCCACGCGGAGGTGGATGGCCACGGCCCAGACCTCGCCGATGGTGAGTGGCTGGACGCGCTGGTAGGCGCGGACGAATGGCTGCAGCGTCTTCAGGTCGAAGCGGCTGTCAGTGTGGGCTACGTAGGCCCAGGCCAGTCCGTAGACGCGCGGGTATCCCGCCAGGTGGCCCTCGGAGACCTTCGGCAGCAGGCGATAGTAGCCGCCCGGCAGGTGGTCGCGGACCTCCCTAAGCTGCTCGTCGACGACGAAGAAGTTGTCGAGCAGCCACTCCTCGGCGGGCGTGATCTCCCTCTTCTCCCGTACCGCCTCGACGATGTCCCGGTAGGCTGCAACGAGCGCGCGGCCGTTCTCGCGCACCCGGGGGAGCAGGTTCTTCCCTCTGGCTGGCTTCTCGGTGACACGCTGAGCGGCCGCCAGGCTCTCGGCGTGCTGTTCCAGGCGCTCGAGCCCGAAGAGCTCGGCGCGGATCGGCTCGTCCACCTGGGGGGAAGCGATAACGGCGTCAGTAGCGCTCAACTCGAGGCACGTGTGTTGTGGTTAATCGGCAGTCCAACTGGTCAGCGTTTCGGGTCGCCCGGTAGTACGGGGGTGATCTCGCCCTCCATATGTACACGATATGATCGGCTTTTTGAAGAAGTGTGGTCAAGTGGCCGGAGGTCGCCCCCGCAGTACCGCCGGCGCCTGCATGTCAGAGCAGCCCTGCGGCCAGCGTTGCCAAGCCGAGAAAGCTCAGGAATCCAACCACATCTGTCACCGTCGTAAGGATGATCGACGACGCTTGAGCCGGGTCCTGTCTCAATACAGTCAACACCATCGGCACGGAAGCGCCCGCGATCCCGGCAATAACCATGGAAATCACCATCGCCAGGCCGATGACGATTGCGAGTCCCGGCGATCCGCTCCAAAAGTAGACGGCGATTGCAGTGACGACAGCAACAGCACAGCCGTTAACGAAGCCGACGGCGAGTTCTTTGAAGGAGAGCCTCAGCCAATGCCGCACTCGAATCTCGCGTAACGCTAGTCCCCGCATCGTCACCGCGAGCGCCTGTGCACCCGTATTGCCGGACTGTCCCGCAGCAACCGGAAGCAGCACCGCCAGCGCCGTGTACTGAGCGATCGTGCCTTCGAATAGTCCCACGACAAACGCAGCTAGAAAGGCGGTCGCCAGGTTCACCTGGAGCCAAGGGAGCCTCTTGCGAACTGAAAACGGCACCGTCGAAAGCGCACGCTCGTCCTTGCTCACGCCGACCATCTTCTGGATGTCGGCAGCGGCTTCTTCCTGGAACGCGCTAACCAGCACGCCGTGGCGTATGATGCCCACTAGCCTGCCTTCGAAGTCGGTGACGGGCAGGCTAGTCAGTTTGTGCTGCTCGAACAGCTCGACGGCTTCGCTCTGTGCGGCCGTCGCCTGGACGCTGACCGGTGTGCGCGTGATTAGATCCCGTAGTGGTAGCGATGGCTCGGAGACTGCGAGCTCCTGTAGGTTAACGGCGCCGAGCAGGCGGGTTTCGGCATCGACGACGAAGACGTGGTAGACGCGCCTGTCCCCAATCTTGCGGAGTAGCGCAGTGGCTTCCTCGACCGTGGAGTCGGGATGCAAGGCGGTCACTCGCGGATCCATGATGGCGCCGGCGCTGTCGGCGGGGTAGGCGATCAGCGATTCGATCTCCTGTTTGAGGCGCGGGTCCAGGAGTGCTAGGCGACTCGTCAGCCTGTCCTGCTCGAGGCGGGCCAGAAGCTCGGCGGCCCTGGCGGGCTCTAGAGCGGGAACCCAGGCCTGAAACGTGGTGGCGTCGATCTCTGCAAGGGCGACGGCGGCAACATCCGGCAGAAGGCGCTCCAATACGGCAACAGCCCTCGGTGTCGACTGCTCTTTGAGAAAAGACGCTACTGCTTCAGACGGTCGGGCTTCCAGGCTCCTCGCCACCTCGTCCGGATAGAGCTCCGTGTAGGCTTCGACCAGCGCCTTGGTCGGTCGTTCGGCACTGCGTACCATCAGATTTGCCTCCTGCTCCTGCCCGACCCCTCGTTGCCTCGCGCGGTTCTCGCTGGGGGAAGGGCCGCAGCCAAACCCGACAGGCTCCTCCAGTACATATCCGCGATGCTCAGTGTCACGTCGATGAGGGCGACGAGGCCGGGACCTTCCTGGCGTGGATCTGCGAGCTGGCGAATGCTCTTGTGGCGAATCACTCCGAGGAATACGCCCGCTTTGTCTACGACAGGCAACATGTCGAATTCTTGCCAGGCTGGGTTGAGGGCGATAGTCGCCAAATCGGAACCGGCCGGCAATCGGATCAGCTGTCGCTGCATGATCGATTCGAGGGTTTGTTGTTGCCGAGCGAGAAGCAGTTCCCGGATGGTAACCACACCCACAAGTCGGTGGTCGCGGTCTGCGACGTACACGTTGTAAGACGCTCCGCCCGCCAGACGTCGAAGTTGTTTCTGCACGTCACCGACGCTCATGTCGCCGGGCAGAGTGAGCACTTGTGGATCAGCGAGCGCCCCGGCAGTGCCCTCACGGTATCGGAGCAGGTGCCTCAACGACCGCGCAGCTTTGTCATCTAAGCTCTCGAGCAGGGTCTCCGCCGTAACCGACTTCAAGTGCCTGAGCAGGTGGGCGGCATGCTGGGGCGGCAAACGTTGGAGGATACCGGCGGCACGCTCGACCTCAACGGCTGATAGAGCCGCGGTTGCAAGATGCACGTTCATGTGCAGAAGCACATCTGCTGCGGCAGCGATCGGGATATCGTGCAGGAAGGCCGCCGTCTCCTCCGGTAGCGCGCGCTCGAGAACACGCGCGGCATCAACCGCATGGGTCTGGGCGAATTCTCTGCCAAGCTCGTGACGCGCATCCATGTCAGCTTGACTCGGCCACGAGTACGGAATTCTCCTCGCTGAACCTCTTGGCTGGCACCAGCACTCGACCTGCCTCGGTGACGATCACGACCGCAGTCGGCGTCCTCTCCGCAACCTGCCCTTCGATCTCACCAATCCGGATGGTCTGGCCGATCTTGTACGCCTGGGCCAGGTAGTGGGAACCGATGATGTTGCTCACGGCGGTACGAGCGCCGAGACCGAATGCGAGGCCGAGGCCGGCCAACACCGACCCGGATGTGACGGTGAGCATGACGATCAGAGCACCACTGGCGATACCCAATTCGTCCAAGGCGATCACGATCGCGACAAGGACAATAATGGCGTGAGCGAGGCGGCCAAGAGTGGAGGCAAACGCTACGCCGGCTGAGGTCGCTGCCGCAGAGACCAGCCCCCGTACAACAGTGCCGATCACCAACCCGGCAGCTACGATCAGCGCAGCGGCCAGCACGTTGGGCAAGTAGTGCACGAAGCGGTTGAGCGAATCCGTGACCACCGGTAGGCCCAGTGCCTCGAGAGCGGTAGCGGAAAAGAAGAGGAACACGAGCCAGAAGACGAACGCCGCCACGATCTTTGGGATCACGGAAGACATGTTCGTCCGTTCGAGCGCGCCGCGAATGGCGGTGCTGCGGCCGAGTCGGTCCAGGGCCAGCGCAGTCAGACGGCGGCTCCAGGAACGGAACAGCCGCGCCAGCAGCAAGCCGACAAGGATCAGCGCGGTCGCTGCGAGGACATTGGGGAGAAGCTCGCGCAGGGTTTGGGCGAGATTGTTTAGACTCGAAAGCCATTCTTGCGACATTGCAGAGACCTCCACTCAGGTTCAGTTATCGAGCTCGGATAAGCGAGCTGCCTGTTCCTCCTCACCTCAGGGGATACCGGGTGCCGTCTTACCGCCTTCAAGAGAAGTACCGCCCGCTCGTCCATGAAGCTCGGGCGGTGAAGTGATCCCGAGCGACAGGACCAGCTTGAGCGCATCATCGACCGACAGGTCCAAGTAGAGGAGGTCTTCCACTGGAACGGCCACGAGGTTCCCCGATGTCGGAACGGGTGGCCCGGGGATGAAGACGTTGGCGAGACGCTGCGGGCCGTCGGGCCCGTGCCGAGTCGTGTAGCTGGTCACGAAGCCGTACGAGTATTCGCCCCTGCGGGGGTGTTCCAGCATGACGACGTCGCGTAGCACGTGACGGCGTGATAGTGTGGCACTCTCTACGATGTCCTTGGAGGCACCATACAACCGGCGCACGAGGGGCAGGCTTGTGAACGCCCTCTCCATAACCGAGATCAGCCGCCGGCCCGCGAAGTTCGTGGCCGCCATCCCGACGATGAACACCAGCAGGATCGTGGCGAGCAGCCCCAGGCCGGGCACCGATCGTCCGATGAGGTCGCTGATCCAGGGCCCCAGGAGCGCATCCAGATTTCGGAGCAGAAATCTGAGTGCGACTACCGTGGCGACTACGGGAACGGTCACCACAAGGCCGGTCAGTAACTTCGCACGGATGCTGGCAACTATGTTCTTCCCCATGTACTCTCTCCCAGCGACGGCTTGTCTCGTGAGTGAAATCTCTCCGGGCGGATCACGTGCCCGGGAAGGACTCGCGCGCCGCCGTCGAGGCAGAAGCGCGACGGGCGAACATACACGTTCCCCCTCCGGACAAGATCGTGCCCGGAAACCGCGGAATCCTGGTGGACCGAGCTGGGTGGACGGACTGCGGCGCGCCGGACCTCGCTTGGGCGCTACTCCAGCGTTGCGCCGACCAGCAGCTTGCGCAGAAGGCCGGCCGCTGCCTGGCTTTCGTCCGCGCTCAGCGGTGCCAGCAGCTTCTCGACCATTCCGAGTCGAGCCTCGAGCGCCTGATCGGCAAGCTGACGCCCCTGTTCCGTAAGGTTCACCTGGAACGAACGCCGGTCGTCGGAATGTAAACTCCTGCGCACCAGCCCCGCCTCCTCCAGCCGATCCAATCGCGTCGTCATAGCCCCGGACGTCAGCAGGGTGACTTTCCGCAGGTCGGTAGGTGTGAGCTGGTACGGCGGTCCCTGGCGCCGCAACGCCAGGAGGACATCGCACGCCCAGGGAGCAAGGCCCAGCGGCGCCAGGGCCCGCTTGTCCGCCTGGACCAACACCTTGCCCAGCAGTGAGATTCGGCCCGTTATGCCGAGCCCCCGAGCGTCCAGGTCTGGCCGCTCCCGACTCCAATCTTCCATCAGCTGATCCACCGTGTCCCTCTCCTTACCCATGCCAACAATCTGGGCCTGGAGATACTCTATGTCAAGCTTCTTGACAACAAGCTTGATATGTAGTAGCTTTGTATCAACCTTGATATCCAGAAAGTTGGTATCAAGGTAGTGTAGCTCCGGGTAGTCGGTCGCTGGCGGAGGGTTAGGAAGGTGAGGCTGAGCAAGCGGAAATTGAAATACTTGGAGAGGCGCCTCCTTGAAGAGCGTGGGAGGATCCTCGGCCAGCTGACGCAGTTCGACCGGTCCGTCGCAGAGACGCTGCAGGAATCTGACGGAGACCTGTCCGCTTACAGCTACCATATGGCGGATCAGGGGACGGACGCGATGGAACGCGAGCAGGCCTTCATGCTGGCGAGCGATGACGGGCGCGAGCTCTACGGAATCGACGCAGCCCTTCGCAAGCTCTACAGGACGCCTGAGAGCTACGGCTTGTGTGAGGGCTGTGGTGCGGAGATCAACTTTGAGCGGTTGGAAGTGTTGCCGCATGCACGGCTGTGTATCCGTTGTAAGGAAGTGGAAGAAGAGGGCTCCGTAGAACGCGGTGCTTGCTCGGGGCGGGGGCATTACAAGCGGGCGCAAGTGCTCGCGCGCGTCGCGTAGGAACTGGGTTAGCAGCACCGGGAAGGGTGCGGGTTGAAGGCGTGGGCTTGGTGACTAACTGCGGTGGACGGGCGTTCAGCCCGTGCCCGTACCGGTCAAATGGATCCGAGGTGGGGGACTCGAAGGGTCACGCGCACGAGTGGCGCGGACTATAGGTCCAGGGGGCACCTTCGGTCCCCGCCTCGCTTTCTCGAGTTCGAGCCAGCTCGCGATGCTCTTGCTGTTACCGTGCTAGTTGCGGCCTGTAAATGGGACCGACGCCGTACTCGGCTGCAGCCCACAGGCCGAGAATGATGCCGACTGCGGCGATCGTTCGCTTCTCATCGTCGATTGGTATCACCAGGCCATAGGCATCGGCGACGACGTGCATTCTGTCGAGCACTCTTCGCGCTGCGCTAGGATTCACGTCGCCGTGCCAGAAATCGAGCTGTTCGAGAATCATCGACTGGTGACGGCGCAGGAACTCTCCGAGGGAGATGCTCCGTGTGCTTTGAGAAGATCGCGGTCTACAAATCGCCAGCAGGTCGTTCACGTATTCGTCCCAGAGTTGCGCAAACTCGCGGTTCGCCTTGTGTCGAAGAAAGCGAGCAAGCTCGAGCGAGAACTTTGCCCGGGTGCGCACGCGACCGCGGGGTACCAGCGGGTGTAGATCGTATAGATGATAAACCATTTCTCTGTCGTACTCGTCGGCCTCTCGGTAGGCCCACAGTCGTTTCAGCTGTGGCCAGGAAGCGATGACGAGGACTGCGGGATCGTTGCTGTCGAGCAGGATGAATCGCCCCTTTTCTTCCTTGACAACGGTGACCCAGTGATCCCACTGATCGATGCACAAGAGGCATGGTATCCCCTTGCGGAGATAGCTGACCAGCTCACGGCGGGCTCTGGCTGGATCCATCTTACGGATCATCAACAGGTCGCAGCCGTAGCGAGCGGCAGCCTTGGTCAACCTTCTCTCGTCTGTGCCATGCCGAGTGGTCCCGGCCGCTTTCGAGATTGCCCATTCTGGGGCCAGGATACCGTGAACCAGGAGTCCGTGCTTCAGTGCGAACGGGCCGCACTGCCACTTGTTGGGTTGTCTGTAGATTCCCATCCTGAGAGTGTAGCCTCCAGATCGTCCCTTGCACTAATGTTAGTTCTGCGCGACGGTAGTGTAAGCTATCACGTGTCCGCGGCACAATGAGCGAATCGGTCGCCGGGTTGTAACGGCGATGGGCCGGGGGAGTGAGTTTCGATTATGAAGGTAGCCGTCGTTCACAATAGGGATCGAGCGGGTGTGCTGAATGTGTTTGGCCCGCAGAATCGGGAGCGCTACAACCCGCGAACGGTCGAGCGTGTTGCATCCGCCCTGGAAAAGGGGGGGCACACCGTGCGCGTCGTCGACGGCAACATGCATGTCATCGAGCAGTTGCGAGATTTCATGCCGCGGGTGATCGAGGGGGAGCGCCCAGGCATGGTGTTCAATATGGCCTACGGTATCCAGGGGGTCAGCCGTTACACTCATCTTCCAGCGATGCTCGAGATGCTCGGTGTGCCGTACGTCGGTTCCAACCCGATGGCTCATGGGTTAGCGCTGGATAAGGTCATCGCCAAGATCGTGTTCAAGAACGCCGGCCTGCCCACGCCGGCGTTCTGGAACTTCGCATCCTCTGACGACCAGTTCGCCGATCTGAGATTCCCGGTAATCGTCAAACCGAAGATGGAGGCGGTTTCCTACGGCATTCGCGTCGTCGATAACGAGAGCGACCTCCGAGATGCAGTGGCGGAGCTGATCAAAGAATTTCAGCAGCACGTGTTGGTGGAAGAGTTCATAGTCGGCCGTGAGTTCGCGATTGGCCTTCTGGGCAACGTCGATCCCGAGGTGTTGCCGATCGTCGAGATCGCGCTCGAGGATCCCAAGGACATCCAAACGGCAGGCGACAAGCTGAAGAAGCCGCTCGGCAAGATCTGCCCGCCCGAGCTCTCACCCGATAAGACCGAGGAACTACGGTCGTTGGTGCTGCGGGCTTTCCGTTCGTTGGAGCTATACGATTTCGCCCGCGTAGATATCCGAATGGATGAGGCTGGGAAGCCCTACATTCTTGAAATCAACTCGATGGCCAGCCTTGGACTCACAGGAACGTACGTACATGCCGCTCAAACTGCGGGCTACACCTACGATTCGTTGATCAACCGCATCCTCGACGTCGCTGCGGTGAGGTACTTCGGCAAGGGTTATTTGAGCGACAGCAGCGCAGAGAGAAAAACAAAGAAGCCGGAGAAACTGTCGGTTCGGGTCCGCTCGTATCTTCGGAGCCAAGGAGACACGATCGAGGAACTGTTGGCGAAGATGGTTGAATTGCGGACGCCCGTCGACGATGTCGAAAATGTCAACGCCTTCGGGGAGTGGCTTACGGCCCAGATGAAGTATCTCGGGTTCAGCGCCAAGATCTACCCACAGGTCCAGACGGGAAGTGTCATTTACTTTTCGAACCACGACGACGAAGACGATGTGCTCTTACTGGGTCATCTCGATACGCCGGCGTCGGAACGTGCGTTCGTCCCTTACCGCGAGGATGGCAATCGGCTGTATGGGACCGGCATCGCCGAAAGCAAAGGGGGAATCGCGGTAGCCCTCGCCGCGCTCCGCGCCTTGCGTTACTCGCGGGCGCTGCGCCGAATCAGGTGCGGCTTCCTGTTGACGAGCGACGATACGCTGAGCGGCGTCTGTGGGCGCGAGTTCGTCCGGCAACACAGCAGTCGAGCTCGCCACGTCATCGGGCTCAAGCCTGCAGGGGGAGGCGGTGAGCTGGTGGTGTCTCGGGCGGGTCGGTCCACCTACAAGCTTGAAGCTCAGTATGGGAAGCGTAAGGCGACGGCGACGTCGGCTCACGTCATCGGCCACCTCTTCCGGCGCCTGCGGGCGCTGCAGAAGCTTTCCGACCCTGAGGGGGGAGTCCAAGTCAGCGTCCGGAGAATCCACGTGGACGCACCGTTCGGACGGCTTCCGGACAGGGCGGAGGCAACCGTGACGGTCAGGTTCAACCGATTGGAAGACGGAGAGCGCATCCACGATGAGATCAAGGCAGTGGGGAAACAGCGCTCGACGCGCGGCGTCCGTTTCCGGGTGGCCGGCGGTATGCGCAGACCGCCCATGGTAAAGAGTCAGGGCAGCGAGGAATTTCTCCAGGAGATCGCTCGGATCGGGCAGCGCATTCATATTCCGCTCGCGGAGGCGCACCGGTGGCATTCCTCGGACATCTGTTTCGCGGCCGAAGACGTCCCCAAGATAGACGGAATGGGGCCGATCGGATTTGGAGAGCGCACGGCGAACGAGCACGTACTGCGGAGCTCGCTCGTCGATCACGCAGCGCTGCTGGCGCTCGTGATCCGCAGTTGCCGGAAGTGAGCTGAGCGGTGCGAATCCGACGAGTCGAAGGGTCGTTCGAGGCGACCGCCGACGGCAAATGCGCGGCGGGGGCGCGCGGTGCCGTAGCTTCGGCTTTCCCCGAGGCTACGACCGCCGGCATCGAGATCCTCGCGCAGGGCGGCAACGCGGTCGATGCGGCGTGCGCGGTGGGTCTCGCGTTGACCGTCTGCGAGCCCCAGGCCAGCGGACTGGGAGGTCAGTCGACGGGGCTGCTGCACTTCAACAGGAAGACCATGGCGATCGATGGTTCGAGCCGAGTACCGTCGCTGGCCCATCGTTCGCGAGTGGATCCGGAGGATTGCCAGCTCGGGTATCGAGCCGCCACCGTGCCGAGCACGCCCGCCACCTACGGCTGGCTGCATCGCTCTTACGGCACGCTGGACTGGCGCACGGTGCTGGAGCCCGCCATCTACCTGGCGCGGAACGGTTACCGAATAACTGAGCTTCAGAATAGCCTGCTGGTCCGAGAGCTTGAGAACTTCAAGGCGGTCGAATCGCGCTCCGGGGCTCGCTACTTCCTAAAGCCCGAGGATACACCGTACGCTCCCGGTGAACTCTTCAGACAACCGGAGCTCGCGGATGTCCTCGAGCATGTCGCACGATATGGCGCAGACGCCTTTTACCAAGGCGAGATCGCGGAGCAGATCGACGCGGACATGCGCGCCAACGATGGCTTCCTGAGGAACGACGATCTGGCGCTGATTCCCTGGCCGATCGAGCGTAAGCCGTTGGCCCGCCGATATCGGGGGCTGCTAGTCAAGACGATGCCGCCGCCTGGATCGGGTCGCACACTGCTACTCGTCCTGATGATCCTCAGCAATCTCGAGTCGAGGTTTCTGGGGCGGCGGACACCGAATCGCTACCATTTCCTCGCCGAGGCATTCCGCAAGGCGTTCATGCAACGGCTGGACCGGCCCTTCGACCCGGCTACGTATCCCCAGATTCGCGAGAAGAAGATGCTGAGTCGAGACTTCGCCCGTGAAACCGCGCTGACCATAGCGGAAGAGGTGGACGTCCAACTTCCGCTCGAGGATCCGGTCGGTGCTGAAGTCGGCGAGACGACACACTTCTCGGTCATGGACAGCGAGGGTAACGCAGTGTCGATGACCCAGTCGATAGAGTTGGTGTACGGATCGAAGGTGGCGGCGGACGGCCTCGGGTTCCTTTACAACAACTATATGATGGCACTCGAGCTGGATAACCCGGCGCATCCGTACTTCCTGCGACCGAATGCCGTGCCCTGGTCATCGGCGGCGCCGACGATCGTGTTCCGCAAAAAGGAGCCCTGGCTGGTTCTGGGTAGCCCCGGCAGCGAGCGAATCAACTCGACGCTCGGTCAAGTTCTCGTGCGGGTGATCGACGGATCCGATTCGATCGGAATTGCAGTCAACGAGCCGCGCTTTCACTGTTCGATCGGTGGGACCATGAGCTTGGAGGCCGAGCGGTTCGATCCGGCTGTGGTTAATCACCTGCGCCGGCTGGGCTACAAGATCAAGGAACGCGAGCCTTTGTCGTTCTATCTCGGCTGCGTCCAGGCCGTGTTGAAGCGGCAAACGGGGCCCGGGTTCGAAGCGGTGGCCGACGTGCGGCGTGACGGCACGGCGGCCGGCCTGGATTGAGCACCTCCGGTCGCGCTATCGGCGACGATGCTACCGATTCTCCTCTCGATTCCCCACGGCGGTATGCGGCAACCTCCCGAGCTTGCCGGTCGCGTGTGCCTGTCTCAGGAGGAGTTGTTCGATGATTCGGACGCATACACGCGGGAGATCTACGACCTCGGCGGCGAGGTTATACGGGTGGTCAGTACGGAGATCGCTCGAGCGTTTGTCGATGTCAATCGGGAGCCGCACGACCGGCCGCCGGCGAACCCCGACGGAGTGATAAAGTCGGCCACGTGCTACGGACATCGCATTTACGACGAGGGCGCGGAACCGGGTGACGAATTGGTGGTTGAGTTGCTTGAACGTTACTACCACCCCTATCACAGGGCACTCAAGCAGGCGGCCAAAGACCGGCGCGTGAAGCTCGCCCTCGACTGCCACTCGATGGCGACGGAGGCACCGTTGATAGCTCCGGATCGTGGAAGGCAACGTCCGCTCTTCTGCTTGAGCAACGCCGATGGGCTTACGTGTCCGAAGGATCTGCTGGAGAACATACAGCACGCTGTCGCCGATGCCTTCGAGTGTGAGCTGGCTGCTGTGCGTCTTAATCAGCCGTTCAAGGGAGGCTTCATTACTCGGGCCCACGGGCGCGGGAAAGTTCCTTGGGTGCAGGTCGAGATGAACCGTTCGCTCTATCTCGATCCGACGTGGTTCGACCGTGAGACGCTCGTGGCGGAACCGCAGCGTCTCCAGCAACTGCGTGAAGGCTTCCGGGCAGCGCTAAACGCCCTCGGACTGTGATTGAGCGGCGCCGGGCAGCGGCCTACTCCACCCGCAAGGCGGCGTTGGGATCGATCCGCGCCGCGCGTGACGCGGGCACCAGGCCGGCGGCGGCCGCCGCCAGCAGCAGCGTCGCCGTCACGACCATCAGTACAAGCGGGTCGCGGGGCGATATCTGGTAGAGCAGCGGCGCCAGCGTCCCGGCGGCGGCGATCGCGATGACGAGTCCGAGTGCGATTCCGATGGCGGCGAGCCCGACCGACTCCCTCAGGACCTGTGTGACGATCCTGCCGCGTGTGGCGCCCAGCGCGCTGCGCACGCCGATCTCGTGGGTCCGCTGCGCGACGTTGAAGGCGAGCACGCTGTACAGTCCGAAGGCTGCGACGATCAGGGCCAGGAGCCCGAAGAGCCCGAACATACTCGCACCGAGTCGATAGGAGCGGAGCTGCGGGTCGATGTTCTCCTGCAAGGGGCGGACGACGGCGTACCGAATGTCCGGATCGCCGCTCAGTAGCTCGCGTTGTACCGTGGGTGCCAGGCGCTCCGAGTCGCCCCGTGCCCGAAGCAGGATGGCAGACGGCACCGCCTCGGGATACTGGGCGGCCGGCAGGTAGAAGACCCACTTCCGTGTCTCCGTCAGATACATCCGATGCGAATCCTCGACCACCCCGACGACGCGGGTGCATGGTGCTTCGGGTGTCGCGATGTGGAAGCACTGGTCGAGCGGCTCGTCACCCCACAGTGCCCGGGCCATCATCTCGTTCACGATGGCGACGGGCGGCGCGCCGACCGCGTCCCGCTCGTTGAAATCGCGGCCCCGGCGGATCGCGATCCCTAGCGTGGCAAAGTAGTCGGGTTTTACCCCTTCCATATGAGGTCCAGGTGGCGGCGCCGGAACGGAATCGAACCCGGCGACGAAGATCCTTTCGATCGAACCACCCCAGAAGGGCAGACCGCCGCTGGTGCTCGCGTGCTCCACCGAAGGGAGCGCCCGCAGCCGCTCGAGCGACCGCTCGTAGATCCGATTCTCCTCCTCGGTCGTTTGCTCCCGCGGCTCCAACTCCAGCATCGCATAGACGACTGGACCCGGATCGAGACCGAGATCGAGGCCCTCGATGCGTTGCAGGCTGCGCACGAAGAGGCCGGCCCCCACCAGGAGCACTACCGAAAGAGCTCCCTGAACGACCAACAGCGCGACCCGGCTCCGCGACCGCCGCACAATGCCGGTCCGGGCGCTGTCCTTCAGGTCATCGATGAGGTCGAAGCGCCCGGCCTGCAGCGCCGGGACGATACCGGAGACGATCCCCGTGACCAGTGCCAGCAAAGCAGTGAAGGCGAGGACTCTGAGCCCGACGGGAGACTCCATCCATGCCACGTCAGGCAGCAGCGTCTGGCGGATGAAGTCGCCGCCCCAGGACGCCACCAGCACCGCTGCCACGGCGCCGACGGCTGCCAACACGATGCTCTCGGTGAGCAGCAGGCCCGCCAACCGGGCGCGCGAGATCCCCAGGGCGAGCCGGACGGCGATCTCCTTCCTGCGGCGCAGGCTGCGGGCCAGTAGCAGGTTCGCCACGTTCGCGCAGGCGATCAGCAGAACGATGAGCGAGACGCCGGCGAGCAGAACCGAGACCTTCGACTCTTCCGACGCGTTGGGCCCTCGAGCCTCCACTAGTGGAGCGACGACCACGCGTACGTTCTCGTCGTAGCGTCCCTGATCGATCTGCTCGCGCCGGCCGTTGCGATGGATAAGCGTCGCTTCGGTCTCCGCCGCCGCGACGCTCACGCCGTCGGCCAACCGCGCGATGACCTTGATCCAGTAGAAGTTGCGCGTGCGCCTCCAGCGATCGACTCCCGTCTCGGTGGTGTAAGCGTGGAGTGGTGCCCAGAGATCGACACCCTCCATATCCAAACCGGTGAAGCCCCTCGGTGCGACACCGATGACCGTGTACGTACCTCTTCCAATATCGAGCGTGCGGCCCAGCACCGCTGGATCACCGCCAAACCGTCTCTGCCACAGGCCGTAGCTCAGGATTACAACACCGGCCGCCCCATCTTGGTCCTCCGACTCGTCGAAGAATCGACCCAGCGCCGGCTTGAGCCCAAGGGTCCTGAAAAACGACGCCGACGCCAGGCCCCAGTTGAGGCGCACCGCGTCTGCGCCACGACCCAGAGTCACCTCGTTGGGCCAATAAGCGCCCGCCGCTGAGAAGCTTGCCGCCTGCTGCCAGTCGGTGAAGTCGAGGTAGGCCAGAGCTCCCTGATAGACCAGCTCGCCGCCGCGATGGAACTGCATGTGCGCGTACAGACGCCGCACTTGGTCAGCATCCCTCAGCTGCTGCGGCTCACTCAGGAGCAGCCGGTCGACGATGCCGAATATGGTGGCATTGACACCGATCCCCAGGGCCAGTGTCACCACCACGGCGGCTGTGAACGCGGGGGACCGCTTCAACCCCCGAGCCGCGTAGCTCAGATTGTCCAGTGCAGTCGCGATTATCGATAGCCAACGGCCCATGGTTAGACCTCCTGCGGATGATTCTCTCCGGCGTACGGGTAGGGCAGGGGCCGTGCCAGGGGTGTGCTGGACTTTAAGTTGTTGCAAGGTATGACGTTAGGTTTATGGCTCGCCGGTCGCTATTGCGGGTCGGCGTGCGCCTGTGGGACGCGAGCCGCCGGATCCGGACACCCCGCGCCGGGTGTTTGGACATCGAACAGCCGACAACCGGCGGCCGATTATCAAGTTTAGCTGCAACGATCGACGCCCGACTTTCGACATTCGAGATACGGCGCAGTTGTGGGTCGAGCGTCGAGAGTCGGGCGTCGTTTGTTGAGGAAAAGCCGAGCCTCGGCTCTCGTCTGTCGGCTGTTGGCTGTAGCTCCGGACTAATACGATGCCAGCCACCCCACCTTGCCGCCGGGCCCCTCTACGAAGAGGAACTCCTCGTGTGCTCCGAGGACGGGGACCTCGGTGCCCGGGGCGACGGCCTCGAAAGCGAGCGCCGTGGACGACGGGTCGGTCAACAGCAGCGCACCGTCGGCGACGAGCGTGCTGCGGATCGGGCTGTCCGCCGGTTCGGTGAGCCGCGCCGCCATGAACCCGACGGTGCCATCCGGAGTGAGCACCCGATACCACGCACCGGTTCCCGCTTCGACCCTTATTGGCGTATGGAGCGGCAATTCGGCGAGCATGTCCGACCGCGTTGTAGGGAATGCCCGGACGCGAGCGCCGTCGAGTGTCACGCGGGCGAGTCCGCCGACCAGGTTTGGATCTCCGGTGAAGCTCGCCGGCGTCGTGGGTAGCCGCTGCAGCGCCGGGTACGGATCGTACGTGCCGCCTGAGTAGATTCCGAAGTGCAGATGCGGTGGGGTAGTCCGCGCGTTGCCCGTGTTGCCGACGAACCCGATGGTGTCACCGGCCAGGACGCGCTGGCCGCGACTGACCGCCTGTCTGTCCAGGTGGGCGTAATAGTGGGTCTGGCCGAACCGGTCGCGCAGCCAGATCACGTTGCCACCCAGCCTGTTGCTTCGGGTGCTGCGCACGACTCCGTCCGCCGCGGCGAGCACTGGGGTCCCTCGGCGCGCGAAGATGTCGAGCCCCTCGTGCCTGCGTCGCCCCGCGTCGCGGCTGTCGCCGTACCAACTACCGATCGCCGTGGCGTCGCGACCGGAGACGGGGAATTGCAGCGATGGTCCGACCACGACGGTGATCGAGTATCTGCCGCCGCGCAGAAGCTCGGGCTGAACGCGGATCAGATAGTCACCGTCGCGCCGCGCCAGATAATCGAGCTTGCGCTCCAGGCTGTCGGCGCTCGCCACGCGCCTCGGGGTGGCGCCGGGCCGGTCGGATAGGAAGAACAGATCGATGAAGACCTGATAGGCGGTGTCGGGCTCGCTCTCGAAGGTTGCCTCGATTCGCTGACCGCGCCGGGCCGACACCCGATACGCTGTCGCCATCGCCTCACGCGGGTCGACGTAGCTCTCCTCGCGGTAGGGGCTGGTGACCGCTACGGCATTCTCCAGCGCCGTGCTCGCGGCGGCGAGCCAGTCGCTCCCCAGCGCGGTCTGATCGAGCCCCGCCGCCAGCAATGCCCGCTCGTAGCGCTCGTGCGGGGTGTAGCCGGCGAAAAACTCGCGCAGCGATTCTCTGCTGCAGGCCGAGATCCCAAGCAGCAGTGTTACGCCGCACAGCCAGGGCCATTTGCCAGCGAAGTAGCTTCTCATGCCACCGTGTATGAGTATCGCGTGCCTTTTGTTCCTTCGGACGGTGGGGCCGCCCCAGCGGGCGTTGGTCACTCTTATAGACGCGTCAGCCCCGCCAGACGTTTCAGCGGGTAATCGTGTGGCGATCCCGGCGCTGACTATCGTGGAGGTGGTACTGGAGAGTCAAGTAGGAATGGACGTGGGCGGTTGGCCCTAGACGACTCGACGGTCGCGGCGGTGCCCGGACTCGCCTAGCCAGCCGGAGAGTAGGGCACAGAACAGGCAACCGATCTCGACCAGAATAACCAGCAGGGCGGACAGCACGACCACGGCGACAACGCTGGCGAGCATGTCCGGCACGGGAAGGAGATAGAGCGGCTCGGACTGAAACATGACGGCTCCTCCGAGTCTCGACTCGCTCTGTCTTTTGCGGCGCGGGGGCCGCAGCGGTCGGAGACCGCCGCGACCCTCCGCGATCCGCCTCACTTCAGGACGGCTTCGAAGGCGAACGGCACCTCGTAGTATCCGATCGTCTCCTTGAAATGGTCGAGCCGACCGACACAGCCGGCGTTGGAGACCACATGCCACGCGTCTTCCGCGATTCGGGATACTGCAATGCATTCTTCGATTTCGATCTGGTAGAAATCCTTTTTGCCGCCGCCCCGAAGACGACACAGCACGGTTCCAGTGCCGAGCATCGAGTTACCCACCGGTAGGTCGAGGAACTCGTTTGAGGAATTCACTCTCACCTGGAAGTTTTCGCATTGCTCGTCGAGCCCGGCCGGTGCGATTCGGATCTGACCGTCGCGTGAGTCGATGCCCGGCCCACTCTTGACGGCTATTTGATCCTGCTGAGGCTCCAAGTCCGCCAAGTAGACAATGGCACCTTCGCCGTCGACGTAGGTCCCGGCCCCGTCGCTGAGCACCGCATCGCCCGTCCTGTCCTCGAGCGTGATCTCCATTGAGTAGATGTTCATCTCGCTTGGACGCGGTCGCGGAGGTTTGACCTTGGCAGAGCTAACGGTCGGCGCGGTGATCGATGAGCCTGGATCATCGCAGGCGACGAGCGTGAAGCAGAGAACCAGTCCCGCGCAACAACTGAGCACGAGGTTCATCCGCGACTTGGTCATGGTATATCTCCTCAACATGGTTGGCGCGCCAGACACCCGGTGGTGTGCGTGCTCACCTACCCTCGTTCGTGCCGCCGGCGCCCGGGATGTTCTGTATCTTCCAGATCTCAGCCTTCCACTCGCCGGTAGAGTAGGCGATCCGGGAGCCGTCGGGGTGAAAGCGCAAGTGTCTCCAGTCGTAGGATCCGGGCAGCTCGACGAGTCGCTGCGGCGCTCCTCCCGCGCTCGAGATCTTCCACGCGACCCCGGGCTCTTCATCGCTGATGAACACGATGTGACGGCCATCCG
>CAYFSW010000082.1:0-15305 GCA_964345885.1 uncultured Gemmatimonadota bacterium | reverse complement strand
AAGTTCATGCCGTAGATGCCGGCGACGAAAGTGAGGGGAATGAAGATGCTTGCGAAGATCGTCAGCACCTTCATGACCTCGTTCATCCGGTGTCCGACGGTGGACTGATAGAACTCCATTAAGCCGGCGTTGATCTCTCGATACGATTCCAAGAGATCAATGATGCGGATCGCGTGATCTTGACAGTCACGAAGGTACGTACGTGTGGTGTCCGCAATGAGCGGCAGCGGGTCGCGGATCAGCCCGTTGAGTATATCGCGCGCCGGCCAGATGGCCCGTCGCAGCGACAGCAGCTCGTGTTTCGTGTGAAAGATCTGGCTGACACATTCAGGTCGCGGGTCGTGGGCGATCTCCTCCTCGATCGCGTCCAGCCTCTCGCCCACCGATTCCAACACCGGGAAGTAGCTGTCGACTACGGCGTCGAGCAGGGCATAGGCCAGATAGTCCGGGTCTAGAAGCCGTACCCGAGGTGTGTCGCGCAACCGCTTGCGCACCGGCTCAAAACAGTCGCCCGGATATTCCTGGAAGGTCAATACGTAGTTGGGCCCGAGAAAGAGGCTGAGCTGTTCGGTACGGAACGCGCCCTCCCGGATCTGCGGCATGCGGGCGATGACGAATACGCAGTCGCGGTAGTCCTCCAGTTTAGGGCGCTGGTTGGCGTTGATGACGTCCTCGAGCGTCAGGTGATGGAGTCCGAAGATCTCACCGATGGTCTGGATGACATTTGCGTCGCCCAGTCCATCGACGTTGACCCAGGTCAGCGGCCACTTCTCCAGATAGTCGGCGATGGCGCGGGGATCGTCGATCGTCTGCTCTACGAGGTCGTCCGGCCCGCAGGCGATGACCCGGATCGTCGGCGCCGGCGCCTCAGGATGGCTGACGACAGTCCCCGGTGCCGCGCCGGGCGCGGTGTGTGGAGCGATCCGCGGACGCCATCGTTTCTTGGCTAGGCCAATATTTAGCATGACTTCCTCCGAGCTGGTTACCGTTCACGCTTGCGCTGCTCGCTACTCGTTGGAGTTCGAGTTCAGCTCGGCCACCGCATCCCGCAGGTCGGCCTCGTTCTCCACGACCCGGATGCCGTACGAGACCGCCGCCATCTTCGGCTTAACGATTACCGGTAAGGTGAGGTCATCGAAGCGGTCGTCGGCTGAGGAGAAGTTCCAGAAGCGCGCCGTCGGCAGGCCGGCGTTCTTGAACACGATCTTGGCGATCAGCTTATCGAGCGCCAGACCGTGAGCCATCGGGTTCGAGCCCACGTAGGTGACACCCGATCACGCGGACGCTGTGGCCGTCCTTCTCGAGCGCTGCGGCCACCCGCTCAACCGTGCGCGGGTTGTAGCGTTCCCTGTGCGGGCCGAGCACGTTAATCGCGCCCGCCTGGTCTCTATTGTGAACGACGGCGACCTTCATGAGGGACTACCCCGCTCCTTGTTTGTACACCTCTATATATTACTCTAGCTAGCCGGTCGGCAACAAAAAGCCGTGCAAAGATGGGTAACGGCGTATGCACCTCGATCCCCTGATCCCCACTCTGGTGGCTGCCTCCTTCGTAGTGCTCGCTGTCGGGCTTCTTTTCAGTAGACTCCGGCAGCCCCAGGTCGTCGCCTATCTCTTGGCCGGGGTCGCAATCGGCCCCGACGGTATCGCCATCATCTCGGACCCACAGGTCGTCCAACGACTGGGCGACGCGGGAGTGGTCTTGCTGCTCTTCTTTCTGGGGATGGAGATCTCGCTGCCGCGCTTGCTGTCCAACTGGCGGGTGCCGGTCCTCGGGACCCTCATACAGATTGCGGCGGGCGTGGGTCTCGTGGTGGGGGTGGGGGAGTGGCTCGGTTGGCCGCTCGCGCGCAGCGTGTTACTAGGGTTCGTGATCAGTCTGAGCAGCACGGCCGTCGTCATCCGCATGCTGCATGATTTCGCTGAGACGGAAACCTCTGTCGGACACGACGTCATCGGCGTGTTGCTCGTCCAGGATCTGGCGCTCGTGCCGATGCTGATCGTGATCGGACACATGGGCGGAGTTCCCGGCGCGGGCGGTGACATCGTGCTGCAGATCGCCGGCGCGCTGGGACTCGCTGGCCTGCTCCTCTTTCTGGCCAGAGGCTCCCAGCTTCGCATCCCGTTCGCTTCGGCACTGCGGCGCGATCACGAGCTGCAGGTGTTCGCGGCCTTTGCGGTTTGCTTTGGAATGGCTACCGCTACGGCGCTCCTCGGCTTATCGAGTGCGGTAGGTGCCTTCGTCGGCGGTATCCTCGTGGCCAACGCCCGGGAGACCGACTGGGTCCGTAAGAGCTTGGAGCCCTTTCATGTCCTGCTGGTGGCTTTCTTCTTCGTATCGATCGGCATGCTTATCGATCTGCAATTCGTGCGCGACGCCTTCGGCGTTGTGCTGCTACTGACGGCGCTCGCCGTGGTGACGAACACGGCGATCAACGCCGCGATATTCCGCTTTCTTGGACGAGACTGGGCGAACAGTGTGTACGGGGGTGCGCTGCTGTCGCAGATCGGCGAGTTCAGCTTCGTTTTGGCGGCGGTCGGACTGGGAGCCCGAGTGATCAGCGAGTACGCCTACCAGGCCACCATAGCCGTTATCGCGCTGACCATGCTGGTGACACCGGCCTACGTGGTGGCGATCCGCCGGGTGCGGACGCGTGCGGCCTCCCGAGGCAGGGAGCCCGTAACTCCTTCCTAGAAGAAGAAGAACGCCGCGGCGAGTATCCCGTAGACCGCCAGCAGTTGCGCACCTTCCAGCCAGTTCGACTCGCCGTCCAGCGAGATCACCGTGACTACCCCGACGCCCAATGCCACGGCCGCGACCTCGAAGGCGGTGAACGCCAGATCCATAGGCGCGCCGAACAGCAAAGATATGAAGACGAGGAGCGGGGCGACGAACAGCGCCACCTGGGTGCTGGAGCCCACCGCCACGGCGAACGATAGATCCATCTTGTTCTTTGCCGCCATCATCACGGCGGCGCCGTGCTCCGCCGCGTTACCGATGATCGGGATGATGATGACGCCCAGGAAGAACTCGCTGACCCCGAGTGTCGCGATCGTCTCTTCGGTGACGCCTACAAGGATCTCCGACAGCCAGGCGACCAGGACCGTGGCGACGACCAACATGACGACGGCGCGCTGCAGCGACCAGCTCGGTGGCTCGTGCTCATCTTCGGGCCGAAACATCTTCCGGTGCGTCTTCAGCGAGAACAGTAGGCTGAGCACGTAGACGACCATCAGCACCACCGCCACCGTCTCCGACAGGTGCGCGAGCACCGCGGCGTCACCTTGCGGGTGCGTGAAGTCGAACAGCGCTGGCACGACGAGCCCCACCGTCGCTAGCGCCAGCAGCGCCACGTTCATCCCCGCCGCCTGTCGGTTGAAGCTCTGCGTTTGGTGCCGCAGGCCGCCGACGAAGAGCGAGAGCCCCAGGATGAGCAGTAGGTTCCCGATGATCGAGCCGGTGAGCGAAGCTTTGACCAGGTCGATCAGCCCCGCCTTCAGAGCGAAGATCCCGATGATCAGCTCCGCCGCGTTGCCCAGCGTCGCGTTCATCAGGCCGCCGAAGGTCGGGCCCGTGCGCGCTGCCAGCTCCTCCGTGGCGAGCCCCATCAGGCTGGCCAGCGGCACTATCGCCAGCGCACTGGCCAGAAAGACCAGCGCCGGCGGTGCGTGCGCGATATCGAGTGCCACCGCCAGAGGCACGAGCAGCAGCGGCGCCAGGTGGAAGAGTCGCATGGGGGCACGATAAACCCCGCCACGCCCCGGTTCAAGGGAAACGCCGGCCGTGTCGTGCCGACACGAGAAACCGCGTCTTTACTACACATCGGCCGTCCAGAGCGTAGGCTGTCCTTCATCCGCGCCCGCGAAGCCGGCCGGAATCGGCCTTTTGGGCCCGGCACGATGCGTGCTCTCTGGAAAGGCGGAACTGGTGTGGCGTGGGTGGATGTTTGGACTTTGTGGAACCAGTTCTCTATACTGGAGGGTGTGCACGGCCCCGCCCTCCGGATGATCGAAAAACGGGGCCGGCAACGCACCGTAAGCCTTCTTACGGCCACCCGGCGGTGGCCGGACGGTGCAGCAGTAAGGGAGGCTAGCATGCTTAGAGGATACCGCGCACTTGCGATAACGCTCGGCGCTGCGTGCGTGCTGGCCAGCGCCGCGCCGGCGGAGGCCCAGGAGAGGAAGACGACACGACGGGCCACTCGTCCGAGCACGGCGCGTGTCAGCCCACGGACTCAGAGGTCAAGTCCACAATCACGGCCCAGCAGCGCTCGGCCGAGCACCCCACGCTCGAGCACGACTCGCTCGACGGCACAGACACAGAGGGCGAGACCGACGGTCCAACGTGTGAATCGCGTTGCGTCGCCAACCCGTGCTGCGGCCAGGGCGATCACGCGGGCTGCGCAGAGCGATCGTACGGTCAGGGTGAGGTCACAGCAGCCGACGCGGAGCGGTAGTACGGTCCGTGCGAGGTCACAGATGCCGACAACGCGGAGCGGCACTACGGTCCGTGCGAGGTCGCAGGAGCCGACCGGTAGCACCAACACCGTCAGGGTGGGCTCTCGGAATCGGGTGGTGACCGGGCCCTCGATTAATGTCGCAACGAAGGGCAATACCGTGGCGGGCGACCCTTCGACGTTCCGCCGGCGGTCGACTGATACGGGCCGCGCTGGATCGGGTAATGTGCTGCGGCGTAGAATTGACACCCGGCGCGAAGTCCGAGAAGAGACCAGGACCCGGCGGTACTATCGTCCGCCGAGCTACGGGTACCCGGGCGGCTATGGGACCGGATACAGGCACGGGTACTACGACGGGTATACCTGGGGGTACTACCGCGGCTACCATCGCGGTTATCACTACGGCCGTTACGACGGGTACTTCTACCGCCACCGTCACTGGTATGGCCCGCACCTGATTCTCGGGTACCACTTCGGCGGGTTCGGGTTCTATCACGGCCACTGGCACTTCGCCATCGTGATCGGCAGCCCGTACGTGGGCCACCATCACCAATACTACAACTACAGCTGGTGGAACGGCCGGGGCACGAGCCTGGTGGCCTGGGATAGGGCGGTGGAGGCGTACCCGGCCGACTACAGCTTCGGCAGCGGTAGCTGCGTCGCGCTCTGGCTACGCACGACCGACGGCGTGGACTACACGATCAAGATCGATCCGCGTTACTACAACGCGAGAGATCCCGGTGAGCTCTATGCCGCGCTTTGGGCTGAGCTAGACCAGCAGGGTAGCCTGCAGATCGAAGACATCCACGGCGCTATCCATGTCTTCCCAGCAGGCATGATTCAGCAGATCGAAGCGACGGCCTGTCGCTAGAAGCGCAAGATCCGAAACCAGTCGCCCACGGTCCTGGCTCGCCCAGTTCCGTGGGCGGCGCTATTAGGAACTGCAGGTACGGACCGCGCCCGTCCTCGCAGCGCTCGTGCGGCGGCTCGAACAGGTCGAATTGGTCGGGATCTCTGAAGCGGCGCCTACGCCGGGTCACAGCCCCTCATCCCATCCCTTCCCCACTACCGGACCGGCTCAGCTCAGGCGGGAGCTTCGATCGGCCGGCTCAAATCTAGGCAAAACATGGCGTTATGGCCAGGAATCGCCGCGGGCGGCCCGGTCGACTGGCTGAACGGCTCCTGTTTGGATAGCTTGCTAGGATAGCCCAACCGTCTCCGGGACCGGCCAGGGATGGTGCGATGCGAAATGTAGTACGGGTCTTGGTCGTACTTGCCGTGGCTCTGGCGTTCGTGCTCCTCTGCGCCCAGCCGACGCCGGGAGCCTGATCGGGCGGCGGTCTCCTCCCCGCGGCCGGCCCGCCGACGGCCCACCGTAGCACTCACCAGAACGCGCGGGACCGTTAGGAAGCCTCGACCGTGTAGATCGCGGCCTCGACCTGCTCGAGCATGCCCGCCTGGATCGGGTCGAAGCCGTGAACCGTCAGCACGTGCTGCACGGCCTTCTCGATCAGCGCTTCCTCGGTCTTCGCGCGGATGACCTGGTTACACTCGATGCCAAGGTCGCGGCACCTCAGCTCCTTGGCCATGGGGTTCCCCTCCAAGAACCGCCAGGGGAAAAGTCCTTCTATTATGTAGTACCCCGGACGGGGGGAGGGGAGCCATCCCGAGAAATGTCCGGCCAGCGGCCGGTCCCGGCACCTCATACGGTGATGACCTGGATAATCCCAGCGTCGTACTGCATCCGGTAGCGGGTGACCGCGTCCCGGCCGTCGATGAAGCGGATCTCCCGAATCTCCGCGGCGCCTATGCCGCGTAGCTGTTCCAACTCGCCCAGCTCCAAGTTGTCGAGGAACACGACGGGATACCGTAGCCTCGGGTCGAGAGCCGACGTAGTGCCGCGAAACGTAAGCCACTGTTGGCTGAGCTGCTCCACTGCCTTGCTGCTGCTGGGCCGCAGGCGGGTGCCGCCCGTATATAGGCAATCAGTCCCAGCGATTACTCTCGTGCAACAGCGGCCGGCTGACGGAAGCGCGGCTCGGCCCGAGCATGGCCTCGCGGCACGGCACCGGAGAGAGTTGCGTGACTGCCAGGGTCTCCACGTCCACGTGGTACATGTGGCAGATGTAGTCGTCGCCCTGCCGGACTGACCCGAGGAATAGGATCCCCTCACCGTCGAGCGTGAACTTCGGGCGCGATACGGTGGGCTCAGCGGCGTTCGGTATTCGTACAGTATGCACAGAACGCTGCCTTGGGTCGTCGTAGATGTTCGAGGCCAGCTTGAATACGTAAAGCCATTCCTCGTAGCCCGGTGTGGGTGCAACACGTCCCGCGTTAACCGCGATCGCATCGCCGCGCGGCGACAAGCCCACGTCGTAAAGCCACGGTCCGTTCATACCACCGGTGGTAAAGATCGACTGCGCGCCGCTCCCGCCGAGCGGTAGCCCGACTACCGACAGTGTCTGCTGCGTGTCCCAGCCGGTGATATAGGCGAGCAGGCGGCCGTCGTGTGACAGAGCGTGCGGGTTCGGGTACATCCAGTATGTCCGCTGGGGATTGAAGATCTCGGGTACCACAATATCGCGGCTCGGATACTCCACCATCCGGTAAGCCTCGACATCGGCAAACAGATGCTCGGCACCGAGCAGCCGGCCGTCGGGCATGGAGCGGACGTCCATCACGTGCCAGTCGCGATACGACCGGCTCGAGAAGACCGTCTCAGTGGTTTGGTTCAGGAAATCGTAACGGTACACGGCCCGGACGTTCTGTTGAGGTTCCCCCATCACGTAGACCGAGCCGTATTCGTGCGCCAGGTCGCCGCTCGTGCCGTACCAGCCGGTGGCCGGGCCGCCGTATGTGCGCTGCAGGATGGCCGAGACGATAGAGCCCGATCGATCCACGGACCAGAACTGTACATCTTGCCCGGAGCCAACGGCGGACATCCCACACGGCCGAGTGTGGGGCCGTTCCTCTGCCACTAGTTTCAGCGACTCGTAGACGTTAAGTAGCGGCGCGGCCTCTCCACCACCAGCTATCCACACACCTCCTGCTCGGCCGCCCCTGATGAGGTAATCCTTGACCTCGGCCGCGGTAAGCGTCGGGTCGAAGCCCCATAGCAGCGCGGCGGCGCCGGTCACAAACGGCGCCGCGAACGATGTCCCTCCAGAAATGGTCGTCCTGTCGATTCCGAATAAGACCTCAATCCTTTCTCCTGGAGCGTAGAGTTCCACGAGAACTCCGTAGTTGGACTTTGGAGCACGATGAAGAGTGGGATCAGCCGCACCGACCACAATGGCCCGGTCGCCGATGTTCGGGTGCTCCCTCAGCAGTGCGTAACCCGAGAGCCTTGCGTCTCTATCTTCGTTGCCGGCAGAGATCACGATCAGGAAGTCAGTGCCTTGGAGTACATGCCTCTCGACCAGAGGACCAACTTTGCTGATTACACTTGAATCGGTTCCGAGACTGATGTTGACGGCTTTGGCGCCGTTGGTAAGCGCGGCGTTGATCGCGGTCAACACGCTCTCTGTTTCGACAACGAGCTTTGACTCAGAGACTGTATCTTCGAGGGGCGGAATGATCACGTATTCGAACCCCTGGTACAGACGGACGTCGGATTCCCATGTGACACCGGTTAGACCAATACCGTTATCGCCAACGGCACCGATAATCCCGGCTACGCTCGTGCCATGATCAGTTAAGGATTGCCTCAGTCCCGAGCGTACGACCCAGTCGCCGTTCTCATCGAAAGTCACGTGAAAGCGGTCACTCGTCTGCAAATCCGTGTGCACTGTATCCCCTGCAACCGAGGAGAACGACGCATCGATGACGGCCGTGGCGGCGCCGCCACTAGTCTGGCACCCCCAGGCCAGCGGCATGTCAATGGCCTTCCAACCCCAATTGTTGCCTATCGTATCGACAGTGTCACCCCACCGCCAATACAGCTCCGCTCCGTGAAGTTGTTCTTCCGGGTAATCGCTCCAGCCACTGTCGGATGGAGCTCTATGTGCAAGAATAGAAACCGTCTCCACCCACGCATCATCAACATCCGGTAGAGCCTTGAGCCGGACCGCTACCGAATCCGCGTCGAGACCCCTTTCCGCCGCCCAACGGAGGGAATAGTGGGAGAACGCTATGAACTTGTTGCGTAGTGCCGCGGCCCCGACGTCGCTGGCAATACTGTCTACGATGGCAAGCTCCCGCTCTTCAGCTAGCCCCTCATTGACCCGTACCACGACCTGATTGCTGAGCCTGTCGCCGGCTTCATTGAGCGCCGGCCTGGGCCACGGCGCGCCGAGCCCGACATCTCCAATGTCAGGCTCCGATGGATCCCCTCCACCAGGCTCAAATGGCTCCCGTTCGCATGCTATGCTTAGAACCGAAACCGCCGCTGCTAGAAGAGCGAATCTCCTCATGACTTCTTATGGGCTCTTACGGGGCTCGCGTAAGCGTCTCAGGCCAGGCATCGTCAACGTCGGACAGAGTCTTGAGCCGAGAGATCAGCGAGTCCCTATCAATCTGTGCCTCCGGGGCCCAGCGAAAGGAGTAGTGAGTAAATTCCAGGAACTTGTTGCGTAGTGCTGCCGCTTGAATGCTCTTGGCGATACTGTCCACAAGCGCCAGTTCCCGTTCCTCAGTCAATCCGTCGCGGAACTTCACCACCACCTGGTTCTGGAGGCGCAGGCCCGACTCATCGGGCACGGCCGGGGGCCAGGCCGCACCAAGACCGTAGTCGGGCCGCTGTGCTCCCTGCAGACCGGGGTCCTGAGAGACGGTATCCGGCGGCTGGGCCTGTTCCGGCTGCTCGGCGGGTTGATCTTGGGATTCCGGCGGGCGCTCGTGCTGGCCGCACCCCGCGATGATGAGCGTCAGCGCCGCTATCCGCGATATCCTCATACGACGTGCCTCCGCAGGCGAGATCAGATCACGCCCCACGCTGATTCCAGTCTGTGGCGGGTGTAACAACATACTATCATCAACCCGCTGACACCGCACGGGTGCTGGGCTGCAGCAAGATCGTCCGAGGGCTGCGATCCCTGCACTCTCCCGCTAACTGTTATCGGTTGCTGTTGCCTGGCTGAGCGGGTCAGTGCATGATGTCCGCTACCGGGAGGTGGTCCGACTCGGTCGTGGGTAGTTCACCTGCGCCAGCAGGTGCTCAGTCGTGCCTAAGCAGTATTCCCCAAGACTTCTCAGTGGCTGGCTCAGCCAGCGTCCAGCACTAGTCGTGCTACGCACCGACTACCCTGCTGGGTCTATATCGAGGAGGCAATTATGAGTATACGATGCATTCCAGTAGGCGGAGCACTCTGCAGCTTTCTCTGAGGAGGACCTATCATGAGTTGGAGACATGGTGTCATTACAGTCGCCCTAGCGGGCGTCACCGCATCGATGGCTACCCCGGGGCTGGCCCAGAACTGGTCCGATGACCAGCTTGAGGTGTGGGCCGTAATCCAGGCGCAGTGGCAAGCGGCGATGGAGAAAGACGCGACGTGGCCCGAGCGATTCCTTCATGAGAGCTTCCTGGGCTGGGGCAACGAGAATCCAGCTCCTAGGGACAAGGCGTCGACCGACAAGTGGACCCGATACGGAATGGAGAACTCCACGACCTTGATGCAGGAGCTAAGTCCGATCGGCATCGTCGTACATGGCAACACCGCCGTAGCGCACTACTTCTACTCAACGGCAAGCGAGAATCGAAAAGGGGAACGTGAAACGACGCATGGTCGGTATACGGACGTGCTCGTGCTCGACGGGGGCGCCTGGCGGTTCCTTGCCTGGCACGGCGGTGACGATCCGGATGACGACGACTGAGTGGCCTTAACCCCGGCGAGATTGTCGTAAGCGCGGTCTGACAAGCGTTTTCAGCTGGCGCTGTGGTGTGGGGTAAATAGGCAACCTACCCGGCTGTTACCCGGGAGATGGTGGTTCGAGTCCACCCGCCACAGCTATGTCGTCGTGGCGACAAGGGCCTTACACGTGTATTGAGGCCCCGGCCTGGGGGAGAATCAGGGGAAGGCCTAGAGCGGTCCTTTCCATTCCCATAGCCTGGCCCCGCATGTTGCCGGCCGGGCGGTTGTCCGCACGAGAAATTCCCATAAATTCTACCCGCACGGTTGGGGCGACTTGAGGCGGTTTACGGCGGGTAACTCGCACAGAAACACGCACAGTAGAGCCCCGAGCGGGCCCTGAGTTGGTTGCGGTGCCCCGTGGTGTAATTGGCAACACGCTTGGCTCTGGACCAAGAGATTCCAGGTTCGAACCCTGGCGGGGCAACTTCAAAGAGGCGTTGGGTGCCGGAATGAGGGTCCGGCCCTCAGCGCCCGATGTGTTTGGACGGGTGGCCGAGTGGTTTAAGGCGCACGCCTGGAGAGCGTGTGGGCGCCGCAAGCGCCTCGTGGGTTCGAATCCCACCCCGTCCGTTTTCGGTGGCCGGTAGCCGCTGGTTACCGTCCACCGCTTACCTCACCGCCTACTCCTGGCTCGAAAGAGCATTAAGGCGTTGGACCTTGAGGGAGGCGCGTGGAAGAAAGAACTTAGAACAACGAACGGAGGGGTGGCAGAACGGCAATGCACCGCACTCGAAATGCGGCGCCCTAACGGGCTTGTGGGTTCGAATCCCACCCCCTCCGCTTTTCATTACAACGAGTTAGAGCGCTAGGCCTTTCCCGCGCAGGTGAAACGCATAACCGTTAGATGGCCCGTGGCAGACTGGCGACCGTGCCCTATCCGCGGATGAAGGAATGACGAAGCCGCCTACTGCACTTCTCATACTCGTGGCCCTGGCCGCGGTCCAAGCGTGTGTGCCGCGCAACATCGCGGGACCCGACCCGGCGACTCCGGGCCGGTTGGTCATCATTGGGGGCGCCCTCAAACCGGACAACGCCGGTGTGTACGAGGCCATTGTGGATGCTCGGGCAGGGGACGGGCCGCTATGCGTGGTGCCGACAGCCAGCGCTGACCCCAGAGAGGCGGTGGACGCGGCAGTCGGGACGCTGGCCGAGTACGTTGGCGTCGGCTCAGCGAAGGGAATACTGATTTCGACGGAAGACCCCTCTCAGGCACAGGACCCTTCCGTTGTCGCTCAGCTAGCCACATGCTCTGGCTTCTTCTTCACCGGCGGGTCCCAGAGCCGGATCCTCGACGTGTTCTTGCCGGGCGGGGACACGACGGACGCCTACCGAACTCTATGGAAGCGGTGGCAGGAGGGTGCTGTAGTGTCAGGCACCAGCGCCGGCGCAGCCATGATGAGTCGAGTGATGATCTCCGGCGGGAGTTCGGCCGAGGCAGTGACCCACGGCCTTGCGGCCGACCGGGACAGCGACGGCGTTCAGATCCGAGCTGGGATGGGCTTCTTCGGGGCAGGGGTATTGGACCAACACTTCCTAGCGCGAGGCCGCATTGGGCGGCTCTTGGTCTCCGTTCTGCAAGAGGGCTCCCCTCCGATCGGGCTTGGGATCGACGAGAACACGGCTCTAGTTGTCGACGGTGAGTCCGCCGTGGTCGTCGGCGCCTCCGGCGTGGTGGTGGTGGACAGCCGGTTTGCGGAGCGGACCGAACCACACCGAGCGTCTCGTTTCCGACTGAGCCTGGCCGGGGCCGGAGATGTCATAGACCTGCGGAGCCTCGAGGTACGGAGGGGAAGTACGAAGAGTCGCGTTCCTGTTACTGAGGCGTCTCTCGAACTTCCTGTCGATCCGCTCGCCCGTTGGGCCTTCCTTCACGTGATGGTAGGCCTGGCCGCGACCTCGAGCCGGGAGGCCACGTTCACTGTAGCAGGCGCCACTCTTAGGGTCGCCGAGGACGTGGGCTTCTCCGCATTCATGACGGAGTCCACAGGCGGAGCCGAGGGGACGCCCGCGGGTCTTTCAGCTGGCCCTTTCAGAGTAGACCTCCTGCCGGGTTCCTGAGGGCTCGAGGCTAGAGGGGTCGGGCCATCTAACAAGGAATTGCTGCTGACGCGGTGAGCCGAGCCGGTCCTGGGACACTCGGCTTGCACCTCGCGACCCAGGGGGAGCATTGTCGTCGCGCAGCAGAATTCCGACGGACAAGAGCAGTCGCCTGGTACGAACGGTAGCGTGGGATTCTCAGGGCGACGGGGGCGCAGGCATCCCGAATGCCACGCCGAGCAACCAGGTAGCTACTCCGGTAAAAATCACGCCAAAGGCGAAGGCAGCGACCTTCTTGCCACCGCCGGCTACAGAGAACAGGGTGTGCAAGAGCACAAGGGCAAATAGAATGCCAAGAACAATGGCGAGAATCTTCTGAAGCGAGGAACCGGTCGTCTGCGACATGCCGTAAAGGTAAGATCCGGGGCCGGCCGACGTAGCCCACAGCCCAGCCACCAGAAAGACGTGTGACCAAGGACTCGAGGTAGTCGCCTGCTTGCCGAGCTTGGTAGCGGTTGGCATTCCCGCGAAGGTAACAATCCCACAGATGGCGACGACGACGTAAAGCAACATGTTACACCCCCTTTTCCGGGTGTCCGCACATTGTCTCGAGCTGAGAGGCCCGACTACCGGCAGTCTAGGTGCTCTCGCAGTGCGGACCGGACGTGCGAAGCTGTCGGCTGGGTGCTGACTGCAGGCCAGCTTAGCGCGTGATGGGTTGTGTGAGGTACTGCCACGGCTGAGTTCTCCCGGACAGGCGCGACTACATCCCGACCTCCTCAGCCCGACTCCCGGTGGCTCCACTATGACGGTTCAGCTCTGAGCGTGCAAGAGCCAAAGGTAGTCGCTGCAAATCGCTGCGGCATCTTGGCAGGGCGATCTCATCGCTTCGCTTGCCCCGAATCAAGGACGTTCCTCCACTGGTGGGACAAGCGTTAATCACTGACCCGGCAACATCACGTGCGCCATCACCGTCGACTCACTCATCAACCATGGTCGGAAGTGGTCTGGTTCCGTCGAGAGACCTGTGGACTCAGCCGTGGCAAATGGCACGTGGAGCACAGCCAGTGGCACGGCGCCTTCTGCGGCATGGCCGCGTAAGGTGTATCGAATTGCCATCTCGGGCATTTTGAGTTGCCCGCTCTCGACCTCAGACCGAAGCATCTCCAAGAAATCGGGGTTAGACGCGAGTTCGGCTCTCCGGTTTTCGAACGCTTCCAGCGACTTCGGAAAGCAGTTCACAAAGAAGGCACCACGGGCATCGCTCAAGCTGGGGTCATCCGCCCAGCAGATCATTTCGCCGGAGCCGGCCCTCAGAATCCGGCGCTCACCATCTTCGTACCCGATTACCGTCGCGCCGTCTCTCAACGCCTCGGGTAGTGCCCGGAGAGTCTCCTGAATCTGTATCTCCGGGCTCTTTTCCTGAGCGCTGGCAACGCCACTCAGCGACATGAAAAGAACGCCAAGGAAGAATCGCATGGTGTCGTCGACCCCCCTCTGCTGTAAAGACTGTTCGCACGTTTGAGCGATGCCCATGTACTTCTTCAGCTGCGAGGCCCTGCGAGCCGAGATGCACGCGCCGCAGCTTAATAGTGACCATCGCTTCGTGTCTTGATTGCACTGTAGCCAAGATAGCGTCCGACATTGCGTTCGGACCAGATGCTCTCGACGTCAGCGGGTAGTCACAAACCATTTGTGTGTGGCTTCACACCGAGTTGCTTCGCTCTGGGTGGCGCGACATCTTTCGGCACAACCGGGTCCCACTAATCCGGCAACTCAGGCCGCAGGTGGCAGCTATGTCCCGTCTCAAGCGGCTCATTGACGAGATTCATAGACGCTCAATGTGGCAGGTGCTGCTGATCTACTGCGGCGCCGCCCTCGTGGCGTATCAGGCGGTCCAGGCCCTGACGGAGGGGTTGGGGCTACCGCAGTGGTTCCCTGCCTTCGCGATAGTCCTGTTCATCATTGGGCTGCCCATCGTATTGGCGACGGCGTTCGTCCACGAGGTAGCTCCGCCGAGGGTGAAGCCGGCAGAGCCGACCCCTCTGACGGAAGCCGAAGCGACCAGAATCGAGGCTGAGGCCGCCGCTGTTCACCTCCAAACCAGGCGCAGACATCGTTTCCTCACCTGGCGCAACGCGGCGGCGACGTTCGTTATCGTGCTGGCGGCATGGGGCGTAGTGGCGACGGGCTGGTACCTTTTCGCAGACAGGGCTGAGCCGGAGGGGACGGAAACTGCGGCGGAGATGCGAAAGTCCATCGCCGTTCTTCCTTTCCAGAACCTGAGTCCTGATCCCGAGAACGAGTTCTTCACCGACGGGATACACGACGAGATCATCGCCCACCTTTCTCGAATCGGTAACCTCAAAGTGATCTCGCGCACATCCGTTATGGGGTACAAGGGCAGGACAGGGAACCTACGCGCCATCGCCGACGAACTCGAAGTCACGAACATCCTGGAGGGGACGGTACGTCGCGCAGACGGCCGAGTACGCATCACGACGCAGCTACTGGATGCCCTGAGCGACGAACATCTTTGGACGGAAGTCTACGATCACGAACTGAGCGATGTGTTTGCCGTCCAGAGTGATGTCGCGCAGCAGGTCGCCACAGCCCTGAGGGCGACACTCACTACTGCCGAAAGGGAGCGGATCGAGGACAGGCCGACCGAGAATCTCGAGGCGTACGATCACTATTTGCGCGGACGGCATTTCTGGCACCGGCGTTCGCTCGCCGCCTTCGATTCAGCGGTCAACTACTTCAACCAGGCGATCTTGCTCGATCCGCAATACGCCCGCGCCTACGCGGCGCTCGCCGAGACCTATGTCCTGCTTCCCGAGTACGGCGGGCCATCCATTCCCGAGATCCTGCCCTTCGCGAAGGCAGCGACCGAGAGAGCGCGAGCCCTCGATCCCGGCCTTGCCGAAGCATACACGGCTTCCGGGTACATCAAGACCGTTTT
>CAYFSW010000081.1:0-7576 GCA_964345885.1 uncultured Gemmatimonadota bacterium | reverse complement strand
TGAAACGCTAATCCGTTAGGGAGCCCCGGAGACAGAGGCGGAAGTGGTTCTACGAAGACTGTCCAGGATAGCCTTGAGCGTCCTCGTGCCCCTTGCTGCGTGCCAAGAAGCTCCGATCCTATCGCGCACGGGACAAGCGACGGACGCGTTCCGCGAAGTTTCTCAGGTGGTGCTGGACTCCTCAGTAGTTGCGACCATGGGACGGATCCGGGCGTTCCTTCCCCTCGCCGACCAACTCCTGGTCGCCGACGGGATGACCGAGCGAGTCCTGGCCTTCGCGCCGGACGGGAGCTTTAAGGGAGCCGTCGGACGGCACGGTGACGGCCCCGGCGAATTTAGGAGTCCGCATTCCCTTCTGGAGGCACCGGATGGGACCATCCTCGTGGCGGACGCGACGCCCCGGCTGACACGCTTTTCCCCCACTCTTGAGGTACTCGGCGTGTACCGCGTCGATGTGCCCGTCATCGTCGGGGGGCTCGCCTTGATTAGGGATGACGTCGTCCTTTTTCAGTGGGCCCGCGACGTCGAAGGGGACAATTTTGTGCTGTGGGATCCAGAGCGGGGGCTGGGGGCGTCGTTCGATCCGAGAAGTCAACTCGTGTTGAGCGTGCCGTATTGGAACGCGGCGTGGACCACCTTGTTAGCTGTTGGGCCGAGGCAGCTATTCGTAGCAGACAACATGGTGTACCCGCTCCGGCGGTACACGATTGACCGGGAACTCATCGACAGTGTCGGAAGCGCACCTCCCTCCTGGCGGCAGGCGACAAAACCAGACTACGGGGAATTCGCCACGTTGGAGGGACAACGGCGGGCTTGGGAGTGGCTGCGGTCGTTCACCGTTATCGACGGGCTCCATACCCTTGGTGAAGACTGGCTCATTGTGTCTCACCGGGAACGCATCAATCAGTATAGGACAGACGATATCATCCGAGCAGATGTCTATCGCGTCGACGGTCAAGTCCGAAAGGTATGGGAGGACATCCGACTACCCGGTCCGGTGCTGCGCGGAGGCGATTGTGCTTGGGTGGTTGTGGCACAGCCACCCGACCCGTGGACGGTGGCGTGTTGGAGTCCAAGGCTCCTGAACGGAGCTCCCTAACCAGCGTTTGCACCTGACGCGGGCTCCCGTCGTGGTGTTCGCCTTAGATTGTCTCTAGTCGTGTTCAGTCGTACGGCCGCTTCCTCAATCGGGTGCGGTCGTTGCCGCGCAGGTGAAACGCTAATCTGTTAGGCGGAAAAGCGATCTTGACACCAGAGAATCCTCGTTCCTGCGAAAAGAGCTGCACGGGGCCGTGACAACTTTTGAGTATATCGCAGTTCTCGTTTCTATTGTGGTCGGGTTGGGCATCACCCATCTCCTTGGGGGCGTAGGTCGTCTCATTGGAAACCCTGGCCGCCCGAAGATCTACTGGGTGCACATTGTCTGGTCCTTCTACCTCTTTGTCTATTTGGTCGCGTTCTGGTGGTGGGAATTCCAATTGAGCACTGTTGAAGAGTGGAGAATAGAGCTGTATCTGTTTCTGGTTCTGTATGCAGTGCTGATGTACCTGCTCTGTGTGATTGTCTTTCCGATGGAACTCCCCTCTGACTTCGGCGAATACTTCTACCATAGGCGTAGGTGGTTCTTTGGAATCTGGATACTGATCTACCTCGTGGACATGGTTGACACTCTCTCTAAGGGTGGAGCCTATTTTACCAGCTACGGACTCGAGTACCCTGTGACCATGGCGGCGTATGTCGGCTTGTCAGCCACCGCCATATCTACCGTCAATCGCCGCTTCCACGGCGCCTTTGCAGTTGCAATGTGCGTATACCAATTCGTTTGGATGTTCCGTTTGTTCGGGACCGTGTCGTGACTAGTGCCGGCGCCGCTTTTCCGCCTAACCAGCGTTTGCAGCTGGCGCTGCAAGCTTCGCATAGACTGCTGTTGCTCTGTGATATGTGTGGGCCCCGTGGTCATGGCTGGCCACGAGCTAGAGTCCTTAGATCAGCTGCGCCGCTTGTTCCGTGGCGGCGCAGCTGAAACGCTAATCCGTTAGGCTGCACTGCCATATGGTCGAGCATACAACGACCTAGTTCCGTCGGTTGGAGGAATGACGTCATGAAGTCGCTGGTTGTCTACTTCTCGAAGTTTGGGAACACTCAACGGGTTGCCGAAGTCGTCGCGGAGGTTCTGGCGTCGAGCGGGCCTGTCCGACTTGTCAACTTGGACGAGATCGGCGAGGCAGATCTTCAGGCGGCCGAACTCGTCGTAATGGGTAGCCCAACGCATCGGATGAACTTACCAGAGTCGGTTACGGTGCAACTACGTCGCCTTCCGAGGCGGGTGCTGCGTGGGACGCCGTTCGCGGCATACGATACCTCCTACAAGATGTCCCCCTGGCTGGCCCATTTTACAGCAGCGCGGAAACTGACCCGGCGACTCCGGCGGCTTGGCGGGAGGCGTGTGATCTCACCCGAGACCTTTCACGTTACAGCAAGAGAAGGCCCACTCTATGAGGGTGAGCTTCAGCGGGCCAAGGTGTGGGCAAGCTCGGTGCTGCACCGAGCAGAGCAGAAGCGCAGCAGAGGTTCGAAGTGAAAGCACGCGTGCAGCCAAACCAGCGTTTGCACCTGCCGCGGGCGCCCTACCGGGAGATGACCTTAGATTGTCATTAGTCGTGTTCAGCGGTCCGGCTGCGTCCTCAATCGGGCGCGGTCGTTGCCGCGCAGGTGAAACGCTAATCCGTTAGGCTGCCGGGTCACGTTCATCTCTCGGAGACCAAAGATGAGCTTGTACAGCAAGTACGTTCTCCCGAAGCTTGTACATCTTACCTGCAGCATGAAACCGAACATGCGGCAGCGGGAGAAGGTCGTACCGATGGCCCAAGGACGTGTTCTTGAGATCGGCATCGGTTCAGGCTTGAATCTCCCTTACTACGATGCTGAGAGAGTGAAGAAGTGCTGGGGGCTCGATCCGGCGCCCGAGATGTTGAGGCTTGCCGAAAGAGCAGCTGGCTCAGTGGCATTTGACGTAGAACTTCTTGAGGTCCCGGCAGACAACATCCCGCTTGAGGATTGTAGTGTCGATACCGTGATCGTGACATATACGCTGTGCACGATTCCCGACACGGAGCCAGCACTTAGGGAGATGGCTCGGGTACTACATCCCAGCGGCCAGTTGATCTTCTGCGAGCACGGTGCTGCACCGGACGCTAGTGTCCGGAGGTGGCAGGATGTCATGAACCCCTTATGGAAGCGTTTTGGGGGAGGCTGCCACCTGAACCGGTTGATCCCAGATCTCATTGAGAAGGGTGGGTTCCGGATTGACCGCATGGAAAGCATGTACGTACCTGGTTGGCGCCCGGCTAGCTTTAACTACTGGGGCACGGCGGTGCCGGACTAGCGATGTATTTCATCCGGCAGCCTAACCAGCGTTTACAGCTGGCGCTGCATGCTACGCATCGACTGCACTTGCTCCGAGAGCAATGCTGGCTCCGTGGTCGTATCTGGCCACGAGCTGAAGTCTTTAGATCAGCTGCGCCGCTCATTCCGTCGCGGCGCAGCTGAAACGCTAATCCGTTAGGCCGATGCGCCGAGCGGTGGCAGTTTCGGAGGTAAAGCGGCGCTCAGGTAGGCGAATCGAGGGGAGGCCCGGCTGAGCTCTTGCCGTTCGGCGCTGCGTTGGACGCATCGGGGCCGCGGTCTCGTTGAGACGGTCGCCGCTGAAGAGGTATTGACGTGCGGGGATGCGAGGGTCGTCGCACGGCCTAACAGGCGCATGCAGCTGACGCTGCAGCCTTAGCAGGCGACTGCCTTTGTCCCGCGCTGAGTGAGAGTTTCGTAGGTTCTAGCGGCGCACGAGCTGATTGCCTTTGTGCAGCTGCGCCGCTCGTTCCTCACGGCGCAGCTGATGCGCCAATCCGTTAGATGGCGCTGTCTGAGTCTCGATGACCGAAGGAGTGAGGGCAGATGGCCAAAGATCGTCGCTTTAGGAAGTGCGTCGTACGGATGATTCTGGGCCTTACAGCGCTTGCTGTGTGCGCTTTGGTATTTGGCGTGGTATACCAGGCCAATTTTGAGCGAGGGCTGACCGCGCGACTTGAACCGCCGGGGCAACTAGTCGATATCGGCTCGCATCATCTGCATCTATACTGCACGGGAACCGGAGAACCACCCGTGGCACTCCTCTCGGGTTCGGGCTTGGCCTATGACGAATGGAGTTGGGAGGGTATCCAAGCCGATCTGAGTGAGATCACTCAAGCCTGCAGTTACGATCGCGCCGGCCTCGGTTGGAGTGATCGTGGCCCCGAACCTCCGTCTGCCAACCAGGCCGTCGAGGAACTCTTCACGTTGCTCAACCGCTCGGGGATCGATGGCCCATGGATCGTCGCTGGCCACTCACTCGGAGGTCTTTACGCGCAGCAGCTCATGAACGTCCATCCTGAGGTCGTTGCCGCGCTCGTCCTTATCGAACCCACCCCCGACGACATGTTTGAGAGAGAGCCGCAAGAGCTAGAACGGTTTGAGCGCGCCCCGCTGGCAGCGGTCTTCGATGCGATCTCCAACTCGCGCCCTCTGGTGGGACTGCAGCAGTTCTGGTGGGACCGACGGCATCGGGAACCGGAAACCAGCAAGTGGTGGGTAGAAAAGCGGTTGTACCGAACCGTCAAGCACCAGCGTACGGCCACGGCAGAGTGGCAGGCGATCCCCGAAAGTTGCGAGCAGGTGCAAGCCGCAGGCATCCCGTGGGGCGACATTCCGCTCGTTCTGTCTCTCGGCCAACTTACTTGGTCATCGATGGAGCAGGCGGATATTGCCTGGGCCAGGGAGCTTGTGGGACGGTCGAGCCGTGGCCGGATAGAGGTGGTCGAAGGAGCAGGACACGGAATTCCCTGGGAGCGAGGAGATGCTGTGGTTGTGGCGGTGGATTCAATCATTCGCACCCTTCGGCAGACGAATGACTCGCCCGGGTAACTCCCCGCTGACTGGTTGTGGTTGTCGTGGCGCAGACGTGCGCGCCATCTAACGAGCGTTTGCACCTGACGCGGGCGCCGTTCGCGGTGTTTGCCTTAGATTGTTTCTGGTCGTGTTCTGTGGCCCGGCCGCGTCCGCTATGCCGCGTGGTCGTAGCCGCGCAGGTGAAACGCTAGTCCGTTAGGTGGCAGGAGGCAGACTTGAACTGGGAGGCGATTGCAGCAACGGGTGAGATTCTAGGTGCGGTGGCCGTACTGGTCACTCTCATCTACCTCGCAGCTCAGATCCGCCAGAATACAGCTACCGTTGCGACTGCGACCTACGACAGCGTTCTCAACGAAATCAATAATATCAACATCGCGATTGCTCAGAACGAGGCCCTGGCTTCGATCGTATACCATGGCATGTACGATCCCGACTCCTTGAGTGAGATGGATAGGGTCCGGTTTTCGTTCGTGTTTCGGGGAGTCTGCAACCAGTGGCTCAAGATGTTCCGGCTCCATGAGAAGGGCGTTCTGACTCGCTCGGAGTTCGAACTGTACGCTGCGGAGATGGCCCAAGTGTTCCGGACTCCGGGTGGCCGAATGTTTCGTGATGGGCACAAGGTCTACGCCGAGCTCTTTGCTGCTTTGGATGAGCTAGAAGCTGTTCAATCCACAGCCTTCAAGCTCGGCGAAGAAGATCCGGCAGCCGGGTCTTCACCCGATCCTGCCACCTAACAAGCGTTTGCAGCTGGCGCTGCGTCCTACGTATTGAGTGCATGTGTTCGGGGGAGAGTGCGGGCTCCGTGGTCGTAGCTGGCTATGAGGTGAAGTCTCTAGAGCAGCTGCGCCGCTCGTTCCGTCGCGGCGCAGCTGAAACGCTAATCCGTTAGACGGCACCAAACGCGTCATGAGCCCATCAACATACGGAGGTAGACCGTGCGGAGTGTCGGAGTCACGCTGATTCTCAGTCTGGCCCTGTTTCCTTCGCCAGCGACTGGTCAGGTCCAGGATGACCGAACCGCCATCCGCGAGGTCATTTTGGACTACGTGGATGGCTGGTGGACCGGTGATGTGACGCGGATGGAAAACAGCCTCCATCCTGACCTCGTGAAGCGAATCGTTTTTGAACACGAGGCAACGGGCCGCAGCATGATGAATACCATGAGCAAGAACGACATGGTTGAGCATACGAGGGCCGGGGGTGGTAGCGCAGATCCGGAGCAAAAGGGCGAGGTCGAGGTGTCGATCATCGACATTAGTGGAGAAATCGCGAGCGCGATAGCCACGTCCGCACGCTACGTCGACTACCTACACCTCGCACAATGGAATGGGCGATGGGTTATTGTGAACGTCCTTTGGGGCATGAGATGAAGCGGTTAGCGTGAGACTCCTGGGCGGTGCCGTCTAACGAGCGTTTGCACCTGGCGCGGGCGGCGCGGCTTGGTGGCTCTAGATTGTCGTCGGTCTTATTCAGCGGTCCGACCGCTTCCTCAATCGGGCGCGGTCGTAGCCGCGCAGGTGAAACGCTAATCCGTTAGACTGCGGCCAACACCTATGCTGAAGAGAAGACCATGACATCCGGTTGCTGTGGCCCACTGCACGACGACGGTGGCAACGCTCACCGAAAACTGACATACGGCTATATTCTAGAGGCCTTTCCAAGGCTCGGCAGAGCACCAACTCTGGATGAGCTCTCGAGGGACCTTCAAGTAGGTAAGAATGTCACCACAGACAACCTGCGAGCCCTTGAGGCAGACGGCGCGCTCAGGCTTGACGCCGCGAGCGGCGGTATTCTGGATGCGTATCCGTACTCCGGCGTTCCTACAAAGCACACGGTCCAGCTTCAGGACGGGCCGAGGCTCTACTGCATGTGTGCGATTGATGTGTTCTATGTTCCGTTCTTGACGGAGTCGGATGTCACCATCGATTCTGTCTGTCACTACTGTGATTCGGCGATACACATCTGCGTGAAAGGCGGTGCAATCACAGAGATCGAACCCTTGACTACTGTGGTGTGGGATAGTGCAGCCACATATGATTGCCCGTGGACGAACTTCTTCTGCGGCAAGAAGCACCTACAACTCTGGCTGGAAGGCGTACCTGAGGAACCGGGTCAGGTCCTTGACCTTAGCAAGGCACTGGAGCGAGGAATGGAGGCTGCGGCACGAATTCGCAGTGAACTCGCAATGCCGCAGCCGATAGACAACCACACAATCATCAGAGAAAGCACAATCACCTGTCCCAATTGTCACACCCAGAGCATAGAGGTCATGCCGTTGGACGCTTGTGTCTTCTTCTTCGAATGCGGTGGCTGCGGCGTTCTCTTGCGTCCGCATCCCGGAGATTGCTGTGTCTTCTGTTCGTACGGTTCTGTAGCGTGCCCGCCACGGCAGAGCTAGGACGATGCATGCCGTGACAACCAGACTCGCCGCAGTCTAACAAGCGTTTGCACCTGACGCGAGCACCGTTCGTGGTGTTTACCTTAGATTGCCTGAAGTCGTGTTCAGTCACCCAGCCGTGCCCTTGCTGCCGCGTGTTCATTGCCGCGCAAGTGAAACGCTAGTCCGTTAGACGGCGCCACTCCACCTTTCGACGATCCCAGCTTTCCCTCGGCATGGCGCGCACTTAGATTTGTA
>CAYFSW010000080.1:0-2652 GCA_964345885.1 uncultured Gemmatimonadota bacterium | reverse complement strand
ATGCCGTGGGGTGCGATAGGAAGCCCATGCCGGTGAGTCTCTTCTGCAGCGACGAGTTGCAGGGGCCACGGAATTGAGTGGTACACTTTGACAAAGCTTACGCCGGCATCCTTGTGGCGTCGAATCCCGGAGCGGACCTGATCCTCACTGCGAACCAGAATGCTGCTCTCGCCGTAGGTCTCCGGTCGACCCTGAAGCATGTCGCCCGGATATACGTAGCGGGGGACGGGACTTGACATCAGGGAGGATCGCTCAGCGAGAGCGCTAACCCACTCAAGCGGCTCCCCCATGTCTCGAACCGTCGTGACACCATAGGCGATGTGCGCCGCTTGGTTCTCATCGACTCCCCAATAAGGCGCTTCAGCATGGTTGTGCATGTCGATGAGACCTGGGATCGCGTATCGCCCTTCGGCATCCACGACTCGAGTACCCGGGGGAACATCACGGTCGCCCTGCGAATCGATCCAACCAATACGGCCGCCATCGACGAACATCGAGACTTCCTCGCCGAAGGTGCCCGAAGATAGGTCGAGCACACGCACGCGACTTAGCAGTAGGGGCGACGCTACCTCCCGGTCCACCACGAGATTGACGGGCACTTCCCGTCGAGTGTTCTCCGCCAGTGAGAGGATCCATACGCTGCCTTCATCACTGTAGATCAGTGCTCGTCCATCGGGTGTGAACGCGAAGCCGGCTCCGCCCGTCGGACTCAGTTGGCGACCTTGCTCCAAAGAAACCGTGGATACACCACCCGGCTCGAGAGGCACGATCCATACTTCCGTGTTGCGGCGGAAAGCCAACCACCGTTCATCGGGTGATACCAATACGCCGCCGAGGTAGCTGGGTAGCTTGGCCACAGCCTCGGGTTCTTCATCCCCCGATACAGAGAGGCGCTGGATCGTCGCGGTGTCGGCGGCATCAAAGCGGTAGTAGACCCACTGCCCGTCGGCCGAGAAATGAGGACGCGGCGAAAAGAACCCAGAGCCGGCTCTTGTGATGGCCGGCTCGGCTTTGGCATCAGCGAGGTCTAGGGTAGCGACCGAGAAACCGTTCCAGTCACGCGTGGCAAAGGCAAGTATTTCGCCACCCGGATGCCACGAGAGGTCCCAGAAACAGGATCCCTGGTAGATCGTGCGGTCAACTCCGGACTCGAGATCCAGGACGCGAATCTCCTGTCGCCCGTCCGCACTGCGCAGATACGCGAGGCGCCGACCGTCGGGGGATATAGCCGCGCCTCGTTCCAGCGCTCGGTCCTCCGTCAGTCTCTCCGCAGGGCCTCCAGCCAGAGGTTGCTTCCAGAGAAACGCAAGCGCGCCGAAAACAACCGCACGACCGTCGGGCGTGAGACGGGGCGAGGAGATAGCGTGGGTTTTGAAGCTGCGCGGAAGCCGCGTACTGGCCACGCGTGTGGGCTCCCTTATCACGAGGCGGACTGTGGCCCGGAAGGGAATCTCTTCTCGTTCTCCGTCCGCCGTCGACACACGCCACAGCTTCCCGAGGTCCTCGATGAAGAGACTAAGGCCGTCGCCGGCGACCGCGAACTGCGGGAGGCGGTACGGGCAATACCTCCGACTCACGTCGGCGACGGCATTAGCGGCACCGTCCTCCGAAACGTGGAGGACGTCAGCTCTCGTGGTCCAGGGCCGTTCACGCCGAACGTAGAAGCCGTGGCCCGTCGGATTAGGGACGACTCGATCGCTGGCACCAATGATACTGGCCACCTCCTTGGTCGATCCGTCCTCCATCGGCAACACGATTCCCGAGATCGCCTCATGCAAGCTGGCTCCCTCGGCTACCGACCAGCCCACCTGACCATCAGTCGTGTAGAACACCGAACGCACTTTCTGGACCTCGGAGCCGAGGACTCGAACCGCCCTACTCTCCAGATCCAGTTCGTGCGCTCGAGCTTCTCCCTGACAGGCGCGGGAACCCTCCGCATAACTCAAGTACGCAAGCGACTGGCCATCGGGAGACCACGTTGGTCGACCCACCCACCGCTCGTGCGTGAGTTGGGTGATTTTCCCAGTCTCCAGGTGCATGGCGAACACATTTCCCTCGCTGCCATCCCGGTCGGAAACGAAAGCGAGCTGTCTGCCGTCGGGCGCGAAACTCGGGTCGTAATGATAGAATGGGCCCGATGTCAGCTGGATCGCCGTACCTCCAACCGTCGGCAGGCTGAAGAGCTGTCCCAGTAGTGAAAGAACCAGCACGGACCCATCCGGCGAGACGGCGACGTCGGGAGAAGTGACCTCTGTCGTCTCGATTTCAATCGTGCGCCAATCGTTCTCCTGGCCGGTGGCTGGGCCGCTGCATAGGAGTGATACGATAGCGGCGACTACTACAGATGACGAAGGCGAGGCGGGCATAAGTCTCTCATTCATACCTCTACCCCCACTTGCTCTGGAGCGCTCGCAACAACATTCACCGATGACTTCCCACACCGGACAGACCCCGATACGGGCTATTCTCGGTCAGAGTAGGCACACGTTCGAGCACACTCTTGAACTATGTCCCCTGAGGTCGCAAGTCGTCCGGATTGAACACCCAACCACCCTTGATCACGCGCCAGACCGACCGGGTGTTGTTGATGTCCTCCAACGGATTCGCATCGAGCAGGACGATATCGGCCAGCTTGCCCACTTCGATCGCACC
>CAYFSW010000079.1:0-71479 GCA_964345885.1 uncultured Gemmatimonadota bacterium | reverse complement strand
CGGTGGCGACGTAGCCGGGTAGTGCGCGCCTGAAGGCCGCGCGATCCGGCGGAAAGGCAGGAAACAAGCCCAGCATGGAGCTAGAGAGATGCGAGCAGCGCTTTGGCATCCTGCAGATCCGCGGTATCGAAGCCCTCCGTGAATCGGCCGTAGATATCGGCGAGGCGCTGGCGGGCCGCTGCACTCTTGCCCTGGCTTTGCCAGAGGCGCCCGAGACTCATCACGGCGCGCAACTCGAGGGCTTTCGCCTGCTGCCGCCGGGCCGTGTCGATCGCCTGCTCGAATTCTGCCTCGGCCTCGGCCTGCCCGCCCCCACGCAGGAGCACGAGGCCGCCGCGGTGCCGATGGATCTCCGCTTCCATGTATCTCTCGTCGTACCTCTCCATGATCTCCGCAGCAGCCGAAACGGCAGCCTCGGCTTCATCGATCTCTCCCGCTCCCACGCAAGCATCAACCATCCTTGTGTAGAGACGGGTGAGGCAAGTCTCGGTGCCCGTTGCTCTCATTCCGGCGAGGGCCTCGTGCATCTGAGCGATACCGCTCGCGACCTGCGCCTCGCGAATCATGCGCTCCGCCTGGTAGAATGCCGCGTGTGCCTGCCAGTAGATGAATCCCTTCTCATCTGCGAGAGGCGCTAGTTCCTCGGTATACTTGTCCACTGCAGCCGGGTCTCGCAGGAACCAGTAGAGTTCGCAGGCGCCCACCAGGATGAACGCCATTGTGTGTGGATGGCCTAGCTCGCGGGCTAGAGCCAAGCCTCTATCCAAAGTCCGGCGAGCGCGTTCTGGAAAGCCGAGGAACCATAGACTCCACGATTCGAACGCCAGGTTCAGCACACCCAGCTCGAAGCCGAAAGTGTAGGCTGTGACGGCGTCGCGAGCGGGATCGTGAGCAGCCATCGCCCGCTCTGCACACTCCACCGCCTGAGTGAAGCAAGCGACGTTGAGGAGCGGCCAGGTCCGCAGGAAATAGATGAAAGTCGTGGTTGAGGGATCGTCGGAGTCGGCGGCCAACTGACCCATCTGCTCGATCAGCTCGACGGCGAGGTGATAATCCGGGCGTGTCGCATAGAATAGGGTCAGCTGCGCTAGCGCGGCGAACATCTGACCCGGGTCGCGCACCTCTTCACACAACTCCCTGGCCCGGGCGCTCGCCTGTGCCAATTCCGGGGCCGCGAAGCCGCGCGCCCACTGAAGCGGCACGGCCAGGCCAAGTTGCAGAGCAAGCTCCTTCTCATTGCGTTCCGGCCCGGGCGGTAGAGCGTCGATCAGCTTCAGGGCATTACTAAAGTGTGCGATGGCTTCTTCGTTGGCCGATAGCCGGACGGCTCGCTGCGCCGCCTGCTGGAGGTAGTCCACCGCCTTCTCCACTACCCCAGCTTCGCGAAAGTGTCTGGCAAGCTGGACCGCGATATCGTCGGTCCGATCGCCGTATAGCTCTTCGAGTGCCGTGCCGACCGCGTCGTGCAGGAATGCGCGCTCCACATCGTCCAGTTCGCCATAGAGATGTCTCTGAAACAGGATATGCTCAAATGCGTAGTGCGACAGACGTGTCCCGTTCACTCTCGAGATGCCCTTGGCGCGAACGAGGTGGTGCCGCTTCTCTAGCTCGGCACTCAGGAGACGCACCAGTTCACGTGAATCCAGGTTCTGAACTCGAGCGGCGACTTCGGCAGTAAACTCCTCCCCCTCGACACTGGCCAATCTCACTATGTCCCGTAGCTGACTCGGCAGTCTCCCGACACGCTCCTCGACCACCGCGTCGACACGAGCAGGCACGGTCTCCCAATCGATATCCGAGGTTTCGACCAACTGGCCCGACTCATCCTCGACCAGCCACCCTCGCTCCTGCATGCTTCGTAACAGCTCGATCGTGAACAGCGGATGACCTCGGGTGTGACGGAAGAAGGTCTCACGAAACGCCTCACCGATCCGATTCGGCCGGCTGTCCACGAGCGCGTCGACGAAAATCCGATCGTCGGGACGGTCGAGCTCGATCAACAGATCACCGAAATCGCGCCGCAACTCGTTGACCACCGGCTCCAGAGGATGCCGCTCCCCCTCCCGCCCCAGCGCCACTTCGCTAGGCCGATATGCTCCTACAAATAGGATTCGACTCCCTGCGATTCGCCGTCCGAGGTGGAACATCAGATTGATTGACCCCGAGTCCGCCCACTGAACGTCATCCACGATGAGGAGCAGCGGGCGCGCCTGTGCCACGTTTTGCAGTACCCGCGTGGCCTGCTCCAGCAGGCTACTCTGTTGGAGCGTCGAATCGGCAGGCACCTCCCTCTTTCGCTCGACGAGCGTCTTCAAGTTCTCTAGCCACCCTGCTTCTGGCGGAGTAGTGGCTGAGGCGCGCGTGAAAAGGCCCGTGCCAGATACCAGAGTGCCGATCAAGTCGGACCCCAGGTCTAGCACCGACCGCGCGGTGTACGGGACGACGTCTCGAAGACGGCGCGCACGTTCTGCGGACAGTGCACCCGCAGCCTGCAGCGCATCGACGTCACCCGCCAAGAGAGCCAGCATCTCTCGGAAGGGCATGTAGGGATCACCCGTGCCGGTGTGGGCGTCGCACTTCCCGGAGACGACCACGAGGTCCGGGTGGGCTACCTCGGCCATGCGTGCGAAGGCGTTGAACAGTGCCGTCTTTCCGCTTCCCGCTTCGCCGACAACAAACGCGACTCGGCCGTGCCCCACCATCGCTCGCTCGAGGAATCCCTGGAACGTTGCCAGCTCCTCCTCGCGTGCGACGAACAAGGGCACCTCCTCCTCTGGAGGTGAGGTCGCGATGCGGTCGGGCGGTGGGGGAGCCTCGTCGGTAGCGACAGTTGTCGAACGCTCCACGCGATCGAGGTCGGCGAGCAACTCGGTCGTGCTCTGGTATCTTTGCTGTTTATCCTTTCCCAGACATCTCAAGATGAGCTGACTGAGTTCTACCGGAATACGAGTGTTGAGTGCCCGTGGGTCAGGCGCTGGTGTGGTCTGGTGCTTCACAGCGATAGCCAGGGGAGTCGGAGCCTGGAACGGCGGCTGACCCGTAGCCAGCTCGAACAGGATGACACCAATCGAGTAGATGTCCGACCGCGCGTCGATGCCCTTACCCTCGATCTGCTCCGGCGACATGTACTCCGGGGTGCCGACGATCACCCCTGTTTCGGTCATGCCGGCGGACCTGAGGTGCCGCGCGATGCCGAAGTCCATGACGTGCACCCTCCCGTGCTCGTCGATGAGGACATTCTGCGGCTTCAGGTCACGGTGGATCACCTCCAAACGGTGCGCTTCGGCCAGGCCCTCGCACACCTGTCTGGCCACGGAGACCAATTGTGCCAGATCGAGCGGCCCCGACCTCCGGAGCAGGCTCATCAGATCTTCGCCCGGGACGAACTCCATCGTGATGTAGTAGAGTCCCTCGTGTTCGCCGATGTCATAAACCCGACAGACGTTGGGATGGGAGATGCGGCGGGCTAGTTTCAGTTCGTTGCGGAACCTCTCGACGAGTTGCGGGTCGAGTGTGATCTCGGGGCGCAGAAGTTTGAGGGCGATCTCCTCGTCGATCTCCGTGTCCAGAACGCGGTAGACCTCCCCCATACCGCCGCTACCCAACTGCTCCAGCACCTCGTATCGGCCGGCGAAGGTGGTCCCTCGATCTAGGCTCGTCCTTGGGGTCGCCATGGTCTCTGCTTCCGCTGAATGGGGCCGGCTTGACCAGGAACGAAAGGCAACCGAAAAGTTAGTGGTCCCGGTTGGAGCGCGGCAACCGACTGCCAATCACAAAGGATTCCCGCGAGTTGCGATGGGGTACCTGTTGCTTGAACTGGCGGGGGGCGCACCACCACCGACCACCCGCTTGCCAGGCGTGGCGTATCCCCGGGCAGTTCGTCTTACGCCGAAAACCTCGCAGTTTCCCTGGTAGAAGGGTCTGATTGCAGATCCAACGAAAGTAGAAGTATACTATACCAGTTCGCGGCCAACATCTCCCGCCCAGAACGGTCGTTCCGCCTGCCTGGAAAGTCGCAACAATGCCAGCTTCCGTGCAAACACACGCGGGGCTATTCGACGGTGAGTGAATCCGTCATCACCGTCTCGGAGCTGACGCGCCGCTTCGGTGCCAAGACGGCTTTGGCCTCGGTGAGCCTTTCCGTTTCGCGCGGAGCGGTCTACGGGCTCGTCGGCGAAAACGGAGCGGGCAAGACGACGCTCATCAAGCACATCCTGGGTCTGCTGCGGGCGCAGAGCGGCTCGGTGCGAGTGTTCGGGCTGGACCCGGTGGCCGATCCGGTCGGTGTCCTGTCGCGGATAGGCTACCTCTCCGAGGAGCGCGACCTTCCCGGCTGGATGCGCGTGGACGAGCTCATGCGCTACTCGCGCGCGTTTTATCCCACGTGGGACGACGCGTACGCGGAAGAGTTGCGAGAGACCTTCGCGCTGGACGCTTCGGCGACGATCGCGACCCTCTCCAAGGGAGAGAAGGCGCGCCTCGGGCTACTCGTCGCGCTGGCCTTTCGGCCCGAGTTGCTGGTGCTGGACGAACCATCGACCGGCCTCGACCCCGTGGTACGGCGCGACATCCTGGACGCCATCATCCGCACCATCGCCGACGAAGGCCGCACCGTGCTCTTCTCCTCGCACCTATTAGATGAAGTGGAGCGGGTCGCGGATCACGTCACGATGATCAGCCACGGCAGGATCGTACTGAGCGCGCCGCTCGCCGCTATCAGGGAGTCGCACCGCGTCGGCGACCGCGTCCCCACCCTCGACGAGATCTTCGTCGCCCATGTCGGGATGTCCGCCGCGCCACCCCCGGACGCGTGACGATGCGCTCGCCCGCTGCCGCGATCGGCTGGGAATTCTGGCAACGGCATCGCTGGGGATTTGCCGCCCTTGCCGGCTACCTCGTCCTCCTCGCGGCGTTCAAGCTCGCGGTCGTCGAGTGGGGGCTCCCCTTCAACGTGGATACTCCAGAGAGGTTTTCATTGGTCGTGGTTGTGCCGGCGGGGTCGGCTTCCATGTATCTGTTCGGGCTGTTCAGCTTCGGATTTTCCGGCGACCTGGCGGCGCGGCGTTCGATCTATCCTGCCCGCATGTTCACGCTTCCGGTGACTTCCGCGGCGTTGGCGGGATGGCCTACGCTCTATGGTGGGGCCGCCATGGCGATTCTGTGGGCGGTTATGAGGCTGTTCGGGCCATGGCCGTCCGGCGTTGCCGTCCCCGTGGTCTGGCCGGCGCTGATGGCGACGGTGCTGCTCGCCTGGACGCAGGCGCTGATGTGGATGCCGTACGGTTTGACGGGGCTGCGCGTCATCGTCGCGCTCGTATGGCTGGTCACGATAGACATCGTCGTCTGGCTGGCCCTCTATTTCGAGAACCGTGAGCCCGTAGTCCTCGCCATCCTGACGCCGCAGCTTCCGCTCGCTATCCTCGCCGCCCGCTTGGCAGTGGCACGCGCCCGCCGCGGCGACGTGCCCGACTGGCGGGAACCCTTGGCCCGTCTGGGGCGACTCGTGACTCCGGGGCGGAGGCGCGATCGTTTTGATTCACCAACGCAGGCTCAGGCGTGGCTCGAGTGGAGGCAGCATGGCCCCTCGCTCGCTGTGCTGGTAGGCATCCTGCTGCCGTTCGAGCTGGCGCTGCTGTTCGCCGCCGGCGACGCGCCGGCACTCGTCTTCGTCATCCTGCTCGGGGTGCTGCTCACGCCACCGTTCATGGCCGTGTTCGCGGCGGCAACGGTGCGCAAGGCGAATCCCGGCGGCAGCAATGGCTACGGCGTGACGCCGTTCATGGCGACCCGGCCGTTGACCAGCGCGGCGCTCATCGCCGCCAAGCTGAAGATGGCGATGTGGAGCACGCTGGCCGCCTGGCTGTTGGTCCTTGTTGCCGTCCCGGTGGCGCTGAAATTCTCGGCAACCGGGCCGATGGTGATCGATTGGGCGCGCAAGGTCATCGAGGCCGTTGGGACACCTCGCGCGGTGGCGCTCGCCTTGCTGGCGACTTCGGCGCTCTTGTCGTCGACGTGGAAGCAACTCGTGCAGAGCCTGTACATCGGCTTGAGCGGCCGGGATTGGGCGGTGAAGTCGAGCGTGTTCCTGAGTCTGTCGTTCCTCGCCGTCATCGCGCCACTTGCCGTGTGGACCGTCGAACACGGAGCCGCGCTGTTCTGGCTGTTGAACGCTCTTCCCTGGATCCTCGCTGTCCTGGCGGGCCTCAAGCTGTGCGCCGCCGCGTGGGTCGCCACGCGGCTCTATGAGGCGCGGCTCGCCAGCGATCGCACGCTCGTTGGCGGCGCGGCGGCCTGGCTCGTCGTGGTTCTAGCGCTGCATGCCGTGCTCGTGTGGCTTGTCGCCACACCATTCATCCCGAGCTACCTGCTCCTCCTCGTCGCGATCCTGGCGACCCCGTTGGCCCGAGTCTCCGCAGCGCCCCTGGCCCTGGCATGGAACCGGCACCGGTGACCGGCGCAGCCCCCGGGACGAACATGCATGGCCGGAAGACGGTCATCGGCGCAGTGCTCGTGCTCATCGGGCTGCCGGCGGTCTTGGTCCTGGTCGAGGCCGCGCATTTCTACGTTCGGAACCGGAGCAACGGCGTCATCGTGTCTTCTGGGCAGAAGCGGGAGTACCTGCTTTATGTCCCGAGCAGCTACGACAGCACCAGGCCGACGCCGCTCGTGATCAGCATGCACGGCGGCGCGATGTGGGGGGCCGCTCAGCGAGAAACGAGTCGCTGGAACGAGGTGGCCGACCGCCACGGGTTCATCGTCGTCTACCCGTCGGGCACCGAGTTTCCCAAGATGTGGCACGCATCGGAGCCGGGAGCGGATCTAACAGCGGATGTCCGATTCATCTCGGAGCTGATCGACACGCTGAAGGCGACCTACAACCTCGACCCGCGCAGGATCTACGCCGACGGGCTCTCCAACGGCGGAGGCATGGCGTTCGTCCTCTCCTGCACGCTGTCCGATCGAATCGCGGCGGTCGGGATGGTAGCGTCTGCTCTATTCCTGCCGTGGAGCTGGTGTACAGACGAGCGAGCGGTGCCGATGATCGCGTTTCATGGGACGGACGACCAGATCGCTCCGTATCGCGGCGGTCGGTCGTGGGTGGCCCCCATCCCGTTTGCTGACATTCCGAGGTGGACGGCGAACTGGGCTCGAAGAAACCGGTGCGCACCGGATCCCGTCGAGTCCGCGGTCGCTGCTGATGTCACCCGGCTCGAATACACGGGCTGCGCCGACGACGCGGCCGTCGTGCTGTACACCATCATTGGAGGCGGCCATACGTGGCCGGGCGGCGCGCCGCCGCCGGAATGGTTAGCCGGTTCCACGAGCAACAGCGTCCATGCCTCGAGTGAAATGTCGGCCTTCTTTCGTGAGCACCCGCTTCGAGAAACGCAATCGACGGCGCCACAGAACTGATTATGGGGCTCAAAGAACTTCTGATTGATAGGCCTGGGTGGACTCGTCATAAAGGCGCGCTGCAAAGCGCGGCTTCATGGCTAGGCGCCTCCGTTCAGGAGGTGCCAGCTCACCACAGACCTCACGCTTATCGGGCGTGCGCCCTTCGGTGAATGGGCGAGCCGCCATTCTGGACACTACACGAAGATCACAGCGAGCAGCGTGTAGAGGACCGCGCCCAGCCCCGCGGCGGTGAGCGCCAGCGGTATTTGGGTGTACACGTGGTCCATCAGGTCCGAGCCGGTCGCCAGCGACGACAGGATCGTCGTGTCGGAGATCGGTGAGCACTGGTCGCCGAATACGCTGCCGCCGACCACCGCCCCAAAGGAGAGCGTCAGGAAGAAGGGGTCCTGGCTGACCGAGTAGGCGAGGGGCATGGCGACCGGGAAGAAGACGGCGTAGGTGCCCCAAGACGTGCCGGTCGAGAAGGCGATGACCATGCAGATCAGGAGGAACAGCGCCGGCACGATGGCCGGTGTCAGGAACGCCGATGTCACCTCGATAATGTAGGCGGCGGTGCCGACCGATTCGGCGACGCTCTTCAGGGTCACGGCGAGCGCCAGGATGATCGCTCCGATGGTGACGCCCTTGCAGCCGTCGATGATCGCGCCGATCACCATCTTCAACCTCATCCCTTTGATGAGCGCGATGGCGGCGCCTGCCAGGACGGCGAGCAGGAACGCTTCGCCGATGAGAAGGGTCGGGTCATCGGATCCCAGGATGAAGAACGTGTAGATGTACGGAATGATGGCGACGCCCAGCAGGGTTCCCATCGGGCCGAGGAAGTCGATCAATCCGCTCTTGTAATTTTCCGCCATCTTGATGACGGTCAGCTCCTCCGATGTGAGCGGATCGGCTCCCGGCCGATTCAGCTTTCCGGTCTCGCGGGCGCGGCGAATCGCGTCCGACATCTTGCGGCCGACGACGAGCGGTACGTTCTCCCACAAGCGGCCCGGCATGAAGGGCATGACCTCGAGAGAGAAGAGTAGCGTGAAGAGGATCGCGAACCAGGCGTAGAAGTTGAACGGCAGTGCCCTAAAGAAGAACGCGATGCCCTCGGACGTCGTGGAGATGAACGGGACCGTTCCGACCACGAGTCCGGCGACGTAGATCGGCCAGACGTTGAACGGGATGAGCGTGGCGGCCGGCGAGGCCGTCGAGTCGACGATGTACGAGGTCTCCTCGTGTGACACGCGGTGCTTGTCGGTCACCGGGCGCACCGTCGTTCCGGTCAGCACGGTGCTGATCGTGCCGCCCTGGTGGAAGATGATCCCCATCATCCAGGCGAAGAACTTCGCGGAGCGTGGCCCGACCACGATCAAGCGACCGGCCCACTCGGCGAACGTCTGCGCGCCGCCGGTCCGCGTCCAGAGCCCTATGAGGCCACCCAGCGCCCAGAGGTAGACGAGCAGGATGAGCGCGTAGCTCTCGCTGCCGATGGAGGGGATGAGATAGTGCTGGACGATGTTGATCTTGCCGCTGATGACGCCGCCCAGCGCAATGCCGATGAAGAGGGAGCTCACGACCTCGCGGGTCGCGAAGGCGAGGATGATGGCGACGGCTGGCGGCAGGACCGACCAGAATCCGAAGTGCTCGCCGTACTGTGGGAAGCTCCCGGTGAGTGAAAGCGCCCCGATGATTATGAGCCCGATGATCAGCACCACGATTCGGCGTCGGTTCATTGTCGCTCTCTCGTCGTCTCTAGTTGGCTGCGGGTACCCAGATGCGGACTGGCCCGAATCCTTCCGCCAGCAGCCGGTACGCGCCGGCGCCGTCGGGGATCTCGAACGCCAGCCTGTAAGTAAGGGAGGTGGCCCCGTCTACCTGCGAGGTCGGGATGCTGAAAGGTCCAGGCATCCCAAGGATCAACGTCTCGCGGCCAAGCACTTCGGTAACGGTGCCTGTGAGCCGCCGCAACGTACGGTCGGGTAGCAGCAGGCTCAAGCCCGTCGCCGGGTCGAGAGAGAGGCCACGCGCGGTCCGGTTTCTGACGGCGGAGTCGGACGGCCGCAGCGTGAGGGCGACCTCGAGATAGCGACCGCTCTCGGGTTTCATGCCGGTGTAATCGGTTCGTGGGGCGGCGTGCTCGACCTGCAGCTCCCAGCCGTCCGGACCGGGCGCCCACTCGCCGATGAGGTAGAACTCGAACAGGTCAGTGCCGCCGAACTTGAGATGCCTGTCGAACCAGCGGAGCTGGCGGAAGAAGAGGTCGCTCTGCCGGCGCGGTGTGCGCTGCTCTTCTGCTGTGGCGGACAGTTCCACGTACTCGACGTGGCGCTCGATGTCGCTCAGCCCTCGATACAACTCTCGTGGCTCAGTGCGAGGGACGAGCGTCGCGAAGTCGTCGGGGCGCCGGATGATGAGGAGCGGCGTGTGGATGTTAGCGGCGTTTGCCGTAGCCGAGCGGTCCGGCGTCGGCGCGGCGCTGGGTGGGGCCGCCGAGGCGGAGGCATCGAAAACGGCGATCGCGGCTCCGAATCTGGGTGTCTGTGTGAGCGTCCAGGTCACCATCTCGGCGCCGTGACCGCGGCCGTAGATGGCGAGTCGCCGGGGGTCGGCAACACCCATCTCGATGACGGCGTCGACACCGGCGATCAGGTCGACGACATCACCACCGGCGAGGTCGATCCGCCTGGCCGTGGCGAAACCTTCGCCGTAGCCGCTGCTGCCGCGCGGGTTGGGCGAAAGGACGGCGTAGCCCTGGGCAGCGAGAAGCTGCGGGCGGCCGGGGCCGGCGAGTACGTCGCGAACCCGGGTGCCCGGACCGCCGTCCACGTTCACCAGCAGCGGGTAGCGTCGACCCTCCTCGAAGTCGGCGGGATAGACCAGCAGCCCCTCGATGTTCAACCCGTCGGGCGCTCGCCACTGGATGACCTGCTGGCGGCCGAGGGTCCAGTCCCCCGTGCTGGCGTTCAGGTCGGTGAGCTGCTCGAGGCCGTTGGCACCGACGCGCCACAGTTCTGCCGCCTCGGTCGCCGACTCGCGCACCGCGTAGATCGTTTCGCCGGCGGTCGAGGCGGCTAGGGCGCGGAGGCTGAAGTCGCCGCGCGTAATAGCTTCGACGGCACCGTTCTCGCGCACGGCGAACAGATTAGTGTTCATTCCCAGCGCCGCCGTGAAGAGCAGGTCGCCATCGCGCGGCCAGCAGTGCTCGACGACCGAGCGGTCGAACGAATCGGTGAGCACCTGCAGTGTCCCACCGGTTGCCGGGACGCTCAGCAGCTCGGTCTGCGACCCGATGAACCTGGAGTTTTGCGGCGCTTGGAATACGATGGTGCGGCCGTCGGGCGACCAGAGCGGCGCGACTTCGGGGCCGGGTCGACTCGTGAGTCGGCGCGTGTCTCGCGACCCGATCTCGAGGATCCTTAGATCGTAGTTCAGATAATCTTCGGCGCTGCCGCTGCCGTTCGTGCTGTAGACGATCGCCTGACCGTCGGGGCTCACGGCGAGCTCGCGGATGCCGGGATCGCCACCCCAGATCAGTTCTGCCGTGCCGCCCGGCACCAGGACCTGCCAGATCTCTCGCGCGCTGGTCTCAGTGCTGACGCTGAGCGCGTAAATCGATCCGTCCGGTGCCCACCCGTAATCGAGGACGCCCCCCGGCAGGTTGCTCAGCTGGAACGCCGGCTCGCCGGCGAAGAACGGTAGCAGCCAGATCTGCGGTGCCGCTTGCGCAGCGGGGCCGCGGCTGACGAATGCGATCCAGTCGCCGTCGTACGACCAACGCGCTGCCCGGACGTCAGTGAAGCGCGGGGCCGCGGGGCGCGCCCCCGTGGCGGGTCGCCAGACGTATAGCCCGGTCTGGTACTCGTTGTCCTCCAGCGCCGCACCGGCCACAGTGAAGGCGAGCGACCCGCCCAGCGGCGAGGCCTGCACGCCGCCTAGCTCCTTCAGCTCCAGGTACTCCTCTATGGTCACGGGAGTCTGAGGCGAATGAGTGGCTTGGCTTGAGATCAGAGTCAGGAGGGCGGCGAGAAGCATCGTCGGTTCGTGTCAGCTCTAGATAGAGATATCGCGGCGGAACGGCCCAGAAATTGGGGGAACAGCGCGGCCGGCACAAGCTAGTTCCCGTCCGCTTGGGCCGCCTCCTGTTTGTCGCTTTCGTTTAGGCCGTTGAGGAGGTCACCGGCAAGCATGAGCCAGCCGGCGGCGGCGAGGGCCCAGAGGGTGAACGCCGCCACTCCGCTGAGGATCGCGTTCCGCCAGGTGAATACCCTGCGTGCACCCCTGGGCCGACGGCGTGCCCTTACACCTTTACCATCGCCCTCCCCCTCCCCACCCAAGTTGACCCGCACGGTTGGGTCTGAGCGGCCCACGCTGGGGATCCCGTGCTGCACGTACGCCGTGATCACGATGATGGGAAGGCCGACGATCAGGAGGATTATGGCTACTACCGTGAACGAGTGGGGGAGCTGCGATTTGCGCTCGAGCAGGGAACTAACCACCTCGAACGCGATACGGGCGAACACCAGGTAGGCCAGCAGCGCCTGCCAGATGAAGCGCCGGTGTACTTGGCGGAGAATCTCGCTAAGGCGTTCCAGAAACGGCCTCCATTGCGCTTGTAGCTTTACTCTTCCCGCAGCCCGGCCGCAGGCGCGAATGCACCAAGATGCGGTGTCGGGGCGGCAGGATCAACGCACCGGGATCGGGGTCACGGAGCCAACGATCCGTCATAGCTGAGCAGGAACTCGAGGAACATCGAGACCTCGATCATGTCCTTGCCGACGAAGCGGATGCTGTGGGAATCGGTACGCTCGATTATCGGTAGATAGGCGAGGACCTCCGACGGTCTGTAGTTCTTGAACGTGACATCGAACGAGATGGGTCGCTCGAGGACGTAAGGCTCGAAATCATCGATGCGCTCGACCGCCGTCCTGACCTTTTCGCGAATCAGGTCGTAGGCGGCGGCCGGCATCAGGGTCCTGGCCGAATGGTAGCTTATCGCCCACTTGACCACGGCGGTCTCGATGTCGCCGACCAGCGTACGGATTTCTTCGGCGATGACATCATCGCCCGAGATCATTATGACCGGCACACCGAAGTGGCCGGCGATGGCGGCGTTGATCCCAGCCTCCGGTACCGCGACGCCGTTCAGATACACGCCAGCCAGTCGGCCGCTCGACATCGTGTGGGCGCGGACGCCGGCCGGGTTATTCGTGCTCGAGTGGTAGCCGATGAAGATGGCTGCGTCGAAGGTCTCGTCGATCCCTTCCATCATCATGAGCGGGCGCGGCCACGATCGGATGAGCGTCACGTCCTCCGGCAGCCTATCGAGCAGCAGGTTCTCGCCGTTGCCGTGGGAGTCGCTGATTACGAACCCGGTGGCGCCAGCGGCGCGGGCGCCTTCGATGGCGGCGAGCACCTCGTTCGTCATCCACTCCCGGGCCCTGCCATACTCGAAGCCCGATGGGCCGAGGTGGTCGCCCGTGACCACGCCGACCACTCCCTCCATGTCGACCGAGATGTAGATCTTGTAACCATCCTGGGCCTCGAGCTGGCCGCTCGAGAAAGCCAGGTACAGGGCGGTATAGAAGACTAGCTTCGCTCTCATCAGGTCCCTCACACGGTTGATACGGCCGTACGCAGTCGTCGGGGTGCCGGAGGAATGGTACTCAGGCCGGGGCTGGGCGGCCAGCGTGGTGCGAGGGGGGAGGTTGATGGCTCCTGGGTCCCGGCCTATTCTCGATGGCCGATACCTGACTGTTACAATCCGGTTACATGCTCTTGCTATTGGGACCCTAGCTTTCACCTGCTATGGGCCAACCATCGGGAGGGATTGTCACGATGACGTGGGATTTCACGGCAGCGGCATCGATTCGGCTCCTAATAGCGCTTCTTCTTGTCGGCGGGTTGGCCGGTTGTGAGGGCGGGGGCTCGGAGACCGAGGTCACGGGCCGCATCCACATAGACGGTTCGAGCACGGTTTACCCGATCACCGAGGCGGTCGTGGAAGAGTTTCAGGCCGCACATCGGAGCATCCGGGTCGCGGTGGGCGTGTCGGGCACCGGCGGCGGCTTCAAGAAGTTCTGCAGCGGCGAGGCGGAGATCGCCGACGCGTCGCGTGCGATCAAGGCGAGTGAGCTGGAGCGCTGCCGCGCCAACGGTGTCGAGCCCGTCGAGTTCCCGATAGCGTTGGACGGTCTTTCGGTGATGGTGAACCCGGCGAACGACTGGGCCGACTGCCTGACGGTAGGCGAGCTGCGGCGCATTTGGCAGCCGGGTAGCACGATCACCACCTGGGCCGAGGTGCGCGACGGTTGGCCAGACGAGGAGCTCGTGCTGTACGGACCGGGCATCGACTCGGGCTCCTTCGATTACTTCACGGAGAACATCGTTGGGGAAGAGGACGCGAGTCGCCCCGACTACATGGCGAGCGAGGACGACAACGTTCTGGTCCACGGCATCTCCGGTGATCGCGGTTCGCTGGGCTACTTCGGTCACGCCTACTACGTGGAGAACGCCGACCTGCTCAAGTTGGTGGCGATCGATGGCGGCGAGGGTTGTGTGCTCCCCGATTCGGAGACGGTTCGCGACGACTCTTACAGACCACTCACGCGGCCGCTGTTTATATACGTCGATCGCAAGGAGCTCGAGCGTGAGGGAATCGTCATGTTCATGAGGTACTACTTCACGAACGTAGCTCGCCTGGCCTCGGCCGTCGGTTACGTGCCGCTGCCGACGGAGGGGTACGAGGCGACGTTGAGCGGTATCGAATGAGGCGGCATGCGCTTGCCATGTCGCGGGCGCGCGTTTGGCGCGAGCGCGGGGTCCGCGGCGTTTTGTTCGCGTGTGGAGCCGTGTCGATCCTGACCACGGTCGGGATCGTTGTCGTCCTCGTCTGGGAATCGATAGGATTCTTCGCCGAGGTGTCGCCGTGGGAGTTCCTGACGGGCACGACCTGGACGCCACAGTTCATTCCGCGGAACTTCGGTGTCTTGCCGTTGGTCGCCGGTTCCGTGCTGGTTGCTGTTGGCGCCTCGCTGGTCGCGCTGCCTGTCGGGTTGGCGAGCGCGATCTATCTGGCGGAGTATGCGCCGGAGCGGGCGCGAAAGATCCTCAAACCGGTGCTCGAAGTTCTGGCAGGTATCCCGACGGTTGTCTACGGCTACTTCGCGCTGACGTTCATCACGCCGATCATCCGTGAGATCGTGCCGGCGACCGGCGTGTTCAACGCGGCGAGCGCTTCGATAGTCGTGGGGATCATGATCATCCCGATGGTGGCGTCGCTTTCGGAAGACGCCCTGCATGCGGTGCCTCGCCATCTGCGCGAGGCCTCCTATGGCCTGGGGGCGACGAAGTCCGAGACGGTTACGCGTGTGGTAGTGCCCGCCGCGCTGTCTGGGATCGTCGCTTCGTTCATCCTCGCCATCTCGCGGGCGATCGGCGAAACGATGGCGGTGACGCTGGCAGCCGGTGCGACGCCGAAGATGACGCTCAACCCGTTCGAGAGCGTTCAAACGATGACCGCGTACATCGTCCAGGTGAGCCTAGGCGATACGCCGTTCGGGACGATCGAGTACAAGACTATCTTTGCCGTCGGCCTACTGCTGTTCAGCATCACGCTGGCGATGAACATCATCAGCCGCATCGTTCTGCGTCGCTACCGGGAGGTGTACGAGTGAGCAGGGCGGTCGACGCGGGAGCGGCCGGCATGGAGTTCGACGCTCGGCCCGGCCGCCGGAAGCTCAGAGGCGAGATCTTCCTTTGGGTTTGCTTCGCCGCCACAGCCGTAGCCGTAGTCCTGTTGGCGATCCTGCTCATCGACATCATGCGCCAGGGGATGGGGCGCCTGTCGGTCGACTTCCTTAACAACTTCCCGTCCCGCTTCCCGGAGCGGGCGGGTATCAAGTCGGCACTGTTCGGCACGATCTGGGTCGTTGCCTTCACCGGGCTGTTCTCGTTCCCGCTGGGTGTGGGTACGGCGATCTATCTGGAGGAGTACGCGCCACGGAACTGGCTGACCGACGTGATTCAGACGAACATCGCCAACCTGGCGGGGGTGCCGTCGATCGTCTACGGGGTGCTGGGGCTGGCTGTCTTCGTTCGGGCGCTGGCGCTTGGTCGGAGCGTGGTGGCGGGCGCGGCTACACTGGCCCTGCTGATCCTGCCGATCGTGATCATCTCGTCGCAAGAAGCGATCAAGGCCGTGCCGCCGTCGATACGCGAGGCGGGACTGGGCGTGGGTGCGACCAAGTGGCAGACGCTGCAGAATCTCGTGCTCCCCATCGCGTTCCCGGGGATCCTCACCGGGATGATCCTGGCGCTTTCACGCGCCATCGGTGAGACGGCGCCGCTGATCATGATCGGGGCGCTGACCTTCATCGCCTTCACCCCGAATACGCCGCTGGATGAGTTCACCGTGCTGCCGATACAGATCTTCAACTGGGCGGCGCGGCCGCAGGCGGGATTCCACGAGCTGGCCGCCGCCGGGATCATCGTGTTGTTGGTCGCGCTACTATCGATGAACGCGCTGGCGATCGTCCTGAGAAACCGACTGCGCAAGGACATATGAGCCAGGATAGGGTTACGGACGTGGGAATGCGAAAGCCGCAGAGCGCTCTTGCTCAGAAACTGGAACCCGCGCGATCGCTCGTGCCCGAACATGTCGAGCACGGGCTGGAAGGTGATCCTCGGAACATAATGGTGCACGAGGACCCCGTGCTGGAGACGCGCGACCTGAGCATCTATTACGGTTCGGCCAAAACGATCCACAACATCTCGATCACGATCCCGCGCCAGCATATCACGGCGCTAATCGGGCCGTCGGGTAGTGGCAAGAGCACGTTGATACGGGCGTTCAATCGGATGAACGACGTTATCCCTATCGCCTGGTGCGAGGGGGACGTGCTGTTCAATGGTGAGGACGTGTACGATCCCGTAGTGGACCCGGTGGAGGTGCGCCGCCGTATCGGCATGGTGTTCCAGAAGCCGAACCCGTTCCCCAAGTCGATATTCGACAACGTGGCCTTTGGGCTGCGCATCAACCGCTACACCGGTGATCTCGCCGAGCGCGTCGAGCGGGCCCTGCGCGTGGCCGCGTTGTGGGACGAGGTGAAGGACCGCTTGAAGGACAACGCCTTCGGGCTTTCGGGCGGCCAGCAGCAGCGGCTCTGCATCGCCCGGGCGCTGGCCGTGGAGCCGGACGTGATCTTGATGGATGAGCCGGCGAGCGCCCTAGATCCAATAGCTACGGGCCGGATCGAAGACTTGATGCACGAGCTAAAGAAGCATTACACGATCGTGATCGTGACCCACAACATGCAACAGGCCGCCCGCGTCGCGGACTACACGGCGTTCATGAACCTGGGTCGGCTGATCGAGTACGGCGACACGCAGAAGATCTTCACCAGCCCTGACGATCCACGTACCGAGGCGTACATCACGGGCCGGTTCGGCTAGCAGGTGGGAAAAGATGGTGCGAACACACTTTGAGCAGAAGCTGGACGACCTCACCGGTCGCCTCGTGGCGATGTCGCGTTCGATCGAGGCTCACATTGAGAGCGCGCTAGATGCCGTGCGCGAGCGCGATGGAGCCAAGGCCGAAGCGGTCGTTCTCGGGGATGAGGAGATCGACGCGGTTGAGGTCGAGATCGAGGAGGCGTGCGTCGAACTGCTGGCTCTACAGCAGCCGATGGCGGGCGACCTGCGCCGCCTGGTCGCGATACTCAAGATCAACAATGACCTGGAGCGGATCGGCGACCACGCGGTGAACATCGCCGAGGGCGCCCTGCGATTGATCGAGCGGAACAGTGGTTGGTCGTTGCCGATCGAGTTGTCGGAGGCCGGGGCAATCGCGCAGGAGATGCTGCGGGACGTGCTGGATGCGTTCGTGCAACACGACGCCGACAAAGCGCGTAGCGTACTGCAACGTGACGATCGTGTCGACCAGCTGCACGAATCGCATCTGAGGTCGATGATCACAATGATGATGGAGTCGCCGCAGCAGATCGGCACGGCGTTGTCACTGATTTTCATCGGAGCTAACATCGAGCGTGTCGCCGATTTGGCCACCAATATCGGCGAAGACGTCGTATACCTGGTGGAGGGAAAGACGATTCGGCATGGTGGGGAGGATTCGGTGGGCGGTGAGCGGTGAGCGGTGAGCGGTGGGCGGTATTCTATCGTTGTCCGTTCGCCAATACCGCCTACTGCCTACTGTCTGCCGCCTACTAGAAGGTAAGCCCCGTCTCCGTAACCTCGGTTGCCAAGCGTTCCATCATCTCCACACCATAGCCGGTCCCAAGATCAATCGACCGCGGCGCGTGAAGGTCCATGGGGTTCCCCGCGGTCTCGATGTTCAGGGTGCCGAGGCCGAGACGGCGCTGGAACGGCGTCTGTCTCAGGTGGAGCGCCTGGATCTTCCTGATCGGAACGATGTAGGTTCGCCGGTTCCAGAGGCCCTCGCGCACCAGCACGTAGGAGCCGGCGCGGGCGTGGCCGAGGTGCCGATAGTGTGCGTGCGCCAGGAACCACGCCGGGATCAAGGCGGTCAGCAGCAGGAAACCCTGCGGCGACGTCAGTACTGCCAACGCGACGCTCGCCACGGTCACAACGAAGGCGCGGCGAATGAACAGACGCCGCCGCGCCCTTGGGTGCGAAGGGCGCCACTCGACGTCATTCCACTCGAATTCCGGATACACGGTGTGTAGGTATTCGCTCAGCTCGTCGGCGCGGATGATCGGTGACAGCGTCTCCATCCTCTCATCCGCCTTGAGGCCGGGGCCGTAGCCGGCGGTTTGCACCTTCAGCGAGGCGAGGCTCAACCAGCGCCGCAGGATCGGTTCCTCGATCTGCACGTTCTGGACGCGGCTGCGCCGGAACCCCTTTTCGCGCCGCGTGAAGAGGCCGTAGCTGACCTGGAGCTCATTGCCGTACTGCCTGAGCGTGAAGTCGAAGTAGCGCATCACGCTGGCCATAACCGAGACCCCCCAGCCGGCGACGCCGAAGATGATCCCGAGGACGAGGAGGCCGGTGAGGAATGCCTGCATGTCTTGCTGCGCTGTCTGAACGAGGCTCTCGACCGCCTGGCCCGACTCCAGGTACTCGGGCGGCAGAAAGCGGGCGAGTATCCGGTCGGTGGGCATGAAGTCGAACAGGTAGTCGCCGCCGAACAGGAGGCCGACCAGGAACCCGGCGCGGTTGGAAGTCGCTCCAGCGATGGCAAGCTGCAGGGGCGAGACGTGATGGACGGCTGACTCGGCGGCCGGCGGCGCACGAGGCGGCTCGTCCGCTACGGCGGGAAAGTCGCCGGGCGCGGCTGTAGCCATGGCCGGTGGAGCCTGGTGCGCGAGGCCGACGAGCCGGGCTCGTAGTCGCACGCCCTCTTCGCGGCTGACGACGTGCAGCGTCGCTTCTGAGGCCTCGCCGCCCGCGGTCTCGATCCTGGCCGTAGTGACCTTGAATAGCTGTTGAAAGAGGCCGGCTCGCAGGTCGACGTTTTGGATCCGCGACCGAGGTACGATGCGCCGGCGGCGGAAGAGAACGCCGTGGGTGATGATCAAGCTGTCATCGGTTATCCGGTATCGGAAGCGCAGGTAAGAGACGGTGATCCAGGCGGCGAAGACAACGGTGAACACGAAGATAACGACAACGGTCGCACCGACACCGGTCTGCGAGGCGACCACGCCGGCTATGACCGCGTAGAGCAGCTGGACGGAACGGAGCAGTGGGGTCAGCGGGTGAAGCCGCTGCCAGCCGTCGTTGTTCTCAGGGGCGGTCATCGAGCTCCTCGAGGCGTGCTAGCTCTTCGCGCAGTCGCTCGGCCTCGTCGGCGGCGAGGCCGGGGATCTCAGCGTCGGCGCCGCGGGTGCCCGCCGTATAGATGACCAGTGAGTTGAGGCCGAGCCAGCGCTGCAGTGGGGAAGAGCGGGTGTCGACGTGCTGGATGCGCACCCGCGGGATGAGCGAGCGCGACCGCCACAAGACGCCTTTAACGATCAAGACACGATCGGCCTCGACCTGCCAACGCCAGAAGCGGTAGCGCAGCGCCGGCCAGCCTACGGAGAACCCGGTGAGCAGCAGCGCGGCGAGGCCGGCGATGACGCCGGGGGCGATGAGCCTGATGCCCGCGGGGGCGAGTACGACACCTTCAATGAGGCCGACTATCGCGGTTGCCGGCAGTGCGAAGATTAGGCCGGTGAGCCTCCAAGCGATCGTCACACGCGGATCGAGTGGGTTCAATCGTCCCCCTGTCACAAGGTAGCGCAGGCAGCTTGGTCGACTCCCAAAGATGGGTCGATGGGGGCGGCTCCGCGACCGTTCTGTTGGCAGTAGCCTTCAGTAGGCGCGGCCGACTATCCGGTAGCCGCTTTCTCGTACGGGCAGCAGGTAGATGCGGACGGAGCGGGGGCGAGGGGAATCGGCCTGGGGGATCGCCCTGAGCTCGAGTCTGGCCAGCCGCTTCTCCACCGGCCTGGCGTGCAGGTCCTGCCAGAAGTCTGAGGCGGTGGGAACGGGGGGGAGCTCGAGTTCGCCGGCCCCGCCGTCAGAGATCTGGGGCGCTACCTCGTCTTCGAGCTCGATTCCGGCAGCGGGGAATGTGAAGCGCATCTCGTAGCGGCGTTCGTTCACCGGCACGACGCCCTCGGCGACGGCCAGGTCACGGAACGTGAGGACCGGTGCAGCGGATGAGCCAGCGATGCTCGGTCCTTCCAGCGGGGTCACCCTGGAGTACCAATACTCGACCGTGAGGTCGCGGCGTCCGATGATCGCTTGGACCAGGGCCGCCTCGGCTGCCGGGTCGCTGAGCCGGCCGGTGGCTACCACCGCGCGGATCTGTTCATCGTCGAAGCTTGCCACCAGCTTGGCGCCCCAGTACCCGTCGCGGGTCGTGCGATTCTGGAAGGCAGGGTTGGGATAGTTGCTCTTCCAGGAGCCCGGGTCGAACAGGTCGGTCGAGTAGAAGCCGATCGACGCGTGCTCCAGCTGATGGGAATAACGTTCCCAGCTGCCGGTGTAGATACCGCCGGTGAATAACCGGGCGCTGATCGCGCCGAGGTCGAAGTCGAATTCCGCGCCGTCGCGCGGAACGTTGGGGGCGATACCAGCGCTGCCCAGGCTGGAGCCGAAGTCGATCAGGCAGTGCCGGACCCATAGCTGGCCGTCCTCCTCGACAACGGTATCCAAGGTATTCTGCTGCTTCGTGTCGAGGTGGTTGAGCCAGGCGGCCATGACGTACATGCCGCGCAACTCGCGGAGGTGCTCATGCGGAATGGTGTCCGCGGGATCGTCATCGCGCGTTCCCTCGAAACTGAAGGGGCCGATCCCGCCGGGCATGATCTGACTGGCGACCGCTCGGATACGTCCGTCCGGGCGCACAGCCAGACCCGCTAGCATCTCCTGCAGATCATCGTCGTTGATGGCGTGCACGCGGCCCAACCGATCTTCGAACGCCAGCGATTCAGCAGCGCGCGCCTTGGCCGGATCCAATTCCACGATATAAGCCGCGGGCGCCATGTAGCCGGCGGCGTAAAAGAAGCGCGAGGTTATCGCCTCGGCCGCGGTCATTAGCTCTTCGTAGTCGGGTGGGTCGAACTTGATCAAGTAGACGTTGCCCGCTGCATCACGGATCATGTAGCCGGGAGTGATACCACGGACCTTTGCTCCGATCACCGTCCACGGCCCGCTGGTGTCGGGCGGGACGCCGTGGGCGGGTCCGCGTGCGACCTCGGCGATCGTCAAACGTTGGCGGCTGTTCCTGTGCCTGAACCAGGTGGAGGCGGTCACGTCGTCTTCGGCGGTCGGGTTGTAGGCCTCGACCTTGTTGCCCAGCCACGACCGAAGCGCACGAGGCGGAATCAAGACGTAGGTGAGGGGCCTACGGATGCTCTGCTCGAAGAAATCGACCGTGACGTCCGGGTCGCGTTCCTCGGGTGGCTCGGTGAGCGCGACGGGTTCGGGCCGCGAGGACGGCGGTGCGTCGTTGACGACCAGACGGTTCTTGGAACACGAGACCAGAACGAGCAGGCAGGCGACGGAGGTGATAACCGGTATCGCGAGTGGTCGCCGCATCAGTAACCTGCCAGGAAGGTGAAGTTGACCCGCAGACCCTCGTCACCACCGGCGAACTCCAGACGGGCGCCGGACCCGGTCAGGGTGAGCGTGCTGAGCGCGAAGCCCAGGCTGGGTTTCAGGCGACTGAATCTGAAATCATCTGTCAGGTTGTGGGCGACCATTCCGCCGTGTAGGAAGACGGAGGCGGCCAACAAGTATGTGTCGCGCGGTCCCAGCCAGATACGGTACGTATACTCCACTCGTCCCCGGATCAGGTCGCGGTCACGAAACCGGCCGGTCCGATATGCGGGAAGCGATGGTGTGCCCCCGAGTGTGGGCAGACGGTAGAAGGGGATCGCGCCGCCCCCGCTGGGTCTGGCGGTCGCGTAGTCAATCTCCAGCGCCAGGCTTCGCGAATCGTGGTAAAATGGTATGATGGCGCCGACGCTCGCGTCGATCTCGGAGAAATCCGCCGCTCCATCGGTGTCGCTCTCGTTCCAGCGCAAACCGAGGCGCAGCCACCTTTGTCCGGGTAGTAACCCCGGATCGCGCTTGAACCACCCGGCGGCACCACCCACTGAGATGTAGCGATCGGTGGCGCCGAAGCGAGGGATCTCTTCCGGCGCGAAGATGGAATCCACACTGGGGAGGCGCGCGTTATTGCCCGGCCCGGTCTCGACCTCGGACCAGTCGAAGCTCAGTCTCAGTACGATGCTCCGCGTCGCGGCGAGGCCGAGTTCCGCGCCGACAAGCCGTTGGTCTAGCTCGTAGTCAGAGCGATCTTCCTCCCGGCTATTGTAACCGATCCCAGAGAATTCGTCTTGGTGACGGTGTTCGCGGAGGCCGACCGCGTTGGCGGCAAACTTCTGGGGGTGGCCGGGCAGCAGGAATTCAGGACCATAACCAGCCCGGATCTGGAGACGCCAGTAACTCTTGAGCGTCATGCCGCCACGGACATGTACCCAGGGCGCCCGGTCGCGGCTTGGCTGCCCGAGCAACAGGGCGGCCCCGGTTCCCGAGCCCGTTCCCAGGGCCGCGACCGTGGGATAAACCGACCTTCTGTTCAACTCCCGGTTGACGTGTCCGATCCAGCGCAGAAAGCGGACGTTGTCCGCTACCTGAGACGCCTGCTCGAGTCCAAGTACCAGCAGGTATAACGGCGCCGTTGCCACCTTGAATGGAAACTCAGCGACATCCCAACCGTCGACGCTCGGCGTCCCCCGCTCGACGACCGCAATCGAGTCCGTATCAACCTCCTGAGCACGCGTGCCGGTTGGGAGAACAAGTATCAGTGTTAGTATGAGTCTCGGGACCCAGGTGCAGGAGCTTCGCAGCGGTCGGCTTGCGGGAAACGATGATCTGTGAGCAACTGTCATGACTAGCTACCGGCGCCCTTCAGATCTCTTGGGGTGGTTCCGTGCAATTGGGTAGCCAACATAGCGCCGTGATCGTCCAGCGGCCACAATCGGTGAACAGAGCGACTAGGTGATCACTCGCGAGCTGGTGTGACACCGGGAACAGGCAGCTGCGTGTCCAGCCACTCTTTGACGATCAGCGGCACGTCGCGGTGCTCTACATCCACAAGGTAATTGAGTCGGCGCATCTGATCATCCGACATCAGTCCGCTCAGCTCGTCGAGCGCAGTGCCGATTTCGGGATGTCGCTCGAGCACATCGGCTCTAACGATCGGTGCGGCATGATAAGGCGGAAAGTAAGACCGATCGTCACGCAGCTGCACCAGGTCGAGTGCCTCGATCAGGCCGTCGGTCGAGTTGCCGGCAATCAGGTCCACCTGGCCATCGGCCAGGGCTCGATAGGTCAGGCCGAGGTCCATGGTTCGCGGTGTATCGGCGAATCGCAGGCCGTAGCTCTCCGCCAGGCCGCTGAACCCGTCCTCGCGCTCCATGAACTCGTAGCCGAAGCCGGCTCGCCAGCCTGGAGTGTGTGGCGCGGCCTGCGAGATCGTCTGGAGTCCGAGACGGCGCGCGTCATCACCGCGCACCAGGATGGCGAACGTGTTGTTAAAGCCCAGCGGCTCACCCCAGATGAGAGCGAAGCGCTGTTCGTACTCGGTCCGCACCGTCGTGTATACCGAATCCGCGTTGTGCACGGGCGCCCGTTCGAGGATCGCCGCTAAAGCCGTCCCCGTATACTCGACGTAGATGTCGACCTCGCCGGAGACGATGGCACGGTGGCAAACGAACGTTCCTCCCAAGAAGAAGCGCCTATCGACGGCGATGTCGGTGCGGCGCTCGATCTGTTGAGCGACGAGCTCGGCGAGTATCGTCTGCTCGGTGAAGTTCTTGGAGGCAACGACGACGCGATCGCTCCACACGTCGCATCGGGTTACAGGAGCGAGAGCGATCAGCAGGGCGACCGGCGTAAGCTTCATACCGCTCTCAGCTGGGCGAGGCCGCCGTGTGGGGGAACGAAACGGCGCTCGAGTCGACCGAGCAAGAAATCGGCGGTCAGTGCCATGAGTGCTGCTGGCACTGCGCCGGCGAGGATCAGAGTATTGTTCACCATCGCGACGCCGCGGAAGATGAAGACGCCGAGGCCGCCGGCACCGATGGCGGCGGCGATCGTAGCGACGCCGACACCTATCACCGTGGCCACGCGGATCCCGGCCAGGATGACACCGAAGGACAGGGGGATCTCGACCATGAACAGAAGCTGCCGGTCGGTCATCCCCATGCCGCGTCCCGCTTCGCGGACCGCCGGGTCGATACCTTGGATCCCGGCGTAGGTGTTGCGAATGATCGGCAGCAGCGCGTAGAGCACCAGCGCGACGATTGCGGTCCGCGCTCCCACACCGCCGACCAAGGGTATCGGGATCAAGAAACCGAACAGCGCCAGGCTCGGGATGGTCTGGAAGACGTTCGCCAAGCCGAGTACGGCTGGCCGCAACCCTTCGCGTCGTGTTAACAGGACACCGAGCGGTACACCCACGAGTATTGCGATACCGGTGGATATCCCAACGAGAAGCAGATGTTGCGCGAAGAGCGTCAGGAACTCGTCCCGGTTGCGTGCTAGGAATTCGATGAGATCCATCAAGGGCCGTCCACTTCTGTGTCCTCTAAGGCGCGAACGAAGGCGAGTACTTCGGGAACCGGCGAGCGGCGGAACTCTCCGGGTGTCCCGATGAAGGTGATCGCGCCGTCCTCGAACAGCGCGATGCGGCTGGCCAGTAGGAGTGCCTCGCGCACGTCATGGGTGACGAAAACCATTGTCTTGTGCAGACGCTCCTGCAGCATTTTCAGTTCACGCTGCAAATCGAGGCGTGTCAGCGGGTCGAGAGCGCCGAATGGCTCATCGAGCAGCAGCAGCGGGGGTTCGGCGGCGAGCGCCCGCGCAACACCAACCCGCTGTCTTTGGCCGCCCGATAGCTCCGACGGATAACGACCGGCGAAGGTCTTCGGATCGAGACCGACGAGGTCGAGAAGCTCATGCGCGCGGGAGAGCGCCCGCGCTTCTTCCCAGCCCTCTAGGGTCGGGACGAGAGCGACGTTCCGGGCCACCGTGAAGTGCGGGAAGAGACCGACCTCCTGTATGACGTAGCCGATACGGCGGCGTAGGCGCGTCGGATCCCAGTTTGCGGTTGGTACGTTCTCGACCAGGACCCGGCCTTCGCTGGGGAGCAGCAATCCGTTGATGAGCTTGAGGGTGGATGTCTTGCCGGAGCCGCTGCGCCCGAGCAATACGAGGACCTCCGAGCGGTATACATCGAAGCTCACGCCGGAGAGTATCGCGTTTCCATCGAGGGTACGGAGGCCGACGTCCTCGAAGCGCACGGCGGGGTCATTGGCCTGGTGCATGGTTCAAGCTAGCCGGACGTTTCGGTTATGGCCAATTTTTCTCGGTATCGTGGTCGGCGAGCTCTTCGCCGAAAGCGATATTGTCCGTCTCGGGTGACACGGAAGACGACCTCGCTGCTGGTGCAATTGCGGAGGATGAGTATGAAGGCTGACGTGATCGTAATCGGAAGCGGCCAGGCGGGTGTCCCGCTCGCCGCACGGCTGGCCGAGTCGGGTAAGGAAGTGATTATCGTGGAGGCCGGCCACCTGGGTGGCACGTGTGTCAATGTCGGCTGCACTCCGACGAAGACTATGGTGGCCAGTGCCCGGGCCGCGCATGTGGCACGCGGCGCTGCGCGCCTCGGCGTAACGGCGAGTGAGGTCAGAGTCGACCTGGGAGCGATCGTCGATCGTAAGGACTCCATCGTGGAACAGTGGCGCAAGGGTGTGGGCAAGCGGCTGGAGCGAGCCGGTGAGAGACTAAAGCTGATCGAGGGGCGGGCGCGGTTCAGCGGTCGGCGAGAGATAGAGGTGAACGGCGAGCGACACAGCGCCGATACTGTGATAGTCAACGTGGGTGCCCGGCCTCGTGTGCCGTCGGTCAAAGGTCTGGATACGGTCGATTCGCTGGATAGTACGAGCATCATGGACCTGCGCCGGCCGCCAGCGCACCTGGTGGTCGTGGGCGGCGGCTACATAGCCTGCGAGTTTGGGCAGATGTTCCGGCGCTTCGGCTCGGACGTGACGATAATGCAGCGGGCGGATAAACTGCTGGCTCGCGAGGACCCCGAGGTATCTGATGCCATAGAGGAGGTCTTCCGCGCCGAGGGTATCGAGGTGGTAACCGGTGCGGAGGTTGTTGAAGTCGCCGGAAGCGGTGGAGAAGTACAGGTGCGCTGCGGTGGCGGCCAAGAGACGCGGGGCTCACACCTTCTGGTGGCGGCGGGTCGTGTGCCGAACACCGACGACCTGAATTGCGATGTCGCGGGGATCGAACTGGACCGCGGTGGGTTCATCAAGGTCGACGACTCGTATCGGGCGAGCGCCGAGGGCATTTATGCGGTAGGCGACTGTAATGGCGGCCCGCAATTCACGCATACGGCGTGGGACGACCACCGTATCCTCTACGACATCCTAATGGGTCGGCGTGAAGGAGGGCGAAACGGGCGGATCACTCCCAGCACGGTGTTTACCGATCCGCAGGTGGCGCGGGCCGGTCTGTCGGAGCGTGAGGCTAAGGCTCAGGGCTTGGATTACGAGGTGGCTACGATGCCGTTCGGCCATATCGCACGGGCGATCGAGCTGGACGAGGCGGCGGGGGTCATGAAGCTGCTGATCGACCCGGAGACGGAGAGGGTGTTGGGTGCCGCCATCGTCGGCTACGAGGCCGGGGAGCTGATCCATAGCTTCCTGATGCTGATGATGGCCGGGGCGCCGGCCCGGGCCATGGTGGATGCACAGATGGTGCACCCGGCGCTGGCCGAAGGTCTGCAGACCATGGTGATGAAGCTGGACCGCTATCGCCTGAGGTGAGACGCGGCCGGCGGCTCGGGCGGCCGCCGGTGGGAAGAGCGTGGTAACGGTGGGGCGGGGCGCGACTGGACGGCGTCAGATCTTACGTTCCAGCCACTCCAGGACCTTAACGACTACCCGCAGGATAGGTCTAAGTAACTTCAGCATAATAGTCCCCCTTGCTTTCTACTCCTACGCAGGTACGGGGCCTGCGGTTTCGGCCCGGCCCTGGACGCCTCCGGCGGCGCTAGGGGCGGCCGTCGCGGGGTGGCCAGGCCGGTAGGTCGGCACCCGACCCGAGGAGCTCGGCGAGCAGCTCGTAGTCGTGCTCGTCCACGCGCATGGGAACGATGGCGATCAGGTTCTGCCGATAGGCGTGGACGTCTGTGGCCGCGGGAGCGGACACCTCCTTGTCACGGAAGCTCAACCTCCAGGTCTCGCGATCGGTGCTCGCCGGCGTGTGTGCGCTGCGCTCGAGCTCGATCCGCCACGGCCGAGGGGCGCGCCTGACTACCACGACGCCCTCGATCTGGTCGACTGGGACGCTCGGTGCGCTCACCGCCAGGAACTGGCCGGGCTCAAGCTCGCGCACCAGACGGCTGCGGGACAACTCCACAACCCAGCGCGCCAGGGTTCCCAGAGTCTCGGGTTGCTCCGCGCTGTAGCCCGACACCGCGATCGCAGGGACTCCGAAGAAGGCCGCGATCTGCGCCGCGCCGACCGTTCCTGACAGGTTCCAGTCGTCGCTCAGGTTGGCACCGTCGTTCACGCCAGAGATCACCAGGTCGGGCGGATCGTCGGCCATGAAGCCGCGGAGGGCGAAGACGACGGCGTCGGCCGGGTAACCGTCTACCCCGTAGGCCGAGACGCCGTCGTGCAGCGAGCGGGTCTCGACCTCGAGGCCGCGCCGGGCGATGGCCGAGATGTAGTTGGTGCTGGCGCTACGGTTCTCCAGCGGCGCGACTACGTGTGTCTCCGCTACCGGCGCGAACGCACGCGCGAGGGCAAGCAGTCCCTCGGCCTCGATGCCGTCATCGTTCGTCAGCAGGACCTTGCGGGGCCAGTCTTCAGTCTGTGCGGTCAGCGGCGTTGCTCCCTCGAGCATCAGTGTCACGGAGAGGATCAGGGCTGGTATACAACTCATGCCATCAGCCTTTCTAGCGCACTCGGCGCGATCGTCCAGCCGGACCTAGCGATCGGTCGGCCGTGAAAAATGGACGCTCGTCCCCTGATAAGCAATCCCGCGACTTGCCGCCCGCCCGCTAAGGCGCTACAAACTGCGCTATGAGCGCTGTCACGCCAAACGCGCTGGGCCTGATTGGGGATACGCCGTTGCTGGCCTTGAGCAGAATCTACCAGGGGCCAGGCACGATCCTGGCCAAGGCGGAGTTCGTGCAGCCCGGCGGCAGCGTCAAAGATCGACCCGCTCTGCGCATTATCGAGGATGCTCGCGCGTCTGGCCGCTTGACGCCGGGGCAGCCGGTGGTGGAGATGACCAGCGGCAACATGGGCGCCGGCCTGGCGGTGGTCTGCAACGTTCTGGACCATCCTTTAATCGTCACGATGTCGGAAGGGAATAGCCCGGCCCGGGCTCGGATGCTGGAGGCGCTCGGTGCCGAGGTCGTACTGGTCCCGCAGGTCGAGGGCACACCGGGCTGCGTGAGTGGTGCCGACATACGCGTGGCGACGGCACGGGCGATCGAGATCGCCCAGGAGCGGCAAGCCTTCTACGTCGATCAGTTTAACAACCCCTCCTGTGTCAACGCCCATCAGACGGGGACTGGCCCCGAGATATGGGCGGCGGTCGGCGAAAGGTTGGATGCCTTCGTCGCCTTGGTCGGCACCGGCGGCACGTTCGTCGGCGTTAGCCGCTTCCTGAAGGAGAAGAAACCTGCCGTGCACTGCGCCGCCGTAGAGCCGCAGGGAGCGGAGGTGCTGGCGGGTAAGGAAGTCGGCAAGCCCTGTCATCTATTGCAAGGCACAGGCTACGGGCTCGTTCCGCCGCAGTGGGACCCCAGTCTCGTTGATTCTCTGCTCGCCGTGTCGGATGAGGAAGCGGCGCGGTTCCGCTGGTCGCTGGCCGACGAGGAAGGGCTATATGTCGGCTTCTCGAGCGCCGCCAACGTGTGTGCGGCGGTCAAGCTTCTCGAGAGTGGCCGCCTTGGCGAAGCTCCCACTGTGGTGACCATCCTCTGTGATACCGGGCTCAAGTACTAGGCATCTTCGACATGCGACAGCGGACGCTGAATGTCGAGTTTGCCCCCGGATGGGGTATTCACTCGAACTCTAGAAACTCTATCGGCGCACCACTGTGTAAGATGAAGGCGACCCGTATTCCTGCGGACGGCGAGTTGGGCTCGATGAGTGTCTCGTAGCCGGCGATCGCCGCCTCCAGGTCGTCGACCTCGAAGGCGACGTGGGGAACGGTTTTGACTATATCAGGTAGCGGGCTGTCGGGCTCGAATCGCATCCATTCGACACCGAACGGGCTCGTCTCGAACCCTGAGACGTACATCCTGAACTCCTCGAGATATTTTTCTTCCGGTTTCTCTACATCGGTGGGGATGCCTATGTGGTGATACCTCATATTCATCGTCGGCCTGCTTTGGCGTTGCCGCACAATTGTTCCAGACGGGAGCATCTTCGACATTCAACAGCGGATAACCGACTATCGATTCTCGGCTCTTCCTCGACTGTCGACTGCCAACGTCCGGCGTTCAGCGCCGAACGTCCTGGGCCGAACGTCGGACGTCGAGGGCTGAGTGGTGAGCTGGACGTCGGTAGTTGGCTGTTCCCTGTCGAATGTCGCAACCTGTTCTCCCCAAGCGGTCAAGGGCGAAACACATCCGTCCGCGCGCCGAGCTTACGAGCCGATAGTCCGATGAGGCGGATGAACAGCCGCTTCAGTCCGCGGGTAAACGCGCTGCCCACACCGCTACGCTCACCGACCACATCGCCACGCAGCCAATGCTCGAGCTCGTCGAGGTCGCCGAGTGAGAGGATCTCGATCTCGAGCCTCGCTTCATAGTAGTAGCTGCCGCTCCCGGGCGCCGGCCCGGCGAAGGGTGATCGGTACCAGCTCTCCAGTGCCTGTGCGACCGACAGGAGATCCGAGTACCACTCGTCGCGGGCGATGTCCCAGGAACGGGTGAGGTTGAACTCACCGGACAAGGGTTCTTGGTAGAGGATCAGCGACCAGGAGGTCCGCTCGACCAGGGCGTCGGCGAGGAACTTGTCGTGCCAGAGCTCGAGCTGGAAGTGGAAGCGGAGAGGCAAGCCCGAGAGCAACGGGCGGACGAGCACGGAGTCGGCGAAGATATCGACGGGCCGCAGGAAGGCCTGCCAGCCGTTCTCGGCGTTGCCGGGTGATAGGGACAGATGGGTCCTCTGGCCCGCCGCCGGGTCGGCGACGGCCGCAGTCGCGACAAGCGCGGCCGCGATTAGAACCTTGCGGTCAGGCGGACGAAGAAATTGACTTCTCCCGATCCAACCAGGGGATAGGCGACGTAGGCGCCGAAGCCGCCGAGATCGAGCCCGGCGCCGACGTCCGTCACCCAGTTGTCGCTATCTGCGAGATAATCGAACCAATCCTCAGCATTCCAGGCCGCGCCCGCGTTGAAGAAGAGGACGATCGCCGGACTGAACTGCACGCTGAAAATGTCGCCAGAGATGTCAGGGATCTGCTTGTGGTCCCAGTGGTAGCGGAAGTTCAGTCCGGTGCGATACTCGGCCTGGAAGAGCGTGAAACGCTGGCAGCCGTAACCTGGCTCACTGCCGATGAGTCCCGAACTGCGAACGCCGCAGTCGAACTCCATCATGCTGGACCCCGGTAGGGAGCCCGTGCCGCCGATCATGTGCCCGCGCTGCGCCGGTGTTCGCTCGTCACCGAGTCGACCACCGCCAGCCAGCCGGAAGGCGAGCACCGAGTTACGACTTACGCGATTGTACCGTCGCAGGTCGAGGAACAGGTGAGTGAAGCTCTGTTTGACACCGCCCAGTCGACCTCCGACCGCCTGCTCGAGGCGCAACTCGTTGTACCACCCCGACAAGGGCTGGTCGGGGTCGTTTCGCGTGTCCATCCTCAGTGTGAGTGCGACGCTCTGCAGGTCGCCGTCATCGATCGTGGCGTTGGGCCGGAACTCGTCACCGGTATTCCAGAAGATCGTCCAGGGATCGCGGGCGATTCGGCTGTTGTGTTCTTCGTCGCGGAACTCGAGGGATCCGAAGAGGCTCGAGCTGCGCCAGGCGAGTCGGCCGTACCAGCCCTTGCGCTCGTAGTAGTCGCGATAGTCGCGTTTGAAGAAGAAGACTGTGAGCGAGTTCTCCAGATTGGTGAGCTTCCAACTCTCGATCGGGTCGACGATCGACCAGTACGCTGCTTCGAGCCAGAAGCTGCGATGGCCACCGAGCCACTGCCTGAGGCGCAACTCCCAGCCGAGGTCACTCTCTTCAGGATCGAAGCCGCCCACAGTTCGCCAGATGAGGAAGGCCTCGAGACGTAAAGGGTTCCTGCCGCCGGTCGTGATGCGGGGTCCGAAGGCGATGGGGAGGCCCTCGACCCGGTTGTAGGCGCGTGCCGAGACGAAGATCTGGCTTTCGCCCAGCTCCCAGCTGGGTAGCATGATGCGCCGGCCAACCGGCCGAGTTTCGCCCGGCGGCCCCGGACCCAGGTACTCTATACCGTCCTCGGTGCGTCGATAACGGAAGGCGGTCGGGTACGTCGTGATCGTGCCGTCGACCCGGCCCCGCTCGACGCCGATGATCAGGCCGCCTACTACCGTCAGGTCCCCTCTAATTCGAGAGCCGTCGCGCAGGGCTATGTCGCCGTTCAGCACCAGCACCTCGCCGTCGATACGGCCGGCCAACTCTAGGGGGCCGCCGAGGACCGCAACGTCGCCGCCGATTGTTCGGTCGGCCGGCACCTCGGTCCTGCCGCTAAAGCGAATGGTGGATGGACTGTTGTAGTAGGCGACTAACTCCTGGGCGACCTGCGCCGGTAGCTCTTCGCCCGGCGGCAGGGGCGTGCGTACGCCGACCTGGATGGTGTCCTGCGCTGGGAGGGTCGCCGGCAAGGCGCAGAGCAGGACTACCGCACTAAAGGTTACGCTATGGCTTCTCATTGATCCTCCGAACAGGCAAACTGTCACACCAGCCTGTCAGGAGCAAACCCGATGCCGCGGTTGGGTGTTGATCCGGGGCGATCCACGGGGGACGACGGAACGAGATCGTGTCGTTTGGAGACGCCGGGCGTGCCGGTCGGCCACGGTGCCGCTAGGCGTCGGGCGAGTCGTCCTCGGCATCCTCGCGGCGGATCCCGAGCCTCTTCATCCGACGGTAGAGGTTCGGCCGGTCGGTGTTCAGCCGGCGTGCCGCCTCGGCTATGTTGCCGTCGGCGGTCGTGAGCGCGCTCTGGATGAGCTGTCGCTCGTAGCCCTCCAGCATGTCGGAGAGTGATCCGCTCTGTTCGATGGGCTCCGGACCTGCGAGGCGCGCGCGAGGGAGGACGGTGGCGATCTCGGGGGCCGCGATGAGACGATCGGGATAGAGGATCATGAGTCGCTCGACGGCGTTCCCCAACTCGCGGACGTTGCCAGGCCAATCGTAAGCGACGAGGGCCTGGATCGCCGAGTCGGTGAAGTTGGGTGGCCGCAGGCCATGCCGCGCTCTGAACCGTTCGATTAAGTGAGCGACCAGAGCAGGAATGTCATCCTTGCGCTCGCGCAGCGGCGGAATGTTGATCGGCATCACATGGAGCCGAAAGTAGAGATCCTCGCGGAAACTCCCGTCCTTAACCCCGGCTTCCAGATCGTGGTTCGTCGCCGCCACTATACGTACGTCAACCGGGATCAGCTCGTCTCCGCCGACTCGCTCGATCTCGCCTGCCTCGATGGCACGCAGCACCTTGGCTTGAGCCTCGGGACTCAGGTCACCCACCTCGTCGAGGAACAGCGTGCCGCCGTTCGCCAACTCGAACTTGCCGCGCCGCTGGCTCGTCGCGCCGGTGAACGAGCCCTTCTCGTGACCGAACATCTCGCTCTCGATCAAGTCGCGGGGGATGGCTGCACAGTTGATGCGCACGAATGGCCCACGACTGCGCGCCGAGAGAGCGTGGATGGCGACGGCCACCAGTTCCTTGCCCGTGCCGCTTTCGCCGGTTACGAGCACTCGAGAGTCGGTCGACGCGATACGATGGATCAGCGCCCGAACTTCCTCCATTGCCGGCCCGGATCCGACGAGCTCCTGACCCGGCTCGAGCTCGCGGCGCAGCGCGAGGTTGAGATCGCGTTGGCGCCTCAACTCCAGCGCCGACTTCAAGGTGATCAGCACAGCTTCCGGAGTCAGCGGCTTCTCCAGGAACTGGAAAGCGCCTAGCCGGGTGGCCTGGACGGCATCGCCCAGCGTCGCCTGCCCACTCATCATAACCACCGGCACGTGTGACCAGTCGTCCGCTATCCGCTCGAGCACCTCGAGGCCGCTGGCGCCGGGCAGTGCCAGGTCGAGCAGGACCGCGTCCGGTTCATCCGCCGCCATCTTGCCCAGGGCCTCTTCGCCCGTTTCCGCCTCGGTCGTCGTGTAACCCTCGGCCTCCAGTAGGCTGGCGACGAGCCGGCGAATGTTGCCTTCGTCATCGACGATGAGGATTCGCGTCATCTTTGCTCTACAAGGCTCCCGAGAAGTACATCTCGAACCAGACCTTCTCGAACTTGGGAGATACGAGTTCGGCCCGGAAGAATCCGTTCAGCAGACTCACGCCGCCTCCCACCGACCATAATACGTCGTCGCTCGATCCGCCGCCCGGCCAGTCGGACCCTTTACCCGCCCAGCCGAAGTCGGCGAACACGACGGGCCTCCAGATCGGTCGAATCTGCGCCAGCTCGATCCGGCCCGTCCAGTACGATTCGCCGGCGAGCGTGCCGTGGGTGAAGCCCCGCAGAGTCTCGATTCCACCGATCCGCCACAGTCTCTGGAGCGGCACGTCCCCGGCGGACCAGCCTCCGCGGGCCACGAGGGCCAGCGAGGCCAGGTCCCACAGATCGAATTTGCCTTCCAGTCCGGCCCGCGCCTGCACGTAGTCGAGTGAATCGGCACCACTGCCTGCCTCGAAGTCCAGTGTAAGCTGGCCGCGGTTCGTGGGTCGCGTCCAGTCGCCCAGGTAAATGATCGCTTCGCCGTCAGCGCGCCAGAAGGTACCTTCGTTCGCCGGCGGGTTGAGCTGGAAGACGGAGTCCTGCCAGATCGCGGGAATCGCGAAATCGGTGTTGCGCTCCACCGTCGTGTGGTCCTCGAAACCCACGCCGACGCGGCCGCGGAACCAGGACCAGCGGTGGTCGAGTGTGAGCGCCGCGCCGGTCGCCCGATAGTAGTCGGCGTCATCGCGGCCGAGGAAGAAGGCGCGGAGCGAGTTGCCGAAGGCACGCTTCACATCGGTCAGAGTGGATGCCGCGACGTGGAGCTCGCTGTAGGCGGTCAGCTCGACCCGCATGCGTGGTGCGTTGTAGCGGACATCCAGCCTCGCCTTCGGCTGCAGGTCGGCGAAGCCGAAGCTAGCGCGGCCACCGAGCGACCAAAAAGCGCGGCGCGGGATGTCGTAACGCGCCGCCAAGCCCAGCCCCAGCGACTCGACGCGGTTGTAGCGGATGAGATCGGCCAAGCGGTCCCACTGGATGACGAACATCTTGCGGCCGACGATCTGGTTGGAGAGCGAACGCGCGCGACGTTCGAGTTCCTCGGCCGAGGGGAGCGTGAGCTCGGCGGGGGTCTCGAGCGGTCGTGCCCACTCGTCGTAGGTCTCGAGCGAGTCGTCGGGCGGACGGATGATCTCCCAGCCGCCGTCAGCGGGTCCGGCGCGGATCTGGGTCGTCTCGCGGCGGGGATACGCTTCGCGGCCGCGGGCCGAGTCGGGCACTTCCTCGGCGGTCTCGACCTCACGGCCGGCTCTCAGGTAAAGGGTGGCGCCTTCGTCGTAGGTGGTGCTGAGGTCGACGCCGGCTCGCATCGAGTCGGGCGAGAGCCAAACGATCGACTCTCCGGTGTTGACATCGTAGCGGTCGAACTCATTACGGAAGATGATCGGGAGCGCCAAACTGCCGATGAATGGTATGCGCACCATCAGCTCTACTTCCTGATGGTGCGGCAACCAGTAGCGCTGCTCCCAGAGCCCTTGCTGCAACGTTGCCGAGACCGAGAGGATGCGGTTCACCCACTCGGCGTCCTCTTCATCCTCGTCCCAGAGGCGCCGGCCGACGAAGCGTATCTGCATCGCGCCCACATCGCCCGTTGCGCCATCGACCCAGACGGATCCGACGATGAGCGATTCGTCACCGCGCGTTGGGGTGACCCTGACCTCGACGAGATCGACCTGCCGGTCGGCGACGTAGAGCGTCACCGTGTCACCGACCTCGTACTCGTAGTAGCGGTTGGCGCCCTGAGAGAAGGGGTGTACCGCGGCACGTTCGGGGATTTCGATGCCGCCGAGCAGGCGCAGGCTGTCGCCCGGCGCCGCAGCGACGAACCAGGGACGGCTGAAGTCGAGAGTGGGCTCTGCCTCGGGCCCGAACGATGTGACGTAGCGTTGCCCGAGCATCTTCACCTGGAGTCCGGCGTCGCGATCCCAGGTCACGCTCGACGCCAGCTCGCTGGCCACGAGCAACTTGGCCGGCGCCAGCGGGTCGGTGGACAACGCGGCGCTGACCAGCGTATTGAGCCTGGATGTATAGTCGAGGAGTGTCGAGTCGGGCTCGGTATGGCGCCGGCGCGCCAGCTCGACAATGTCCTGGCCCCGCGCCGCCGGCGCTGTGGCGGGGACCAGAACGAGAAGCGCAAGGAGGATTCTTCGGCCAGTATTCATGGCGCCACGTCGTGTGTTCGCTTTGAGCGTCACGGTCGAATCGAACCGAGCACGTCCGTCACCCAGCCGTCGAGGCTCACCAGCGTTCCGTCTCTCCTGGCCAGCCTGTAACGCTGCAGGCGCGCGTCCCAGTCGGGTTGTATGCCGTCGGCCAGCCACGGCTCGATCCACTCGTTCTCTCGTATCGCTCCCAACTCACGGATCAGGACGTTCTCGGTGACGGGAGAGCTGCGGCGGATCTGTGTCAGCGCTCGCTCTAGGGAGGCGCCGCGGTCCTGGAAGGCGAGGTCGAGAAGTAGAGCGGCCACCGTTCCGCCATCGTAGATGTAGCGGTACACCTCTGGTCTCCAGAAATCGCGCTCGGCCTCGACGATCGACCGAACCCCGTAGAGGTTGCTCGATTGATAGCGATCGAGTCGCTGGGCGATCTCGTCCAGGAAATCCTGCGGCGCGATCAACTGGCCGACGAGCAATGACTTCAACGACATGTAGTCGGTAAACCCCTCGGAGAACCAGCGAGGCGCCTCCTGCCGGAAGGAGAAGCCGGTGGGTATGTACCAATGCATCAGCTCGTGAGCCGTTGTGCGCATCCAGTGGCCGAACTCGATTTCGGCTGGACCGCTGCCGCCGACGTAGACGATCCCCGACTTGCCGAGCACCTGTCCCCCGGTGCTCAGTCCCGGCACCTCGGCGGGGACGCGGCCTGCGCCCAGCAGGTGATCGCCGGAGCTCCAGCCGTCGCCAGCGATACGGTGCAGGTTGCCGGCGATCTTGTTCACCGCCTGGAAGACGCGCTCGTCGGAGACGGGCCAACGACCGTGGATCGCGGCGGTGAGCGATCGTGGCCCGATGTTGAAGCGCTGTGTGCGCAGGCGGCCGACGACGAAGACGGACTGGATGATGTCCTCGATCTGGTATCCGGTGCCGGCGCGTTCTGCCAGCGTCGCGACCCGCCAGTTCGACGGCATGCCGGTGAACCAGATCTGGGCGCTGACCGGGCCGCCGCGCGGCCGGCCGAGCCAAACGCGTGGCAGCAGGTCGCCGACGATGAAATGGCCGCCCTCGCTGTCGAGCTGAGAGGCGCGATGATAGAGGCCAGACTCCGGTGCCGGCGCGAGAATCATAGTGAAGCGTATCGTGACGCGTTCCGCTCGCGTCGCTTCGATCAGATGATGACCCGTGCCCAGGTCGCCAGCTCCCATCGCCACACTCAGCTCGCCGCTGGGGCCACGCGCCTCGAGCCGGCGCAGCCGGTCCTCCAGGCTGGGGTAGCCCTCCCAGTTGGCGCGAAACAGCAAGTGGATCGTCTGCGGTCGAGGCACCTCGAGTTCGATCGTGCCGTCGATCGTGTGTCTCGGCGGATCGAGGCGCAGCCTGAATTCGGGGATGAAAGCTGTTGAGGAAGTCTCTGCCGGCGCCTCAGCCGGAACGGGATCAGGTACGCTGGCGTCCCTCGGCGGGGGCGTCTGCCGGCGCTCGGTTTCCCCGCAGGCCAGAGCCAGCGCCGCGACTAGAAGGAGGATTTGCGGTCTCCTCATTTCGTCCCCCGTGCCGGAAGTCGTACCAGGAAGCAGGCGCCCTCATCCACATCGCGTAGCTGAACTGCGCCGCCGTGTGCCTGAATCGTCTGGCGGACGAGTGCTAGCCCGAGGCCGGTTCCCCGGCTCTTCGTGGTGAAGTCGGGGCCCCAGACCTGATTGCGGTGCTCGGCTGAGATACCCGGCCCGTTATCGGCTATCGCGACCTCGACTGCGTCGCCGACCTGTGCGATAGTCACTTCGATGCGACCATCGGGTCGAGCACCCAGCGCTTCGACGGCGTTCCCCAACAGATTCCTGAAGACCCTGGTCAACGCATCGAGGTGTCCTTCGATGTGCGGCACCGTCCCCTCCACGGTGAGCGTGCCCTTCACCGAGTCCGGGAGGTCCCGCTTGAGTAGTTCCTGCAGCATCTCGGCCAGGTCGATCTCACTTTTGGGGCCCTCGGGCAGACGGCCGAACTGGGAAAAACTGCGGGCGATCTCATCGAGTCGCTCGGCCTCCTGCGAGATCACGTTCAGCGGCTCCTCCAGTGCGGCCTCCTGTCCTTTAGACGCCGCGTGGCGTGCCTGTCTCAGCGCCAGCATCAACGGCGTCAGCGGGTTCTTCATCTCATGGGCCACGCGGCGCGCCATCTCGGTGAGCCCCCTCAGCCGCTCCGCCTCGAGCGCCTGCCGCCGACCCTCCGCCAGCCGCTCGGCCATCTCGCGGAAGGCCCTGCGCAACACTGCGAACTCCGGCGGCCCGTGGAGCTCCGCCTCTCGCGGGGCCGGCAGCGACTCCTCGCGTGCGAGTCTGCCGGCCCAGTCCACGACCTCGTTCACCGGCCGGCTGAGCAGGCGGGCGAGCTGGCGTGCCGCGAGCGCGGCGAGGACGGCGAGTGACAGCCCGAGGACGAGGGCGATCCAGGGCAGCGCGCCTGCCAGTCGGCCGGCTATCAGGTCCCAGCGTCGAGCGAGTTGGACCGAGCGAGAGAGCTCTTCTTCGTGCCGTTCCGCCGCGGCCCGGACCAACGAGTCGGCCGCTGCCTCGTCCAGCGCATCGAGCAACTCGCTCCCGGTGTCGCCGACGCGACTCCAGGCCCCGGCGCCGCCGAGCTCGACCTGCGTTCTGATCCCCCAGGCTGCCAGGCCGAGGAGCGCAACGGACGGTACCGCCGACAGCAGGAAGAGAACGAAGAAGAGCCGGGTCGCGAAGGAAGGCCGGCCGTTTCGCGTTTCCTTACGTAGGCCCACGGTGTGCGGATTCAGTCGAAGAGTGAAGTGTAGGCACGGGTCACCGCCATCTGGAAATCGCCGGAAGTGTCGATCTGGACCAGGACGTCGACCTCATCGGCGTCGGGTACCTCGTAAGATGCGCGTTGATCGTCGAGCAACTCGATCCGGCCGTCCGTGACCCGGCGTCCGGGCTTGGAGAGCCTCGCTTCCAGCACCTGGCTGGGGGCGGTGCACTCGACGATGCCGAACACCGCTTCGCGTGCCGCCGCTAGCTCTCGCGCCTCAGCGCGGTGGCGCGCCTTCGACCAAGACGCGTCGAGAACGATCGAGTTGCCTCGCGCCAACTCGCGCTTCGCCTCGAACAGCAGTGCTCGATAGGTTCGGTCGGTCCACTCCGCTGCGTAGATACCGGTGCCGAATGGGACCTTCCGCTCATCCTGGGGATCGATACCGGCTAGCTGCTTGCGCACCACATCGCTATGCAAAACGCGGACGCCGGCGCGAGCCGCCAGCTCATCCGATTGCCGCGTCTTCCCGCTCCCCATCAGGCCTGCCACGAGCACCAGGCGCGGCCTGAGACGCAGCGCGTCCTCCAGTGACTGCGCCAAGAAACGACGCGCCTCCTCAGTCGCTGCCGCCTTCTCGGCGGAGCTCGGCCCTGTCTGGTCGATGACGAAGGAGCGGACCTTGCCCCGCACGTAGGCGCGATACGACTCGTAGAAACGCAGCAGCGATGGGATCGGCTCGTCGTTCGAGCTCTCGTAGTAGGCTTCGAGGAACGCCGCAGCCAGGTCTGACCTGCCACGGTAGCGCAGGTCCATCGAGAGGAACGCCGTGTCGGCAATCGTGTCGGAGTAACGGAACCGATCGTTGAACTCGATGCAGTCGAGGACGCGCGCCTCCCCGGTCTCCGGGTCGATGAAGATGTCGTCCGTCTGCAGATCGCCGTGGCAGTCACGGATCCACCCGTCCCTGACTCGCTCGTCGAACAGGTCGGAATAGGCCCGCATGAAGCGCTCGATCTCGGTCCTGGTGCGCTCCCAGGTGCCGTGCGACAGGGTGCGGCCGATAAACGTTTCGGTCTGCTCGAAGTTTTCGTCCCAGTTGTGCTTGACGACCTCTAAGGAACCGTACTTCGCGATCTCGGACGATGTCTCGGCGCGAGCGTGGAACTCGGCGACGAGGCGTCCCAGGTCCTTCATCGTCTCCGGCCTCACACCTCCCAACGCGATCAGGTTGGAGAGTCGCTGTTCTTCCGGCAGCCGTTTCATAACCACGGCGACTTCCTCGACGAGGGCCGGCGCGGCGAAGCTCAGGCGTCCGAGCTCGTCCCGGTGTACGGCGGCGAGGTCGAGATAGACGTCCGGTGAGATGCGGCGATTGAGTTCGAGTTCGGCCAGCGCGGCGGCGCGCCGCTTCGCGAGCGTAGAGAAGTCGAGGAACCCCATGTCGACCGGCTTTTTCACTTTGTAGACGTAGTCGCCGGCGAAGAAGAGATGTGAGACGTGGGTCTGGCGATGCTCGACCGTTTCGACGTCGTACTCGTAGCTAGCGGGTTCGAGGAAGAAGTCGATGATCTCCTGCGGCGTCGCGCCCTGGCTCACTGGGGCTCGTCCTCCCAGTCGGTCTCGAAGCCCCGAAGTCGCGCGAGCGTGCGTTCGCGGATCGCGCCCGGGTCGAGTGGTGGCCCGGCCGACCGGCCGTTCTGCATCGACTCGCCGAGCAGCGCCTCGACCTCGGAGCCGCAATCGGGGCAGCGGTCCGGCCACTCGGCTGACTGACTTAGGGCTACGATGTCGTCCTCGATGCAGCCGACACAGCGGAGCACCTGTTTGGCACCCGACCACTTGCCGCGTTTGGCGGTGGGTTCACCGTCGACCTCGACGATGTCCATGGCGAAATCGATGATTGGTGCGGCGCTGATCCATGTGCCCACACCGTAGCCGTTGACCATCGGGTTGAGCTCACGGATCGCATTCTCATCGATGCCACCGCTCACGAAAAGGTCGACGTCGGTGTAGCCGCGCAGATCGAGTTCCCAGCGTACCTCGGCAAGTATATCGTAGAAATCGCCGCGGCGGCTAGCGGGCGTGTCGAGGCGCAGGGCGGCGATCCTGTCGCCGAGAGCTTCCGCGACCGCGATGGCAGCAAATTTCTCATCGCTGAACGTGTCGACCAGCGCGATGCGCGGCACCTTCTCGTCAATGACCTCGTCAAAGGCCTGTGTGGCGAGGATCGTGTCGCCCATCGCGAGGACGAGGGCGTGTGGAATCGTCCCTACCGGTTCGATCCCGAGCAGCTCGGCGCTGGCCACCGCCGCGACCCCGTCGCAACCCCCGATATAGGCTGCCCGTTCGATCATCGGCGCCAGCGTGGGATGCATGCGACGCGCGCCGAAGCTGATAAGCTTGCGGTCGGGTCCGGCTTCCAGTCGGCAGCGAGCGGCTCGGGTGGCGATACCGGAAGCCTGGCAGATGAGCCCCAGGACCGCGGTCTCGTAGACGCCGAACTCCCGATAGCTGCCCTCGATCTCGAGGACCGGTTCCAGAGGCCGGAAGATCTCGCCCTCGCGCATGGCGCGGACGTTCACCTTATTGCCCTCGAGCAGGTGCTCGACCTCGGCCATGCCGGCGAACACCGCCCACTCCCAACCGTCGGGCAGTGACTTGGCGGTGAACTCGGCCCGTACGTGCGCGTCGATGCCTTTAGCGTCGAGTATGGCTGCGCTACGCTTGAAGTAAACGTCGGAGACCGCGCCGGCTTTGATCTGCTCGGGCGTGGCGATGTGGAAGCCCATTCAAGTCAACTCTTCTTGGCGGTCTTCGCGAAGAACGAGCTAAACTGCTGGGTCAACTTGCGGCTACCGCAGTGCGGGCACTTGGGACGCTTCTTCTCGTGCTCCTCGATTCGGAGGCGCAGGCTAGAAGTCTTCCCGCACTCCTTGCACTGATACTCGTAGAGCGGCATATACGGCCTCGCTTCCCGGAGACCGGGTGTGGCGGCTGTTCTATGGGGCTCTCGCGGCAAAGGTACAGTAATTGGCAGTCGGAGGCGAGACCACGCGCTAGCGCCACTCTGGTCACCGCAGGGCCACTTCGCTCCATGTCGCGCGCCTCGATTGCAAGCAGGGCGGCTGCGCCGGCCGCGCGCTCCGAATTACGCTCGGCGGCACCTGCGGCTCCCGACGTGGCGCGCGAAACTTCGCGAGCTTCTCTTCCGCCAACCACGCGAGATCTTGCGCCGCCTGCAACTGGTGGCCCTCAGCACCCGGCCTCGGGAACTCTTCCTCGATAGCTTGACCCCGGTATGCGGCAGATCGGTTGTCAGGAGGCCGTCACGGGTTGCCGGCCAAGCGCTCGAGCTAGTGTGGGAGGCGCTGGGGGCCCTACGAGCGTAACTCGTGGGCGGCCGAGACGGTGCTACGCTTTCCACACGCATACGCGAGCGGTGAAGCTCGAGGGCCCCCAAGCCGACCCGCCGGGCAAGGAGCCAATACCCCGGATGGCCAAACTCAATCACCTTACTGCTGAAAACGCACTCCAGTATTAGCTTTCCAGTAAGAGGCACAAAGACGGGAGGGGGCGTGGCCGACGCCAGGTGGCGTACGATCGAGCACACCGCCGATCTCGGTCTCGAGGTCGAGGCGCCGACGCTGGAACTGCTGTTCGTTGGCGGCGCGCACGGGCTGGCCGGCGTGCTGCTGGGCGACGAGATCGGGGCCGCAGGGGGCGCGACGGGCACAGAGACCGAGTGGCGAGAATTGGCCCTCGAGGCCCCGGACCGCGAGGCGCTGTTCGTCGACTGGCTGCGGGAACTGCTCTACATCCAGATCTCGCAAGGGCTGGTCTTCAAGACGGCTGAGATCGTTGAGCTGCGGGATGACCGGCTCGTGGCGCGGGCCGGCTTCGCGCCACCTGGGGAGCCGGTGGAACGTGAGTTGAAAGGCGTGACGTACCACGACCTCGAGGTGAGCCGGCGCGGCGACGCCTGGTTCGCCCGGATCGTGTTCGACCTGTGAGGTAACCGTGGCGGTCGAAGGCTACAAGCTCGAGCGGATCGACGACTATCGCTGGCGTGTCCCGAAGACGGGCCCGATGCTCACCGACGGGCTCGTGTTCGCCGACGACGAGCTGATACCGCATATCCAGGGCGACAAGAGCCTGCAACAGGTCGCGAACGTCGCCTGCCTGCCCGGAATCCAGGGCCCCTCCATCGCCATGCCCGACATCCACTGGGGCTACGGCTTCCCCATCGGAGGTGTCGCCGCCTTCGATCTCGAGAAGGGTGTCATCTCGCCGGGCGGTGTGGGCTACGACATCAACTGCGGGGTGCGCTTGCTCCGCTCCGACATCACTGCCGACGAACTGCGGCCGCGACTCGCCAGGTTGATGGACTGCCTGTATCAGAACGTGCCGTCCGGGGTCGGGGCCTCACGCTCAGACCTCAAGCTCAACCGGGCGCAGGTGACCCAGGTGTTGCGCAAGGGTGCAGCCTGGGCGGTGGAGAACGGCTACGGCTGGGCCCAGGACCTCGAGCGAATCGAGGCGGACGGTGCGCTGGCCGGGGCCGAGCCCGAGTACATGTCGCAGCGCGCGCTCGAGCGCGGCCGCGCTCAGGTCGGCACGCTGGGCTCAGGCAACCACTTCATAGAGATCGGCTACGTCGGCGAGGTCTACGACGAACGGGCCGCGGCGGCGTTGGGTCTGTGGCAGGGCACTGTCACCGCCTTCATCCACTCGGGATCGCGTGGCCTCGGGTACCAGGTGTGCGACGACTACTTGAAGACGATGCTACGCGCATCGGAGAAGTACGGGATCGCGCTGCAGGACCGCCAGCTTTGCTCAGCGCCGTTGAGATCGGACGAGGCAGTGCGCTACCTGGGCGCGATGCGCGGTGCCGCGAACTATGCGTTCTGCAATCGACAGATGATGGGGCATCGAGTGCGGGAGGTGTTTGAGGAGACGCTGGGCCAGAGCGCCGAGCGCCTCGGATTGCGTCTCGTCTACGACGTCGCTCATAACATCGCCAAATTCGAGACCCATACGGTGAACGGGCGCGAGAAGGAATTGTGTGTCCATCGTAAGGGTGCGACCCGCGCTTTCCCGCCGGGCCACCCGGAAATACCGGTAGCATACCGCGAGGTCGGTCAGCCGATCTTTATACCGGGCGACATGGGACGCTACAGCTATGTACTGGTGGGCACGGAGGGTGCGTACCGGGAGACGTTCGGCTCGACCTGTCATGGGGCCGGTCGCATGATGAGCCGCAAGCAGGCGAAACGGACGGCGAAGGGCAGGGCCATCGTGCGTGAGTTGGAGGACGCGGGAATCCTGATCCGGGCTGCCTCGCGGGCGACGGTGGACGAGGAGATCTCGGAAGCTTACAAAGATGTCAAGGACGTCGTGCAGGTGGTTCACCGGGCGGGTATTGGAAAGATGGTTGTACAGCTCAAACCGCTTGGTGTGTTGAAGGGATAGCCGATGACTGATTTCAAGAGGGTACTAGCGGCGACCGACGGCAGTGAGCATGGGCTGAACGCGGTGGTGACCGGCGCGGCCTGGGCGGCCCGTGCCGGCGCGAGCCTCGAGGTCGCCACCGTCGTCGAGGTACTGTTGCTGCCGCCGGAGTACGCGCCGCCGGGCGTCGAGCCGGCGGAGTACGAGTTGGCTTTTGTGAGGGATGCGCGTGAGAAGGCCGAGAAACAGGCCGAGGAAGCGGGAGCCGTCGGGGTCCCAGTACACGTGCGCGCCGGCCTGACGCCGCAGCTCGTGAATCGTATCGCCGATGAGACGGATTCCGATCTCATCGTCATAGGCGCGAGCCCGCAACCGGCTCGCGGTAGCCTCGTGGGATCAACCGGTCGCCGCACGTTATATCTCGCTCAGCGGCCGGTGCTTTTGGCCAGCGAGGCCCGACGCGAACCGTTCCGGCGCGTGCTCGTCGCGGTCGATCTGTCGGAGATGTCCGGCCCCGTACTGGAGGCTGCCTGGGCCCTGGCCGAGGCCGACGGGGCGGAGCTCCGTGTCCTCTACGTGCTCGAGCCGCTCCCCCTGATGCTGGCTAAGGCGGCTTCGATCGATGAGTCGGAGCGGCTACGTCATGGCCGCGAGCAGATGGAAGCGGTCCTCGAGGGCACCGGCCTGCTGGGCGAGGATTCCGTGCAAGCCCGGATGAGAGAGGGGCGCGCGGGACACGAGATACTAGAAGAGGCGCAAGGTTGGGATGCCGATCTCGTCGCAGTCGGCACGCACGGGTTCGGCTTCTTCGATCGGCTACTGCTGGGCAGCACGCCACTTTACGTGTTGCGGCACGGGCAGCGGGCGACGCTCATCGTACCGCGTCGTGAGGCCGGCGATTAGCCTCCTGCGAGATGGGGGATACTATGCAAGGGTTGCAGCGCCTGCTCGCAGCGACGGATGCCAGCGAGCACGGTCTGAGGGCGGTTGTGACCGCGGCCGCCTGTGCTCGCCGCTCCGGTGCCAGCCTGGATGTGGTCAGCGTGCTCGAGACGCGGCTGCTGCCGTTCGCGATCAAGGCCACCGACTATCATGAGAAGTTTGGCGAGGAACTGCATCGCAAGGTGGTCGCCCAGGCCGAGGAGGCAGGCGCCTCCGATGCACCCGTCCATGTGCGTAGCGGCCTCGCGGCTCCGCTGATCACGAAGCTGGCTGAGGAGTTTGGAGCCGACCTGGTTGTGGTCGGGGCACATCCGAGGCCGGCGGTGGCTCGCTTCCTCGTGGGATCGACCGCCGAACGCGTCATCCGCCTCGCTCACAGCCCGGTGCTAGTGGCGACCGAGGGGCGCCGCGAGCCGTTCGAACGGATCCTAACGGCGATCGATCTGTCGCGCCAATCGCGACGGGTCCTGGAGCTTGCAGCAGCGCTCGCGCAAGCAGATCAGTCTGAAATCCGTGCCCTCTACGTTCAGGACAGGCTGACACCGATGCTGCTGGAAGCAGCGCTCTTCGATGAGCACGAGCAACGCCACCACGCGCGAAATCAGTTCGAGCTGATACTCTCCGAGGTTAGCTTGCCCTCCGAGTTGATGGTGAGCCGTGAGATCCGCGAAGGACACGCTGGACACGAAATACTGCACGAAGCGCAGACTTGGAACGCCGACTTGATCATGCTGGGGACGCACGGCTTTGGCTTCTTTAACAGAATGCTGCTGGGAAGCACGTCGACCTACGTTCTGCGGCATGGGGAGTGCGCGACGTTAGTAGTGCCGCGGCCGGAAGAGGCTGAATGAGCTCGACGTAGCCCTCGCCACCTCTTGAGACCTTTCGCTGGCGATGGAGATGGAGCGGCGAACTAGGTCGCGTCAGGCTCTTTTCGTAGCTCGTACAACTGAACGTGCTCGATATCGAGCTCGTCTGTCCAGCGACCGAGCACGAAGCCGGCACCGATCTGGTAGACGATGAAGCGAGTCGGAGTCTCCACGACACCGAGCATCACGCCGTCCGGGTCGAACACCGTCCACTTCGGTCGGCTCGCGCCCGGCTTTCGGTACTCCTGGACCCAGAGGTTGCCGGCGGCGTCTACCAGTACGTCCTGGTACGCGGGCATGGTCTCGGGGAAGGGAACTTCCGCAAGTATGCTCTCCATGAAACGGCGCTCCTCCTGGTCATCTATCCCCTCGAGCTGGGCTTCGACGTAGCTGCGGATGTGCGCCGGTGTGACTTGCGTCGCTATGTGGGTTTTCCTGACTGATCGCAAGAGCTTGCCTGATAGCGAGTAGTAGGCGACCTGGTAGGAGGCGCCGGTGCCGAAGAAGAAACCGTCGCGCCATGGGGCGGTGTGCGTCGACCGACCGAATGGGAGGGGCATAAGATCGATGTGCTCGCCCAGGGCGGCGACGAAGAACTCGGCTCCTGCGTAACGGCCTGCCGTATCTGCAAGAACGCCTTCCCCATCAAAGACCAGGTGAAAGATCGTGTCGCGGTAGACTCCAGTAGTGAGCGGGCGCTCCGTGAAGAAGCGTTGTGTGCCAATGAGCAGCAAGCCAGCCCCGAGTACGGCGGGATGGACGTGGCTTGGCGGAGCATGACTCAAGTCCCGCAGAACGAAGCCGCGGGCGAACCGGCCATCGGCATCGAAGACCGAAATCCGACGATTCGGCCAATCGTATGCGAGCACTGAATCGCCCGCCGACGCGCCCAGCCAACTGAGGCCCCCGAATTCACCGGGTCCGCCGCCTCTGCGCCCGGCCGAAGTCAGGTAGGCCCCCGAAGGGTCGTAGTAGCGAAGCTCGTTCGTTCCGGAGTTCGCGACGACCAGGCGGCCGTCGCTGAGTCTTATGGCACCGGCCACCCGGAAAAGCTGGTAGTGCGGGTCGCCGTCCAGAACACCGATGTCCACCGCTGGTCGTTCAGACAGGCGCCAGCCACGTCCTTCGGACCACCTGGGGCGCGTGTTTTCGACGATCTGGACTCCCGCGCTGTCACGGAAGATGGGCTCCGGCGTGCGTTGGGTCTCGCTGCCGCAGGCCGTGAGCAGTGCGACTGAAAGGCCGCAGATTGACTGGCGCCAGTGGTATGCGGACATGACGTGCCCCTTTGCCGGCGGTGGTTGGGAGGGGCTCGCCTGGGCGGCGCCACTGCACGGGGTCGCTTCTTAGACGGGCCGGAGAAGGAGAACCGTTGGGTCCCGGATCAGCGCCCCTTGAGCTTGTAGAGCTGAACGTGCTCGACATCCAGTTCGTCGGTCCAGCGGCCGAGGACGAAATCGGAACCGATCTGGTAGACCTGAAGCCCCGGTGGAGTTTCCACCTCGCCGAGCAGAACGCCCTGCGGGTCGAAGACGGTCCAGCGTGGCTGTTCATCCCCCGGCCGTCGATACTCTTCTACCCAGAGGCTACCTTCGTCGTCGACGATCAGTCGTTCGTAGGCGGGCATCGTTTCCGGGAATGGCATGTCGGCAAACATCCGCTCCCAGAAGATCCTCGTGTTCTCGTCCTCCTCTCGGAAGTGTTCTACTTTCCAGCGCTCGATGTCCTCTGCCGTGACGCTGACGTTTTGCTGTGTCTTGCGGATGAGTCGCTGTAGCTCGCCGCTGGCGTCGTAGCGGGCGATCTCGTAGATGTCGGAAGCGCCGAAGTAGAACGCGTCGGCGAAAGCGGCGGCGACCGGGGCGCGGCCGAATGCTCTCGTGCTGGCCGTCATGCTCCCTTGCTCGGACTTCACGTACCACTCGGGACCCGGGAACCAACCCATGGAGTCGATCAGCGCCCCCTCGGGATCACAGCGCAGGTAGAGGATGGAATCGCGTCTCAGGCCACCTTCGGTGTGGGGACTGAAGAACATCGTTCGGGCCCTGATCAACAGCGAGCCGTCGGCAAACGGCGCCACCAAGCTGGGCGATGACTTGCCTCCGGTCAGGGTCTGGAGCTGAAAAGACCGCACGAACCCTCCGCTGGGATCGAAGAAGGAGATCCGATCATTGCGGGCGTCGTAGGCGAGCAAGGAATCGTCCGCCAGTACCCAGACATCGGCGAGCCCCTGGAATTCTCCCGGACCTCCCCCTTTCCGCCCCGCGGCACCTTTGAACTTGCCCTTACCGTCGTAGAACCTGAGCTCGCTCGAGCCGGCGTTGGCCACGACGATACGGCCATCGCTCAGCCGGCGGGCGTCGTAAGCCTCATAGAGCTGGTATCTTGGGTCGCCCTCGAGCTCGCCGATGGAGAGTACCGGCGTCTTGGACAACTCCCAGCCCTCGCCCTCCGCCCAGGACGGGGCCGTGTTCTCGACGATTTGAATGCCCGCACTGTCTCGTATCACCGCGCCGCCAGAGCCGGCGCCCTCACCGCCGCAGGCGGCGAGCGTAACGAGAAGGGCCGTGCAGGCGCTAGTTGCGCCGTGCCGGCCGGGCAGAGCGACTCGATAAGAGTGCCAATATCCAATAATCATCCCAAGACCTACCCTTTTAGCAGCTCGTACATCTGGACGTGCTCGACGCCGAGTTCATCGCGCCAGCGCCCCAGCATGAAGTCTGAGCCGATTTGAAAAATCCGAAAGCGCGGCGGCGTCCCTACGATCCCCAGCATCGTACCGTGGGGATCGAACACGGTCCAGCGAGGTTGTTCGTCGCCGGGTCGCAGGTATTCCGATACCCAGAGGTTATCCTCCGCGTCTGTCTTGAATTCCCCGTAGGCGGGCATGACATCGGGCCACGGCATGCGTGCGTACATGCGCTGGCGGATCTGCCTTCTTCGCTCGTCGCGCGCCCTGGCGAGACTCTGTTGTGTGAACAGCTCAATGTCCTCCGGCGTCACCTCGAGACTATTCCGATCCAACCGAATTATGCGCTGCAGCCTTCCATCGATCGTGTGGTAGTCGATCTCATAGGAGTCCGAGCTGCCGTAGTAGTAACCTGCGCCCTGGACCGTTGCCTGCGACACATGGCCGAAGGGCACGCCGCCGCCCAGCCAGCCGTCGCTCTCCTGGACTGAATACGATTCGGCGCCTTGGTAACGGCCCAGCGTATCGAGCAGGGCACCCTCCATACTGCAACGGACGTAGAGGGTAGTGTCTCGACGCAGGCCGGGCTCTCGCTCGCCGACGAAGAACTGTTCGAGAGCCACGAGTAGCGAGCCGTCGGGGAAAGGAGCGACGAGGGTCGGGAAGCCGCCTATCTGGTCGATGAAATGGAGGTCGAAGGCCCGGACGAAGCGGCCGAGTGAATCGAAGACCGAGATTCGCCGGAGTCGGTAATCGTAGACGATTATCGAATCGGCGGCTAAACGCTCGATCCAGAGAATGTCCTGGAACTCACCCGGGCCGCTGCCCTTACGGCCGGTCGATGAGAGGAAAGTCCCTAACGCGTCGTAAAAGCGCAGCTCGCTGGTGCCGCCGTTCGCCACTACGATGCGGCCGTCGCTGAGCTCGAGGGCGCCGGCGAGTTGGAAGAACTGGTATGCGTCGTCACCATCGACGACCCCGATATCGAGCGTAGGCGACTCGGCGAGTCGCCAGCCGCCCCCGTCCGGCCACTGGGGACCCGAGTTCTCGACGATCTCGATGCCGGCGCTGTCCCTGACCTCGGGGCCTGAGTGGGAAGCCGGGCCTGTGTCGCAGGCGGCCGGTGCCAGGGTGAGCAGAAGAATTAGCGGCTGTCTGATCGTAGGGTCGGTCATCGTGGCTCTAGGGTTCCACCGACGGCAGGAACTGTCGCACTGTCGTCTCTAACCATGATAGACGCGCGAGGCGACCGAAACGACCATGCCCAACGGCCCTGGCCTTTCCGCCCGCCGAGGGGCAGCTTGGGCCCGTGCGCAACAGCCGTGTAAACGCCGGGCCTGTAGGCGACGTCACAGGTACGGATAAAGGCTACCGGGAGCACTGTTGAGCGAGCCGACGAGGATAGATGAGAGCGTATCCGCCCTGGTCAGGGGCGCGCAGGCCGGAGATGAGGCCGCATTCGAGCGGTTGGTGCAGCGGCACTACGGCCAAATCCACCGCTGGGCGCTGGCGCGGACGGGCGACCGAGACGACGCCGACGACGTCACCCAGGAGGTGCTGGTGAGATTGCACAGGCACCTGGCGAGCTTCGACGGCCGCTCACAGTTCACGACCTGGCTTTACCAGGTCACGCGCAGCGCCGCCGCCGACCTGCACCGGAAGTCGGCGCGGCGTGGCCGGCTGGCCGCGATACTGAAGCGCGAGCCGGCGCCGGCTTCACACGATCCGCGAGAGGAGCACGATGCGGCGGATGAGAAACGAGCGACGGGTCTGGTGCGGACGTTCCTGGAGGAGCTGTCGGAGCGGCAGCGCGAGGTCTTCGACCTCTGTGACCTGCAAGGGTTCGGGGCGGTGGAGGTGAGCGCGATGCTGAAGATGGAGCCAGTCACGGTGCGCTCGCACCTGTTCAGAGCACGGAAGGCGATTCGCAAGAAGATACTGGAAAGCTGTCCGGAATTGGTGGAAGGCTATGGCGATTGAATGCAAGACCGCGCTCGAGCGGCTTCTGGAGGCTGATCCGGCCGAGTTGCGCGGGGAAGGCTACTCCGAGCTGGCGGATCACCTGAGGGAGTGCGAGCGCTGCATCGCCGTGGCGGGGCGGTTGCTCGCCGGCCAGCAGGAGTTGGCGGCCGAGCTGGGCGAGCTGGGTCCGCGGGCAGGTGTGGGGGCGGCGCTGAGCAAGGCCAGGGCGCGAAGCAGGCAGGTCGCACGGCGGCGAAACGCCTGGCGCGTGGCGGCGCCTTTGGCGGCCGCGGCTGCCGTCGCGGCGGTCCTGCTGGTCGCCTCGCCGAATGGACAGATGCCGGGTGAGATCGTTCCGGGTCCGGCGGCGCGCATCGAGCCGGTTGTAGAGGTAGCCGTGGCCCAGAATGTCATGGTGTTCGAGACGCAAGATCAGTCAGCGAAGGTGATTTGGTTCTACTAGTGGAGGATAAGAAGATGAAAAGAGCGATGGCGATGGGGATGGGGGTGGCGACGGTGATGATGATTGCGCTGGGTGCGGTGGGATGTTGGGGTGATGAGTACGGGGACCTGGATGTGCGGACGTTTCAGCTGGAGTACATCGACCCGGGTGCCGCCTACCAGATCATCGACCCCTATGTGTTTGCCGACCGGGGTGGAATGATAAGCATCGACGACCAAACGAGAACTATCACCGTGCGCGAGACGCCGGAGATGCTGGAGCGGATCGGCCAGGTTCTCGACACGTACGATCAGCCGGCACCGAGCGTCAAACTCCACTTCCGTATCATCGAGGCCAACGGGAGCGGAGAAGCTGATCCCGCCCTCCAGGACATCGCGGATGCGCTGCCGACCGACGTGTTCCGGTTCACGAACTACCGGCAGATTGCCGAGACCGTGATGATGGGGCTTGAGCATAGTTCCATCCGCCAGCGTGCGGCGGGCCTCAGTCGAGACTTCTTGGTTTTTGGCCATATCGGGGAGGTCCGCGTGGCCGAGGGTGGTGGTACTGTACAGCTGGGCGTTGAGCTGTTCTTAGAGCATTACGGCACCGTGTTCGAGACCGAGGTCAACGCCAGAGAGGGCCAGCTGCTCGTTCTGGGCTCGGCACAGCCGGATCCCGATCGCGGTGCGCTGATCCTGGCGCTTCAGGTCGAGCTGGTCAGCCCCTAGAGGAGAAGACGGGCGCCTTGGGCGACGAGGAAGCAGACGATGAACGCAATTGCCAGCGGCATCAGAGCTCCGATCGTCGTCCACTTGGCGCTCCCCGTCTCCTTATAGATGGTCCAGATGGTTGTAGAGCACGGATTGTGGAGCAGCGAGAACAGCATCAAGCTGATCGCGGTGAGCAGGGTCCAGCCCTGCTCACCGACTAGTAGAGCCTGTAGCTCGGTGAGGCTGTCGATCTCGATCATCATGCCGGCCCCGGTGTACGTCATAAGTATCGTCGGCACGACGATCTCGTTGGCCGGGATCGCGATGATGTAGGCGAGCAGGATGACGCCGTCGAGACCGACGGCCCGCCCGAGCGGATCGAGGAACCCCGATACCGACGCCGCCAGCGAATCACCACCCACGAACACGTTACTCAACAACCAGATCACGCCGCCCGCCGGCGCCGCCATGATCACCGCGCGGTATAACACGAAGAGTGTGCGGTCGATGAGCGACGTATAGAGGATCTGCCCCACGTTCGGGCGCCGATACGGTGGCAACTCCAGCGTGAAGCTCGACGCCTCGCCTTTGAGGACTGTGCGCGAGAGTACCCACGACACGAACAGTGTGAACAGCACGCCTACGACTACGACCGCCAGCACCGAGCCCGCTGCGGCGAACGTCGACACCGAAGGTGGAAAGGCGGCCGAGACAAACACGATGCCGAGCAGGATTAGCGTCGGGAAACGGCCGTTACAGGGAACGAAGTTGTTGGTGAGGATCGCGATCAACCGCTCGCGCGGCGAATCGATGACCCGGCAGGCGATGACGCCGGCGGCATTACAGCCGAACCCCATGCTCATGGTCAGCGCCTGCTTGCCGTGCGCGCCCACGCGTTTGAACAACCAGTCCATGTTGAAGGCGGCACGGGGTAAGTAGCCGAAGTTCTCCAGGATGGTGAAGAGCGGGAAAAAGATAGCCATCGGCGGCAACATGACCGCGATGACCCAGGCGAGGCCGCGGTAAACACCGTGCCAGAGGAATCCGGTCAGCCACCAGGGCGCGCCGAATGAGTCGAAGAGCCGGACCGCGGCGTCCCCAAGCGCGAAGAGCACGGCGGCGATGGCCTGCGACGGGTAGTTGGCACCGACGATCGTGATCCAGAAGACCGCAGCCAGGCCCAGGAGCATGATCGGGATGCCCCAGATGCGAGACGTGAGGATTCGGTCGAGCTTCGCGTCCCAGGTGGGTTCGGCCCGTGTCCCCTTGCGTATCGCGACGGTCGCGATGGCGGAGGCGTCCTCATAAATCGCTCCCACGATCTCGTCTCGGAACGAGATGTCGAGGCCGCGTCGCAGACGCTCGGCGCTCTCGAGGATCTCTCCGCGGGTCGGCGGCGCGTTCGTTGCCATCGCTAGATCTACCCGCCCGCACCGGCGCCTTGCAGCTCGTTCGCATCGACCAGCTCGCCGAGCTCGCCGCTCGCGATGGCCTTCTCCACGCGCTTGTCGCCTTCCAGCAGCCGCATGGCCACCCAGCGAGCGTTGGGCAGCCCGGGGTACGCCGCCTCGACCATCGCCGCCAACTCGTCGACCGAGCGCGCCGCCTCACCGTGGGCGCCTATGCGGTGCGGTCGAGTTGCGATCGAACCGCTGGCGACACCCGCCACCGCCTCGATCAACTCCGGGATCCCCTGGCCGGTCCGGGCGACCGTCGGGATTACCGGTATGCCCAGGTCGCGCTCCAGGCGCTTATGGTCGACCTCGACACCTTTGCGCTCCGCCTCGTCCATCAGGTTGAGGCAAAGAACCGCTCTATCCGTTATCTCGAGGATCTGAAGCGTCAGATTGAGGTTTCGCTCCAGTACCGTCGCGTCGACGACGATGATCGTACAGTCGGGCCGCCCGAACAGGATGAAGTCCCGGGCAATCTCCTCATCGGTGGAAGCACTGAGCAGCGAGTAGGTCCCGGGCAGGTCGACCAGCTTGAACTTCCTCGCGCCGTACTCGAAGCCGCCCTCGGCGCGGGCCACAGTCTTGCCGGGCCAGTTGCCCACGTGCTGCTTGAGCCCGGTGAGGGTATTGAACACCGTGCTCTTACCGGTGTTAGGGTTCCCGGCCAGCGCGACCACGTAGTCCCAGTCTGCGGTGTCGATCCCCAGCCGGCGTAACCCCGCGTACGCGGGAACGTCGGGCTCGACGACCGGGAGCGCCCGGCTACGGATCGAGCGTGGGCGCTTGGTGGTCACGACACCGCCTCGATCTCGATCTCGTCACCCTGCTCCTTGCGCAAGGCGATCAGCGCCCCGCGTACCCGATACGCCGTCGGCTCGCCCATCGGGCCGGGAAAGGAGCATTCCACCAGTGTGCCTGGCGTCAGCCCGAGGTCGAGCAGTCGCCTGCGGCTAAGCCCTTCACAGCGCAACGCGAGGATGCGGCCCGCCTGCCCGGGTTCGAGGGATGACAGCTTCTGTGGTGGCTGGACCGGATGCGGCAGGCCTGTGACGAAAACGTTGCTCGCGAATACGGGCGCCAGCTCGCGCTCCCCCTCTCCGTCCCAGACCACCAGCCGCTCCTTGCTTATCCGTCGAACCTCAATCTGCATGCCGAGCGCGAATCCGGCGGCCACGATCCCCGCCAGCGCCTCCGGCGGCTCGTCCTCCAGGTGGACGACCCGCGCCGGCCGGCCTACCGGCCAATCTGTCAGCGCGGTCGACTCGACGCTTTCCAGTGCACCGCTGCCCGTCGGGATCGGATCGCCGTGAGGGTCCTGTTGGGGATAGCCGAGCCGCGCCTCTAACTCGTCGACCTCCTCGTCGCTCAGCTCGTGCTCGCGCCGGTCGGCCGTGGCGTGGAGCTCCTCCAGGGGCAGGCGGAGCTCGTCAGCCAGGTAGCGCTCCAATAGTCGATGCGCCCTGATCACCCGCAGCGCCGTTCGGTGACCGTTCGGCGAAAGCAGTAGGCCGGGACCCGTCGACTGGACCAGGCCGCCCTCCTCCATTTCCGAGATCAGCTCCAGCGCCTGCCTGACACTCACGCTCAGCTTCCCCGCCAGCGACTCCGGCGTCCCCAGCGTCCCTCGCTGCTCGCGAGCGTGGATGTGCTTCAATGCATCCTCGATTCGCACCCGCGCGGCCAGCCGCCTTGCTCGGCGCAGACGGTCGAGAAGCCCCCGACGCGGCCAGAAGAGGGCCAGGGCAAGGGCAGCGGCGGCGATCAGCGCCAGAAAGAACCAGGAAGCGGCGTTCATTTTTAGTACCACCTAACATTGACTTTTAGGTCACCCTAAACATGAATCTAGCTTGGGCGTGGGGCTCGGTCAACCGCGACGGAATCCTGAAGGCGGGCGGGTTCAGAAAGCTGGGAGCGAGGCGTGGCAAAGAGGGGGCCGGTCTGTGGGTTGCGTCCGGAATTCCTTTTATTTCAACGACTTGGTGATCGGGTGGCGTTGCAGTTTGGTTGGCACCGGCTTTGCCCTGCTTGGCGGGAGGCAGTCAGGAGGTCACGCATGCAGAAGGGGTCGCTGATAGCGCTGGTCCTGCTGGTCGGCTGTGTGAGTGCGACGGAGCCGACGAACGTGCAGGTCAGCCTGGACGTGGAGTTTCAGTTGTCGCTTGGCCAGGTGGCCGAGCTCGAGGGTTCGGGGCTGCGGATCGAGTTCGAGGCTGTGCCCCAGGATTCGCGCTGTCCACCCTACGCTCTCTGCTTCTGGGCGGGGGACGCCTTGGTCGAGCTGGAGGCTTGGGAGGTGGGACTTCCTGAGTGGCGGCGGCAGGATTTGGCGCTGCACACCAACCCGAGCGTAGGGCCGGCGCAAGCTTCCTACGGCATTCACGCGGTGCAGTTGTTGGAGCTGGAGCCCAGCTTCAGTTCGCCGGTGAATCCACCCTATGTAGTGACGCTGCGGATCGTCGAGCTCAGCGTCGGCTGAGCCGTCAACAGTCCGGCAAGGGGGCCGCGCCCGTGAAGCCGAGCGCGGCCTCCACCAACACGTTGGCACAGGACGCCACCGAATCGAGGTCGACCCACTCTATGTCGCCGTGCGCGCCTTCGCCGGCGGGTCCGTAGAGCAGGGCAGGGATACCGGCGGCATCGAAGACGGCGGCGTCGGTCCAGTAGGCGACGCCGGTCTCTTCGGGTCTGGCTCCGGCGATCTTCTTGTGCGCTTCGCGCAGGCAGCGTGCGATGGGCTCGTCGCTGCCGCAAACGAGGGGTGCTCGCTGGAAGAAGCAATCGATCTCCGCCGTCTCACCGGCTGCGTCCACGGCGCTCTGCAGCTCGCGCTCCACCTGGTCGAGCGTTTCACCGGGCAGAGTGCGGCGCTCGACCTTCATGCGGCACTCGGATGCGTAAGTGCTGATTCCGGAGCCGCCCTCGATCGTCGCGCAGTGTAGGGAGGCTGGTCCGAGCTCTGGGTGGGTCTGTGGGCGCAGGTCCTCTTCCTCGAAGCGTTCGAGTTCGGCGATGATCCGTCCCATCTTTCCGATGGCGCTGACGCCCAGATCCCAGCGGCTGCCGTGGGCGGCCTGGCCGTGGGTGACGAGCTCGCTCCAGACGAATCCCTTGTGGGTGAGGATAAGCTGTCCCTCGGTGGGCTCGGTGACGATGCAGGCGTCGGCCTCGTGGTGAGCGACGAAGTGGTCGGCGCCGATGCTCGAATACTCTTCGTCGACGACGAGTGCGAGCGTCACACATCCTGGGAGCTCGGCGTCGTGAAGCGTCGCCGCCGCGGCCATCGCGGCAGCGGCACCCCCCTTCATGTCGTAGCTGCCACGGCCGTAGATGCGCCGTCCTTCGACGCGAGGCTTGAAGGGCGCGATCGACATGCCGGCGGCGCTTACCGTGTCTAAGTGGGCGCACAAAACGAGGTCAGGGCCGTCGCCACGGCCGACTCGGGCCACTACATTGGGCCGCCCGGGCGCTACCTCTTCGAGCCGGGCGTCGACCCCGTGGGTCGTCAGCCAATCACGGGCGAACTCGGCGAGGGCAGCCTCGCCGTCCGGCTCATCGGGGGCGAGGGTCGGATTGACGGACGGGATGCTGATCAGCTCCTGGAGCAGCGCCAGTAGCGCGGCGTCGGAAAGGATGTCAGGTTTCATCGCACAAACTCCTGCTGCGGGCAGCGCGCACTGTGGGAAAGGCCAGAGTATAGGGAAGGCACGGGGGCCGAAAGAGGAGCTCAACGGGTCCGGGTCGGGACCCCCGAACGGTCGGCGGAGTCTACTGGTGAAGGTCTTTTTCGAGTGGATCACCCTGGGGCTGGCGCGATGGCTGCTGAAGCCGGTGCTCAGGCTGTCGCTGCGCTACGTCGACGTGGAAGACCCGTGGGAGCCGACCGACAGGCCGGTCCGCTTCTGGGCCTTGGGTGCCGGCTCGGTGAAGCGCTTTTCGTGGTACTTCGAGGGGGAGAGCACGGTAGAGGTAGCTTCGGTGGATGGGCTGTGTGGCTGGCTGTTGGGCTGCGAGCAGGTGCGCGACCCCGACCTCTTCCATGAGGCCGACTACTGGCAGCACCCGGGGACCTTCGAGCAGTTGCGCAAGGGCGACTGTGAGGACTTCGCGCTGTGGGCCTGGCGCAAATTGGTGGAGATGGGGATCGATGCCCGTTTCTTCACCGGTCGCCGCGCCGATATGCGAGCGGACAGCTGGCACGCCTGGGTTGTTTTCCCCAAAGATGGACTCGACTTCCTGCTCGAGTCTATCGCGCCGAACCGCGAGGAGATGATCCGGCCGTTGGACGAGGTCCGCTCCCGCTACGTGCCGCACTTCTCCGTGGGCAAGGACTTCCAGCCTCAGGCGTACGGGGGATACCTGCTCTACCTGAAGGAGAGTGGACTGCGCGGCTCCGAGACAGCGCCGCCGACAATCGGTTAGCTGGCCACGCGCTCGCCCCGTAGCCGCTCGAGCGCACGACGCGCCGTCTCGACACGCGGCTGCAGCTGCTCGTCTGCGTCACCCCACAGTTCCACGAATAGGGCGTAATACCGTGCCGCGTCATCCAGCTCGCCGCGGCGCTCGTGCAACTGGGCCCGGTGGTAGTAGCCGAGGGGCTCCAACCAGACGTTCGAGTAGAGCGAGCCGTAGATGCTGATCGCTTCCTCTTCGCCGCCTCCCTGCTCCTCTAGAAGTTGGGCCAGCCAGAAGCGATCGAAGTCGCGGTACCCGTACCAGACGGCGTTGATCATGTCGAGCCCGCGTCGCAGTTGTTCGACGGCGACGTCTATGCTGTCGCGTGCGGCGGCGACGCGGCCCTTGAGGGTCAGTGCGCGTCCGCGCACCGAGCGTGCAGTGGCGGTATCTCCTTCGGCCAACAGCGTGTCGGCGCGAGCTTCGAAGCGGGCGACGAGGGCGGCCGCCTCTTCGTCTCGACCTTCCCGGACGGCCTTGACAGCCAGGGCCGGCACGTAGCCGGGGTGATCAGCGGCGAGACGTTCGACGATCTCTTCTGAAGTCGAGTCGACGGCGATCCCGAAGTCGCGGGCATTGGCCAGGAGGTTCAGAGCCGCCATGTCCATCTCGCCATGGGCAAGTGTCATGCTCTGCTGCAAGAGGTCGACTGCGATCTCGACCTGGCCGTGCCTCAGGTAGCGCAGGCCGAGGAACCAGAAGGCCATGTGACGCGCAACCTCCGAGAAGCGTGGGTCGGCGGCCTTAAGCGCTATCATCTCGTAGAGCGGCAGCGGTGCAGCGGCGACCCGAAGCCGAGCCAGCGTCCAGTAGATCTGGTCGGAGCTCGCCGTGTCGAGGGCGGCAGCAGCGCGGGCCGAGTCGCCGGGCGGCCCGAACTGCAGCGCCGTCAGCAGGCTGAAAGCGCGGGCGTAGTTGGAGGTCGAGTCGAGCGCGAGATAGCGCTCGGTCCACTCGCGCCCGCGGATCGAGTCGTTCTGCTGGTAAGTGAGTTCGATCAGATGGATGAGCGCCGGCGCGAAGGACGGGTCGAGGTCGAGTGTGCGCTCCAGCGCCTCTATCGCTTCCTCGATCGGCTGACCGGCCTGAGCGCCCAGATGGAACAGGGCGTCACCCAGCCCGTGCCATGCTTCCAGGTCATCGGGATAGCGGGCGGTCAGGTTCTGAAAGAGCGGGATCGCCTCCAACGAACCGTCGACGTCCGCCAGCTTCCAGGCGCGGATGAGTAGACTGTCGCGCGCCGGTAGCCCCTGGCTGTGGCGCTCGGCCGCGGCGAGGTGGTGGGGCACCTCGTCCGAGCCCAGGCCGAACGACCAGCCGAAGGCGTGCGCCAAGCGGTAGTGGGCGATGGCGAAGGTCGAGTCGTGCTCGAGGGCACGATTGAGCGCATCCTGCGCCTCGGTGAACTGCGAGTGGCGGAAGGCCTGCTCGCCTTCGAGGTAGGCGCGTAGCGCCGGGATCGATGCCGTGGTGAGGGCGGACATCCGGACCTCCGGGGCGGCCTCACCCTGCCAGGCGTTTCGCAGCAGCTCGATGGTGAGTTGCTCGACCAACGATGTGATTTCCTCCTCCGAGCCCGTGACTACCGCCGATGCCTCCTTGCGCAACCAGCGCACGGAGTAGATGTCGGCGGAGAGTCTGACGGCATCGGGACCCGTCTTGATCAGGCTACCCAGGATGACGCGGCTCGCACCCAACTGGCCGGCCACTTCGGCGGCGATCTCAGGTTCGGGTAGCTGGCCCGGGTCTTCGGCGAGGCGATGGAAACGGTTGAGAACGGCTCGCGGGTCGGACGAGTGGAACTGGCCGGTGGCGTCGAGGGTGGTCGCCAACAGGTCCACCATACCTTCGCGCCACAGCTCGACGTCGTCGCCGACCACGTGGAAGGGCATCACGGCCACGGCGTTCGGCCGTAGCTGGCTTCCGCGTATCCGCAGCCAGACAACCGTCGCGCCTATGCTGCCTAGGGCGAGAAAGGCGAGGACGCCACCCAGAATCGCCGTCCTCCAGGTGAGCAGGCGCCGGTACCCCGGGTCTCCGGGGTCGCCCGGATCGGCTTCACCACCGGCCGGAGTCGAGTCCTCGCTGTCGCCGGCCGCCCGCCGAGCCTGATAGAGCGCCGTGGCAAGAACGACGGGCAGCCCGATAGCCAGCAGCCCCAAGGCGATTGGGAAGAACCAGCCCGGCAGACCGAACCGGGCGATAAGCAGATCGATGGCCTCCAGGATGGCCCAGGAGACAAGGACATAGACTCCCAGCACCCGCCACACAGGTGCCGGGTCGGCACGTCTCACGAGGTTTTTCACGCCGATCGTCGTCATGATGCCATAACTAGGCTCTCGGGCCGGCAGGGCCGGCCTCGGCTTTCAGTCTTGGACGGCGCCGGGGCGAGTATGGTTGCACCTCGCGCCGGTACCTGCAGACCTGGTCGGTCCAACCCCCCGGCCTCTCCCATATCGGAGAACGCATCCGGCGCCGTTTCGGTTCTGTGGGTCGGGCTGCGAGGGTGGGAGGAAGAAGAGGAGCCGCGCCGGACAGCCGGCACGGCTCCTCTCCAGTCTACATGTTCCCTCGCAGCGACTAGCTGCTGCGGATGTCTTCAGGTCGGATCGGCATACGCCTCACACGCACGCCGGTTGCTGCGAAGATGGCGTTGGCGACGGCCGGCGCGATGGGTGGCAGCGGTGGTTCGCCGATACCCGACGGGTTAACGTCGCTCTTGACGTAATGCACCTCGATCTCCGGCATCTCGTCGATCCGCAGCAACGGGTAGTCGTTGAAATTGCCTTGTACCACGCGGCCCTCGTCGATGGTGATCGCGCCCTTGAGCGCCGCTGTGAGTCCGATGACGATGGCACCCTCCGCCTGGGCAGCGAGGTCGTCCGGGTTGACCACGATCCCGCAGTCCACCGCACAGACGACTCGATGTACCCGCACCGAGCCGTCGTCTGCCACCGAAACCTCTGCCACCTCGGCGGCCCAGCTCCCGAACGAGCGGTGTAGCGCGATACCCTGATGATGACCGGCGGGCAACGGCTGGCCCCAGCGCGCTTTCTCTGCCGCCAGCTCGAGCACGCCTAGATGCCGCGGATGGTCCGCGAGCAGCTCCCTGCGCAGGCGGACCGGACACTTGCCCAGTGCGGCCGCGATCTCGTCGATAAAGCACTCGTTGGCGAACGGCGTCTGTGTGTTGTAGACTGAGCGGAAGTAACTGACGGGCACGGCGGTGTTCGCCATGCAGAAGTCGACGTAGCAGTTAGGAATCGCGTAAGGAAGGTCCCTGGCGCCACTGGTCGCTTCGCGAGCCGCCCCCGCTAGATCACCTCCCTGCAAGGTCGCGCCGATAGAGTGGCCGACGACTCGGTGCTTCCAGGCCACCAAATGGCCCGACTCGTCCAGTCCGGCTGTAAGGATATGACGAGTGGCCGGTCTGAAGTAACCGTGATGCATGTCGTCTTCGCGCGTCCACACCACCTTCACCGGTGCGGCAGCGGCCTTGGAGACGTGCACTGCCTCGACCACGAAGTCGGGGAGCAAACGCCGCCCGAAGCCACCGCCGCTGAACTCGATGTTCAGGGTGACGTCCTGCGGCGCGTAGCCGAACGTCTGGGCCACCACACCGTGTGCCCACTGCGGCGCCTGTGTCGGAGCCCAGATCTCGCAACGGTCCTCCATCGCGTGCGCCGTACAGTTCATCGGCTCGAGCGGTGCATGAGCGATGTAGGGCACCTCGTACACGGCATCGAGAGCTTGCGCCGCACTAGCCAGTGCAGCTTCGACGTCGCCGTCGTCGCGCGTGGCGTAACCTTCCTCCTGCTGCTTCTCGTCGAACAGCGCGGCGATCTTGGCGCTGCTCAGGTCCGCCGATTCGCCGTAGTCGAACTTGCAGTTGAGCGCCCGGCGGCCCTTGATCGCCGCCCAGGTGGACTCGGCGAGCACCGCGATGCCGGTAGGCACCTCGACGACCCCGCGCACGCCGTCCACGGCTCTGGCGGCCGCCTCGTCGTAGCCCGTCACCGTTCCGCCGAAGACCGGGCAGCGAGCGACACAGGCGTGGAGCATCCCCGAGACCTTTACATCCATCCCGAAGGTCAGACTTCCCTTCACGCGCTCCGGGTTGTCGAGGCGCGGGGTGGGCTTCCCGATGATGTTGAAGTCTTCCGGATCCTTGAGCGGCGGGTCGTCCGGGACGGCTACGGTCGCCGCCTTTTCCGCCAGCTCGCCGTAGGTGAGTGAACGACCGCTCGCCTCGTGGACGACTGTGCCGAGTGAGGCCTTGCAGGCCGCCGCGTCGACACCCCACGTCTCGGCCGCAGCGGCGGTGAGCATCGCGCGCGCCGTAGCGCCCGCTGTGCGCAGCGGCAGCCAGGATGTCCGTATCGATGTGCTACCACCCGCCGTCTGCGACCCATAGACCTGCGGGTCGACGGCTGGGAGGAAGACGCGCTCGAACTCCGGCCACTCTATGTCCAGCTCATCGGCGAGGATCATCGGCAGGGCGGTCCGCGCACCTTGGCCCATGTCGGGCCTGTGCACCCAGAACGTGACCTTGCCGTCGGGGGCGATCCGCAACCACGAGTTCGTCAGGGGCTCGGCGGCGGCGTACCCATCCGGCTTGGGTGGGAGGTGGAAGCCGAGTACCAGCCCCGTCCCTGCCACACCCGTGAGCTTGAGAAAATCGCGCCGGCTGACTTTGGTGATCGTACTCATCTCACACCTCCTCAGCGGCACGGTGGATGGCGCGACGTATCCGCTGGTACGTTCCGCAGCGGCACAGGTAGGGCGACATCGCCTCATCGATGTCGGCATCACTCGGGTCCGGGTTCTTGGCCAGTAGCGCCGCGGCGCCCATGATCTGACCCACCTGGCAGTAACCGCACTGAGGTACCTGCTCCGCGAGCCAGGCTTGCTGTACTGGATGGCCGCCGTTCCCTGATAGGCCCTCGATCGTCCTGATCTCGCTGCCCTCAGCGCTGGAAACAGGGATCGCGCACGAGGGCACCGGTTCGCCGTCCATGTGGACGGTACAGGCGCGGCACAGGCCGGCGCCGCAGCAAAACTTGGTGCCGGTGAGACCGAGCGTGTCCCGTAACACCCAGAGAAGCGGGGTGTCGGGATCGACGTTCACGTTCGTGTGCATCTCACCGTTGACCTTGAGGGTGAATCGAGCCATAGGCGCACTCCTTCGGATCGAGGCGGTGAGCCCCTTGCGATTCGGCGCGCACGAGGTTGTCGCGGACGGGTGCCGGCGTCCGCCATGGGGCAGCTTGAACGACGTGGTGATGGCAATATGGCCTCCGCGGCGAGGGCTAACAATAATCGGTGAAAACGAAGCGGGCGGTGGCATGCGCCACCGCCCGTGTGCGTCTTTGGGTTGCCCAGCCGCCGCTACATCACGGGTACAGGCTCCGCTGCAGGAGCCGCTCCCGCCCTCATGACGGCCAACGCCATGGTGATGGGGATGAGCACCATGGTCAGGAAGAAGAAATCCGAACCCGGCAAGATGACGCTCGGGGCGAACGTCGTGACCAACGCAGAGATCGTCACCGGCAGCAGACCGATGAGCACGCCGGCGAGCATGAGGTTGAGGCCATATTTCGACCGCTCGTCCGGCGTCGCCTTCACGAAACTGTGAATGAGAGCCACGAGTGCCAGGCCGAAGTAACCGACGATGAAGATGCCTACGAGAACGGTGGCGACGCTGTTGAGCGTGCTGGTCCCTCGTGGCTCGAAGATGATGAGCCAGAGGAAGAAAAGCGCCATCAGCACCGCCGGCGCATAGAGGACTTTCGTAATGTGCGCCTTTCCGAGCATCGCTTTCGCCATCGGGAACTCCATCAGACAGTGGAGCAGGGTCGCGAAGCCGAGCAAGACGAGCATGAGGAAGAAGGTGCCGATTATCGTGCGCAGCGCGTAGGAAGCGATGTAGGGGCCGCCGAGGAACGCGCCACCCAGACAGAGTCCGGTTATCGCCAATAGCAGGGCGCTGCGGCTCGGTGCCTTCACGTAGGCCAGCAACCCGAATCCCAGGAAGCAGAGGCCGATAATGAACCCGGCCCAGGTCAGCGCGACATACTTCCCGGGCTGGGCAGCGAACGTGATTCCCACCTCTCGGGTTGCAGGGCCTTCCTCGCCGGCCGCCAGCGTGGTCTCGGCGGCCTCCTCCACGACCAGGGTGCGCGTCTCGCCGATCTGCGCCCGGGGCATCCGGTTGAGCGCCGGCGTGTCTTCCACTGAGACGCCGTTAATGCTCGTGACCCGGTCTCCGACCCTGAGGCCGGCCGCATCGGCGGGGCTCCCCTCGTCGACCTCGATAACCGTGTTGTCGGGGCCGGTAAGGTACCCGGAGTAGGGTATGTTCCCCATGTCGAACAGTCCGACGACGCCCCATAAGAGGAAGAGCGCGCCCACAGCCAACAGTGGAGTAGTGTGCTTGCCGGTCATGCTTATCCTCCCTTCAGTTGGGTCTCGCACGAAGCGTTGAGTTATCTCCTTCTCGTTCTGCTACATGACAGGTGCAGGCTCCGGTGCAGCGGCGGGTTCCGCCTTCATGACGGCCAGCGCCATGGTGATCGGTACCAGCACCGCGGCCAGGATCAAGAAGTCGGAGCCCGGCACGATGACGTTGGGAGCGAAAATCGAGACCAGCCAGACGAACACAATCGGCAGCACAGCGATGACGAGGCCGGCGAGCATCAGGTTCAGACCGTATCGGGACCGCTCGTCCGGAGTGGCTTTCACGAAGCTGTGGATCAGAGCCACGAGCGCCAGCCCGAGGTAAACGACGGAGAATATGCCGTAGATTACGTTCACTACAGTGTTGAACATGCCGGTTCGTTGTGACACGAAAATGATTAGCCAGAGGGAAAACAGCGCGATCAACGCTATCGGAGCATACAGCACTTTTGCAGCGTGCGTTCTCGCGAGAAATGCCTTACGCTTCGGGAACACCATCAGCAAGTGGAGGAGGGCGCCAAAGCCGAGCAGCTCCAACACCAAGATGATGGAGTTGATGCTCGTGCGCAGTGTGTACGAGCCGATGTAGGGACCGCCTACAATCGAGACTCCCATGCAGAGTCCGGCCACGGCCAGCAACATGGCCGGGCGACTCGGCGCCTTTATGTAGGCGAGTAGCCCGCAGCCGATAAAACAAAGCCCGACGATGAACGCGGCCCAGGATAAGGCGTGGTATTTCAGGGGCCGGGCGCCGTAGGTGAGGGCGATTTCGAGAGTGACGGGGCCTTCTTCACCCGCTGCGAGAGTTGTCTCGGCGGTCCTCTCGACGACGAGAACGCGCGTCTCGCCGATCTGCGGCCAGGGCATTTCTCGGAACGCCCGTGCGTCTTCGACGGCGATGCCGTTGTAGGTGATGATGCGGTCGCCCACTTCCAGGCCGGCCGCAGCGGCGGGGCTCCCCTCCTCGACTTCGTTTACCACGTAGTCCAGGCCGTTGCTGAATCCGCCGTAGGGCCTGTCACGCACCTCGAGCAGTCCGAGCACGCCCCATACGACGAACAGCGCGCCTACGACCAGGAAGGGGATCTTGTACTTGGCGGTCATGCTTGTCCCTCCTTCGGTTGGGTTCCGCACGCGGTCCCAAGAGGCATGTCGTACTTGTATCTGTAGGGCGAATCGTTTGCGGTTCGTGCGGGGCGACGGAAAGCGGCGAAGGCTGGCGGAAAAGCGCGAATCGACTGTCCGGGGGAGACAGGCGTGCTGCAACGACTCATGGCGAAAGACCCCTGATGCAAAGGGGCTACAATTCCCGACCCGTTCCCTTTCTGTGTTGAATAACGCTCCAATATGTTGCGCAGCCGCGCACAGGGCAATCATCGCCAGCGACGTTTGATTTCCCTGGCGCATCCTGGTATTTGGGTCTTGCGCTAAGGAGGGAAAAGAATGCCCAACACCAGGATTCCCAAAGCCGCCTTGAAGGTTCGACATCGATGATGGAAAGGCAGGCCGCTCGCCTGGCCCTGGTGGTCTGCATTGCTTGAATCGTCTTCGCCGCTTGTGCCGGCGATAAACGGGCCACGATGTCGCCCGATGACTTCACCGTCGCTGCAGCAGAACGCCATCCATCCCTCGACACCTTGCTCGGCATCTTCGACTCAGTCGAAGGCGGCGCGGTAGCTCTCGCGCTTCTTGAGGATCATCTCCCAGCTCAGCCCGGCCTGAGCGCCTTCGAGGATCAGCATCTCGAACAGTGCCCGGTCGTCATGCAGCGGGACGCCCCACTCGAGGTCGTGGTCGGCGATGGAAAGCTCGGTCGTGGCCCACTCGCAGCTCATCCCGGCTCTCTCGTTTGGACAACTGATCGGGCCTGCCTTCTTAGGCCTGCGTGCCGTGTCGCGTCAAGCCTTTCGAGGGGACGGTCCGGCGGGCATAGCCAGGTCCGAGGCAGTTGTTAGATTTGTCCTCTTCATATCCGGTTAAGGGGGGACCCGAGTGGGGCTGTTTGAAGGAAAGACGGCGCTGATTTTCGGCGTGGCCAACGAGCGGTCGATCGCCTGGGGCATCGCCCAGGCGCTCCACCGGGAGGGCTGCGAACTGGCCTTCGGCTATGGCGCCCCCACGCTCGAGAAGCGGGTGCGGCCGCTGGCGGAGAGCGTCGGTGCCAAGCTAGTCGAGCTGTGTGACGTCACCGACGACACGGCCATCGGGCGGGTCTTCGAGAAGGTGAATGATATGTACGGGACGATCGACGTCCTGGTCCATTCGATCGCTTTCGCCGACCGCCGCGACCTGCAAGGGCGCTTCGTCGAGACCAGCCGCGACGGGTTCAAGATGGCCCTCGATGTCAGCGCCTATTCCCTCGTCGCGCTCACCCGCGCCGCCGAACCGCTCATGTCTAACGGCGGCTCGATCCTCACCCTCACCTACTACGGCTCGGTCAAGGTCGCTCCGCAGTACAACGTCATGGGCGTTGCCAAAGCCGCCCTCGAGGCCTGCGTGCGCTACCTCGCCTCCGACTTGGGTCCCAAGGGAATCCGTGTCAACGCCATCTCCGCCGGGCCCATCAAGACGCTGGCTGCGTCAGGTGTCGGCGGTTTCAAGAAGATCCTCACCTACTCCGAGCAGGCGTCGCCCCTCCGCACCCTCGTCACCACCGAGGATGTGGGAAACACGGCGCTGTGGCTGCTCAGCGACTGGAGCCGCGGTGTCACCGGCGAAATCGTCTACGTCGATGCCGGCTGGAACATCATGGGCCTCACCGTGCCCATCGATAAGCTCGGCGAGATCTGAGGAGACCGAATCGTGGTCGTTACCGATTCCATCGAACTCGAGACCCGCGGCCACGCCGACATGCTCGACATCACCGGCGACGTGGCCACCAAAGTCAGGGACAGCGGCGTGAGAGCCGGTGTCGTCACCGTCTTCTGCCCCGGCTCCACAAGCGCGATCACCACCATCGAGTACGAGTCCGGAGCGCTCGCCGATCTCAAGCGCGTCTTCGACGAGATCGTTCCGCCCGATCGCGAGTACGCCCACAACCTGCGCTGGGGCGACGGCAACGGGCACTCGCACGTGCGGGCAGCGCTGCTCGGGCCCTCGCTATCCGTCCCCGTCGTCGACGGCGAGCTGCAGCTGGGCACCTGGCAGCAGATCACTTACTGCGACTTTGACAACCGCAGCCGCTCGCGCCGCCTCATCGTTCAGATCGTCGGGGAGTAGAGAGCGCCGGATCCGGGTTGACATGGCGGGAACGGCGTATTATAGTGTTGTCGCTACAACGTAGCGTCGTCGCTACTCCATCGCTCCACCCCGACCCGATGTGAACGGATCAGCTGAAGCACCCGACCTGACCAAATCAGAGCTCGCCGTCCTCAGGGTTCTCTGGCGGGAGGGCGAGCTGAGCGCGCGGGAGGTCCACGAGGGGCTGCCGGACGCCCTGGGGTGGGCCTATTCGACCACGCGGACGACCGTGGACCGTATGGCGGCCAAGGGACTGCTGGCGAAGCGGAGCTTCCACGGCATCTACCTGTATGAGCCGCGGATCTCGCGGCCGGCGGGCCTGGCGGGCGTGGTGCGTGACCTAGCGGAGCGCGTGCTGGAGATGGACTACGCACCCGTCGTCTCGCTGTTTGCCGAGGCGAACGATCTGAGTCAGGAGGAGGTGGACGAACTGGAGCGCCTGCTGGAGGAGGAGAGCTAGCGGTGTGGGCCGAGCTGTTGGGCGATATGTCGGCGGCAGCCGACCGCCTGGTCTGGGTCGGCCGCTGGGAGTTGCTGTTCTCGATTGTGCTCTTCGTGATTGTGTTCGGCCTGACGCTTGCGTTACGAAACGCCTCTCCGGTCTTACGACACGCGCTGTGGGGCCTTGTCCTGTTGCGACTGGTTCTGCCGGTCGGTCTGGCGTCGCCTTTCAGTATCGGGAGCATCGTTTCGCAGGGTACGCGGGCCTCGGGAGCGGAGTCGTCCTGGATAGTTGAGTGGCCCGAGCTGCAGGCGGCTGGTGGCGCAGCAGGTTTCGGCGGTCAGCTGACGGGTACTGGGACCGAACCGTCCTTGAGCGGGCTGCCGATTGTAGCGCTATGGCTAGTGGGGGTCGTGGCCGTTGGGGCTTCACTCGTGAGGAGGCGCCGCCGCTACGCCGGGGTGATTCGGAACGCGGCACCGGTGCTTGATGCTCGTGCACAGAGCTTGACCGAGTGTTGGCGAAACAAGTTCGGCGTGCGCCGAGCCGTTCGTCTTATCACATCCGGCGAGCTGGGCACGCCGTTCACGTGGGGCAGCGTGCGGCCGGTTGTCTATCTGCCAGAGGCAGTGCTGGGACACGAGGACGCCGCCGTACTGGAGTCGGTGATCGGTCACGAGATAGCACACATCAAACGCTGGGACGATCTGCAGCTGGTACTCCAGCTCATTGTCTCGGCATTCTATTTCTTCAACCCGGTGGGCTGGCTCTCGGCGAGCCGGATGCGCGAGGAGAGCGAGCGCATCTGCGATGAGCTGGTGCTCTCGCACAGCGACCTATCGCCTGCGGCATATGGCCGCTGCATCGTTGCGGTGGCGAGGCTTGGCTTTCCTGGCGAGGCGGGACCGCTGCCGGCGTTGAGTAATAGCAAGAAAAGGCTTCAGATGAGAATACGGTCAATGAAGAAGCTGAAGATCGCCGCCACCCGCCGTCTACGGGTGGCGTACTCGCTGCCCACGGCGTTCGCGTTCGGGGTCTTCCTTCTTCCTATGGCCAGCGGGGCCCGTAGCGACACCTCCTCCGAAACTGAATTGGCCTCGCCACGGCAGGAGTCGGACATCGCGCTCGCCAACCCGATGCCCGGCTCGCGTGTCAGTGCCGCCTGGGGACCGATGATCAATCCCTTTACCGGCAAAGAAGCGCACCACCGGGGCATCGACCTGGTGGGTAGAGCGGGCGCGCGGATTCATGCGGCCGGCGACGGCGTGGTCGAGCAGGCGACGACCGAGTATTCAGGGGGCGCTGATCACGGCACCGTCGTAGTCCTCGACCACGGCGGCGGGATCAAGACCTTCTACTCGCACCTGGAAAGCCTCGCCGTGCAGGAGGGTCAGCGTGTATCGCAGGGAGATGTCCTCGGTACCCAGGGTGCAACGGGGAAGACCACCGGGCCGCATCTGCATTTCGAGGTGTGGGTGAACGGGGAGTACGTGGACCCAGCCCTGTACGTAGGAGAATGGCACGCGGGGGCTCCGACCCGGTCGAACGCGATCGACAACTAGAACTCCGGTTCTTCGTCGTCCTCCTCTCTGATGCCGAGCACGTCACGGGCGTCGTCTAGGAGCTCGGGCGCGACGTAGATCGTCGCGCCCGGGAACAGCGGTCCGTGCAGCATCCCTTCGGCGGATTGGATCAGATAGGGTATCCCTGCATTTTTCAACAGGATGGCGGCGGCTTCCGCCTCCGTCTTGGTCCTGAAGTTGGCCAAACTCACGGCATCTTTCATGGCAGGATCATAGGGCCGGCCGCCCGGCTGTCAAACAGCGGGTGCCTTGCGGCGCCGCGAATATCCGCCTCGGCGGCGTGTAACTAGAAGTAAGCGCGGGGTCTGTTTGACACTCTGATGAGGGCCGGTTCGTATGGGAGCATACTGAAACGTTTTGGCCGTCTAGCGCATCTAAGGATAGAAGGTCAATCTTTAAGTTTCAGCCCCGACCCGGCCCAATCACGCCAACACCGGACCATCATGGGATTCAGCCGCCGTACACTAGGTATCGCCTCCGTCGTCATCATCTTGCTGGGCGCCCTGGGCGGGATCTACATCCGGCTCCGTGCTTTGCAGGCCGAGGAAGAGAACGGAGGGGTGGAAGCTGCGGAGGGCGAAGGGCAGGAGGTGGAATCGGCGCAGGCCTTCCGCTCCGATATCGCCATACCGGTCGGTGCCGCACCGGTGTTGCGCGACACGCTGGTCATGAGCGTCAGCGCGGCCGGCCAGGCTCAGGCCTTTGCCCGCACATTGCTCGCCGCCGAAGTTGAGGGCCCGGTGACCCAGGTCCTCGTCCGCGAGGGCGACTGGGTTCGGCAGGGCCAGGTCCTGGCGCGCATCGACCCGGAGCGGTTCGCCTTCGAGTTGGAGCGAGCTCGTGCGCAGCTCGAGACGGCGGAGGCTACGTTCGCCGAGCTTACGCTGTTTGACGACGAGATCGCGGACGAGGAGCTACGCGCCGAGCGCCGCCGCCTGGCGCGCGCCCGGAGCGGACTGGCTTCCGCCGAGGTCGGTGTGCGCGAGGCGGAGCTCAACGTCGAGCGCGCCACGGTGCGGGCGCCGTTCGCGGGCGCTGTCGCCAACCTGGTGATCGTGCCGGGCGATCGGTTGTCGCAGCGCGATTCGATCGCCGAGATTGTTGATCTGAGCCGGATCAAGATCGAGGTCCAGGCACTGGAAACCGAAGTCCCCTATCTGGAGGAGGGCCGTGAGGCGCGGGTGACGCTCTCCGCCTTTCCCGACGCGGTGTTAACCGGCCGGGTGGTCTCGATCAATCCGGTGGTCGACCCGCGGACGCGCACGGCGCGGGTTACGGTGATGTTGCCCAACCCGGACGGCGCGGTGAAACCGGGCATGTACGCGCGGGTCAGGATCGCAGCGCGGCTTTTCGCGAATCGGACGATGGTGCCGCGCGGCTCGATACTCGAGCGCGACAACCGCACCCTGGTCTTCTTGTTCGAACGGGAGGGCAATTCATCTCAAGGTCTGGCAAAGTGGACCTACGTGACTACGGGGCTCGAGAATGAGGAGTTCGTCGAGATCGTTCCGGGCGAGGGTACGACCATGCTCGAACCCGGTCAGTTGGTGCTCACCGATGGGCACTACACGCTCATACACGATGCGCGGGTCAGGATCGTCGAGGATGTGGCTGAGGCGAGGGGCTGAGCGAGCGCTGCCGCTCGTTCTCGCTGCGCTTTCCCTCGCCGAGCCGGTGAGCGGCCAGGACACCGATACGGTGCTCACGCTCTCCGACGCGCGGCTGCTGCTCGAGCAGAATAGCCCGCAGTACCGTTCGGCGCTGGCCTCGGCCGACGCCACTGGCCAGGGCGTCTGGAGCGCCTGGGGCGCGATCATGCCCAGCGCATCGCTTTCGGCCTCGTTCTCGAGGAGCGAGTTCACCACCAAGACGTTCGTCGATCCCACCGGGGTGGTGCAGGAGCTCGAGGACGCGATCACCGACACCTCGAAGTCCACCAGCCAGAGGTTGAACTTCAACTGGCGAGTCTTCGATGGTGGCAGGAACATCTTCAACATCGGCGCGGCCAACGCCGAGGCCCGCGCCGCCGACTTGGCGGCGGTCGCCACGCTCGTCCAGCTGCAGTCGACGATGGAGACCCAGTTCTTCGAGGCGCTGAAGCAGCAGGAACTGGCGCGGCTGGCGCGGGTGCTGCTTGAGGCCCGGCGCCGCGACTTGGAACTGACGCAGGCGCGCTTCCGCATCGCCGCGGTCGATCAGGCCGCCGTGATGCAGGCCGAGATCGAGGTGGGCAGGCAGGAGCTGGAGGTGCTGCGGGCCGAGCAGGCCGCCGAGGCGGCGCGACGCGAGCTGTCGGTGACGATCGGGTTGGAGGAGGAGATCACTTACGAACTGCGCGACACGGCGGTCGTCTTCGACCCGACCGTGTACTCCTCCGACGAGTTGGTCGAGGCGGCTCGCGCGTCGAGCCCGGAGCTGGCGCGCCG
>CAYFSW010000078.1:0-3544 GCA_964345885.1 uncultured Gemmatimonadota bacterium | reverse complement strand
CCATATTCCGCCATCCATTGTGTGCCGTTCTCGGGGTTGGCGTAGGCTTTGATCCACTCCCAGGCCGCGTCGGGGTTCTGGCTGTATTTGGAGATGAACATGTTCCACGCGCTCACCATCGGGAAGCCGGGGCCAGGGTAGTTGGCCAGCGCCCACTTGCCTACCACCTGCGACTTCTCCGGGTCGTCGGCGTCGGCACGGATGAAGCTGGGCCAGCCAACCATGGTCGCTGCCTTGCCGTTCAGGAAGACCGCGTTGCCGGCATTGAAATCGAAGCCGAGCACACCCTCGGGGTTGTAATCCAGCAGACTCTGCATCTTATTCAGGGCAGCGACGGCTTTCTCGCGGTCGAGCGCGTAATTGCCGTCTTTGTCGACCATATAGCCGTCATACATACCCAGGAAGATGGCGGCCGGCTGTTCGATCTGACCGAAGTAGTGGACCATGGGCGCAACGTCGGTGCCCTCCAGGCACGTCTGCAGCTCGTCAAGGACCGCGATATAGTCGTCCCACGTCTCCCAATTGGCCTCGACCCCGCACTCCTCGAAGATCTCTGTATTGTACCAGATGCCGTAGGCGTCGGCGCTGTAAGGCACACCGATGCGCTTGCCATCGTAGAAATTCGACGGGCCGGGCGACCAGATACCCTCGATGTATTCGTCGCCGTAATTGTCGCGGGTGACGTACTCGTCCAGTGGCAGCATATGCTCAAAGACGGTGGCGATCCAGAATTCGCCCGACATGACATCGTAGGCGCCAGTGCCGGTGGTCAGGTCGGTGATATGGTTTTGGTTGAGCACGTCCCAGGGCGCTACTACCAGCTCGACGCCGACGCCGGTCGCCTCTTCGAAGGTGGGCTCGAGCTGCTCGGCAGCGACGTCATAGGTACCGGACTGCATATAGGTTGCAACAATCTCGGCACCGGCCAGGCTTGGCGCTTCCTCCTCCGCTGCAGGTTCCTCAGCGGCGGCGGGTCCCTCAGGCGCAGGTGCGGGTGTAGCCGGGGTCGGTACAACACACGAAGCCAACAGAGCGATAACCAAGATTAAACTGAAACTTATCAACAAACGGTGGCGTTTCATACTAGACTCCTCCTCGATTGAGACAGACATTGGGTTGGTTGATACTTGCGAAAGATGCGGAATAGATTAGGCTTTCACTCCATAACCACCTCCTATCTCGGATAAATTACTATGCTGTTTCCTTCGTTGTAATCGCCTTTGGGGGCGCCTCGAACTTGGGTAATCTGGATTGAGGATCGCTGTCAGCTATGGTCTTAGCCGGGTCGAAGAGAAGAATGATACAAGCGGGTCAGCTAGTTCAGTGAACGTACTGGCCAATTCTAACACGATTCGTCGTCTTTGTCAATGGGCAAACTATGGAATTCTGCATTTCCACTAGATTATCACAAGGAAACGTGATATAATTGTGAAAACATCGACCAATTCCTACGCGGACTACATGGTGGCGGACGGAGCGTGGCACAATGTGATGATGGAGCACAACTATCGGGAGATGGCGGAAGTGCTTCGTAAGTGGCTGGTGGAGCGGGGGATCAGGTAGGTTTCCTTGGTCCGTATCGGCGCTCACACACACTGATTGTTGGTTGTGCGGCAAAAGCTCATTCACAGACTGTGTGCGGCACAGAAGGCTGGAGAAGTGAGGATAAAACGGGATGGCCCTGGGGACCAAACGCTGAGGCGCTACCAGGACAAGATCGAGGCCGTGAACGCGCTCGAACCGCAGCTACGGCGAGCCAGCCAAACGGAGTTGCGGGGGGAAGCGGAGAGGCTCATGGAGCACGCGTGGGCGGGCGCTTCGCTGGACGACATGCTCGTCGATGTCTTTGCGCTCGTGCGGGAGGTGGCCCGGCGCGAGATCGGGCTGCGTCCCTTCGACGTGCAGGTGATGGGCGGTCTGGGTCTGCACGAAGGCAAGATCGCGCAGATGGCGACGGGTGAGGGCAAAACCTTGGCGGCCGTGGCCCCCGTAGCTCTTCGCGCGCTCGGCGGGCGGGGCGTGCACGTCCTTACCTTCAACGATTACCTGGCCCGCCGTGATGCCGAGTGGATGGGTCCCATTTATCGCTTTCTGGGGTTGACCGTCAGCTTCATCCAGGGGGGCATAGGGCAGGCCGAGCGAAAGAACGCGTATCAGACGGACGTAACGTACCTCACGGCCAAGGAGGCGGGCTTTGACTTCCTACGCGATGGTCTGGCCTTCGAGGTCGCCGACTTGGTGCAACGCCCTTTCCACGCCGCCGTTGTAGACGAGGCGGATTCGATTCTCATCGATGAAGCTCGCGTACCCCTGGTCATCGCCGGGGCGACGGTTCCTCAGCAAGGCCGAGCGGCTTGGATGCGAACCGTCGTCGAGCAACTCGATCCCGGCGTCCACTATGCTGCCGACGAGAATGGACGGAATGTCTATCTGACGGAGGAAGGTGTCAACCGCGCGGAGGAGCTTCTCGGGGGTGGAGATCTGTATGCGCCCCCCAACCTCCAGACCCTGACGGAGCTTAATCTCGCTCTTCACGCCGAGGCCCTGATGCGGCGCGATGTGGACTACATCGTGCGCCACGACCGGGTGGAGATCGTAGACGACTTCACCGGGCGTGTGGTGGAGGACCGCCACTGGCCCGATGGCTTGCAGGCTGCCATCGAGGCCAAGGAGGGCGTGCGGCCCTCGGAGCAGGGACGTGTCCTGGGATCCATCACGCTTCAACACTTCCTACGCCAATATCCACATGTGTGTGGCATGACGGCTACTGCCAGGTCCGCCGCCGATGAACTGTTCGAATTCTATGACCTCGAGGTATTGGTAGTTCCGCCCAACCGGCTATGCATCCGCAGGGATCACCCGGACCTGGTTTTTACGCACCGAGAGGCCAAGCGTCGTGCGCTCCTGGCGGAGATCGAGAAGGTCCACCGCACGGGACGCCCCATTCTTGTGGGGACGGTCAGCGTGAAGGAGTCCGAGGCACTGGCCACAGATCTGTGGGCGGCCGGGATCGGATGCAATGTCCTCAACGCCAAGCGAGATGATCAGGAGGCGCGCATCGTTGCCGAAGCCGGTGCCCTGGGCGCTGTCACGATATCGACTAATATGGCCGGTAGGGGAACTGACATTCGGTTGGGGGGTAGTGAGGGTCAGGGGTACGAACAGGTAGCGGCGCTGGGTGGCCTGTATGTTATTGGCACGAACCGTCACGAGAGCCGCCGCATCGACGATCAACTGCGTGGACGTGCCGGGCGGCAGGGTGATTCGGGTTCGTCCCGCTTCTTCATCAGTCTGGAGGACGATCTGTTGGTGCGCCATGGCATCGACGATCTGATACCCCGCCGGTCGCGCCCTGCCCAGCAACTGGAGCCGGTAGACAACCCGGTCCTACGCCGCGCGGTCGCCCGCGCCCAGCGAGTTGTCGAGGGCCAGAACTTCGAGATCCGGCATACGCTGTGGCGTTACTCCCACTTCGTCGAGCAGCAGCGCCGCACCGTCAGCAAGCAACGTCGCGAAGTGCTGAGTGGGACGGTCTCCCCAAGCG
>CAYFSW010000077.1:0-2724 GCA_964345885.1 uncultured Gemmatimonadota bacterium | reverse complement strand
GCGAGGCTGTGGCGGCGCCAACATGGCGGATGGTACCGCTTGTGGGGGAAGGGCAAGGGATCTGGGCACCGATTTCTTCACGAATGGGCGTATCGCTATCCCTCGTTGACCAGAGCACGGAGCTGGCCGCCGTGTGAGGGATCTGCGCCCAATTCCGTCGTGGCGCGTTTCACGGCTTGTTGCGTCTCTAGTCCCTCCATCGTGAGCAGTGTGAGAAGCCGGTCGGTCACTGCGTCCGTATGGGTAGACGACACGTAGCCGTCCCAGCTGACCACATCCTTGGCTCGTCTCCACAGAAATGCCTCCGCAGTCTTACTCGTGGTCAGACCGTTGCACCCCATCATAATGATGGTTGCGCCGTTGAAGTTGCCGCGCATATCAAGTGCCACAAAACTGGGGTGTATTCCAAAGAATCTCGGGTCGTCTTCGTTCTCACTCACCGACCCCACCCGCAGCTCTCTCTGCTCCTCCAAGTAGCGCGACCGGACATACGGCTCAGAAGTCCAGAGCACCGCATGGTTGTAGTAGTCGCCCCTCCATTCGCCGACGAGCCGGGACGAGTGGGCACGGAAGACCATGAGTTGGTAGCCCTTGGCCTGCAGGTTGCGGTATAGGTCGACGGTGACCTCTTCACCGGGATGGTAGTCCACAACGTAGCCAGCCTGCTCCAGCGTTTCTGTGGCGGATCGTACAAACGCTGGGTTAGGCGCCCTGAGGCTGAGCTGGTCCACAATTACGGCTCTTGCTGGCCCAGAAGAAGGGTTGGCGGTGGCTAAGGCGGCCAGGAACAGGGCGCCGACAACTATCACGATGGCGAGAGGTGCGAAGATAACGGCACTCCACGGCGCCAGACCCTTAGGCCCACTGTCCTCCGCCCAAGCGGACACCGTCCCCTGGATCTTCGTCTTGTAGAAGGAACTCGGTGTCTGGCCCTTGCGCATGACTGCCTAGCTCAGCCAGCGTCTCTTGGCGTACCAGCTGCCCGCCGCGAGGGCGACGACGACTGCTGCAAGGCTGCCCGCCAGGGCGGCGCCGGCGAATGAGGAGTTGCTAGACGGCTCCGTTGTCACGGGGGCGGGTTCCTCGATGTCCGGGAAGTGGGCGGCCCCGCCGACAGCGATCCCCTCTATAGCCACCTCGGCGTCGTTGATAGGTCCCACATAGAAGTTGTTGGTGTCGACGGGCGGGATGGGGTTGCCATCGGCATCGGAGAGCTTGACGTTCGTGAGATCGAGCAGGCTGGATCCAGATGCGAGGGCCTCGAAGCTGATCCGGGCCAGCACGCCTTCCCCGTCGGCGCCTATGACAATGACTGGGGAGTACATGGCCGCCGCCATGAAGAAATCGCCGTCGGTGTCTGGAGTAGTGTTGCCAAAATCGAGGACAATGGCGCCGGTGCTAGCCAGCAGGAAGCTGTAGTCGACAGCAGTCACTTTGAGCTTCGTGAAGTCGTAGAGAAGATTGGCCTGGAAGCCACTGATATTGGTCACATCCTCGATGACCACGTCTACTATGAGGGTGGCGCCCACCGTGGTTGAGACGTAGTTGTCGATGGGGCCGACCGTCGTGTCGGTGTTACTGGAATCGGATATGGCGTCCACGCTGACGGTGGGGTCTGTCTGCGCCGAGGTTAGCGATCTGCCGCTCGCCACGGCGAAGACGCCCACAATGGCGAGCACGGCGGCGGCTGTGGCTATGATGCGGATCATGGTCCCTGGCACAACCTCCCTTTGACACAAACCTAACATAACCTACCCTCGTCGTGAGCACTCATGCGGGTAATAGTTCAGTTACAAAGCTTGCACCCGTGCTAGTATGCGCCCACTTGGTCAGATTGCTCACGACAGCGCGGGCCGGGGGCGAGTCCTAGGGGTCTAGATCGTCGTGTCAAATAGTTGAGCAAGAGCAAGGAGGGGCACAATTTGTGCCCCTCCCGCCTTATTGTGAGTTTGTCAGGCCGCTACGGTACAGGTGGCTGCTGCTGCTGGAAGCACTCTATGACGTCTTGGATCACGGATATGGCGTCGTGGATGTCGACGACTGTGTCGCCGTTGTAGTCATACGCCATGTCCTGTTGCTCGATGGCGTCCCTGAACATCATCACGTCTTCTACGGTCAGCTCGCCATCCCCGTTCAGGTCTAAGATCTCAAGACACTCGTGGGGTACCTCCGCTTCAGCGCTTGAGCCACCGGACCCAAACTCCAGGTTGCCCGTGAGCAGCGTGATGGCCAGGGCCAGCGCTGCCCCCGTCACGAATACGGCAAGGTATCTCATGCCTAACCCTCCTTTCCTCACTAGGTTGTTCGCGAAGCTAGCACTTCGCTCTTGATCCCCCGCTCTTGCGATGGCCGCAAGGAGTTCCTGGCGGCCCCGACTGGCGCCTTGGGGCGTCGCCTGAATCTTCTCAGCGGCCGACAACGATGCCCAGACCTCTAGGTGGGGCCGGAGTTTGTCGGCGTGCTCAGGGTACCTGCTGAGCACAGCCTCGATGCCACCGCTCGAGGCCTCAAGCTCGCGGATGCATTCGATTAGGATGTGATCGAACGACTCACTCATGTCCACGGATTCCTTATTGCTCCATTAAGTTCATGGCTCTGGAGAGCGGAGACTACTCGCTGTGATCAGGAAATATCACGGATTCGTGCGGCCACGAACCTATCGAAGGTGCCGCCGGAGCGTCTTGATTGCCCGTGCCTGCATTGAATACACAGCACGTTCGTGCT
>CAYFSW010000076.1:0-6305 GCA_964345885.1 uncultured Gemmatimonadota bacterium | reverse complement strand
GATCTTTGAGTGTGTTACTGTAGTCGTAGTAGCGCCAGCCCTCCGGATCTTCGGCGAAGTCGCTGACGATAGTCCCGGCCGCCCCCAACGTAATCCCATGCACCTCGGCGTAGGTGTTCCAAGCACCCTCCAGGTCGGCGCGACGACCAGCATCGTCCGCCAGCTGCCAGATGCCGAGCAGGCCCGTGGACTCGAAGTCCATGAACACCGAGTGTTCCTCGATCGATTCGATCCAGCTTTCGTATATCCCCTCGTTCATGATGTACTGCCCGTATTCACTACGTCCGCCATACACCTCTAGGTGCTTCTCCTCGCTCGCCGAATACTCACTCCACGCGAGGTTATCGGTGGCCTCGGCCTCGATGGAGGCGGAGGCGAAGATGTTCTTGAAGCTGGCGCGCGCGTACACGTCGATGCTGCGGTTCTCCCTTTCAAACGACATGTTGGCCGACGTACTGAAGTCGAGCCTGCCGCCGACGATGATCCCCGTAAGAACATGGGTGCCGAACGTCTCGAAGATGTAACCCGGGTCGACCGAAGGGTCGTTGATCGCCGACGCAGCGGCCGGCGTGAGGAAGCCCCTCATTTCTTCGGGCTTAACGGAGAGGGCGACTCGCAGCCCATGCTTGCGGATGACGCTCTGCACGGTAGCGAAGGAGAAGTGTCGGCTCTCATAGCGGTCCTTCTTGAACGAAGCCTTGAGGGCCCCGCTGAATCCGAAGGCCGAGCCGGTGATACTCACCCTAGCCGAGAGGTTCCGTTGATATTCATGGCTGTCCTCGCCGCTGACGACGTGATAGGTGGCGCGTTCGTACTGGACCTGCCGCAACAGTTTTGATGCCTGCAAAGCCGGGAGGTCGAGCACGACCGCCTTCACATCGGCGACGTCCGCGTAGTTGCCGGTAACGTTGTAACCGGATCCCAAGATCTCCATGCCAGCCACATCGTAGTCCGGCACCGAGTTCCCGCAGGTGACATCGAACTGAACGGTTACCACTCCGTCGGAGGAAATCGTAACCGAGCGCGTGTCCTCACCGTCCAGGGTGCAGAATGCTTCCAGGTCCGCTATGGTAACCGTGTGGGCGCCGAGCGCGAGGTCTGTAAACGTCACCGTTTCTCCGGCGCCGACCCACAGCACCTCTCCACCATCGACCGCAACCGTGCAGCCGTTGGGGTCGGGCCTGTCGCCCATCATGTTTAGGTGGACGTCCAGCTGGCCAAGTTCTGCGGTGGGTCCCGTCGCTTCGTCCGAGCATGCGATGCCCGACGCGACGACGGTGGCTAGCATCGCTGTGAGGATGCGTTTGGCGCTCATCATTCCTCCAATCTGGCACGGTCCGGTTGGGGCAGCGACGCACGCCCCGTCAAAGTCGCTCTCGCCTGCCCGGCCCGCAACTGTTGCGGCGGCGACGCACATTGTGAGAGTTTGATTGCCAGCCAAGATCATAGACCGAACTTCAAACCGGGTGTATCAGCCATGTCGACCGTCACGATGCGCTTCATGCTACTCCTAGGCCGAACCCTTCTCTGGGCCGCGGCGACGATCGCCTGCCTCGGGTGCGAGGGACGGAGCGGCGCACCCAAGAGCACGACGGGGCCGGCAGCGTTCAGTCACCTGTTCGGGGGCACGGGGACCGAAGTCGGCAACGCCGTTCGGCAGTTGGCGGACGGCGGGTATGTCGTCGTCGGTTATACCACCAGCTTTGGCGCGGGCGAGGAGGACGTCTGGCTACTCCGCACCGACGCCGCGGGTGACACTCTATGGACGCGGACATTCGGCGGGCCGGGCAAGGACTGGGGTTGGGACGTCCGGGCGACTCGGGACGGCGGCTACATGATCGTCGGCTTCACCAATAGTTTCGGCGCCGGCGGCGACGACGTCTACCTGATTCGCACCGACGCTGAAGGCGACGCGCTTTGGTCGCGTACCTACGGTGGCCCCGACGACGAACTCGCCTGGGCCTTCCACGAGACCTCCGACGACGGGTACGTCATAGCGGCCCAGACGGAGAGCTTCGGCGCTGGCGAACGAGACCTCTACCTGCTTCGCATCGATGCGAGCGGCGATACGGCCTGGACGCGTACGTTGGGCGGGCCGGGGATCGATCGCGTCTTCGCGGCAGAGCCGACGAGCGACGGTGGCTCGGTATTCGCCGGCATCACGAGCAACGGCCCGGCCGGCCCGCTAGACGCCACCCTGGTCCGCATCGACTCGGTCGGCGAAGTGATCTGGGCCTACAGCTATGGCGGTGAAGGCCGCGACATCGGCCACGGTGTCGCGTCGGCGCCCGACGGCGGTTTCCTCCTGGTCGGCTACACGGACAGCTTCGGCGCCGGCAACAACGACATCTACCTGGTCCGCACGGACGAAACCGGGGCCGCTCTCTGGACGAGGACGGTCGGTGATGCGGGAGACGACCGCGCCATGATGGGGGCACCGATGACGGGCGGCGGCTACGCCATCGCGGGCTACGCCAGCGGCAGCGAGGGATACTGGAGCGCCAAACTCACCGCGGTCAGCGATGACGGTACGGCCCTGTGGAGCGAGACCTTCGGCAGCTCGGGCACCGACCGCGGCGTCATGCTCCAGGAGACCGCCGACGGCGCGTTCATCTTTACGGGCGGCATCTGGAGCGAGCGCGACGAGGCCCCCGATCTCTTCCTATCGAAGATTCCAGCCGGCGGCACGGCCGACCAGAGCCCGGAGGTCGAGTAGACGCCGGTACGGTCGCTAGCGGGCGGTAGGGTCGGAGGCGGACGACGACTCGCTCCGGGCTCGCGCCACCTCTAGAGAGCAGCCTGTCCCTCAGTGGTGTGCTCGCGACTTCCGCGAGGTGGTCCTCCGCCTCCTCCCTGTTCGCCCGGGAGAGCACCCCGAGTAGGGAGAGCCTACCGCCGCAGGCGGGCGCGGACTCGTGTGTAGCGGGGGCCGGGGAGTTTCTCTACGAGGCCGGAGAGCTCCAGTTCCAGGAGCGCTACGGACAGGGCGGCAGGTTCAGCTCCCAGGCCGATGGCTAGGGCCTCTAGGTCGACCGCGCCCGGCTCGAGGGCGGTCCAGATGCGGCGCGCCAGTTCGGAGGCGGCAGGCTGCGGGTGGAGTTCCTCGAGATCCAGCGCGCCGCTACCTGCCGCCGACGGTTCGGGTAGCGGCGCGTCGGTTCGCGATTCGAGCACGCGGAGGATGTCGGCGGCGGAGGTCACCAGTGCCGCGCCGTCCTGGATGAGGCGGTTGGGGCCGTAGCTGGTCGGGTTGTGGATGGGCCCGGGGACGGCGAATACCTCCTTCCCCTCCTCGAGGGCGTAGTGGGCGGTGATGAGCGCGCCGCTCTTCTCCGGCGCCTCGATGACAACCACGGCGCGGGCGAGCCCGGCGATGATGCGGTTGCGTTGCGGGAAGTGCCACTTGCGCGGCAGGGTCCCGGGTGGGAACTCGCTGACCAGGCAGCCGCGCTCGGCAACCACCGCGATCAATTCCTCGTGTTCCGGCGGATAACAGACGTCGAGGCCGGTACCCAGGACGGCAATCGTGTCGCCACCGATCTCGAGCGCGGTCGAGTGCGCGATCCCATCGATCCCACGGGCCATGCCACTGACGATGGCGTAGCCCGCACGTGCCAAGCCCATCACCAACGAGACCGTCGCGTCACGCCCGTACACCGAATGCGCTCGGGTGCCGATGACCGCGATCCCCGGACGATTCAGCAACTCGATGCGGCCGGACGCGTACAGAACGGTCGGCGGCTGGGGAAGACTACATAGGGCAGTCGGGTAGCCCGGACCGGAGATCTCGAGGATGCGCGGCTCGCTCACGAGAGAAAGTTGGGTGAAGGCTATCAACGTAACGTCACCAAACCAGCAACGGGCCGGGTTGCCTGGGTGTGGGTTTCGTGAGAGCATCCCGTTCCAGCTCTCGATTCGGACAACCGGAGCAGCCGATGACAAACCACCCCTGGCCTCGTCGCCCAATCACGCACCTCGCCTCAGCCTTTGCACTGGCCGTCATCATGATCACGGACCCCATACTGACGGGACGGACAGAGATCCTTTCGTGCACGGCACAAACGCAACCGCCAGTACTCTAGAGCCAAAGGTCTCCCCTAATCTGTCACGGTCCGGATTCAAGCATGAACAACAGGATGCCTGCCACTAGCTTGCCGGCAGCCTCTAATCCTTCCCGGTTAATCTGGCCTGGAAGATCTGCCGGGCTGTGCGTCTGGTTTCCCATGGATCCCACGCTTGTCGCAACGATCCCTGCCTGCGTGAAAGTCTGTTGATCGGAACCAAGGTTGTCCGTTGGCTGGATGTCGATGCCGAGTTCTCGTGCCTTAGTCGTGACTGCGTCCATGAGCCAAGCGGGCCGGTTGGCAGCCATCATTACCTCCACCAACCGTGCGTCAATGATTCTCCATCTGCCGTTGAGTCCTTCAAATGTGCGATTCTGCAATAGCGCAGGGATCTGTGACATTCCCTTACGGTCGGGGATACCGCGGATGCCGCCGGACAACTCAATGGTCGGCCCCGTAGGCCCGCCGACCTGGTCCAGGTTTATCACCAAGTCGTAATCCACAAGGTCTCCCTGGTGTGCATTTAGGTACGCCCGCGAGCCGACGAGACCGAGCTCTTCGGCTCCAAACGATATGAACTTGATCGTTCCGCTTGGAGAGTTCTCCAGCGTGGCGAAATAGCGGGCCAACTCGAGCAGCACCGCAACGCCTGACGCGTTGTCGTCCGCACCGGGGCTGTCCAGATACGTATCCCAGTGTGCTGAGAGGATCACCTTCTGGTCATCTCGCGTATCCGGTGACAGTACCAGCTCTGCCACGATATTCGCCGACCGGTGTGTCTCTATCGTGCCAACGATCGTCAAGCTGCATGTGCTGCAGCGTTCATCCGCCAACGTCTGGTAGTCTGAACTGCTCAAGTACACTATCACTAGCGGATTCTGGACGACCAGGCTGAAGTAGGATACGGGCGTAGTAGTTATGACGATCCGCTTATTAAGATCCAACCGGCCAAGTTCCTCCCGAGACACACCCGGCCCCACAAAGATTGGCCGACCGGTATAAGTCTGTCGCCCGATATATGGGTTGATGCCAATTGTCACAGGTTCAACGTCACGGTCGCACAGTCTCACGACAACGCGTTCAATCCGGAAGGACTCGAAATCAAACCACTCAACGGTGGTTTCCAGCCCCATGGTCTCGAATTGACCTTTGATGTACTCGATCGTCTCGGCTTCTGCCTGGCTCTCTACGCGTCGAGGGCCGAGCCCGGCCAAGTATTCGACGTGCTCCAAGGCTCTAGCCGCGAATGTAGGGGGCAAACTGTCCACCGCGGCCTGATCAAGTTCAAGCGCGGAGCACGGCGCGACCGCGAGGCAGAGGCTCATGTACATGATTGCTATTAGCATCGCCAGTCCTTTCATTTCCTTGCGCACGTCGGCGCGGACTCAGCTTCACTGAACTTATTCGAGAAAGTTGTGGCGCACGGCTCGGGGTCTTGGCACATGGCGGTAGCGAAGTTCCTATCTTGGGAGTTCTCTCCGTCGGGGCCTACGTTCTTTCGTGGACTCGCAATACGCCACTAATGCCGACGATGGCCGCGATACCGGGCGACCACATCATCGCGAAGACTAACGGAATCGATTCGCCGTAGATGAAGAAGAGAACGAAGAGGCCGGTGCTGAGCACGACCAAGACGAGCAGAAACGTCAGCACATCGCGTCGGATCCCGTCTCTCGCCTTCATACTTCAGAGTTGCAGTGCTCGATACCGCTTACCCTGGGGCAAGGTCTGCAATAGACCTACAACACGGAGTCTAGACTCCACTACGTGGAGTGGCACCAGGCGGTTTCCCTGCCTTGCGGCCGCCGCGAAGCAGGCTTCGAGAACTCGGGACCGCCGGCGCCGCGGCCGAGCTCGCGCTCGATTCCGTAGCGGTCGGCCAGTGCGGCCGTCAGGCGGTCCAGCACGTCGTCGCTCAATGGGCACTCCCCCGTTAGAACGGGCCCTGAGCAGCAGACACTGTCACCAGGATTGGGCAGAGCGAGGGCCAGTCGCCCGAGAAAGTCTGGTTTGGCCTCTTACAAAATGGGGTGCCGGCAAGTGGGGAGCAACGAGCCTGTCGCTCCGAACCTGAAGACCGCAGTCCTCGCACCTTTGAGCTGCGTCCCGTTTGAGCCCGGCTGAGTCCATTGTCTTAGGAAGCGGGCTCGGAGTCCGCTGTCTCCACATGGCACGGTTCCTGACGACGTCCAGGGCCCTCAGCGGTCGCTTCTAGGCCGCGAGTGCCTCCAGTACTGAGCT
>CAYFSW010000075.1:0-35719 GCA_964345885.1 uncultured Gemmatimonadota bacterium | reverse complement strand
TCGAACCACCAGTCCGTAGCAACGGTCTGTTTGCGCCCGGGCATGGCCTCGAGGTGACGCCGCACTAGCTCCAGCGCCTGCTCATGGTCCTCTAGAAGAAGCCATACGTAAGCCTCGTTGTAGTCATTCATCGGGTCGGCCACGGGTTCCACGGAGCGCGCCAGCCGGATGACCGCCAACGCGCTGTCGGGGAGCCCGGCCCGGGCCAGGACGGCTGCCACGTATAGCGTTGCGGAGGGCCGAAGCCCGGGTCTGTCTTGCGGCGGGTTCGACTCAAGGAAGTCCTCGAGCAATTGCCAGGCTTTCTCCACGTCCGGCTCGGGACCTCCGTCCGACGCCAGAGCCAGCAGCTCAGCGTTAAGAAGGACATAATGGCGCGGAAACTCTCGACGTCCCGCTTCGCACCAACGCGTTACTTCTTCCCACTGACGGTTTACCAGTGATGTGTGACACAGGCGGGCGAAGATCAACGCGCGCTCCTCGTAAAACTCGTCCGCCTCGAGTGCCTGCTCCGCGGCTCGTTTGGCGTCGGCATGTCGCCCGGCGGCGCGGAGCGCATTGGAGAGAAAGTGCCAAGCGTGGGCGCTGGTCGGATCGATCACTGTCGCGGCCAGCAGGTCCTGCTCCGCGGCTTCACGCAGAGCGACGGATTCCTCGTGGCCGACCGTCTCGCGCAACCAGTAGCGAAGCGTGCCACGCAGATCGAGAGCTCGCGCGTTCAGCGAGTCCAGCTCGAGCGCGATATTGGCCAGTTCGATGCCGTGCCGCAGCATGGCGGGGTCGCGGGTTCGCAGGTTCACCCTAAGGATCTGCGAGTTATAGTAGGTCACCCAACCGCGCTCGATAACCGGGTCGACCCAGGCGTGATCGAGTGACTGTGCGCGGGTGAAGGCGGAGTCCGCGCGCGCAAATGTCTGCAGGGCGCTCTCAGGTGCTCCGGCCTGCCACAGGATTTTCGCGTCCTCCGTCCACTCGCGCCCGCGGGCGTAGAAGTTCCAGGCCTCGTCGCTGTCCGTGCCGGCCCTGCGCTCCTGGTCACGGACTACCACGCCGAGTCTTTGGCGTAGCGCCCCTGCTACGTCGGCGGTCAGCGTGTTCAGTAGGGCCAGGACTTGTCCCGACGGTTGGCAGTGTTGCCTGCTGTGGATAACGGCGACGTCACTTGCGTCAACGAGCCTGACGAACACGCAGATCTCTTCCTCGTGTCCGAAAATAGTGCCCTCGATGAAAGTGCCGGTATTCAGCTCGTCGCGGACGCTGTCGACGAAGTCATCCTCCGGCGAAAAGCGCTTGACCGCCGCGTAGGGCAGGACCGTGAGTGCTCCGATCCGGCTCAGCTGGTCGATGAGGTACTCGGGAAAGACCAAAGCCAGGTGACCGAATTCCTGAGGCTGACTCTGGTCCTCGAATGGGAGCACGGCGATCCGCAGCGGGTCGGGTGGTGGCTCGTCCGTGCTCGGGCCGTTCGCCACAACGCGCTCCCCGGCCAGGAGGGCGATGGCCAGGGCCCCGAGAAAAGTGAGCAGATGGCCGGGTCGGGTACGCTCCGCCCAGCGCCGCCAAGACGGGCGCTTCTGCGTGGTTGGTATCGACGTGGTGGCCGCTTCTTGGGTCCAGGCGAGGCCTAAGATGATTGGCGACCCAATGGCCAAGCCGACGAGGAGTACCGGGGCAGACCATCGTTCGAGGATCCCGCGCTCGACCAGCCTGCCCGAGAACTCTATCGCCAGCCAGGCGACGGCCAGATACGCCAGGCCGACGTGGAGCACCATGCGCTTCCGGAGCTCCCCCAGAAAACTCAACAGCTGTGGCTGCGGAGTCTCGGGGTACGCTCCGGGTTCGGCTGGGATCTCCAGGGTTGTGACGAAATCCGCCGCCGTGGCGAAGCGATCGGCGGGCGTCTTCGCGAGCGCCTTCTCGATCGCCTCGCCGACCCGGGGTGGGACTGAGGGCCGCACGACGAGAAGAGGAGGTGGGCTTTCCGCCATATGTCGGGCGATTACCGCCCGTGCCGTGCGTCCCGTGAACGGCGGCTCGCCTGCCAGCATCTCGTATAGTACACACCCCAGGGAGTAGAGGTCACTTCGACCATCCAGCTCCGCCTCGCCGCCCGCCTGTTCCGGGCTCATGTAGTGCGGCGTCCCGACGGCGTGTCCACTTTCGGTCACCCGCTGGCCGCCGGCGACGCCGATCGCGCGCGCGATGCCGAAATCGGCGAGCACCGCATGGCCCCCCGATAGCAGAATGTTCTCTGGCTTGATGTCGCGGTGGACGATCCCGTGGTCGTGCGCGTAGCTCAAGGCCTCAGCGATCTCGCGCGTTATCTGGAGGGCGTCATCCAGAGGAAGCTGTTTCTCTCGTTCGATCCTGGCGCGAAGCGATTCGCCCTCCACGTAGGGCATGACGTAGTAAAGGAATCCGTCCGCCTCACCGGAGTCGTAGATGGGAAGTATGTTGATGTGCTGGAGGCCGGCCTCGATCTGGATTTCTCGTAGGAAGCGCTCCGGTCCCAGCATTGAAGCCAGGTCGGGTCGCAGGACTTTGATGGCGACGCGGCGCTCGTGCTTCAGGTCTTGGGCGAGGTAGACGGTGGCCATCCCACCGTGGCCAATCTCATCCTCGACCCGGTACCGGTCACCGAGCGCGGAGCGCAGGCGGTCAAGTTCGTCCATGCAGTCCCCCGGAGCCGGATGTCTAGCCACGCGTGCGAGCGCTTCGGGCGGTATACCGCCATGCGGTATCGGTCGGGACCCCAATCATCCAACTGTATCCAATATAGGCCGTCCCGACAGCCATGGACCAGTTTTCCCTCTGGCGTGCTGAAACGGTTGTGTGCTGACTAGGCCGGCCGTAGTATAAAGCGGGGATCGGGCCTGGGCCGGGAGTAATGTGAGACCGGGTCGGACCTCGCTGTGCCTATTCTGCAGAAAATATCTTGCCATCAACCTGCCGTGGCTGGGCACGGAGCCACGGGACGTAAGGTTGTTCCTCACTGCTTGGGTTTACCGATTACAGTTAGTAACTAAGCGAGGAGGCGTTATGAAACTGACGACGCGAATCCTGTGGCTATTGCCCGCCGTCCTTATCGCAGGGTCGGTGGCGGGCATCGGATTAATGGCGGCGCGAGAATCCCCGGTCCGGACGCCGCCCGAGGGTATGTTTGGCTGCATACACCGCTGGGATTCTACTTGGCATTGTCCCGAGTTCAATCCTCAAGAGGGCGTCAACTGGGTGCCCACGGAGGCCGTTGATACGATACAAATCGTATTCAAGTTGACAAACGGCGAATCCCTTAGGTGGAGTCATCCCATGTACAGGGGGGAAGCCGATAGCCTTAATGTAGACGCGGTATTCTTCACCGACGCCGCGGTCTGGAATATCTGGTTTTCATACTTGAGAGGGAGAGGGATCGACGAGGACAGCATCATTCAGGTCTTCCGGACTCTGCCACGCCGGGATCGGTGAGGCACATCCGATGAGCGGCAGGGCGAGGTCACTCGGCCTCGCCCCGCCGGAGCGCGTGACTGGCTACTATCACCGAGCCGTGTCGACGAGCGCCTGAAACCGTGGGTGACCTTGTAGAGCCTGGAAGTAGGAATGGCCGGCGACATTGTAGAGCTCTTCGGGCTTCTCGCGCAGGTAGGCCTCCAGGAGCGTTACCGCGCCGTCGTGGTCGCCGATCAAGGTCAGCACCCACGCCTCGATAAGCGTAAGCTCTCTCAGGGTGCGGTTGTCCTCGACCGACTGGCGTGCGTTGGCCATCACCCTCAGAGCGCTGTCCGGCCGACCGGCGCGAGCGAGCACGGCGGCGACGTAGTAGTGCCGGTGCGGATAGAACCCCTCGTGAGGGGGAAGTGTTTCGAACTGGGCGACCAGGTCCCAGGCGCGCTGCACGTCCGCGTCGCTGTCTCCGGTGTAGGCGAGTAGCGTGAAGGCACACTCGCGAAGGTTTGGGTCGTCGTAGAGTTGCCCTGCCGCACACTGCTCGCGCGCTGTTTCGAGGTCCCCCCGGTTGATGGCACTGGAAAACGCTCGCGCGAGCAATGCTCCAGCCGCCAGCGCGAACACGTCAGCCCTGGCGGCGTTCTGCAGCGCCAGGTCGGCTTCGATCGGGCTGTTCCTCCAGACGTGGAGCTCATTGAGTGCGAGCCAGGCCCGAAAGAGCGAGGGGTCGGATATGGTCGCCGTTTGCAGGTCGGCGAACGCGGCAGCGAGCAGCGTATCGCCCTCCGGTTTGGTGTGCAGGCCTAACTCCAGGTAGCGCAATCTGAGAAAGCCGCGCAGCTCGAGCGCCTTGGGATAGCCCGGCTTTCGCTGGAGCGCTCGTTCGGCATGCGCCAGACCCCTGGCCATGCAGTCGTTGAAGTGCCCGATCGAATCGGGGTCGGAACTGATGGCCACCAGTGCGAGGGAAGCGGCGATCCAACCGCGCAGCAGGGTGGGCTCGAGCCACTCGTGATCCAGCCTTTCGGCCTCAGCGAGCAGGGAATCAGCCCGCAAATACGCAGACCAAGCAGCCGGGTAGGCACCCTGCGCGTCAAGCGTACGCGCGTCCTCCTGGAGCCTCTTCGCATTATGGTAGAGCTGCCACGCCTCGTCGTTCGTGGCCTCGTTCTCCAACCTGACCAGCTCGATGTGCCGGCCGAGCATGGTGCGCAGCTTTCGCATGACCTCGGCCGTGAGCTGTTCACGCAGCCTTAAAGGGTGCTCACTCGATCCCACGACGGTGAACGGGTTCACCGGTAAATTCTTGACCGCGTCCACCAACCGGACCCTGACCAGCGCGCTGTCACCGACGGGTTCGATGCTTCCCGATATGACCGTCCCTACGCCGAGGGCTCGTCCGATGCTATCCTCTCCCACCGGCCGGCCCCTGTACATACTCACGGCTAGGGGCGACCTGACCGTCAGGTCGGGGACCTGACTGAGCCTATCGATCAGTTCATCGTGCAGGCCGCTCGCCAGCTCGCTCAGCGACCCGTCGCTGCTCCGGTCCTCGAAGTACAGGACAGCGATACTCGTAGGTGGCAACGAAGGGGATGCCAGCTCCGCGCGGGCCGGCCCCCGTTCGACGCGCAGGTTCAGCTCTCGCGCGACCAGTACCGCTGCGATGATCGCCGCGGTCGTCAGCGCGAGAGCGAGCCAACGCCGCCGGGCGGGTACGACGCGCCGGCTGACGTGTGGCTCCCTGCCTGCGCTCAGCGCCTCAGAGAACGCTTCGGCGCTTGGGTAGCGGTCCGCTGGACTCTTGGCAAGCGCGGTTTGAACAACCCGATCCAACCAGGAGGGTAACGCCGGGCGAATGAGGCTCAGCGACGGGGGGCGCTCGCTTATGTGGCGAGCGATGACCGCCTGCGCGGTTCGACCCGTGAAAGGTGGCTCGCCCGACAACATCTCGTGCAGAACACAGCCGAGCGAATACACATCGCTCCGCGCGTCCAGGTCGTGCTCGCCGCTGCCTTGTTCCGGGCTCATGTACTGCGGAGTACCTACGACTACGCCGCTGGCCGTCATCGTGTCGCTCGCCGCGGCCGATATCGCGCGCCCGATGCCGAAATCGGCGACGACGGCAACGCCTCCTTCCAGCATTATGTTCGCCGGCTTGATGTCCCGGTGAATGATGCCGTGTTTGTGTGCGTAATCGAGGGCATCCGCGACCTGCCGCGCGATCTGGACCGCGTCGCCGACGGGCAGTTGTCCTTCCCGGGCGACGCGGTCGCGCAGAGATTCGCCCTCCACGTGCGGCATCACGTAGTAGACGAAACCCTCTGCCTCTCCCGAGTCGTAGAGCGGCAGAATGTGCGGGTGCGCCAGCTTCGCGGCGATATCGATCTCGCGCAGAAAGCGAGAGGTTCCCAACCCCACGGCGTACTCGGGGCGGAGCACCTTGAGGGCGACGGCGCGGTCGTGCTTGAGATCGCGGGCCAGGTACACTATTCCCATGCCCCCCCTACCCAGTTCCCTCTCGATCGGATAGCGGTCTGCTAGCGCCGCGCGGAGACGGTCCGGTACGTCACTCATCGTTATGATCTTGACCGGGAGAAACGCCGGGAGATGCGGCGGTGACCTGGCGATGCGCCGGCTTGACTGACGGGCCTGTGTCCACTGTATACCACGGCTGAAGCCCCGGTTGGGGTCATTAACACGGCGTCTGAGCCTCAGCCCTCTCCCTCGATTCAATTATTCCACGCTTTCGTGAGGCACGCAACCGTTATCCATATTGTGCGCCGTGGAGACCTCTGCCGATGTGACAGGCCAGCGATTCTGCGAGAACTGTTATGGTTCTCTGTTGCGCAGCAGCCTGACGTCGCTTATGTCTGCTTGGCCGCCGCCCGATTCTGTGAGCGTATTCGACCGAGCACGATCCAGAGCCTAGACGTGAGAGATGATAGAGTTCCACTCGCTAGGGGGCTCGTCGATTCGGTGCAACGGCTCAGAATGCACCGGCCTATCGGCTCACAAGCAGAAGGTAGCTCTGCTTTTCTACCTCGCCGTCGAGGGCCCGGTGGCGCGGAGCAGCCTGTATCCCCTCTTTTGGCCTCAGCGTGAGGAGGAGAAGGCCCGCCACTCGCTCTCCCAGCTGCTCTACGCACTGCGGCAAGAACTCGGCGAAGAGCATTTCGCGGTCACCGGAGAACAAGTCGGCCTGGCGTTAGGCGCTGTCGCGGTGGACCTCAAAGAGTACGAGGCCGCGGCGGCCGCCGAGCGTTGGGACGAGGTCATCGAGCTTTATCGTGGCCCCTTTCTAGACCAGTTTCATCTTCCCGGTAGTCCCGAGTTCGACGAGTGGCGGACACGTACCCGCGCCTGGGTGAGCACCCTGGCCCGGAGGGCCTTCGGAAGGGTGGTCGAGGCCCGGGCTGCCGCCGGCGACGTCGCGGGCGCCCTGGCCGTAGCCTCGCGCTGGGTGAACCTCGAACCTCTGGAGGATGAGGCCCAGCACGCCCTGATCGCTCTTCTGGCCATGTCGGGCGACCGTGCTGCGGCGCTCTCCCAGTTCGAGGCCTATCGCAAGCGCCTCGTGGCCGACCTGGAGTTGGAGCCGCTCGAGGCCACCGCGGCGCTCGTAGAGCAAATCGGATCCGGCGAGCTGCCGGAGAGCCCCCTGCTGGAAAGCGCCCTATCGGGCGCTGAGGTGGTGGCCGATTACGATCGCGGGGCACCGGTGGTCTCGGACCTCGAAGCCGAGCCGGTCATCCCCCCGGTCGACTTGGAGTCGTTACTGGAGGAGGAGCTCGGTGAGCGGCTGCAGATCGAGCGGAAGCTGAGCGAGAGTTCCACGGCGATCGTCTACCTCGCCCGGGGGCTGGCGCCTCGGAGACTTGTGGCGCTGAAGGTCTTCGCGCCCAGGCGCGCGCCCGATCGACGGGCAAGGCTACGCTTCGAGCGCGAGGTCCAGGCGGTGGCTTCGCTGACGCACCCGAACATCGCGGCAGTGCATTGGGCCGGCGCCCTGTCGAACGGGCTCCCGTACTACGTGATGCAGTACGTCGAAGGTGAATCGCTCGCCGACAAGCTGCAGGCGGAGGGGAAGCTCTCTATATCTGAGGCTCGCCGAATTCTCGCCGGTGTCGCCTCGGCACTGGCCGCAGCCCACCGCCGTGGAATCGTCCATCGCGACCTCCAACCGGCTAACGTCCTCTACGAAGAGGAGACCGGCCGGGCTCTGCTGGCGGATTTCGGGCTCGCCGCGATTCTGCGGGCGGAAGATATGCCTACGCCGATCACTCGCTCGGGCGAACTGGTGGGTGACACCGCCTGGATGAGCCCGGAACGGTTGAAGGGTGAAGCGGTCTCCGATCGGAGCGACGTCTACGGACTGGGCTTGTTAGGGTACGCGCTGTTGGCGGACGAGGGACCGTTCATTGCCGCCTCGAAGCAAGAGCTTTATTCAGCCCAACTAAACCAACCGCCACGCAAACTCGCCGAGCTCCGCACCGCTGTCGATAGCGATATGGCCGGACTGCTCGAACGCTGCCTCGCGAAGGATCCGCTGAGCCGACCGACCGCTGCCCGTGTCGCTCAGGTACTCTCGTCGCCTGCGACCGAAGACCTCGCAAGGGACGATACGCCGCGCGGTTGGTTCCAGCACCTGCTCGAGCGGCGCGTGCCACACTTTGTGGGTGTCTACCTGGCCATCGGCTTCGGTCTGTTCGAGCTGATCGAAACTGCAGTCGGGTGGCGGGCTCTCGCGAGTCATGCTATGCCCCTCTACCTGGCCAGCTATTTCCTGGGGGTTGCCATCGTTTCGGTTTTGAGCTGGTTTCACGGAAAGAAGGGGCCCCAGAAGTTCGAGAAGATCGAGCTGTTGTTGCTCGGCTCGGCGATCCTGCTCTGGGTAGTGGTCGGCGCGGCGATCCTGCTCTTATTTTAGTGCCTCTTCCCGGCGACCGGACGCCGGGGTCCCCGGAAACAGCACACTTCTCACGCCCGTAAGGCTCAGTGGCCCCACCAGGCTTCCGTCCGCAATCGCGAGGGTCAAGAACAGCTTGACAGGCAGAGCGGGGAGTGCTACTGTAGTAGCACTCTGCTACTCAGTTAGCATACGCCCAACTCGGGAGATTCGGATGAGCCGACCCGACCTTGGTGATCTCGGACGCCGCGAACGGCAGATCGTGGAAGCGTTGTACCGGCTCCAGCGAGCGACGGTACGAGATGTTCTCGCCGAACTGCCGGACCCGCCCAGCTATTCGACCGTGAGGGCGATGCTCACGAAGCTGGAGGAGAAGGGGTACGCCAGGCACGAGCAGGACGGCCCGCGCTACGTCTACCTGCCGGTGGTGCCGGCGGAGCGTGCGCGGCGGACCGCGCTTCGGCACCTGGTCGACACGTTCTTCGAAGGTTCGGCGGAGCGGGCGGCGCTGGCGCTGATCAAGCTATCGGACATGCAGATCTCGGACGAAGCCCTCGAGCGACTCGCCGAGCTGGCGAGGCGGGCTGAGCAAGAAGGAAGGTAGCTATGTCGATGACGTTACTTGCTGACGCTGCGGTCAAGGGTGTGATCTATCTCGCTCTACTCTTTGCCGTCGTCGGTGCGTTGCGCCGGGGCTCGGCGGCGACGCGCCACCTGTTCTGGAGCATTGGGCTGACCGGACTGCTGATGATCCCGGTGCTTTCGGTCGTGATTCCGCTACGGATCGAGCTACCGTTCGCTACGCGAGCGGCGGAGGTGATGCCGAGCTACGAGGAGGCCGTGCCGCAGCCGATCAAAGAGAGTTCGGAGGGCACGAAGGATGTGGTTCGCACATCGATCGCGACGCGCGAGCAGACGTCGAGTCGAGAGCGCGAGGCGTCGCGCATCGCGCCGGTGAAGTCGAGGGTGAGGGCGCGGTTCGAGGCGCCCGGGCTGACGGGCCTGCTCGCGGCTGTTTGGATGGCCGGCGTCTTGGTCGTCCTCGGCCGCTTGGTGGTCGGGATGATTGTCACGTCCGTGATCGCGCGGCGCGGTGTCCCGCTGGACGGGCGAGCTTGGACCTTGATGCTGAACCGGGTGCGCGCGAGGCTGGGGATACAGGCTCCGGTCCGCCTCGTGTCGAGCCGGCACGCCAAGGTACCGTACACGTGCGGTGTAATTAGTCCGATCGTCGTACTCCCGGAGGAGGTGGAAGACTGGAGCGACGAACGCCGCCGAGCGGTGCTGCTGCACGAGCTCGCCCATTTCACTCGCGGTGACATGATCGCGCACCTGCTGTCGCAGCTGGCCTGTGCCCTCCACTGGTTCAACCCGCTGGTCTGGCTCGGTGCGCGCCGGCTGCGGTCGGAGAGCGAGCGCGCCTGCGATGATCTGGTGCTGCGCGCGGGCGCGGTACCCTCGGAGTACGCCGGTCATCTGATAGAGATCGTGCGGACCGCGGGTCGCTCCTGGACTCCGGTCGTCGCGCTGCCGATGGCGCGACGCAGCGAGTTCGAGGGCCGGCTACTGGCGATCCTCGAGCCGGGTGTGAAGCGTCACGGCCTCACTCCCGCCGCCGTCATGGGCGTCGTCGTCGCCGTCGCACTCACCGCCGTCCCCTTGGCGGCCATGGGCCCGGAGCACGCTACGCAGTCCGATTCCAGCGATGCGAACGCGACGAGCGGGCGGGTGACGGCGCTCATCGGAGCGCTGGACGACGATGACATCGAGCTGCGCCGGATCGTGGTGGAGTCGTTGGGCTCGCTCCAGGACACCACGGCCGTCGTTGCGCTGATGCGGGCGCTACGGACCGACTCCGATCCCGAGGTCCGCGAGGCTGCGGCCTATGCGCTGGGCGAGATCGAGGACCCGCGCGCCGTCCCGGCACTGGGAGAGGCGCTTCGGCAGGATGAAGTGACCGCGGTGCGTCTTATGGCTGCCCACGCGCTGGGGCAGATCGAAGATCCGCGCGGAGTCGACCCGCTGGCAGCCGCGCTCGGCGATCCCGACCGCGAGGTCCGGGTGGTGGTCATCCGTGCGCTGGGTGAGATCGAGTCGCCGGATGCGATCGACGCGCTGGCCTCGGCGCTGCGCGACAGCGATGCCGAGATCCGCGAGTACGCGGCCTGGGCGCTCGGCCAGATCGAGGATTCGCGCGCCGTGCCGGCGCTTGCCGACGTCTTGACGTCCGATAGCGAGGCCAGCGTCCGGCTCAAGGCCGCCTGGGCGCTGGGCGAGATCGAGCATGCCAATGGCGTCGACGCCCTGGCCCAGGCACTGGGCGATCAGGACCCTGAGGTGAGGCAGATGGCCGTTTGGGCACTCGGCGAGATCGAGGACCCGCGTGGCGTCGAGCCGCTCATCCGCGTGCTCAGTGACCCCGACCCAAAGATGCGTCTCATGGCGATCCGTGCCCTCGGCGAGATCGAAAGTAGTGAGGCTGTGGATCCGCTGATCGGCACGCTGAACGACTCCGACCCCGAGGTTCGACAGGCAGCGATCTGGGCGCTGGGCCAGATCGAAGATCCCAGGGCGGCTCCGGGCCTCGCCGCAGCGCTGGGCGACTCCGAGGTTAAGGTCCGCAGGTACGCGGCTGCGGCGCTAGGCGACCTCGACTTGAACAGCGCACCTCAGGAGTTGATAGGTGCCCTGGGCGACGATGATCTCGAGGTCCGCCGCTACGCCGTGCATGCGCTCGGCGACATCGAGGACCCGGCCGCCGTCACCGGGCTGGCCGAGCTGTTCCGCAGCTCTGACACCGACACCGAGACCCGACGCGCCGTCATCTGGGCGCTGGGCGAGATCGAAGACCCCGCCGCCTATCAGGTGCTGGTCGAGGCGCTCGAGGATGAGGATCCCGAGATCCGCAGAGCCGCGGCACGCGCGCTGGGAGGAAATGAAGAATGATTTCCCTGCCACGAGTTCCGACCGTAGCCGCCGCGACCATGCTCGCCGCGGCGGCCGCCACTCTCGGCGTCGAGCCACCCGCCGGGATGGTCCGCGGGCAGCCGAGCGCGTCCGACGCCATCCGTGCCGGGCAGATTATCGACGCCGTGAGCGGTATCAGCCCCATCGCCTGCGAGCTGATCATCCGCTCGCTGGGCGTCGGCTGGAGCTGGGGCAGGATGCACCGCGAGCCCGATGCGATCCGCGAGCACCGAGAGCTCGCCAGCTGGGCGAGCGGAGCGCTGGATGATCCTGGAGCGATCGCGCCGCTGCGTGCGGCGTTGGATGACTCCGACGCCTGCGTCCCGCGCGTCGCGGCGCGTCTGCTCGGCCGCACCGACGACCGGCGCGCCGTTGACTCGCTTCTCGGTGCACTGGCCAGCCCCAACGCGCGCACGCGCCAGCTCGCCGCGGTAGGGCTGGGCTACGCCGAAGCTCCTGAGTCCGTCGACCCACTCGTGCGAGCGCTAGGCGACGATGCGTCGTCGGTACGCGCCGCCGCCGCGTGGGCGCTGGGCGAGCTCGAGGCTGAACGTGCCGTCCAGCCCCTCGCCCGCTTGCTGAGCGACGATCCGGAGCCCAGCGTCCGCCGCGCCGCGGCGCTGGCTCTCGGTAGCATGTACTAAGACTGGGGCCACCCCGATCTCATCGAGGTGGCCCCACCGTTCGTCACAAACCGTCTAACCGACTACTGCATCCACCACGGTCCGGTCAGCAGGAACGTGGCGCTCTGCCGGAAATCATCACCCTGGCCCGATTGCACGAACAGCTGGAAGTCGCGGTTGAGTATGTAACGGCCCGCGTAGACGTACGACTCGAACGAAGCCCAGGAGCCATCTGCTAGGCCGGGCACTCGCTTGAATGTCGCGAGTCGCTCGATAGTCTCGGAGATTGGCTGTCGCAGCATGAGGCGGCTGCCTTCATCTACCAGGAAGTAACCGGGGTGGTTGACCGACTCGAACGAGGTGTGCTCGTCGTTTGCCAGGCCGGGCACGAGCATGAACGTCGCGTCCTGCTTATCGGAATCCGAGGAGATCCGCATTAGCCGGCCTTGGTAGTTGCTGTGCCTGACGTAGTGGTCACGATGGTTGAACGACTCGATCGAGTGGACCATGATCGGCTCGAGCCGCAACGTCACGCCGTAGTGTCCGCCGTCGCCCCTGAAGTCCCAGACGAGGATCGGCCCGAGCCCGTACTCGGTGCTCATGTTATACGTCATCAGGCTGCCGTCCTCATCGTACCAACCCTCGGGTGTTATCGTCATCGCCCGCGGGTCGCCGATCATGTCGTCCCGGTTCCCCAGTGCGCTCCAGATCCAGCCCACAACCGGCAAGAATTCCCACCAGCCCCAGCCTTCCTCCATATAGTCCACGCCGTGCTCTAGCGAAAACAGGAAGTCCCTTAGAACGGAATTCGGTCCGCTCTCGTCGTTCTCCATGACCGCCATGACGAAGAAGGACCGGCTGTCGACGTTGAACCGCGCCAGCTCGCGGTTGGCCATGGTCATCCCCGGCCGTCGCTCCCCGTCGTCCACATCATCGAATACCCGCGTCCGGCCGCCCACCGCTTCGCCGCCGCTCCTGCGCACGAAGCCGACCAGGACATACGGTTCATCCGAGTCGCTCCCGCGGTCCCACGTCATCTCGCTGAAGCAGTTCAACAACATGAACCGCGCCGAAAGCGCAAGGCCCGGCTCTTCCGGAGGCCGCTCCGGCGGTGCAGGCTGCTCCGGCCGAACCAGTTGCAGCGGCTGAGCCGGCTGTACCGGCTGCAGCGGCTGAGCCGGTTGCAGAGGCTGCACCTGCCGGCGCTGGAACGTGAAGTCGTTTCGCACCCTGGCCGGTGCCATGCGCTCCAACACCGCTATCCTCGCGCTCGCCACCGTCTGCATCCGCTGCAGGTCGGCTCGGATCTCGGGATGCTCGGCGAGCCGTGCCTGCAGCCCGCGCTCGGCATCGTTTCGCGGCGTTTCACCTTGAAGGACGTGTGCGAGCGACGCCGACATCCGGGATATTCGCTCCCGGACCTCCGGGTCGGTGGGCCCGGCGTTCCGCCAGACCAATTGCGCTCCGGACCTGCCGGGCCAGCTGACCCGGACTGTGCCCCTGACGTTTGGGTCGTCGGTCCTGACGACGATCTCGAGCATCCATTCGCCGCTGGCCGGAGACGGGACACGGTACGTCAACTGTAGCGTCCCGCGTCCCCGGCTGGTGGATACCGGCGTCTTCTGCGTCGGCGCGAAGAGGAAAGCCTCGGCGTCGACGCTGGGCGACCATGAGGCGTTGGCCTGCACGACGCCAATGCCCTCCGCGGGCAACAAGAATTGAAAGCGGGTCCCGCCGGCGAAGTTCAGCTCGTCCGACGCCTGCTGCTGCGCCCGGGCGGGTTGGGGCGCAGCGTATACGGAAGCGACGAGCAACAAGCTGAGAGCGAGAGCTGGTGCCCTATTCATGGCGCACCTCCTGTGACTTGGAGGGCGCGGGGCGCCCCCCAGACTGGCGCTACGCTTCGAGGGCTATGGGGTCATGATACTTCGCTTGCGTGAATGCGTCCATGACTAGTTCAACGACTCAAAAGACAGGGGCCACCCCGATCTCATCGAGGTGGCCCCTGTTCCGTGGCTTTATCGAGAGGCTCTAGCTGCCCAACTTGACCACGTTTGCAGCCGCCGGGCCCTTGTCGCCCTGCACGACGTCGAACTCCACACGCTCACCCTCGCTCAGGCTCTTGAAGCCGTCGGCCTGGATGGCTGTGTGATGGACGAAACAGTCCTTCTGCCCGTCCTCGGGCGTGATGAACCCGAAGCCCTTGCTGTCGTTGAACCACTTGACTGTGCCAGTCGTACGCATCTGCCGTACTCCTTTTGATCGTTCTTGTAATCGGAGTCCGGCGCTGCCGTACGTACCGACTACATGTTCTGCGCGGACCTTGGCCCCCGCGCTGGGCATGCAAAACGAGGGGCCTGCGTATGAGCCAGGTCCCTCGATTAAGTCGCAGGTATTCTCAACGGCGCATAAGCATAGCACTATCTCGGGTTCTGTCAACTGTCTGCCTGGACAGGAAACAGACGTTGTGCTAGGTTGAGTCACTTGCATTGTGGGCGATCGCGCGGGTTCGCCCCGAAACCGCCAATCGGTCACGGGATCCGAGCTTTGGCCAGGTCCCGTGTTTTTTTGCTCTCGTCGGGGGGTGGGTCATGGTCGAGGTGAGGCTGGAAGAAGGCGACAACCTTGAATGGGCGCTCAAGAAATTTCGCCGTAAGGTGATCCGCTCCGGTCTGTTCAAGGATATGAAGAAGCGGCGCTTCTACGAGAAGCCCAGCGCCGCCAAGAAGCGCAAGGCCGCGACGGCGCGGCGTAGAAACGCCCGCGCCCGCCGGAGAACTCGCTAGCAACTCAGCGACGCAATCCCCGCAGCCACTCCTCCAGCGTGTCCAGGTACTGCGGTGCGTAGTTGGTCCAGCCCTGGCGCGACCTTCGACGGCGTTCCGTCAGGCAGCCGGTCTCCGATAGGATGATGTTGTGGTCGGCCCCTGGGATCAGCTCGATGCGCGAATGCGGGTTTCCCGCGCGCTCCAGCAGCGCTCGGAAGGCCTCGGCGCCCTGGAACGGGTCGGCCTGCGTGTCGAGCTCGCCGAAGAAGGCCAGCACGGGGATCGTGATCCCCTCGATCGCCTCCAGCGGGTTTCGGAAATACTCGCCGGTGAGATCGTCGGCGTGCCAGTCCGACTCCGGTCGCGGCTCGACGCTGAAGCCCAGTAGGGTCATTTCGGCAAGGGCCGGATACTCCGCCTGCTGCGTCTTGTATCGCACGTACTCGCCGTACGTTTGGGCACGACCGGCTCCGTTGATCAGCCGCTCGACCTCTTCCGCGTCCTCGGCCGGGAGCCCCGCACAGACCGCCTGTGACGTCAGCAGGAAGACGCCCTGGTCGGCGCCCGCTTCGCCGGGGCAGGAGACCGCGATCATGAAAGCGATGTCATCGCTCAGCGAGAGCACGCGTGGCATCACGTAGCCCGCCTGGCTGATCCCCCACAGGCCTATCATCTCAGCGTCGATGTCTGGGTGATCCTTGATGAGCGCGATGGCGTCGAGAACGATTTGGGCCCGCTGCTCGACCAAACGGCTGCGGTCGATGCGGCCGGTCGACGCACCGGTGCCCGGCTTGTCCCAGGCGAAGGTCGCGTAGCCGGCGCGCTGCATGCGCTCCATGATCGGCGGGTACGTTACGCCCGAAGTACGGCTGTTCGGTCCGTCGCCGTGCACGAACAGGACGACGGGATGAGGACCGCGCTCCTCCGGCAGCTTTAGATCGCCCACCACCCTGAACGACCCGGATTGAAAGACCAGTTCCTCGGTCCGGGGCTGCTGCTGGTCGCGCCCCGAGCAGGCGACGAACAATCCGATGATCAACGCCAATAAAATCATGCTGCACCTCGATGCGGATCGTGTCTCGGGTTGACGAATTCCACGGCATCGGAAAACGCCGCCCGCCATACTTGGCAGGGGCCGTGCCAGACGAGTCTTTCGCGTAACTCGTTGCGCGATGGACGGTTGCGTGACCGGGCGGCGCGAGGATCGAGCCCTCCGCTGACCGCCTGCGGGACGGAGGATTCCCGAATCTGGGAACGGCGGAAGAGCCGGCCGCGACCGGGGCTTGAGCGACTATACCCCAGCGGTTAACGTTGGGCGCGCGATTAGCATCTGAGAACCCAACCATAGGAGCACCGTCATGTTCCGCTTCCGCAAGGCAATCCGCATAGGTCTGCCGTCTCTTCTGTTCGCTCTCGCACTCGCCCCAGCAGCCGCCGGCCAATCGGCGGCGGACGTGCTCGAGACCGCCATGGCCCGGTTCGAAGACCGTATGTCCGGGATCGACAACTACACTGTCGTTATGGACGTGATGGGGTTCGAGGCCACCAATTATTTCGAGAAAGAGATGGTTGACGGGCGGCCGACCTTTGTTCTCAAGAGCAGCAGTGGCTCTGACCAGCAGGGCGCCGGGACCTTTTACAACAGCTTCATGCAGGTGGCCGATCGGGCGACCCTCGCCGGCATGCAGTACGTCGATGGATTCGACTGTCACGTCGTCACGGTCGACGACTTCAGCGGTATCGACTTCGATCCCGAGACGCCCGACGACCAGGAGGACTTCAAGCCCAGGAAGGGCACGTTCTACATCGACACGGGCGAGTACCTGATCCGTGAGTTGGAGATGGAAGGCGAGTTCCGACGGGACGGGAGTTGGCATCCAACTACGATGAAGATCGAGCTCAAGGACTATCGCGAGGTCGACGGCATGCTCCACCCCTTCCTGCTCGAGATGTCCGTCGCCGGCATGAACAATGCAATGAGCGATGAGGAGATGCAGCAGGCCCGGGAATCTCTGGAGGAGATGAAGCGGCGGCTGGAGGAGATGCCCGCCAGCCAGCGCGCCGCCATGGAGCGAATGATGGGGTCGCGGATGGAGGAGCTGGAGCGCATGCTGAATTCCGGCAACGTGCAGGTGATCTCCCAGGTGAAGGAGCTGAAGGTCAACTCCGGTCCGCCCAACTAGCCGAGGTCCGAAGATGAGTTCGACAAATACGGCCGAAGCTGCTCTGCCGCATTGTCGCGGGACGTACGACGCCCTGTTACGACAGTGCGACCAGTTGGAGAAGCTGGCCGCTGAAGACGACGAACGACTCTCCTACCGGGCCCAGCGGATCTCGACCTGGAGCGTCGCTGAGCAGCTGAACCACATAGCTCGGGCTACGCAGGCCATGGCCGGCGCCATCGAGGAGGCTTTGCGAGCGGAGGCCCCCGGCGGTGGCCGTCCCTCTCTGGTGGGCCACATGGTGCTGTTCACCGGCTGGATACCCCGAGGGGTGGGGAGGACGCCGGATTTCACTCGCCCGGAGGCGGCCTCGAGGGATCGACTGGGCAGCCTGCTGGTCCAGTCGCGCCGGGCCCTGGAGCGACTGGAGGCTCGGCTGCCGGAGATCGATGGCGCCCGGGGCCGCGTCAACCACTTCGCCTTCGGTGATCTGACGCCGCGTCAATGGCTGAGCGCCATCGAGATTCACACCCGGCATCACCTGAAGGTAATTCGAGATATCCAGAACGCTCCCGGGTCCCCCTGGCAGGGCTAGCGCGCACGCCGTTTTATGTTTAACGATTATTGATATAATTAGTGCGTGCGATGGCCCCTCCCGTTCACACGTGTGAGGCTAACCCTATGGCTGTTAGGCGCGTGAGGAGGAGCCGTCCCCACCGCACCTTGACCCTCCGCGGGACCTGGGGATGTCCCTTGACGAAGAGCCGCACCAACTGGTGCTACCGGATGTGCATGCCGGTGAATGGGTTGGGGATCTGTGGCCGGATAGCACCCCACACCCTGAGAGGCCGCACCGACCTGGCTATCGAGAGGCATTTGCTGCAGGGCAAATAGCGGGCGCTTCCTTTCCAGCTTGGGTTGCCGGTGAAAGACCGGACCCTAGATTACGCCTACTCATTCGAAAGAAGTGACGTGCCTGGCCGATGGCACGCCATGGTGTTCCTGTGCGTTCGCCAGCGATGATAGGAAGCGGTGGACGCTGCGGGGCGGTGTGATGCGAGCGCATGGGTGACCTCATCGGACGGAGGGATGCTTCCATGCGCCGGCCCAGCTGGAGCCGCAGGAGCGGCTACCTCATCGCGATCACTTCGGTCATCCTCACTCTCAACACGTGCGGCGGCGGTGGCGGTGGTGAGATCACCGACGTCATCAATGTACCCACGAACATGGGCCCCGCTGGTGGGACGCTTACGTTTGAAAACGGGAACGTGACCGTGGTGTTTCCGGCCGGTGCTGTCTCCCAAGCCATCAACGTCACCTGTGCGGCTGCCACGAGCTATCCCCAGGACGCACGGGTCGTCAGCGGCGCGGTGTACACCTTCGGGCCCGCCGGCACCAGCTTCGCCCGCCCGGTCCAGCTGACCATCATGTATGACGAGAGTGGGTTGTCGGGTGGAGTTCGCGAAGATGAGCTCCGCCTGTTCGAGGCCGTAGGCTCGCTCTGGGACGAGGTCGGCGGCAGCGCCGCCAACATCGTCGCTAACCAGGTGAGCGGCGCGATCAATAGCTTCAGCACCTACGGCGTCCTCGGCGTCCCCGTCGCCTCCGTCGACTTGGATACCTACGAGACGACGCTTCCTATCGGCTGGGACCATGAGTTCCAGGCTACGCCTCGCGACGCGGACGGGAACCCGCTGCCCGACCGTGCGGTCGACTGGTCGACTTCGAACTCCGCCATCGTTGCCTTCGTCCCGGAGCTGCCGAACCTGGCCGTCGGTCTGCGGGGAGGCCTCGCGACGATCAGCGCCACGAGCGAGGAGGTGAGTGCCGATGCCGACGTGACGGTGGAGGGTGACCCCTTCGGCCTCTACGGCTACAAAGACACGATAGAAAAGGTGACGCCGTGCACCGGCTGTCACTCGACACAACACCTGAGTTGGGTGTCGACGCTCCACTCCGTCGCCTGGGGTGGTCTGCAGTCCAGCCCCTCCGCCCAACCGATGTGCGAGGGCTGCCACTCGGTGTCGGAGCTCGGCAATACGATAGACGAACCAGCTGGCCACGACTTGGAGCCCGTCGAGAAGTTCACAGACGTGCAGTGCGAGTCGTGCCACGGAGCCGGGCCCGAGCACTGGCTGGGCCTGCCCGGGCCGATCCCGCTGGCGCCCATCGCCGTTGGCCCGGATCCCTCGAAAGGCTGCGGCGAGTGCCACACCGGTAAGCACCACCCGTACGTCGACGAGTGGAGCAAATCGCGCCACGGCACCGTGCCCGCGCAGGAAGGTTCGGCTGGCTCTTTGCCGACCTGCATGTCGTGCCACGAGGGCAAGGCGGCGTTGGCTGAGAAGTTCTTCGAATCGTCGGTTTACCTGGAGGCGGGCGACGGCCAGAACCAGCCCATCGTCTGCTCCGTCTGTCACGACCCGCACGGCTCGTTTTTCTCCGCCGATCTGCGCGCCGACGTCGCCGATCATTCGTTCGAGAACAACCTCTGTGTGCGTTGTCACGCTCGTCGCGGGACTCCGCCGAGCCGGTTCGGCCCGCATGCCGCCCAGGGACCGGTGGTGTTGGGCTACAACGTCGGTTGGTGGCCTGGGGAACCCGGGATGCTGGGGCCCAGCGCACACGGCGACGGGATGAACGAGAGACTGTGCGCCACCTGCCATGTCTCAACCTTCGAGGTAGTGGACCAGAACAGCCAGTTCGTCTTCCGGTCGGTGGGCCATCTCTTCGAGGCGCTCGCCTGTACCGACCCGGAGGGAGTGCCTACGCCTGATCCGTGCGAGATCTTCGAGCGCGACTTCGGGGCATGCGTGCCCTGCCATGGCACTGGGGACGAGGCGCTGCAGCTCTACTTCGCTCTTCAGGAAGAGCTGCACGTCTACCTCGACTCGCTATGGCTGGATACCAATAGCGATCGTGTCATCGACCCGTCGGATCGCGGCCTGCTTCCGCGTGTCGTCGCACTGGGCGACCCGTTCGAGCTCGACATCACCGACGACGTGGTCACTGTGGCCGAAGGGGCGCTGTGGAACGCGCAGCTCGCCTATACTTCTGAGCGACCCTACTTCGGCGACGGCGAGGTGTTCGGCACCACGTTCTACACGGCTCCCAGCAGCGGCAACGGGATCCACAACCCGTCTCTGTTGCGTGCGCTGCTCGAGGCGTCGATCGATGCGATGCTGGCTACCTACTTCAGCCAGGGAACTTGACCGATAGGCTCTATGGAGATCCTCCCAGGTGTTGTTCGCGCGCCTGAGCAAGGGCTCGGCGGTTCAAGTCCTTCACTCAGGAGAGGAGAAGTGCAGCATGGATCCCGCCGCTGCGAGAGATCTCGCGCTGGCCTACGCGCCGATATTTGCCCAGAAGGTGAGTCGCGAGTGGAAGCTTGCAGACCAGATCGCCCCGTTGGACCTGGCCGGCTCTCTAACGAAGGTTGCTGACAACCCGGAGGCGCTGGAGAAGCTCTTCCAGCAGGATCCAGATCAGATCCTCGATGCCAAGGTCTACTACAGCGTATCCGAGACGTCGACTCACTACTTCCTCGCCTATGCCGTCTACCATGTCTTGGATTGGTGGAAGCGGCTCAAACCTAAGGACCTGTACAACCTGATCCGGGACAGCCTCGACGAGCATATTCACGACATCGAGGGGGCCATGCTCGTCGTCACCAAGGAACCTGAAGGGCTGGTCGACGGACTCGTCACGGTGGCCCACAACAACTTCTATCTGTATACCGAGCCGCGGATTCCCTCCGCTGTCGGCAGGTCGCGACCGGCGTCCAAGCGAAACCTGCGGATCGTCAAATTCAACGAGACCGTCGATGGCAACATCTGGCTTGATAGCTCCACCGAAAGGGTCAAGCTCTACATCGAGTCCAGGGGTCACGGCATCCGCGGTGACCACAAGGGTTGGGGCAGTGGCGACGAGATATGGTACTACCGCCCCAGGGAGGAGGCGGTCGAACCGGGCACTGTCGACAAGAAAGAGAAACCGAACACTCGCACTCTCGGTTACGAGTTGGTCGACATGTTCGCTGAGAAGGGGGTCTGGGCGCACCGCTTCAAGCGCACTGTGTTCAGGCAGAACAAGGATGGCAAGTGGGGACTCGTGTATCGGGATAAGAACGGACTGAAGGGCGGGTCAGCCAATCCACCCTGGTCTTGGAACGACCATAACGACACGAGCCCGATTGGCGAGCTCGCAACCGACCCGGCCCGCTTCGCGATCCGCTATGCGCAAGGTTGGGGGCCGGTCAGTACCCACTACTTCTACAACCCTTACCTGGATACCTGAGCGAGACAGAAGGCCGGACCACCGTTGGCCCTGAGAGCCTTGCAAAAATCCTCGAGTCCTATTATCGAGGGTCGAATCTCGAAGCCTGAGTCTCTCCAGCCAAAAGGACCCAAACATGTCCGCACGGATCTCACGCATCCTGGGGCTGCTCATTGTCTCTATGACCGCAGCTACCATCTGGCCACAAGCAGTGGCGGCACAGAGCGACGCGACAAAGCAGCACGAGGTGGATTTCTTCCTGGGTGGCCTCTATACCCAGAACAAGCTGCCGCTCAACGCCGGGTTCAACAGCGGCTTCCGCTACGCCTACGGTGTCTTCCAAGATTTCTGGCTGGAGTTCGAGACCGGATTGACCTTCACGAACGATGCCGAAACCGATGGGCTCCTCGGCCACGCCCAGGTGCAGGTACGCTGGCACCCGTTACGCTCCCTGTGGCCCGCCGATCCTTTCCTGCTCGTCGGGGCAGGAGCGGCTGGCTACAACGCGGTGAGCGCTAGCGAGAGCACTCCGGTCATCGTCCTGGGGCTGGGCTGCGAGTTCCATTGGCTGGAGGGCGTGGCCTTCCGCCTGGACGTGGGCGATATCTGGCTGACCGACATGTTGGGCGAGTCATCCCACAACTTCCGGGTCAGTTGGGGGCCCGTCTTTCGGTTCTGAGTCAGAGTCGCGCCACCGGCCGCCGCAACAGTACGCGAAGTTCCATGTCATCCGACGTACACGATGTCCGATACGTCTGCCTCTCCGATCTCCATCTCGGTGAGCCGGACAGTATCCTCACGCCCCTCATGCCGACCAGCCACGAGGTCGATCCCTCCAGGGTGGGCCCCGTGCTGGAGCAGCTGGTGCTCTGTCTCGAGCAGGTGGTCGCGAGGAATCGCGGCGACCGGCGCCCCATACTCATCCTCAACGGCGACGTACTCGAGCTCGCCTTCGGTACCTTCGACCAGGCGCTCACCAACTTCGAACGGCTGGCCCGGCTGCTGCTCGAGCGCGAGCTGTTCGAGAAGTTGATCTACATCCCGGGCAACCACGACCACCACATCTGGGAGGTCGCCCGCGAGACGCAGTACGGTAACACGCTCGCCGGCCGAACTGCCGACGACGGCGGCCTACCGCCGCTCCGCCATGTCACATCGCTGCGCCTCGAGGAGGCTGTCCCCGCCTTCCTACTCAACAAGATCATCGAGCAGGTCCATCCTCCGCACGGCCCCGACGGGGAGGGGCACGAGGTCCTCGTCGTCTACCCGAACTTGGCTCTGCGGGACGAGGCCGGGGGCCGCTGCGTTCTTTTCCATCACGGCCATTACGTCGAACCGCTCTACCACTTCTTCAGCAAGCTCAGGCGCTGGCTGTTTCCCGATCGCCCGCAGGCGCAGAGCATCGATGAGATCGAGGAGGAGAACTTCGCCTGGATCGAGTTCGTCTGGTCGCTGCTCGGCCGCTCGGGCGGTGCCGGCGCCGACATGCGCCTGCTGTACAGGATGTTCCGCACGCCCGACGAGTACGAGCTCTTCGCTGATGCGCTGGCCAAACGCTCCGTAGCGGTGATCGACCTGCCGTGGATACCAGGCGACAAGTTGGAGCGCCTGGCGCTGAAGAAGCTGTTCACCTGGGTGGGCCCCAAGCTTTCCGGCGAGCGCTCAAAGCGCCAGGTCGTCGAGTCGCCCGAGCTGCGCACTGGGATCGAGGCCTATCTCTTCGGCCCTGCATACCGGCAGCTACGTGACGAACTGGGTCACATTCCCCACGATCTGACCTTCGTGTTCGGACACACCCACAAGCCGTTCGAGGCGACACTCGACGATCCATCGGGTAAGGGCAGGGTCGAGGTCTTCAACACCGGCGGTTGGCCTATCGACTCGATCGAGCCTAGCGATGCGATGGGCGCCTCGATGCTCTTCTTGAACGAGCGGCTCGACGTCGCCTGCCTGCGCATCTTCAATGACGGGGAAGAGGGAGGGGAAGTAGCGTTGGACGTTCGACGGCCGGCTGGCGCCGGAGGCGGCGATGAGTTTTGCGCGTCGCTCGCAACATCCATGACCGGCGCGGCGGCCGAACCGTGGCAGGAGCTAGAGATACGGATCCACGAAGCAATCGCGCGCCGACGCCGTGACCTGCAGGAGGAACCACATTGAGACCGCTCGCCGAGCTGGATGCTGCGAGTTGCCAGGCGCTGATCGGCGTCGCCTTCGACATCGATGACACCGTCACGCGTGCCGGGCGCCTCGAGTTGGCTGCGTTCCAAGCGATGCACGAGCTCGCCGCGTCGGGGCTACATCTCGTCGCTGTGACCGGGCGGCCTCTCGGGTGGGCAGACGTTGTCGCCAACCACTGGCCCGTCGATGCTGCTGTCGGTGAGAACGGCGCAGGGTGGGTCTGGCGCGATGGTGAGCGCCCGTGCGAGGGCTACTTCGAGCCCGAGGAGAGGCGCCGCACCTATCCCGATCTCTTCGAGCGCGTTCGGCGCCGCGTCGCAATGGAATTGCCGCATGTGAAGCCTGCCCTCGACCAGCGCGCCCGGCGCTGCGACCTCGCTTTCGACGTCGGCGAGACGGTCCGACTGCCGGTTGTGGACATCGAGAGGTTGGTCGGCCTCATCGAGGCCGAGGGCGCGCGCAGCGCCGTCTCCAGCGTCCATGCCCACGCCATACCTGGCGACTGGGACAAGGCACGCGGCATCGAGCGGGCGGCGCGCGATGCGCTGGACCTCGACACCGATGCGGACAGGGAGCGCTGGCTGTTTATCGGTGACAGCGGCAACGACGCTGCCGCGTTCGAGTACTTCCCGCTGAGCGTCGGGGTGAGCAACGTCCGTGACTACGTCGCGCGACTGCCGGCGCCGCCCCGTTTCATCACGGGTGCCGATCGAGGCGAGGGCTTCGCCGAGATGACGGCGCACCTGCTGGAGGCTCGGCGATGAAAAGGAATTGCCGCCCGCCTCCGACCCAGCTGACCCTCAGGCGTGGTCCGCGAGGTACTTGACCCCCTCCAGCACCATGTCGACCTCGCGCAGGCTCACGAAGATGTGGGTCGACACACGCACACCGCGCGTTCCCGCCTCCTCGCTCCCGATCGTCCTTATCACGATGTTGTACTTCTCTCGCAGGTAGTTGACGATCTGCTCAGGCTCCACACCTTGCAGCGAGAAGGCGGTCAGGCCGCCGCTCAGATATGGGTCGTGACTCGTGTGCAGCCGCACCCCGCGGATCTCCTCCAGCCCCATCTTCAGGTGGCTCGCCAGCGTCCTGACCCGGCGCTCGATCCGGTCTTTGCCGATCACGCTTTGAAAATCGATGGCTTCGCCGAGCGCGATGAGGATCGGGTCGGCGCGCTGGCCCAGCGTCTCGAACCGACGGGCTGTCTCGTCGCTGTCCCAGCCCGATGACGCAATCGTCGGCCACAGCCGGTCCTGTACCTCCTGCCTCACGTACAGCAGGCCGCAGCCGGTGGGCGCGCCCAGCCACTTGTAGGGGCTCGAGGTGAAGAAGTCGGCGCCCAGCTCCTTCATGTCCAGGTTCAGCATCCCGAGGCCGTGCGCGCTGTCGGCCAGCAGCAGTATGTCGCGCTGATGGGCGATCTCGCTCAACTCCTTTATAGGAGCGATGAGACCGGAGATGAATACCGTGTGACTGATGCTGATTACCTTTGTTTGCGGTGTGATCGCCCGCTCAAACGCCTCGGTCACTTCTTCGACACTCTGTGGAGGGAGTCCGATGGGGACGTCCGTCACCGTGATCCCCTGGCGCGCCGCCTTCAGCCGCCAGGGGTGGATCCCGGCGGGATGCTCCATGCTCGACATCAGCACCTCGTCACCGGCTCCCAGCTCCAGTCCGTTGGCGACGAAGTTCATCCCCTCGGTCGTGTTTCGCGTCAGAACGACTTCGTCGGGAGACGCGTTGATGAACCCGGCGAGCTTCGTCCTGACCTCCTCGCGCCGGCGCGGCAGGAAGCCGTACACGTCGCAGGGGCTCGTGCACTGGACTTTGAACGCCCTCACCAGCGTGTTGAAAACGGGCTCGGGCATCGGACCCACCGTCCCGTTGTTCATCATGATCAGCCCGGCCGCGAACATGTAATGCTCCCTGACGGCGTCCCAGTAGGCCCCATCGGGAGACGGGTCTTGCCCGTATTCTTCGTTGAGCGAAGCCAGGCTCTCGTATACCGCCGCGTTCAGCTTGTTGAGTGCGACGACCGATAAGGCCGAGCCCCCGATCAGCGTGCGTACGAAAGCTCGCCTCGAGTACCCCCGTGGGATCATCATCTGCCCGAGCTGTTCCGGCGCGATCATCTCGGCTCCTCCTGACTGTCGTGATTGGTCGTCCTACAACTAGCTTGTGGGAGAACGCACTGCAAACGCTATCAATAGTTGGTACGAACAGAGAGCCAACATCCGCCCGCGATTGCCGCCTAGATTCCCGAAGCCCATTTTGTCCGGGAACGACTTCCTTCCGCCCGAAACCTGGCATTTCAACAGGCTGCGGTCTTCTATGTCTCGCTTCAAGCAGCTGATCGTAGAGATCCACCACCGTTCGCTCTGGCAGGTGCTGCTCGCGTATCTGGGCGGTAGCTGGGTTGTTCTGGAAGCGACGGCGCTGTTCACCGAGCGGTACGGCCTTCCCGAGTGGCTGTTCTCCGTTGCGCTGGTCCTTCTTGCCATCGGTCTGCTGGCCGTCATGGTGCTGGCGTTTACGCCGGAGGGTGCGCCGGCGCCCGAGGCAGGCCAGCCGGATGTGGGATTGGCCGTAGCGGTGGAGACGGCGCCGGGCCCCGAGAGCGCGGGTCGCCGGCGATTGCTGACGTGGCGTAACGCCGGCGTGAGCTTCGTGGCCGCATTGGCGGCCTGGGGTCTGGTGGCCGCCGGTTGGATCGTGCTGGCGCTGCCGGGCCCCTTCGTGCGGGCGGCGGCCGCCGACCTGGTGGACCTCGAGGGCCGGGTGGTCGTCGCCGAGTTCGAGAACGAGACGGACCAGGCCGCCCTCGCCCTCGCCGTGCGCGAGGCCGTCGTCACCGATCTCCACCAGTCGCCGCGGGTGAAGGTGGTCGAGCGGGAGCGGCTGCATGAGAGCCTGACCCGGATGCGCCTACCCGATACGACCCGCGTTGTGCCAGACGTCGCGGTGGAGATTGCGCGTCGCGATGGTTATCCAGCGGTCGTGGCGGGATCCGTTACGCCACTGGGTACCGGATACCAGCTGAGCGCGCGGATCATCGAGGCGAGCACGGGGGAGGTGGCGGTGCGCGTGCGCGAGGTGGCCGCCGACGAGTCGCAGGTGCTGCCGGCGGTTGAGCGGCTCGCCCATCTAATACGGAGGCATCTTGGTGAATCGCTGGTCAGCCTCAAGCGCGGCCGGCCGTTGCCAGCCGTGACGACGGCCTCACTCGATGCGCTGATGCTCTATGCTCGTGCGATGGAGTACGTGGATTACGGCGATCTCATGCCCGCCATTCCCTTGTTACGTGAAGCCGTGACGCTCGATTCGGCTTTCGCGGCGGCGCACCGCTGTCTCGCCACCAACTACGGGAATGCCGGTAACGCGGCGGATGCGATGGCCAGCATCGATCAGGCATATCGTTACAGCGAGCGCTTGTTGGACCGTGAGCGCTTCTTGACTGGCGCCATGTACCACGCGATCCGCGAGCGTAACGATTCGGCTGCCTACTACTACCAGCTCGCGATCGAGCTGGATCCGGAGGATGACGTCGCGCTGAACAACCTCGGGGACAGATACGAGCGGTTGGGTCGTGATGGGGATGCCCTGGAGCTCTATGTGCGCACCGTGGAGGTCAACCCGCGCAATGCTACCGGCTACTTCAACCTTGCAAGTGCGCAGCGCACCTTGGGGCGGCACGAAGCGGCGGAGTCGACGCTTGCTGTAATGCGCCAGCGCTTTCCTGAAACCTTGTGGACGGTGGGCACCACCGTCTGGAATGCGTACTACGCGGATGACTTCGCTACCGCTGAACGTATGCGCGTAGACTATGCTGGTCGCTTCGGCGCCTTCGGCGACGCGTGGATGCTCTGGACGGCGACTCCGATCGTGGCGGGGCGGGGACAGCTGGAGCGGGCTTTCGCCCTCGCCGACTCGACCTGGGAGGTAGCGGCCCGTGGCGGCATGTCAGATGTCATCAACAGTACCGTTCTGACGGTTGCATATTCGGCGCTGGCCGGCGGCGAACGCGAGCGCGTGCTCCCTTATCTCGTCGAACTGGCCGAGCTGGCGGATCAGGAGACTACTCCGTCAGTCGTACATGGGGCTCTCGGAGTGCTGGCTACCGGTTACGCGATCGTCGGCGACCTGCCCGAGGCCCGGGATCATGTCGAGCGGATGGACTCCATCGCGGCGACCGGTGATTTCTATCCGGGCGGCCTCGCCGATCGGGCCCAGGCGCTAATCGCACTTCAGGAGGGAAGAGCGGAGGAGAGCATCGAGCACTTGATGCGAGCGCGGGCAGCCGACTGGGGAGTGTTGTATCGCGGGTCGCGGCTCGCGCTCGCTGATGCCTACGCGGCCTTGGGGCGTTTTCCTGAGGCCGCCGCCCACTACGACTCGCTGACGACCAGCTACCGCCTCAACTTCTACGACTCATGGAGTTACGCCGTATTGCGCCCGCTCGCCCACGAGCGCCTCGGTATGGTCTACTTCAATCTCGGGGACAACGTGACGGCCGTCCGGCACCTCGCCAAGTTCGCCGAGCTCTGGGCCGAGGCCGATCCCAAACTGCAGCCGCGCGTCGACGCTGCCCGCCAAGCCATAGAGCGCCTCACCGCCGAGTGACGTTCACCCCTTAGGAGAGATGGCCGCCGAGGGGCCGGCGGGGGTCCCCCTTGGACCTCGCTCCAAGTCGCGCGAATCAGGATCACCTGGGAGCCGGCCCCTCGGCGACCCGTCCCCTATTCCGGCTTCAGCAGCTTATCGACCTCGAGCTGAGCCTCGAGCAGCTGATCGATGTCGTCCGCCACTTCGCGCGCCGCCGCCAGGTCGCCGGTCAGACTCTCGACACTACCCGAACCGGCCTGCATGCGCAGCAGGCTGAGGCGGATCGTCTCCAGCGCCGCCACGGCGTCGGCCAGCCGTTGCTGGGTGGCGTCGCGGGCCGCGAACAGGTCGTCGGAGAGCTTCTGACGCCGCTCCGCCACCTTGGAGCTCTCGTCGGGTGTGGGCGATGCGGCGAGGGCGCGGCTTCCCGGCCGCTCGCTGCCGACTTCGGCGAGTAGCCCGTTCAGGTCCTCGACCCGTGTCCGCATCTTCTGGGCATCGAACTGCAGCTTGCGCACTACGTCGGGGAGGTCTTTGAGCGACCTGCGGATTTCGCGAGGCAGCTCGTCGAACAGGCGGTCGGCGGCGAGGCCGATCGCCAGCTCGGTGGGGCGGTAAGTTGCGGAACCCGCAGCCGGGACTCGCTTGAGGCCGATACCGGCGATCTTGAAGACCCAGCGTCCGAGGCGCGACTTCCAGAACCAGCCTCGCAGTTGCTGTTCGATGGGCCGGCGGCGCTGGAGACGAACGATGGCCAGGACGCCGGCACCGATTCCAACGGTCATTGCGTAGGCCATGGCTACGCCGAGACCGAACGGCCCGGGTCCCGGGATGATGGCCATCGCGATGGGAAGGCCAGCGGCGACGGCCAGGCTGACGCCGCTGATGACCCGCACGGCCTTCTCGTACAGCGACGGCCCGTGCCCGAACTCGAAGGCGCCCTCCTCGCGGGCGCGATCGACCTCCGCCTTGAACGTGATAGGTAACTCTTCGTGGCCGTAGCCCGCCTTCAGCAGCCGACGGGCGCGACTGATGACGACCCCAGCCGGAACGAGGGTGACCCCGGCGATAAACGTTCCGAACCCACCGACGGCCCCCAAAACGGGAGCGATCAGCTGGCCGGCCGTCGCCCCAACCATACCTGAGACCGCCGCCAGCAACCACAGATAGAGTATGACCCCGCCGCTGCCCATCCGGCCCTCGCGTTTGACAAAGACGCGTAGCGGTACGGGGAGCTCTCTGCGTTCGGGAAGCGCCTGTCCCAACGATTCGGCCAGCTCGTCATCGCTGGCGAAGCGCTGGATGGGGGCCTTGGCCAGGCAACGGTCGATGGCGCGGGCGAGCCTGCCCGGCACGTCCTGCGCGACCTTTGCCACCGGCATCGGTGTCTCGCTGATGTGCTTGGCGAGTATGACCTGGGGGGTCGAGCCTTCGAACGGGAAGCGGCCGCTGAGCGCGTAGTAGCCGACCACGCCCAGCGAGTAGGTGTCGCTGGCCGGTCCCACCGCTTCGCCCTTCGCCTGCTCGGGACTCATGAATTCCGCCGTGCCCGAAATCTGGCCCGGCTCGGTCGCGCCGGCGCTCTCCGCCACGCTCGCGATACCGAAATCCACTACCAACGCCCGCCCGCTTCCCGATTCGAGAAGGATGTTATCCGGCTTCACGTCGCGGTGGACGCCGCCCTGTGCATGAGCGTAGCCCAGCGCCCACGCGACCTCGCGGAGAATGCGGGCGACCTCGGAAGGCGGCCGCGGGCCGCGGGACCGAATACAATCTCCCAGCGACTCGCCGTCGATGTAGGCCATCGCGAACAGCACGAACTCGCCTACTTCGTCGACCGAGAAGATCGGCACGATGTTCGGGTGCGACAGCCGGGCGGCGATGCGCGCCTCGTGCAGGAACCGCTCGCGCGCCGCCGGCTTCTCCGCGAGCTCGGGCGGCAAGATCTTGATCGCCACCGGCCGGTCGAGGCTGACCTCGCGGGCCAGGTAGACGATCCCCATGCCGCCGCGACCCAGCTCGCGTTCCAGCGAGTAGCGACCGGCGAGCGCTTCCTGGAGCCTGTAATAGTCGGCGCTCGGCTCGTCGGGCATGGGGGAGCATGCATGCGCGGGCCGGCGGACGCAAGCCGCAGCGGGCGACCGCCGCCCTGTGGACTCGGGCCGCGCCGGGGCCTAGTTTGGCGCCGATCGCGAGCGACCAAACCCACACGATTCCGGAGTGATTGCCATGCTGAGATACGCGTGTGCCATTGCCGTGCTGCTGGCCCTCGCCACCGACGCGTTCGCCCAGCGGCGACCCCGGCCGGCGGGCCCGCCGACGCTGGAGGAGCGGCGGCAGGCCTGGGAGCGCCACCAGGAGCTGGATCGTACGACCCTCTTCAAGGGGCTCGAGTGGCGCGACGTCGGGCCGGTCGTCCAGGGCGGCCGGCTGGTCGACATCGAGGGTGTGCCCGGCGCGCCGTACACCTTCTACGTCGCCTACGCGTCCGGCGGCGTCTGGAAGACGACGAACAACGGTATCAGCTTCGAGCCGCTATTCGACGACCAGCCGTCCATCATCGTAGGCGACATGGCCCTCGATCCCTCGAACCCGCTGCGGATCTTCGTGGGAACCGGCGAGAACAACTCGTCGCGCTCGTCGTACGGCGGAGCGGGCGTCTTTCGTTCGGACGACGGCGGCCAGACCTGGACACTCGTCGGGCTCGAGGAGTCGGACCGCATCGGCAGGATCCTCGTCGACCCGCGGAACCCCGATCGCGTCCTCGTCGCGGTCCTCGGCAAGCTCTACACGCCGGGCGGCCAGCGCGGCGTCTACCGCTCGGACGACGGCGGTGACACCTGGGAACTCGTGCTCGCCGGCGAAAACGAGATCACCGGCTACGTCGATCTCGCGTTCCAGCCGGGAAACCCGGACGTCATCTATGCCGCGGCCTGGGAGCGGATCCGCCGACCGTGGAACTTTGTCGAGGGCGGCGACGGCACCGGCATCTGGAAGTCGACCGATGGCGGCGGGACCTGGGAGCGCCTGGCCGGCGGATTCCCCCGCGGCGAGCACGTGGGCCGCGTCGGCCTGGCGGTCTCGCCGGCGAACCCGCAGGTGCTCTACGCCTCGGTGGACAACCAGGAGGTACTGCCCGAGGACGAGTGGGACCTCGGTGGTGGGGCGGTAACGGCTAAGCGCCTACGCTACATGAGCAAGGACGAATTCCTTGCGCAGGACCCCGAAGAGATCGAGGACTTCATCCGCGGCAACGATATCGATCCGCGACTCGATGCAGGCCGGCTCATCGCCGCCGTGCGCAGCGACTCGATTACGATCGACGACTTGCTGCAGGCGCTGCAGGACGCGAATGCAGCGCTTTTCTCGGCCGACATCCGTGGGATCGAGGTCTGGCGCTCGGACGACGCCGGCATCACGTGGCGCCGCATGAACCCGGAGCCGATCCGCCAGGCGGTCTATACCTACGGCTACTACTTCGGCCAGATCCGGGCGGCGCCCGACGACGTTGACCGCGTCTACGTCCTGGGCGTCCCCCTCTTGGTCTCGGAGGACGGCGGTGTAACCTGGCGTGGAACTGCCGGTCGCCGAGTGCACGGCGACCATCAGGCGATGTGGATCGATCCTGAGCAATCCCAGCACGTGGTACTCGGTAACGACGGCGGCCTCGACGTGACCTTCGACGGTGGCAAAACGTGGCTCAGCTTGTCGACCGTCTCCGTCGGCCAGTTCTACACAGTCGCCGTCGATATGGCCGATCCCTACAACATCTACGGTGGCCTGCAGGACAACGGCGTTCTGAAAGGCTCGAGCCGCTCGCGGCCCAACATCACGTCAAGTTGGGAGCGCGCCGGCGGCGGCGACGGCATGTGGGCGCAGATCGACCCGCGCGACAATGCCACCTACTACGCGGGCTCGCAGTTCGGCTACTACTTCCGCAGCGGGCCGGCCGGCTATCAGCGCGTGAAGCCGCGTAACGGTGTTCTGGAGGAGCCGCTGCGTTACAACTGGCTGACGCCGATCCTGCTCTCGTCGCACAACGCCGACGTGCTCTATTACGGGGCGAACAAGATGTTCCGCTCGATGGACCAGGGCGAGACGTTCACGGCGTTGAGCGATGATCTGACGCACAGCTCTAACCGCGGCGATGTGCCGTTCGCCACGATCACGGTCGTCGCCGAGTCACCGAAGCGCTTCGGGCTCTTGTGGGTCGGCACCGATGATGGTCATGTCTATGTAACGCGGAGCAGCGGCGCCGAGTGGACCGAGGTCAGCGGTGGTCTGCCTCGTGATCGCTGGGTCTCGCGGGTCGAGGCGTCGAACCACCACGAGAACGTCGCCTACGTCAGCCTCAACGGTTATCGCGACGACGACATCACCGCCTACGTGTACAGGACCCACGATCTCGGTCGCACCTGGCGCGACATATCCGGCGGACTACCCGACGAGCCGGTGAACGTGGTCCGCGAGGACCCCGTCAACCCGGCGGTGCTCTACGTCGGCACCGACCGCGGCGCCTATGTCTCACTCGATACCGGCCACACCTGGCAGGCGGCGGGCTCCGGGTTGCCCAATGTCCCGGTCCACGACCTGATCGTGCATCCGCGCGAGCGCGAGCTGGTCGCCGGCACCCACGGCCGCAGCGTCTGGATTCTCGACGTGCTTCCGGTTCAGGAGCTGAACGAAGAGGTGCGCGCCTCAGAAGTCCACGTCTTCCCGGTCGACGGCGTAACCTACTCGCGTGGCTGGAGCTCGCGCCGCTCGCTCTGGTACTACCGGCCCGAGGACGCACCGTACCAGAACTTCCCGTTCTGGGTCGACACCGACGGCCGCGCCGAGTGGAGCGTGCTCGATGAGGACGAGAACGTATTGCGCCGCGGCGAGCTGGACGTCGTGCGCGGCGTGAACACTCTGCGCTGGGATCTAATGCTCGATCCCGAGCTCGCGTTGCCCGCCGAGCAGGCGCGCGTCGCAGAGAAAGAGGAGGTCAAGCCGGCCGACACGCCGTGGGCTGAGGCGGTGCGGCTCGACCGTCAGCTCTACGTCACGCCCGGTACTTACACCGTGCGCGTACAGATGGGCGACAGTTCGGCGGATACCGAGTTCAAGGTGAACGCGCCGCGGCAGCGGCAGCCCCAGGTCAAGCCGGCACCGCGGATCCGTGGACAAAAGAAGGACGGACGCTAGCGCAGGTTATTGACATCAGTATCCAATATCCGATATCCAATGATCAGTTGGCCAAGTGGACCTCAAGAGCCAAAGATCAACATCCAATGTCCTTGGATTCTGCTGCTCAGTTCTGAGCCTTGGATATTGGATCTCGATCATTGCTGTTTGACTATACCTTGAGTATCTGATCAATGGATGTCGGATACTGGATATTGAAATGGTAGCCTGAAGCTCTTCCGAGCGACTACTCGTAACGCAGCGCCGTCACCGGCTCCACCTGTGCCGCGCGCCGCGCCGGCAGGTAACTAGCCGCCAGCGCCACCGCGATAAGCAGCAGTGCCACGCCGCCGAACGTCGGGATCCCGGGCTGTTCCGCGCCCGCCACCGCCGCGGCCATGACTCGGGTCAGTGCAACCGAGATCACGAGGCCGATGACGACCCCGATCCCGGCGAGGATCGCACCGTGGCGCATCACGAGCGTGAGGATGTCACTGCGCTCCGCACCCAGCGCCATGCGGATGCCGAACTCGTTGACGCGTCGGCTGACCGAATAGGCGACCACGCCATAGAGGCCGACGCAGGCCAGCAACAGCGCCAGCAGGCCGAACAGGCTGAGCAGGCCGGAGACGATCTGGAACGGGCCGAGCGATTGGGCGACAACCTCCTGTAGAGTCCGCGCTCCGCCGATCGGCATGCCGGGATCCACCGACCAGATCGTCTCGCGCACCGCCGCTGCCACCGCGCTGGGTTCGCCGGGCGTGCGCACGATGAGGCTGATGGCCCGAGTGGCCTGCTGCCCCTGTGGGATGTAGATCTGCGGGTCGACGTCCCGTGTCAGCAAGCGATGCCTGACGTCCCCCACCACGGCCACGATCGTGGCCCAGTCGCCCTCCTCCTCCGGGTCGAGTAGCACGCGTCGTCCCACCGGGTCGTCGCCCGGCCAGAAGCGCTCCGCCATCGTCTGATTGATGGCAATGACTTTTGGTGTGTCCTCGCTGTCGCCCCGGTTGAACGGTCGACCCCGCAGCAATGGAATCCCCATCGCGGCGAAGTAGCCCGGCGTGACTTTGTTGTCGTTGGCGAAGAGCCGTTCGTCCGGCGCTGCGGGTGCGCGGCCTTCGATCTCGAAGCCCATGTAGCTGGTGGAAAAGTCGAGCGGCAGAAATGCAACGCCACCCACCGCCTCTACCTGTGGTAGCGCCGCGACCCTTTGCAGTACCTCATCCTGGAACGCCACGCGCTGCCGCCTCTCCGGGTACTTCGACGTCGACAACCGGACCCGCATCGTCAAGGCTCGATCCGTGTCGAATCCGGGGTCGATGCGCTGCATCCCGATGAGCGTCTGTATCGTTATCGTGGCTCCGATGAGCAGCACCAGCGTCATCGCGACCTGCGAGACGACGAGGAGGCTACGGAGTCGCTTGCCCTTGGCTCCAGCGCTCGAACCCCTGCCGCCTTCTTTTATAGTAGCCGTGACATCGAGGCGCGAAGCTTGGAGCGCTGGCGCGAGTCCGAAGAACACCACCGCCACCATCGATACGAGAGCGGTGAAACCGAGCGCCGCACCGTCCACGGTCGCGTCGCCCACCCGGTACAGATCCTCGGGCATCGTCGGCCCGATCTGCCTGACGATAACTACCGCGATTGCCACGCCCACAGCGGCGCCCAGCCCGGCGAGCACGGTGCTCTCCGTCAAGAATTGGCGTATCAGGCGGAGCCGGCTCGAGCCCAGCGCCGAGCGGATCGCGACCTCACGCTCCCGAGCCGTCGCGCGAGCCAGCATGATGTTGCCCACGTTCGCGGCGACAATCAGCAGCACGAAGCCCACCGCCGCCATCAGCAGGAGCAGCATGCCGCGGATGACGTCGTAGAAGAATAGGAGTCCGGCGCGGATCGGCACCGCTCGCACTCCATACCGCCCGTCCAGTTCCGGGTACTCGGCGCTCAGCCGCCCGTGGATGGTCTCCATCTCGACCCGGGCGCGCTCCAGCGTCGCCCCCGATTTCAGCCGCCCGATGATCAGGTAGCTGCCCTCTCCGCGATCGGCGGTCGCCGGCTCGGCCTGCAGCGCGGTCCACATTCTGACCCCGCCGTACGGGAAGACGAACTCGCGGGGCATGACGCCGATTACGCTGTGCGGGACTTCATCCAGCATGATCGTCTGACCGATGATGCCGCGCTCCCCCGCGTAGCGACGTTGCCAGAGCCCGTGCGACAAGATGGCCACCCGGGCGGCTCCGGGGCGGTCCTCGTCCGGCAGAAAGGCCCGCCCGAGCAGCGGCTCGACTCCCAGCAGGCTCATCGTGTTGGCCGTGACTCGGCCCACGGTCACCGACTCGGGCTCGCCGTGGCCGGTTACGTTTCTGACGCCGTACGTGTAGACGGCGAGGTCCTCGAACGACTCGAAGCCCGCCTTGTAGTCCGCGTACTGCGGCAGTGAGAAACGCGCCTGATTGAACCCGACGTCGTAATCGACGTGGAACAGGTGCACCAGCCGATCTGCATCGCGGAACGGCAGAGCTTTGAACAGGTACGGGCTTACGAGGCTGAAAATCGCCGTGTTCGCACCGATCCCCAGCGCCAGCGTGACCACCGCCACGGCGGCGAACCCGGGATTGCGAC
>CAYFSW010000074.1:0-8893 GCA_964345885.1 uncultured Gemmatimonadota bacterium | reverse complement strand
CGACCGGTATGATGAGCAGGCCAGGGTGCAATTCGTGCGTCGCTTGCTCCCCCGCATCGAACGGATCCCCGGTGTGCGGGCGGCCGCTGTTGCCATCACCGTCCCGTTCCAGTACTACGGCGGGCGCCGGCTGGGCTGGTGGCAAGAGCGGTACGTGAACGACGAGGGAGTCGAGATCGAGCAAGTAACGACGATCCACCCCGTCTCGCCCGGCTTCTTCGCCACTATCGGTGCCGACCTGCGCGGCGATGACCTCAACTCAAGCGCGGCGGACGAGTTTCCGATTCCCGTCGTGTTGTCGCAGTCGTTGGCCCACCGGCTGTTCGGCGATCGGGACCCGATCGGCCGGGTGTTTCGGGGATTGCAGCAGCAAGGGGGACTCCAGCAACTGCGGGTGGTGGGAGTGGTGTCCGGGCTTCACCACTGGGGCCTGGACCAGGGTGATCAGACCATGCTCTACGTTTCGTGGGAGCGCTGGGGTGCGGACGGGGCTATGAACGCGCTCGCGGTGCGCACCGCCGGCGACCCGGCGGCGATCCTCCCGGCGGTCCGGGAGGCGATCTGGGAACTGGATCCCGACATGGCGCTGCCAGCCGTCTTCACGGTCTCACAGCGGATGGCCCAGTCCGTCGCGACGCCGAAGTTCTACTCGGCCCTCGTCATCAGCTTCGCGGCAGTAGCCCTGCTGCTCGCCGCCGGCGGCATCTACGGTGCTATGCTCTACACCGTGGGACGGCGCCGCCGCGAGTTGGCGGTGCGGGCGGCGCTCGGCGCCGATGGGCGGCGACTCGTGCGGCTGATCCTGTGGCAGAGCGCGCTCGTGACCGCCGTTGGATTGGCGATCGGAATCAGCGGCGCACTGGTCGCCACACGCGCGCTACAGGGCATGTTGTTCGGGGTGTCCGCAACCGACCCCGCGACGTTGGCCGCCGTCGCCGTGCTGATGGGAACGGTCGCGCTGGGTGCCTCGCTCGTGCCGGCGTGGCGCGCCGCGCGCGCGAATCCAGTCGAGGCGATGCGGGCGGAGTGACGGCGCCGGCGCGTTGCCGCCGCGCTACTTCGCCCGCAGCACGTCCATCGGATCGACCCCGGCAGCGCGGCGCGCCGGCAAGTAGCTGGCGAGGAGAGCCACACCGACGAGGCCCGCGGCGACCGCCAGGAAGGTGAGCGGATCGATCGGGCTCACGCCGAACAAGAGCCCCGCCATCAGTCGCGTGAGACCGAGGGCCAGGGCGACGCCGATGGCCACACCGGCCGCCGACAGGACCAGACCCTGACGAAGCACCAATCCCTTCACCTGCCCGGCCTGTGCGCCCATCGCCATCCGCAGTCCCAGCTCGCGGCTCCGCTGACTCACCGCGTAGGAGATCACGCCGTAGACGCCGATCACTCCGAGCAGCAGCGCCACGCCCGCCGCAACGCCGAGCAGCGCCAGGGTGAAGGACGTGCGCGAGATCGACTGGCCCATCAGCTCCTCCAGCGACTGGAGCCCGCGCACCGGCAGGTTCGGGTTGATCTCCCAGACGGCGGCCCGAACCTCATCTACGAACCCGACCGTGCCGACCCGATCGCTGCGAATCGCGAAGCCCATCCCCCGCCAGGTGAAGATCTGGTCGGGCGGATCCCCTTCCCAGAACGCCAGGGTGACCTGCGGCCAGTAGACCATCAGCGGCGGATCCTGGCCCAGTCCATCCTCTCTGACATCGGCCACCACGCCGACGACCTCATGCCAACGAACCGGCTCCGATCGTACCGAGACCCGTTGGCCCAGCGCCGCCTGCGGCGAGCCCCAGTACTCGCGGGCCAGGCTCTCGGAGACCAAAACCGCCGGGGCGCGCTCGCGGACGTCCTGCCAGGTGAGCGTGCGGCCCAAGAGCAGCGGGATCTCGAGCGTCTCGAGGTATCCGCCACCAATCCACTTGTGCCGGCGTATCGACGCCGTCTGGTCACCCGAGTAGTCGAACCCGTCGACGTAGAGCGGATTCACATTGTTGACCCCGTCCATCGGCATCATGGTGCCGAGTGCGACCGACTGCACGCCGGGGATCTCTGCCAGGCGGAGCGCGATGCGCTCGTGGGTCGCGGCGACCTCCGCCGGGTCGGCGATCTCGGCCGTTGGAATGAACAGCCGGAGCGCCAGCACGTTCTCCGGATTGTGGAACCCGGGATCCACCCTCCACAGCGACACAAAGGTGCGGAACATCAAACCCGAGGCGATGAGCAGCACCAGCGCTAGGGCCATCTGGCTCACCGCCAGTGCGTTCTGCGCCCGCTGCCGCCGCACCCCGGTCGTGCCGCTGCGACCACCCTCCTTGAGAGCGTCAACCGGCGCCACCCGGCGTTGTCTCAGCACGGGGAACATGCCGAAGAAGGCGCCGGCGCCCAGCGAGACGATGAGCGCGAAGGTGAGCACGCCCCAGTTCACCGAGACCTCGTCCAGGCGCGGAAGGTTGGCGGATCCCGCGGCGACCAGCGCGTCCAATCCGAAGTTGGCCAGCGCCAGACCGCCGGCGCCGCCCAACACACCCAGCGACAGGCTCTCCTTCAGGTACTCCCAACCGATCCGGCCGCGGCTCGCGCCCATCGCGCTGCGGATCGCCATCTCGGTTTCCTTGCCGTCCGACCGCACCAGGAACAGGTTGGCCACGTTGGCGCAGGCGATGAGCAGCACGACCCCTACACCGGCCATGATGATCCACAGCAGATTCGCCACCGAACCAACGAGGCTGTTCTTGAGAGGCTGGATGTTCGGAGTGTAGCGCGCCCGTTCCGAGAAGTCCGCCACCGGGCCGCCCGGGAACTTCTCGAAGGCCAGTGGCAGCAGGCGCGCCGCATCCGCGTTCGCCTGCTCCAGGGTCACCCCCTCCCGCAAACGCGCCACGCCTCCGAACCCGATGTTCCCCACGAATAGGGTCGACCGATCATAACGAAGAGGGAAGATCAATAGTGGATTCGTTCCGAGGCTCTGCAGGTTCGCCGGCATCACACCGATGATCTCGAAGGTCTGCGCGTTCGCCTCGATCGTCTGCCCCACGACGCCCGGGTCCCCGGCGAAGCGGCTCTGCCAGTACCCGTAGCCCAGCAATGCGACGTTAGGCGAGCCAAGTTCCTCGTCCTCCGGCGTGAAGATCCGGCCGACGACCGGACGCATGCGCAGCGCCCGGAAGACGCCGCTCGTCACCCAGAGGACCCGCACCGCTTCCGGTTCCCCACTCCCCGTGACGGTCGCCAAGCCCTGCCCGTACATCCCGATGTCGTCGAAGACCCGGTTCTCATCCTCGTAGGTGAAGTGCCAGGCCGCGCACTGACCCGCGTTCTGCACCCCCAGTGCCGGCGCGCTATGGCTCACGGATACCAGCCGATCGGCATCGTCGTACGGCAACGGTGAGAGTATGACGGCGTCGAGGAGCGTGAAGATGGCGGTCGTCGATCCGATGCCCAGCGCCAGCACGAGAACGACCACCACGCTGAACAGCGGGCGCTTGGCCAGTGAACGGACCGCGAAGCGCAGGTCGCGGCCCAGGTCGGCCACGAAGGTCCACGCACCCCCTTTACGCCTGGCACCTTCCTCACGCGCATCCATCCAGCGGCCCAACTTCGCCCGCACGTGGGCCGGCTCGCTGCGCAGCAGCTCGTCTGTTGCAAGGTCGGCGTCGCCCAACCACGCCTCGACCTCAGCCTCGGCTTCCGCCTCGCTCGCTCCTCGGGCCAGCGCCTCCTGATATACGTCCTCCAGGTGATCCGCCAGCTCCGAGATGATCCGTTCTTCCCGGTGACCCTTCATTCCGGGTAACGACAACCGCTCTCTCAGGTAGCTCTTCCAATCAGGCATGGCTCACTCCGATCACATGGTTCACCATGGCGGAAAACGCCTTCCACTCCTGCCGCTGCTGCAACTCGACCTCGCGGCCCTTGCCCGTCAGCGTATAGTAGCACCGCCGCCGCTCGCCCTTCCGCTCCACCCAGCGACCCTTGATCCAGCCTCGCTTCTCCATCCGGTAGAGCACCGAGTAGAGCGTCGAGACCCGGAACTCGAGCTGTCCCCCGGAAAGCTCCTCCAGCAGCTTCCCGATCTCGTAGCCGTGCCGGGCACGCTCGCGTAGTACGGAGAGGATCAACAGCTCGATGCTGCCGCGCTTCAGGTCGGCGCTGAACATGTGGGACCTCCGGTCGGGTCTCTGCGTGGGGGCTACTTCGCCACGCGATACTTCGCGTGGCGAACTATCCCACTATAATACTTAGATCGCCCCGACGCAAGAATGGTTCGATGCGAGAAAACGCGTCAGGCCGGCGAGGGCGGGGTCCCGGGCGACCCGGCTCTGCAGGGGATCATCTCGTGCCGAGCGCCGCCTCGGGATTCCGGTAGACGACTTGGCCCTGGAACGTTGTCATCAGGCAGCGCAAATCTTTGATCTCGGCTGGCGGTATTTCGTAGAGGTTCTTATCCCAGACGGCGAGGTCGGCGTACTTGCCCACCTCGATGGATCCGATCTTCTCCTCGAGGAACATCTGCCTGGCGCTCCATATGGTGTAAGAGCGCAGCGCGGTAACGATGTCTAGCGATTCGTCTTTGCCGAAGGGATTCGGCCCATACACGCCCAGCAACGTCTCACGTTCCATGCTCGCCCAGAGACCGTAGCGCGCCGGGAACGGCGCAACGTAGTAATCGGACCCCTGTGCCCAGCGAATGCCCTTCTCGAGGTAAGTTCGGAACGGATTGAGTCGCCGCGAGCGTTCGGGCCCGAAGTTGCCGGCGTAGGTATCGCCGATCCACCACATGAAGATCGAGGAGGGTTCCGGATAGGCGGCGTCGTACGTTCCCTGCAACTCCGCCATGAGATTGATGGCGTGATCGGTGGGGATGTTGGCGTGGATGATCCCGTGCCGCAGTCCGGAGATGGGGTTCGCCTGCAGAGCGGACGCGTAGCTATCCACCGTCCAATCGATGGCTCGATCACCGATCGCGTGGACGCTCACGTGCAAGCCCGCGTCGTGGTAGGTGCGAATCAACTCTCTGATCTCCTCGGGATCATCGACGGGATACCCCCGATTCCCCTGATCCACGCCGCTGAAGTCCTTGTTCCAATCGTCGTGCAACCAGGCCGTGCGGGCCCCACCACTGCCGTCGAGATAGAGTTTGGCGCCGCCGGAGATTAGATGATCGTCTCCGGTCGAATCGTACGGCTTCGTGAACGAGGCGACGCGATCGATGACCCAGGGCCCGCAGCACCAGAGGACGAACACTCTGACAGTCAGGTCGCCGGCGGCCAAAACATCCTGATAGGCTTCCCACGTGTCCCATGCGATGCCCGGGTCCTTCACGCCCGTCATGCACTCCGCGTTGAACTCGCGTGCGAGCTCACGGATGCCGGCACGCCACTGCTCCGGACTGAAGTCCGGGATCAGGTCCGACACGAGGTCCTGCGCGGACTCTTTCAGTACGCCCGTGGGCGTGCCATCGGAATAGCGATCGATCGTACCGCCCGGCGGATCGGGCGTGTTCTCGTCGATGCCCGCCAACCGCAGGGCACGGCTGTTCGCCGTTCCGTAGTGGCCCATCGTGTGGTGGAGCCAGACGGGATTGTCTGGCGCGACCGAATCGAGATCGGACGCGTATATGTAACGCAGCTCTGAGAATTTCCCCTCGTCCCACCCGGCTCCGTGAACCCAGTCGCCCGGTTCCAGTCGCTCGACCTGCGTCGCCACAAGTGCCACGATATCGGCGACGCTCTTCACATTCGGATAGCTCAGATCCAGGAGGTAGAGTCTTCTAGTTCCCCCGTAGGCGAAGTGCGCGTGGGCGTCGAGCAGGCCGGGGGTGACCGTGGAGCCCTCTAGGTCGATTCGAGTGGTCCCGGGACCGACCCAGCGCTCGACCTCGCGGTCGATGCCAACGGCGACGATCTTGCCATCCTGCACGGCCACCGCTTCGGCGACATTGTCCTGAGAGTCCACCGTGATGACGGTGCCGTTCAGCAGCACGAGATCTGCTTCCGTACCTGTATCGAGGCCGGAGCAGGCCGAAAGAATCAGCATCCAGGGCACCGCCAGAGAGGTGCCGATCGCCAAGGGAAATTCCGTGACAGCGGGTGAACGCCGCATCAGTCCGCCTCCATCAGAGGGCGAGCGTGGGCCGAGTTTCGCTCAAGAATACGGGCGCGCACTCCCTGGAGACCAGAGCGGTATCAGGTGGGGTTGCAGGATCGCGTCCCTCGGTCCCAGACTGTCACGGCACCCATACCCAACCTGTCGTGCTCCAGTACCGAGCGATCATCTGCCGGTAGACCGGAGGTGTCAGCATGATCCGCAAGATACTCGTGCTCGCGGCGCTGCTGGTGAGTGCCGGGATCGCCGGGTGTTCGCAGGAAGAAGCGACATCCGAGCTCATCCAACCCTCTGAGTGGTGGCGCGTCCACCCGCGTCCCGTCTACGCGACGCTCGAACATGTCGGAACGTATCAGGAGTGGTTCGAAGTCTACCGCCTGGCCGAGGGCACCTTCGCACTTTACGAGCCGAACCAGTTCGAGGAGGCGATCAGCTACCTGGTGCTAGGAACGGAGCGCGGCGTCCTCATCGACGCCGGCACCGGGATCGGAGACATCCGCCAGGTGGTGGAGGAGTTAACCGATCTACCTGTCTCGGTGGTGCTCACCCACGAGCACTACGACCACATAGGCGGCGCTTACCGCTTCGATGAGATTGCGGCACCGAGCGATCCGGCTGGCCTCGCGGTTCTGGCCGCCGGACGCGATAGCGAGTCGCTACAGGGATATATCACCGACGACTACCTCTGGAAGCCGCTGCCCGAGGGGTTCGACGGCCCGACGTGGACGATCCCGCCCATCGTACCGACCCAGCTTCTGGAAGACGGTGACATCATCGACCTGGGCGGCAGGACGCTTGAGGTTATCGAAACCCCGGGCCACTCGCCGGCGCACATCTGTCTGCTGGACCGGGAGAACAGACTGCTCTGGACGGGCGACCACTTCTTCCCCGGGCCTCTCTACGCGTTCGGTGGGGACGTGAACATCGATGACTACATCGCGTCGAACGAGCGGCTCGTGGGCATACTCGACCAGTACGACTACGTGCTCGCGGGACACAACGATCCCTGGGTCGAGAGCGACGTCATCCGCCGCGTGGGAGAGGCGTTCGAAGCGATTGCTGAGGGCACCGCCGAGTACTCGGAAGATGACGGCCTGCGCAGGTATTTCTTCCAGGGGTTCGACGTACTGATACGTGCGGAAATGGTCGAGGAGATGGCCAGCTAGCAACGTCGGACTAGAAACTCAGCTTCCTTGGCCCTGCTGTTCCTGCTCCGGTGGCGCAACGCGCTCGTACTTCGGGCCCCCGAGTCTCAGCGCGGTCACCCGTCCGTCATCGTCGAACTCGAACGTGAGAGCTTCGGGATAACTCTGCGCTCCATCGTGGAACACAACCCGAAACTTGTCGTCCCTTACGTGCTCCACTGGCCAGTTGAACTGATCCGAGAGCCGCAGCACTAGACCACGGTCCCCTCCCACGATCTCGACCTGACCGTAGGCACGGTGCGTGTACGTGCCCAAGCACCTCTCCAGCGGGAATGGTGGTACGGTGACACGAGCGCGCTCGGCTGCGAGCCGCTCCTCCTGTGCCCGCTGCTGCGTCTCCCAGTAGGTGAACCCGGCCCGGATGGCACCGCTCCAATCTTCCTCCAGTGCACCCAGGTAGGCATCGAAGATTCGGAAGTGGAGGGCCATCGGCAGGGCGCTCTGCCCGTTACTCAAAACCGCCACGCCGAGGCGCTGCTCTGGCATCAAGGCAATCGATGATGCCTGGCCAACGACGCCACCGCCATGCAGCACCACCTTCTTGCCGCGGTAGTCCGTCATGGCCCACCCGAACCCATAAGCCCAGAAGTGACCTGTGAAATCAGCGCCCCGATACTGGATCGGGTAATACCAGATCGGCGGTTGCCTTATCACTTGCGGTGAGTGCATCTCGTTCACCGCGGCTATGCTGAGCAGCCGATTCCCTTGGTAAACACCAGTCCCTAGTAGCAGACGCAACCAGCTCACCAGATCGTGGGCGCTCGCGTTCATCCCACCGGCCGGACCGGCTGCCTCAACGGCCAACCACTCGATCGGTCGTGGCCCATCCTCGCCCAATACGTGAGGCATGGCGATGTTCTCGATGCGCGCGTCCTCGGCGCCGATGGTGCGCCCACGGAGGACGCACACCCAACACGGGCGGACATCCTCGGCATCCCACAAGTCATACGCGCTCGTCGTGGTCGACGACATCTGCAGCGGCTCGAGCATCCTCGCCTCCACGAACTCACCCCAGCTCATCTGCGAGACCGCCGCGACGATCTCCGCGGCCGCCATGTAGCACTCGTTGCAGTAGACAAAGGCGTTGCGGAAACGGGGAGCGCCGAGCTCCAGAAACTGCAACCTTCTGAGAACCTCCTCGCGAGTCAGGAAGTCCGGGCTGGGCCGGCCGGACAGACGGCCAGTCGGATGCCCGATGTCTCCAGCTACCCGGTGCGCTAGTAGATCGCGAATCGTCACCTGCTGGGTCACCCAGGGATCGGGGAGCTTGAACCACGGAAGGTGCTTGATCACCGGATCATCCCACGAGACCTTCCGCTCGTCCACCAGCATCGCCACGGCCGCCGCAGTAAAGGCTTTTGTGGTGGATCCGAGAGCGAACACCGTGTGGGCGTCCACGAGCTGTTCCTTGCCCACTTCCCGGACGCCGTAACCCTTGAGGAGGACGACCGAGTCATCCTTCACGATAGCCACGGCCAGGCCGGGAACCTGCCACTCGGTCATCGACTTGAGGATATACTCATCCAGATCTTCAAGTGGATCCTCCTGCGCACACACGGGGCTGGCGATTAGAAGGGAGGCGA
>CAYFSW010000073.1:0-29291 GCA_964345885.1 uncultured Gemmatimonadota bacterium | reverse complement strand
AGGGGGACACCATCCCGAAAAACGAGCCTCAGAATGCTGCTCTGCTGAGCGCCCAGCGCCATCCTCATCGCCATCTCCCGGGAACGTTGAGCCACCGTGTACGAGATGACGCCGTAGAGGCCAACCACCGCGAGGAGCAGCGCCGTCAATCCGAAGGAGGTGAGCAATGTAGTCCGGAAGCGCGGGGTCGAGATGTCCTCGGCGATGATCTGCTCCACAGTCCGGACCTCCTCCAGCGGCATATCCGGATCCACCGTCTCGATCTCGGTCCGGACCGCCGGGACCAGAGAAAGCGGCGGCAGCGACGTCTTGATCACGAAGTTGACGTCTCTGTCGGGCCGCTGGTCGAATGACAGGTAGACCTGCGGCATCGAGGTCTGACCCACCTGATAATGCTGCACATCCGCTGCGACACCCACGATCTCCCACCACGGCTCATCGCCGCCGAAACGGATGCGCTTCCCCAGCGGGCTTTCCCCCGGGAACTGGTCATGGGCGAAGGACTCGCTGACGACGGACACCCGTACGGTGCCGTTGCGATCGCCCGGCGTGAACTCCCGCCCCATCCTCAGCGGGATTCCCATGGTCCGGAGGTAGCCCGCGCTCACCCGGTAGTGGAGCGCGGCGATGTACTCATCCGGACTGCTCGGCGGCCGGCCTTCGATCTCAAGACTCCAGATCTCGTCCTGCCCGCTCACCGGGATGAGGCTGGTGATCGCCACCGACTCCACCCCGGGAATCGCGGCAAGGCGCTCGAGGGTCGCCTCCCCGTACGCGCGAGCCTCCTCGTCGGTCGGGTACTTCGAGTCGGGAAGCGGCGTAGCCAGCGCCAGCCGGCCGTCCGCCTCGAACCCCGGATTCTCGCTCTGCAGAGCGAGGAAACTCCGGATCAACAAACCCGACCCCACCAACAAGACCACGGCGAGGCCCACCTCGACCACGACCAGACCACCTCGCAGTCGGCGAAGCGACGGATCGGCGCTGACGCTACGACCGCTCCTCCGCAACGCCGCGCCGAGCTCGGAGCCGGCCACGCTCAGCGCCGGGAACAGCCCGAAGAGAAGGCCAGAAGCCAGAGACAGACCCGCGGTGAAGAACAGCACCGTGGCGTTGACGTCGATCTCCTGCATCCGCGGCAGGATCTGGGGCCAACCGACGAACAGGCCCTTCAGACACGCTGCGGCGAGCAGAACTCCCAGGACACCGCCCAGAGAGGCGAGCAACAGGCTCTCCGCAAGAAGCTGCCGGACGATGCGAGCCCGGCCTGCACCGAGGGCGGTGCGGATCGCCATCTCCTGGCTTCGGCCGCTGCCACGTGCCAGGCTCATCTGAGCTACATTGACGCAGGCGATGAGCAGCACCAGACCGACGCTCGCCAGCAATATGAGGAGCTGAGGCCGCGCCTCTCCCAGCAGCACGTCGTCGAGTGGCCGCACCGCCGCGCCCCAGCCGGTGTTGGTCCCGGGGTACTCGGCCTCGAGCGCCGCCGCCACGGCCGAGAGGTCCGCCTGTGCCTCCTCTACCGTCACACCCGGGCTCATGCGGCCAAGGCCGCGCAGGAAATGGTTGCCTCGTCCCCACCACGACGCCGGTCGGAGCGGCAGCAGGACATCGGTGCCGCTGCGGCTGAAGGGGTGCCGCCACCCCTGCGGCAAGACCCCGATAATGGTGTGCGGCTCCCCGTCCAGGACCATGCTCCTCCCGAGGATCTCCGGGTCACCACCGAACGACTCCTGCCAAAGACCGTAGTCCAACAGCACCACACCTTCTCGATTAGGGCTCATGTCCTCTTCAGCAAACCCCCGCCCCACCACCGGCTCACCGCCCAGGATCGGCAGGTAACCCTCGGAGACCTCGTAGGCCGCCAGTCTCCGGGGCCGCTCGCCACCGGTGTACGTGACGCTCCTCGACCGATACGCGCCCATCAACTCCATCGAGCGATTCTGTTCCTGCCAGTCCCGGAAGTTGAAGGGAGCGATGGTGAACGATTCCCAGCCCCGGGACAGGTTGTTCTCCATCAAATAGACGATGCGCTCGGCCTCGGGATACGGCAGCGACTTCAACAGAACGCCGTTCACCACACTGAACAGCGCCGTATTAGCCCCGATCCCCACGGTCATCGTGATCAGCGCAACGATCGTGAAGCCCGGACTCCTCGCCATCATCCGCAGGCCGAAGCGGAAGTCGCGCGTCAGTCCCTGCAACATGGTATCTCCTCGTCGTGTCGATGACCGGGAAACCTTTCGGCGCGGGCCGACCCGGAGCTGAAGCGCACCCGCAACCTCCCACAGCCACGAGCGGCTCCTACGCCGACCGTCCAGGCCCCGCCGACCCCGAGCAGCGGACTCCTCCAGATCGCCCAGGAAGTACTCTCGCTCTTCGCGCGGCACCAACAGGCCCACGAGGAGGCGGACCAGACGAGGTGGAAGAGAGGCACCCATCACGGCATCCCCAACTCGAGCTTCAGCCCCTCAGCCAGACGTCGTAGGTCCGCCAGCGAGTGCTGGATGGTCGTGAGTCCGGAAGGTGTGACCCGGTAGAGCTTCTTGCGGCGGCCACCCCTCTCCGCCGTCGGCTCGCTCGTGCGCGAGCAGAGATACCCCTTTGCCTCGAGCCGCCCCAGGGTCTTGTAGACCGTCCCCAGGGTGAGCACTCGTGACGTCTCCCTCTCGAGCTCTTCCCGGATCGTGACTCCATACGCACCGGAGCCGAGCCGCAGAACGGCCAGCATCACCAGCAACTCGAATTCGCCCGCGCGCCGCATCCGACCTCCGAGGCTATTTGTCCGGCATCGTCAGGGTTACCACTACGATTAGACGGCGTGGAGGTCGGAAGGGTTGGACGAGCATCGGAGGATCGGGGTGCACGTGCAACGCAAGTCTCGGTGGGCGCAGCACCCAAGAACCAGGTGGTTCAACCCTCTTCCAACCTTTTTGCAGCTCGCTGGATCAAACAGCGTGGCAGTACCGTCAAAATGACGTCAGTTGAGAGTGCGCGGAATCGAGCACGTCGGCGGTCGTCAGTCTGTTTCGCCCGAGGTGCCGGACCGCAGCGACGGGAGGCGGACATGCCCGCGTCTTCGCCAGATTCGCACAGCTTCCTTCCTCTGCATCCCCTGGAGCTCCGAGTCCTCCTCGTACTCGCCGAGGGGACCGCCCACGGGTACAGCGTGGTGAAGGAAATCGAGGCTCGGGAGAGACACCTTCCGCGGATCTACCCGGCGAATCTCTATCGCCGGATCCGCGATCTCCTTCGAAAGGGCCTGCTGGAAGATGCCGAGCCCCCCGACCGGCCGGACATAGACGCCCGCCGACGCTACTTCCGAATCACGGAGCTGGGACAGGCCGTTCTCCGGGCCGAGGTGGCACGAATGAAGGGCCTGTTGAGCGAAGCGAATAGAGCGACCCTTTTCCTCGAGCGACTGAGAGCACGCCCATGAAGGCGCACCACGACGACCGCGCAAGAAGCCGGAGCGGCACATGAACCACGGGCGCGACAGCCGCCCCGAGGGAGCCCCGAGCGCCCGGGCGGCCCTTGGGGCTCCCTTCCCCACCCGCCCCTTTCGCTCGCACCCCCGCACCTCACCTAGAAGATGATCGCGTTAGCGTAGCGGTTCCTGATCGCTTCGCTGAACTCACCGAAGTGGCGGTCACCAAGGTGTGCCACCACGATGTGACGTGGCTTGATGTACTCGTCGATTATGGACATGCCCTCGGGTTGATTCTCGTTCTCGAACATCGTGAAGGCGAGAAAGGCGAAGTCGATAGAATCTCGGTCCAAGCGGGCCCGCTGGAAGATCTCCGTCTGGCCGCTTGGAGCGACGTCGCCGGTTGTGAAGATCTTGGCCGCCAGCAGGTCGGCCATCATTGCGAGATTGTCCATGCTGTAGTCGTTGCCCCGCTCGCCGTGGCTGAGGCGAAACACTTTCATCCGTATTCCGTTCGCCTCGACCTCGACCACCTCTCCCGGCTCCGGATCCAGCGCGATCACGCGGTCCTCGAACTCTTGGAACTCAGGTAATCCAGCCAATTCATCACGAACAAACATCCCCGTCACCAATACCGCATTGGGGTTGTGAACGAGGTGTCGGGCTACGGACTCTCTATGGAAATGGTCACCGTGCGAATGGGTAACCAAGACCAAGTCGATTTCGTCGAACGGTGGTGCGGCGGTCGCGAGCAGCTCTCGCGTCTCTGTCGCGGGACCCCATCTGTGGCGGGTCAGCGCATCCACTAGGACGGCCTTGTCGTCGGCGGCGATGAAGAAGCCCGGAACAGAGAGTTGCCTAACGGTCACGGCCCCCTCCGTATAGGCCCCCGAATACTGGCGGTTCCCAGCTGTTCGAGTGCAAGAGCTTGCGCACGCCAGGAGCGCAAGCATCATGACAATTGATCTCGCCATACTCATCATGGTTCCTCCTGACGGGGCCCGAGGCGCGTAAGCCGGACAATGACCGTAGGTCGCGTCAGTAACCTTGAAGGGCCTCGCTGGGGCTGGATTCGACCATCGCCTCGTACACCAAGCCGACGAACGGGTCGGCGCTCTCTCCGCCGCTCCACTCGGCGTCCAAATCAGCCGTCGGCTTCGCCTCAACGACTTCCTGCCGCGTCATCCCGCGGTCGATCATCGCCTGCACCCGGTCCCTGACGGTCGTAAGCATCTCCCGGTAGCGCAGCAGACCAGGCCGGTCAATCAGTGGGCCATGCCCCGGAATGAAGAGCGTACTCCGCCTGGAGTGCGCCAGGACCTCGTCGACAGCGCGGATCATCCCGCCGATGTCGCCATCGAAATCCAAGTCGATGAAGGGGTAGTTGCCGTTCAGGATATCGCCCATGTGAACCACGTCCGCGTCCCGAAGGTGAACGATGACGTCTCCGTTGCTGTGGGCGTTGGGCATGTACACGACGTGGATCAGATCCTGGTTCCAACTCAAGTTGACGCGATCGTTGAAGGTGAGGCGCGGGCGGCCTGGCGCCGGGGCGGCTGGGACAAAACGGTCCCCCAGATGCGCCATCACTTGATCCTGGGAGAGTAGTCTCAGGACGTTCTCGTGAGCCACGATGACGGCTCCGGCCGCAGCGAAGGTCTCGTTCCCACCCGTATGGTCGGAATGCCAGTGCGTGTTGACGACGTATCGGAGCGCCGGGTTCGCCGACTCGCGCCGGCACAGTTCCCGGATCGAGGTCAGCAGCCACTCGCTCGGCTCGGACAGACCGGCGTCGACCAGAAGGACCCCGTCCGCGCCGACGAACGCGGCAATGTTCCCCCCCTCCCCTGAGACCAGGTGCACGCCGCCCCTGACCGGCGTCACCGTGATCTCTATCTCGGGGGACTGCTCCTGTGCGCCGAGGAGGAGGACTGCCGGAGGGGACAAGCCGATGCCCAGGACCACGAGCACGATGAGATGGATGCGCTCTGTCATGGTGCTATGCCCTCATCTCGAGTTTCTCCGCGCAACCTGGTCGTGCGACATCATCATCGTCAGCGGCCGAAGCGCGGCTCCTGTTTCTCGATTAACCCGGTGATGCGAGCAGCCCCGCTAGGGCGTAGTCGCATCAATACCCGGGCCACCCTTCCCTCTCACCGATCAACTCGATGACCGCATCGGCGAGGTCCGAACCATTGTCGCTGTTGGTCATGACGACCACGCCAAACCCCAGGCTTCTGTGCGCGAGCATGAAACACCGATACCCCTCGTTCGCGCCGCCATGGCCGAAGTATGGCTCGCCCCGGTTGGACCAGACGGCGAAACCCAGTCCAAAGCCACCGCTTACTTCGGTGAGCATCAGCTCGACGAGTTCCTGGTCCAGGACCTGGTTGGACTGACCCTGCAATGACAGCTGCAGCTCGATCAGGAAGCGCGCTAGATCACGCGGCGTCGTCCACAAGCCCGCTGCGGCCATTTCGGGATAGACGTGATGGTCGCCCGGTACGACCTGGCCGTTCGAGTAATGGCCAGCACTTGCCGACTCCAACTGCAACTCCGGGAGAGGCTGCTCGAACGTGCTGTTCGTCATTCCGATGGGCTGGAGGACGGTACCCGACATGATTTCCGGGAATGTGGTCGCTTCGATATCTATCAACGCCTGCTGCATGACGATGTAACCACCGCCCGAGTACCGCGAGTCGCTGCCGGGTGTGTAATCGACGACGATCGGCGCCGAATTGGCGGGCGGTGCACCGTTCAAAACCTGAATCAAGGTCGGTACGGATTCGGTGTACCGGTAGCCACGAAAGCCATGCACCGTCGTGCCGGCTGTGTGACTGAGCAGGCGCCGCAGTGTCACCTTCTCGCTGGCCGTGAACTCATTCTCGGGGACCTGCCAAGATGTGAGGTAGTCGTTGATGTCCGTGTCCAGGGCGAGCTTTCCCTCCTGCACGAACCTCAACGCCGCCACCGCGGATACGGGCTTGCTGATGGAGGCCGCCTGGAACAGAGTGCTGGCCGTCACCGGCTCCTGTGTGCTTCTGCTGGCTACACCGTGGACCTCCACGCAGTCGATCTGGAAGTCCCTGATCACCGCGACACTCACGCCCGGCACCCCGTAGAGCTCCGTCAAGGATCCGATGTCGGTCGTGTCTACGGGTCCTACACCGTCGTCGCCGCAGCCAGAGAGACCAGCAACGAGGACGACGATGATGACTGAGGCGACCAGTCTGTTGGTCGCGCCAAAGACCGTGTTGGGCAGGCCATGTGTAGACCGGTACTTAAGCATCGACAACATCAAGAGCGCTCCTTACACAACCTGAAGGTACAAGTACAAGCGTCGCGAACTTCTCCCGCAGCGCGAACGCGGATCGATCGCTGTTCGAGAGCACCCTCGGTGTAAGTCCGGACGGAGTCGTAGCTACCCGAGTTGAGAACCGCGATGAGCTCGGCCAGCCGCCGGCCGGGCGGCGAGTCGGGCAGACTTCCGGTCGTCTGACATTGCGAAGACGTGGCGTGCACCGCCACGACGGCGATGAACGGGAGGAGAATGGGTCGCGACATGACACACCTCGGACGCTGCCGTCTCGCGCCGGCCCTGTGATACCGTTTGCTTTCCATTCGAAGTGCGCGGGCAGGGCATCTGTGCCGACAGATATCCGCTAGCCCGCCCTGCCAGATTCACTACGTGAGACAGCCCGAGGAGGTTTCTGCGGCTCTAGCCGCCGTTACGCAATGTCACGCTAGGCTTGCTTGACCTGCTTCTCCAGCACGAACCACAACCACACCAGCAAAGCCAAAAGTCCGCCGTACAGCGGTATCGCAAGCCAATCTTCGTGTCGAAACGCTTCGCCCACGCGATGTGATGTCAGAAAGGCCAGGACCGTGCACGCCACGAGAGCCCCAGCATTGATCAACTTCATCATTCTATCCATCGTCTATCTCGCTTTCCGCCTAGCTCAGCTCTCACAATGCCCGCCAACCCCGGAGAAGCAGCACGGGCGCAGACTAAACCAAGCGACGCTATCGACGGTTCCGTGTCCTGGGACGACTGAGCGGGAGGGGCCTGCGATTTGGCTCGATTTGGACCGTTTTGGCGGGCTGTTCGGTCACCATTCTCTCCCCGCCATCTGATCCAAGACAAGCAGGAACTGCGGTGCCTAGAATCTGAGCGCCTGGGTTTCGGCCTCGGCGGGCGCCGCTCAGACTCTACGACCCATCTAATTCATACCCCGAAGCCGCGCGTTTGATCGCACGGACCTCGTGAGTGGGCGAATGCAAGTGGCGAGCGTGAGGAGCTACGGATTCACCGGCCCGAGATAGCGGTCCAGCCAGGCCAGGGTCTCCTTGATGAACTCGTTGCGCGGCGGGATGTGGTCGGTCTCGTAGAGGATGAGCTGCTTGTCCTCCGCTGCGGTCCCGAGCAGCTCCAACACGGGTCTAACCTGCCTGTCAACGTCGAAGATGTTGTCGTACCTGCCGTTCAACATCAGGGTCGGCATCCTGACCCGGGTCACGTAGTAGACGCCCGGCCCCGTTGGATTGCTGAGGGCCGCAAGATGACAGAAATGGTGGTGGTCCAGGGGTATGATCGGCGGGAGGCAGGAATTCCTACACTAGTGCTAGCGACGGGGTTCCAGCCCTTGCAGATGGCGCTGAGAGAACGTCTGCCGTTCTAGCTGCCCCTAGACGTCCCCTCTCCCTCCGAGCCTAGCCAGCTCCTGCTGCCGCAGCTCTCGACGAAGGATCTTGAGCGCGGCGCTCTTGGGGAGCTCGTTTCGGAGCTCGATCCACCGCGGAACCTTGTAGGCGGCAAGTTGCGTCCGACTATATTCTACCAACTCATCGGCCGCCACGGTGTGCCCCGGCTTTAGCACGACGAACGACTTGACTGTCTCACCGCGCCGTGCGTGGGGAACGCCGATCGTCGCAGCTTCCAGCACGGCCGGGTGCGCCATGAGAACATCGTCCACTTCGTCGGGATAGATATTGTAGCCGCCCGATATGATCACGTCCTTCTTCCGCCCGACGATGTAGAAGTACCCGTCCTCGTCGGTCGTGGCGATATCACCGGTGCGGAGCCAGCCATCACAGATCGTGTCTTCGGTCACGTCCGGCCTGTTCCAGTAGCCCTTCATGACTTGCGGGCCTTTGATGAGCAGCTCGCCTTCTTTTCCAGGCGGCATCTCGGTCTTGCCATCCTCGAGGGCCACCACCTTGGCATCGGTTCCTGGCAGCGGAACGCCGATGCTACCTGTTTTCCGCTTGCCCAGAAGCGGATTAGCGTGAGTCATAGGCGACGTCTCGGTTAGTCCGAACCCCTCGGCGATCTTGCTGCCCGTCAGGTGTTCGAACTTATCGCACACATCGCCCGGCAGAGGCGCGGAACCACACACGCAAAACTTGACGCTCGTCAGATCGAGCTTCTTGCTACCACGACGGTTGTTTATCGCGTTGAACTGCGTCGGCACTCCTGGAAACACCGTCACCCGGCGCCTGGCTATACTCTCGATCAGCTGCGGGAAATCTCCCGGGTTGGGCACCAGCACCATCCCGCAACCCGCGTAAACCGGAACGTTCATGCTCACGGTCATCCCAAACGCGTGGAATAACGGCAAACAGGAGAGCCACACTTCTTTACCATGCTCCAGGTTCGTGAACCATGCGCCGGCCTGCTGGACGTTGTATGACAGATTGCGGTGCGTGAGCATGGCGCCTTTCGAGACGCCCGTCGTGCCACCCGTGTACTGGAGCACGGCGACGTCATCCATCCCGAGCTGCACGTCGGGTGGGTTGGGCGGACTCGTCTTGATGAGCGCCCGCATCGAGTGAGTCCGTCTGTCGGTTTGGACTTTTGCCAGCAACGGCGGATTGGCCTTCTTCAGCTTGAGCGGCGCCATCAGGCTCAGCGGGAACCGCAGATAATCTGGGATCGACGTGACAACGTAGTGCTCGACCAGCAGCCTGTCGCGGATGGGCTTGACACGACGCTCGAATAGATAGTCCGTCAACACGGCAACAGAGCAGCCGGCATCGTTCCACTGATGCTCGATCTCACGCTCCACGTACAAAGGGTTGCTCATTACCGCCTGGGCCCCCAGGGATAGGGTGGCGTAGTAGGCGACCACGGTCTGGGGCAGATTGGGAAGCTGGATTGCGACCTTGCTGTCCTTCGCCACTCCCAGCATCGCCAGCGCCGTCGCAAAGCGATCGACTTCCTCTTTGAACCGCCGGTAGCTCAGGCGGCGGTTCATGAAGATCAGCGCAGTCGCATCGGGGTATCGGGCGGCCGAGCGCTCGAGGAAGTGAGGTATGGGTACATCCTCAAAGTCGATGCTCGCCGGGACACCCGTGTCATAGAACTCGTGCCAAACACGTTCTTCCATTGTCTATCCTCGGCTCGCTACTACTCACTCTGCCAAGTCGAATACTCTCATATTCGTCACGGACCGCGCAAAGCCGGTGCCAGCCGCGCGCGGTTCTCCTCGAGCGCTTCCCGTGCCATTTCAAAGAGTACCCAATAGGGGGCTTCATAACCTTTTTCATCCAGAAAAGCCGCGGCTTTACCCTCGATCGAAGCGCGTAGCGCAGGGTGAATTCGATGGGACAGTGCGTCAACGCGCAATGCCGTCGGAGCGCTCATGCCCGTAGGAATCTTCGGCACACCGCCCAGAATCGCCTGGGCGACCGACCAACCCTTCACCATCCTCGCCACCGGCAAGTAATACCAAGCGTAGCCCAGACGGTCCCCTCGATCTGCTCCTTCGAGGAGCACATCCAAGATCACATTATCGAAACGGTGCTGGCGAAGGGTCGAAACGTCCCTCCACTCAGCGACCGCACCCAGGCGGGGATCGTACTCGAGATCCGAGGGGACCAGGGTGGTGAAGTGCCGAACCCCCAAGGATGCCAGCCACCGCATCAACCCCGGCTCGGACATTTCCGATTGAACCGCCCATAAGTCGATGCCTACGGCCCGATACGCGTGGTAGGGTACCTCCGAGCAGAACAGTTTCTCGGGGTCCTCCCAATCCATTGGGAAGTCGTAGCGAACCTCTCCCTCGCGAACACGGGCCAACATGACTGAGGCCGCCTCGTGGGGCGCGAGCGGGTCCAGCTCGAGAGCGTCAAGCCCGGGGCGCGGGCGGAGAAGCAGGATCCGAAGCCTCTTGGCTTCGAGGTATTCCTCGGCGGTCGAGAGCACAGCCCCCCGCTCGATTAGAGCCTCGATAACCGTGGCCTCGCCCGTCTCCCTCGCCACGTGAACGAGTGCGGCGTGAGAGAAGACCCCTGGAAAATCGTTACCCCTCGCGATGAGTGCCGAGGTAGGCGCTCCGCCTCGCGACAGCAGTATATCGCCGCTGTGAACACGCACCCCGGCCACCTCGGTCCACGGTGTCGAAGAGGGGATATCCTCCAGGTGAACCAGCGCGGGGAGAACAGCGCTTCCGGTTTGCGCCAGAGCCTCCTCGATGGCCGAGCGCCCCCCGTAGATCACCCGGTAGACCGCCGCGTGCACTTCGGCACGATCCAGCGGCCAGGCTCGGGCCGTGCGCATCACAGTGAATCGTGCTTCCTGGATGAAACCGTGAGCCCTGGGAAGAAGCGGTGCGTGGGCGGCAGCGTGTGCGGCGAGCTCGAATTGAATCGACTCGAGTCTGGCGAGCGCCTCCACGGGCACGGAGCTGCCGCCTCGCTCGATTTCCTCGATGGCCCTCAGCCCGTCCTGCTCCAACCCATCGAAGATCTCTCGCGTAGCTTCGAGAGTTGAGGATCGGCTCGCTTGGAAATCCTCTTCAAGCTTCGCGAACAGCTCCGCGCGATCCCACCGGAACGGATGCGAATCCGGTATCGGGGCCGGCTCCGGCCCGGAATCGGGGATGAAGAGCGTGATGAGGAGGCCGACCGCCACCGCACCCAGGATCCCCAGCCTGTAACCCTTCACGACTGTTACGTCGCGCGTTGCGTCTCGCCTGCCTTCGATGTTTGTAGGCACAAATTCCGTTCGATGTCGCCGCCTAATCCGGCTGCCTAGCACGTTCTCGAATCCGGGAGATCATCGCTTCCGCGTTCGCGTTGTCCGGGTTGAGCTCCAGGGACCGCTCGTAGCAACGGATCGCCTCCTCGTCGTGGCCGAGCACCATGTGCGCCTCGCCGAGGCTGTCCCACGTGTTGAACGCCTCGGGGAAGAGGCGGGTATTGAGCTCGAAAACTTCGAGAGCCTGTTCCGCTCTCTCACTCTGCAGCAATACGTAGCCCACGGCGTTGACCTCGGCCTCGACCCGAGCCGCGTCGGTACGGGCAGCCAGCTCCCGAACCCCGCGCTCTGCGGGCTCCGGCCTACCATCCAAAAGTTGGACGATGGCTCCTCCGATCTCGGCGGTGACGCTTTCATCGCCCCCGATCGTCGCAATGAGGTCTTCGGCACGATCGTTCTGACCATCGGCTGCCGCGATGATGGCAGACGTCACTATGGACCGCGCATCGGCGATCCCAGCGAAGGACCCAGCGGCGTCCCGGACCGAAACGTAGCGCCGGTGACTGTCTTCCTCGTGTAGCGAGCCGTCCTGCTGGAGATAGAGCTTGAAGGTACCCGCGACGGGGGAAAAGCCCACGAGATGACCCTCGCCTGCGGTGATGCTCACTGTAGTTCGCGTGGGCAGACCAAGCGGCGGCGGAGGGAACTCCCATTCGCCGACGAACTCTCCGAGCCAGTCATCCGACACCTCGGTGATCTTCGTATCGGCGCCGACCTCTAGCGGCACGAGTAGCGGCTCTGCAACCGGGCTGCCCGTACGGGCCTCGAGAACCTGCTCGATAAGGTCGAGCAGCGCCGGCATCGGTGTCCCCTCGCCCTGGTAGGTGTTGGCACGATTCACGATCACCAGATCCGACTTGGGGAGCACCGCAATCATCTGGTTGCCGACGCCGAGCGCCGAGTACATCCCGTGTCGGGTGAAGCGAGGTTCGCGGAAAACCCACCAGTAGAAACCGTATCCGATGATCTCGGTGTCGATCGAGTAGAGGGCGGAGCTGCGGTTAACCCAGTGTTCGGAGAGAATCCGCTCGCCGTCCCACATCCCGCCGCGGGCGAAGAGCAATCCGAAACGAGCGGCGTCGCGAGCCGACATGCGGAACGGGTAGGCCGGGTATTTCGACTTGTCGCGCTCATAGTGATAGTAGCCGTCAGAGACCCTCCAATCCTCCATTTGCAGCGGCTGACCGAAGTACTGATCGAAGGCCGCGAACACGTCCTCTCCGGTCTCCTGCATCAAGATCGTGGCTGCCGTGTTGAAGTCCCAGTTGTTATAGGCAAAGTAGCGACCCGGACCTTCGCTCCCTCGCGGCCGCGAGTCGGTCCGGCCCGCATAGGCAGCGGGGTGGAAAACCCCGGAGCGCGCCTTGAGGAGATCTAGGATCCGCGCCCGTTTCTCGGACTCCAGAAGCGGGTCCGGCTCATCGTCGATACCGAGATCGGCCAAGGTCTTGTTGAGCTCGATCTCGCCGCGGTCCCAGTAAATCCCGTAGAGCGCGGAGAGGAAACTCTTCCGTACCGAATGACACATGAATCGTCGTTCAACTTCGCCCCAGGCAGCGACGACCGCGCCATCGGCGATCACCATGAAGGCCGAGGACGGAAGTCTTTCCCAGATCTCCCGAGCCGCCGCGAGCTTCGCAGCGTCAAAACCGGCCTGCTCGACATCTGTGTAGCGCATCCAGCCGTCGCCGGGAAAACGCTCTCCTAGAGCCTGTCCGAGGCTCGCTAAGGGTGTCGCTAGAACGACACCGAGGATAAGTCCGATAACGGACGCCCGTCGCACCGATTCACTCTGTTTTCGCATCACTTGCCCCCTCGACTGCTGGTGTTCGGAAGAAATTCCCTGTCCGGCTGCTCGCAAGCATTTCCGATGTGAGGAGTATCATCCCCTGCCTGCACACCGCACACGGCTGCTAGTCCGCAGTCCTGCAAAGATGGGATGCTGACGGGCCTCAGACAACGAGACGCAGTGCACACGAGGAACGGGCGGTGTAAGGCTCCACCCTGGCAGGCTTGCGTACGCTTTGCGAATTGGCCCTGGACTACTATTCTCTTCGTTCGTGCCCGATTACCGTGCGTACCACTGTCTCGAGCGCCATGACGGCGCCGCAGGCGCCGATATTCGATGATGAGTGACAGCGACCGAACCCCAATACCGGGAAGCCGCACGCGGGCCCTGATCCGGGCTGCGATACCCGTTGCGGTGGGAGCGGTAGTCTACTTCATACCGCCCCCTGAAGGGGTCGACGTTCGGGCCATGCACCTACTTGGCATCTTCATCGCCACGATCGTCGGGCTCATGCTGAAACCTCTTCCGATGGGTGCCGTCGCCATGATTGGGATCTGCGCGACGGCCGCCACGCAGACGCTCACCATCGGCGAGGCGCTGACCGGTTTCAGCAATCGAGTAATCTGGCTGATCGTCCTCGCGTTCTTCATCTCCCGCGGCTTCATCAAGACGGGGCTAGGCGCGCGGATCGCGTATCTGTTCATGGCGCGCCTGGGTAGACGGACCCTCGGACTCAGCTACGGGCTCATCGCTACCGACCTCGTGCTCGCACCCGCCATTCCCAGCAACACGGCACGTGCCGGCGGTGTGATCTTTCCGATCTTGCGCTCCGTCGCCGAAGCCTATCAGAGCCGGCCGGAAGACGGCACAGCCCGCCGCATCGGGGCGTTCCTGACCAAGGCGTCGTTCCAAGGGACTGTGGTCACCAGCGCCATGTTCCTCACGGCGATGGCCGCGAATCCGCTCGCCGCCCAATTGGCCCGAGATCAGGGCGTCCGCCTGAACTGGACGGGTTGGGCGCTCGCCGCACTCCTCCCCGGGCTTCTAAGCCTCTGCTTGGTGCCGTACCTGCTGTACCGGGTTTATCCACCCGAGATCAAGGAGACGCCGCAGGCGACGGAGTTGGCGCGGCAGAGACTGCGGGAGATGGGAAGCGTGGCCCGGGGAGAGTGGGTGATGCTCGGCTGCCTCGTTTTTTTACTCACGTTCTGGATGCTGGCAGACGCGCTCTCCATCCACACGACGGTCACGGCCATGCTCGGGCTCGTAGTACTCTTGGCCTCCGGTGTCCTCGAGTGGGAGGACATCCTGAGGGAGAAGAGCGCGTGGGACACCTTGGTCTGGTTCGCGGCTCTGGTCATGATGGCTTCATTCCTGACGCAACTCGGCTTCATTCCCTGGTTCAGCATCAACGTCAGTGGGTGGTTCTCGGAGTCGGGTTGGCTGGGGGCCTTTCTCGGGCTCAGCCTCATCTACTTCTACAGCCACTATTTCTTTGCCAGCAACACCGCGCACGTGAGCGCCATGTACGCTCCATTCCTCGGCGTGGCGATCGCCGTCGGCACGCCGCCGCTCCTCGCCGCACTGGTGTTGGCCTTCTTCAGCAACCTCTTCAGCAGCATGACGCACTACGGCACCGGACCGGCTCCCGTGCTGTTCGGCTCGGGCTACGTAGAGATGGCCGACTGGTGGCGAATCGGTCTTCTGGTCAGCGTTGTGAACCTCGCGGTCTGGCTGGGCGTTGGCGGCGCCTGGTGGAAACTGCTGGGCATCTGGTAACGGAACGCGCCGCCCTTGGAAGGAGGCCTCCGCAAGAGCAAGCCTGATTGAAATTCGAAGAATGGCCGCGGTTGGGCTCGAGTTTGCACCCGCGCCTATCATTGCCCTCGGGCCGCCGGATTACCATGATCTATGGTACAGCAGTCAGGGTCCGCAGCCCGCGTAGGTACTCACGAAGTGCGGTGCGAAGTAACCCGCAGTCTGATAGAGTTCAGCGGTCGATGACAACGAAGCCTCCGCCGTGGTGGATCACCAAGGTCGATTGGGTCGTCAACTGGGCGCGCCGCGGCTCCCTCTGGATGATGCCGTTCAACACGGCGTGCTGCGGTATCGAATTCATGGCTGCCGCCGCATCGAAGTACGACATCGCCCGATTCGGGATGGAGCGATTGGGTTATACTCCACGGCAGGCCGACTTGCTGATCGTGGGCGGTCGCGTCCCCTACAAGATCGCGCCGGTGCTACGCCGGATCTGGGACCAAATGCCGCAGCCCAAGTGGTGCATCGCCATGGGCGCCTGCGCGTCCACGGGAGGGATCTTCGACACCTACACGATCATGCAAGGAGTCGACGCGATCGTGCCGGTTGACGCCTACGTGCCCGGCTGCCCGCCGCGCCCCGAAGGTCTGATCTACGCCATCCTGATGATCCATCAGAAGATCAAGGGCGAATCGCTGACAGATCCCACTCTCAGAACGGAACTCTCCGCCACTCCCGGCCGGCTGAACCTGTCGCCCGAGACGATTGAACAGCAGGCGCGGCCGTTTGGGAATTCGACACAGCAGGATAGGATCAATGGTTTGGAACCAACGTCTGTGACGCTCCGGCCGCGCGATCGCCGCGCTGTTCGACTCCAGGCCGCGCCTGCGATTTCGGAGCAGAAACTCGACCATACCCAGGAGCCGTCCCATGAAGAAGAAGAAGACCCGGACGCGCCGTGATCGGAGTCGGATCAAGCGGAGGGATTTCGTCAAGTCGAGCGGCGCGGCGCTGGCGGGAGGGGTGGTGTTGGGCCTTGCCCCAATCCCGGCGAGGGACGCTCTCGCGGAGCCGTCGGAAGCATCGCCACTCTTCCCAGTTCGACCCAGCCAAGACGGCCGAATACAAAGCTACCGGACCCTCGGGCGCACCGGGTTCAGGGTATCCGACATCAGCCTCGGCGCGGCCCTCATCAGAGAGGCCAATGTGGCCCGCTATGCCTTCGACAAAGGGATCAACTACATCGATACGGCAGAGGGCTATGAGAACGGAGCCTCGGAACGTGGAATACGAGACGCGCTTCGGCATGTCGACCGTGAAGAGATCTTCATCTCGACCAAGGCCTACATGAGGCCCAGGGACGACAAAGAAGCGGTGCTCGCGAAAGCCCGCGGGAGCCTGGAGCGGCTGGGCACCGAGTACATCGACGCTTACATGATGAGCAGCGTCGACACAGCGGAAGGGTTGAACCACCCGGGTTACCACGCTGCCATAGAGCAGCTCAAGGCGGAGGGACGAGTGAGGTTCACCGGGGCGACCTACCACGGTCCGGAGGCGACGGATCAGACGGGGATGGCCGACGTCCTCTGCGCCGCGGCGGAGGACGGCCGATTCGACGTGTTGCTCCTCGTATACAACTTCTTGAACCACTCGGAAGGCGAGCGGATCGTCGCAGCGTCCAAGGCCAACAATGTGGGGACGACCGCGATGAAGACCGCCCCAGGAAAGCTCAGGGCTGAGCCGTTCGATCCTGAGAACCTCAGCGAGCTCTTCCAGCAATACCTCGACCTCATGTTGCGGGCCGGACAGAGCCGCGAGTCTGCGCTGCGGGAACTCCAGGAGTACTCGGATGCGCAGAACGAGTTCGTGGAGAAGACCCAGGTATTCGCGGAGCGGTATGGGATCGAGAACGATGAAGCCCTTCATTTGGTGAGCATCCAATGGGTGCTTCAGAACCCGGACATGCACACAGCGTGCATCTCGGCCTGGAACTTCGATTTCATCGACAAGATCGTTGCTCTCTCCGGCACTCAGCTGACCGCACCCGCCGCAAGCATGCTTCAGCAGTCCGGCTCCGCGCTAGACAACCAGTACTGCCGCCACGGGTGTGTGGACTGCATGGACAGCTGTCCGTTCAATGTCCCGGTCAGCAAGATCATGCGGTACGCATACTACTTCGAAGCTCAGGGCCGGGAGCGGCATGCCATGTCCAAGTACGCGGCCCTCGACGGCTCCGGTGCCGCACCCTGCAAGCACTGCGCGGGAATTTGTGCCGGCGCGTGTCGGTACGGCCTGGCCATCCAGCCCAAGATGCTCCAAGCCCACCGACTTTTGACCCTGGCCTAACCTGGAGGGGTGACGACGTGGGACCCAAAAGAACACACCGGCTCGCACTAGTGACGGTTCTGGCCGCCACCGGCCTCACCGCATCGTGCAGCGAAGGGCCATCCGGCTTTCCCGAAGTGGAGGGCTGGACACAGTCCGGCGAGGTGCGAATCTACACCGCTGATAATCTGTGGGAATACATCAACGGCGCCGCTGTGCTCTTCGTCGAGTACGGGGTCCAAACCTGCATGACGGCGGACATGTCGGCGGCGGGTGCCTCGGTGACCGTGGATCTCTATGAGATGGGTTCCCCGCTGCGAGCGGTAGGGGTGTTCCTGAGAGAGAGCGCCGGGGGCGGCGAACAACTCGCCGGCGCCACGCTGGCGACCGTCTCGCCCCCTTACCAGGCCCTCATGGTAAAGGGAAGCACATACGTAAAGGTGAACGCCTACGAAGGCGAGCTCAGCGAGCCGGAGGGCCGCCGGCTCCTGCAAGGACTGGCGGCCTCCCTTCCCGGGGAGGCCGTGATGCCCGCGGAGTTCTCGCTCTTACCCGAAGAGGGGAAGGTGGCCGGCTCGCAAGGGTACCAGCCCGGGTCGTTCCTCGGCCTAGAGGAGCTCACGGATTGCCTTCACGCGGACTATGAGGGAAGTGACGGAGAGACCTGGGGTGGGTTCGTCGTGCTTCCCTCGGCCGCCTCCAACGTTTGGGAAGCGCTAGCCGATCGCTGGCAGTCCTTCGAGCACGACGGACTCACGGTCCTCTTCCGCGACGTGCCCTACAGCGGCCTCGTGGGTGTCACACGCACCGACACGGGGATGTACGGTGTATCGGGTGCGCCCGACGAGACTCAGTTGCGGGAGAGGTTGGGAGTATTCGCAAGCCTCCGCTGAGCCTTTGGGAATCCTCCTACACCGCCTCACGCTTCGCGCCCAACTCGCGCATCAGAGCGTTCTGCTCTCGCAGAAGCGACAGGATCTCTTCGTTCTGCTCAGCCAGTCGCGGTAGCGTGGACATCACTAGTCGCGGCGGTGAGTCTTCCGGCATCTTCTCCAACATACGCCCCATATGCGACGCCAGGCGCTCCCTGATTCTCGCGGCAAGGCCGCTCAGATGCTCGCGCTGCTCCTCTGACAAGAGCCGGGAGGCGACGGCGCCGCCGACCAGAATCCCCGACATAAGCATTAGCTTCTTCACGGTACCACCTCCAGGGCAAGAACGGTCCGCTCGACGGAGCCCGTAAAATGCGACAACGATAACTACGGAGCAATGATCTTGCGTGGGCGCTCGCCGACTGAGGCCGCTAGATCTCCGTGAAAAGGTGTTCGATTCCGGCACTGCCCCGTCCGCAACTGGACAGGCTGCGCGCCGCCGCGAGGGGGGCTGTCCGGGAGCGGACGGTAGCGGATCCCATATCTCGCTACAGGACTGGACTTACAGCATCGGAGTCGGCGCGGCCCCCGGGCACGCCCTTTGCCTTAGAGGGTGGAGTTGCGGCAACGATCTACAACCGCTGCTGGAGGCCGGATGATGGGATTCTGGCAGGACATCCGTTTCGGCGCACGTTCGCTGTTCAGAGCACGCGGCTTCAGCGTCGTGGTCGTTCTCATACTCGCCGTGGGGATCGGCGCGAACGTGGCGATGTTCAGCATCATCGATTCGGCGATGCTGCGCCCTGTGACGTTCGCCGAGCCCGAGCGGCTGGTGCTGGGGCGGAAGACCGTCAACGGCGAGCTCAATCCCCCCGTCTCGGCTCAGGACTACTGGGACTACCGCGACCTGAGCACTTCGTTCGAGTCCCTCGAGGCGTATGTCGGGTTCACGAGCAGCTACACGATTACCGGCATCGCCGAGCCGGAACGGATCGCCGGCCTGCTCGTGACGGTGGGCCTGTTCCCGACCCTCGGCGTCAACCCACAGCTTGGCCGCCACTTCGCGACCGAAGAGGGGCTGGAGGGCGCGCCCGATGTCGCCATCATCAGCTACGGCTATTGGCAGCGGCAGTTCGGCGGCTCACCCGATGCGGTCGGCGGTACCTTGATGGTCGACGGCGACCCGTACACGATCATAGGTGTCATGCCGGCCGGTTTCCGCATCGGGTTCGACGTGGAGTTCTGGCGCCCGATGCGTCCTGACGGCCCATACACCGAGTATCGGAGGTGGCACAACTGGCTGCTCGTCGGCCGGCTCGAGAGGGGCGTGACCATCGAGGGTGCGCAGGCCGAAGTCGACGTCATCTCGGCTCAGCTCGAGACCCAGTATCCCGACTCGAACACGGGCAAGGCGCTGCTACTCACCGACCTACGGGAGGCCGTGGTCGAGAGCTACCGAAGTAGCCTACTGCTGTTGATGGGCGCCATCGCGCTCGTTCTTCTCATCGTCTGCGGCAACGTCGCCGGGCTGCTGCTCGCCCGCGGCTCGGCGCGGCGAGCCGAGCTCTCACTACGCGCGGCACTGGGCGCCTCGAGCCCGCGGCTGATGCGCCAGCTGCTGACCGAGAGCTTGGTGTTGGCCGTGGTGGGCGGAATCGCGGGCACGTTGTCGGCAGGCTGGCTCCAGGACTTGCTCGTCCGACCCGTATCACTGGGGCTACCCAACGCTCTCAGCGCCGACATATCGGGAACGGCCCTAGGCTTCGCGCTCCTGATCTCGCTGGCCACGGGACTGCTATTCGGCGCTCTACCGGCCCTTCGCCTCGCGCGACGTGACGTCATGGAAGATCTCAAGTCCGGCGCCCGGACCACCGACGCCGGCGGCGCGAGGTTCCGCAGCGGGCTCGTCGTGGTTCAGGTCGCGGTCACGATCACGCTGCTCATCGGCGCCGGCTTGTTGATTCGCAGTTTTGCACGCGTGACGGGCGTCGACCCCGGTTTCGAGTCGGCCAACCTGCTCACCGCCGAGCTGCGCTTGTCCGGCACCGAGTACTCGGATCTCGAGAGGCGGATCCAGTTCTACACAGAATTGCGGGGGCGGTTGGAAGCGATCCCCGGGGTGGAGGGCGTGGCGATCGCCGACCGCCTGCCGATCCGCGATTCCGGCAACTGGCTCATAACCTACGCGGCAGGAAATCCGCCGCTGGACCCGGCCGACTACCAGGGGGCGCCCTTCCGGGTCGTCATGCAGGGGTTCCACGAGACGATGGGGATCCCTCTCCTGGCCGGGCGTGGGATAGCAGCGACGGACGCGCGCGGCGCGCCGCTCGTCGCCGTGATCAGCCGCTCCACGGCGGCTCGGCTCTTTCCGCGGGAGAGCCCGATCGGCCAGCGGATCGTTGTGGACTTCGGCGGACCGACCGAGTTCGAGGTCGTAGGAGTGGCGGAAGACGTGCATCTGTTCTCGCTGGCCGAGCAGCCGACCGAGGTCGTGTACGGCTCCTATTATCAGATACCGTACAGCCTGATGCGTCTCGCGGTGCGGACGGCCGGCGAGCCCCGTCTGATCGCGGGGGCGTTGCGCGATGCGGTTTGGAGCTTGGACCGCGACATCGCGATCGCGAGGATCGTTACCATGCACGAGGCGTTGGCAAGCTCGGTGGACCGCTACCGCGTGATGGCCGTATTGCTCGCCGGCTTCGCCGGCATCGCGGTTCTCCTGGCGGCGATCGGCCTCTACGGCGTCCTGGCCTACTACGTCACCCGACGCCACCACGAGATCGGGGTCCGGGTGGCCCTGGGCGCCGGCAAGGGCGCTATCGTCGAGCTGGTCATCAAACGTGGTATCGTCCTCGTGGCCCTGGGGGTCACAATCGGTCTCCTGGCGGCCTTCGGACTGACTCGGCTGCTGGACCGGATGCTGTTCAACACCACACCCACCGACCCGATGACATTCGTGTCCGTGAGCGCTTTCTTCGCGCTGGTCGGCTTGGTAGCGTGCCTGATCCCGGCCTGGCGCGCGCTGCGGGTCGATCCGGTGGTCGTCATGCAGTCGGAATAGAGAAGGGGCGCGGCCGGTACGCTTCGGCGACTTCCTTGACAGGGAAGAGCAAGATCGAGAGGTTGTCTCTCAGATCCCGTATTTCCTAGTTCCGCACGCGCAGAGGACAACCTATGCGAAAGATACCCCTCGGCCGTTCACTGTTTCTCGCCCTCCTCTCCCTGGGTCTGGCTGCCTGCGCGAGCACAGGCGGCGGCGCTGGCGGTGAGGTGGAAGAGGGCGTCGAAGCCACGGGTGACCAGATCAGCGTTCAGGTCACCAACGACAGGGTCCCGGGCCGGACGGTAGTCGTCTGGATGGTCCCTCAGACGGGAAGCCGGCGCCGGCTTGGGAGCGTTCCTCCCAACGCAACGAGAAATTTCAAATTCTCACCCAGGGCCCGTGATATTGACCACCGTCTAGTCGCGGAGATCGAGGCAGGCGGGTCGATGACCTCCGACCCCTTCACGCTGGTGGGCGTCAGCGGGGTCAGCTGGACCTTAAGCAATCCCAGGGTGAGGCTGGGGCGCTAGTATCCTTCTGGCTCAGTTGGCCCAGTAGACTACCTGGTCCTCGTCGGGGGAGCCGGGGGCGGACACGTACCCGGCATGTGGGCCGGCGCCGGCACGTCCTCGCGATACTGAGCGGTTGGCGCCGGCGCCGATCTCACACCATCGGTACAGCCACTCCGTTGGGTGACCCGTCGTCACCCTCCGGTGACCAGATCGAACCGGGGCTCGACCGCGATCTCCTCTTGTTGATCCCCCCTCTCGTTCAGCACTGTGCACTCGCCGCTCGTGCCCACGCCCGTGCAGTGGGCATCTTCCCACCCCACGAGTAGGCTGCCGGGCTCCGCAGAGACCTGAAGCTCCGCCGTCACAGGCCTGACGAGTGATTCGACGAACGGGCTACAGCTCTGGCCTGGCCCCAAGACCTCGGTGCACGGATTCTGCGTGGGCCCGGCGAGGAAGACCACCTGGGCACGACCGAAGCCGTTGCCGACGTTGGTCACGATCACGGTTAGCTTGAAGCCGGGATCCGGGTCCTCACCCAACCCGAGCGTCGGCCCTTCCCAACACGCGGCAAGAAGGAGCACTGGCGCGAGCCTGAGAGCAAGGGCGGCTCGCTTGGGAGCACCAGGCCCCGACCTCGTCCGACTGTTATCCACCCCTCGATTCATCATTCCAGCCCTCCAAAACCCCTGCCGCCCCGCCGATGCTCCGGCGGGGCGGCAGCGTCCGTCTGTACGTGCGGCCCGCGATCGCGCTAAAAGGCGCACACCGACTGCATGAGAGGGTTCAACCTGCACTCCGTCTCGGCGACCGGCGCACAGGCGACGCGGTTGATCCCTAGATCCGCAATGCGGTCATCGTGCCGCTGGATCAACCCTTCGTTGTTCGTGATGAAGGGATGGTTCCAGCGGTAGAGGTCGAACATACGCCGGCCCTCCATCCACATGGTGAGGTAGCGTTCGCGGTCCAGGATCGACATGGCGTCGTCCTCCGCGTTGGGCCACTCGAAGTCGCCCACCACGAGCGGGCGCGCCGGTGCGGGTAAGGCGCCGTAGAACGCCCGCACCTCGTCGATCTTGTTGTAGAAGGTGGTGAAATCCTGCCGCTGGACGAGCGCCTCCTCAGCCTCGATGAGGCGCATCTCCGTGCCCGTGACCATCTCGTCGTCGGCGCCAGCATGATCGTACTTGAGAGGCACCCACCTGGGGTAGTCCTCCGCCCCCTCGGCGTCCCTCCCAAAACGCCAACATCCGCCGGGGTTGGGGCCGTTTGTGCAATCCGCGACCTCGACCCGCGGGTCGTCTAGCCACAGGAAGGTCGCAGGCACGCCGGCGAACCCCTCCGGGCGGGTGAGGTCCACCTCGCTGTAGAGGGTCACGTCGTCGTTGTCCCAGCTGATGTCCCACAGCTCGTTCTGCTCGACCCAAGCAACGGCGTCAGCTTGGTGGATCGTGACCTCGACGAAGTCCGTGGGCACCTCGGCGGCATGCTGGACCGCGAGGTCCCAGTTCGTGGTCGGATCTACGCCGAGCGAGGCCAGCGCGTGATAGGCCTGCGCCGCCGCCCCGTGCGAGGCGTAAACGAGCCTCTGCGGGTCGAAATGGCCGTCCGAGAGGACCCCCTCGTTCGCAGGGTTCGGCTCGCCAGCGGCCACGGCGCGCTCGGCCTGCGCCAACGCGAGCTCGGCGAAGGTGGCCATCCGCGTGAAGACCGAGTCCTTCCCTACCGGGCCGGCTTCGCGCGGCTGGTCGCTGCCCAGGTTCTCCAGGCTCTGTCCGCCGTTGTGATCGAAGCCGTACGCCCCGTAGCAGAACATGTCGCCCATCAGCCGCTCCCCGTGGGCGGCGTTGAGCCAGCCACGCGCCACGATCGGGGTTGTCAGGAACCGCTCCTCACTGAAGCCATAAACGGCGTTGTTGACCACCTTGAGCCCCGACCAGATCGCCTCAAACCCCTGCTCCCACTGGTCATTGACCCAGTCCCGAGGCCAATTGCTGATGGCCACATTCATCTCGTTGGTGGCCGTCCCGGAGTTCAGGATGTCGTCGGTCGAGGATAAGAGCACATACTTGTAGCCGTCCCCGACCGTCATGATGTCGGTGAGCTCGGAGTTGGACCCCCTGGCCATCGCTAGCTGGATCGTCGAGTCGCCAAAGGCGACGTCATAGTCCAGGGCGACCCCCACCAGCCCCGTCTCCGAACATCCCATGACACTCAGGGCCATACCCGCCAGCACGAGGGCGGGCAGCGCGCTATGTATCTTCCACTTAGTCATTGTCTGTCGCTCCCGCGTTGGCGTATCAGAAGTTGACCCGCAGAGTGAGCGAGTACGTCCGTGGAGCCGGCACGGTGAAGCCCCCGAAGCGGTGCAGCTCGTTGAGGGCGCCACCCACCAGCGCGTCCGGATCCGTGTCCGTCGGGAAGCCCGAGAAGAGGGCCAAATTCTCCACGCGGAACTGGACCTGCGCTCCGGTCAACCCCCCGAACAGGTACCTCTCGGGCACCCGGTAGGTCAGGCTGGCTGACTGGATCCGGAAGTAGTTGCCCGAGAACATCCAGTCCTCGTTCCAGTTCGTTTCGCAGCGGGCGATCCACGCGGCCGTGAACTCGAGGGGCGCTCCGGTGGCCTCGTGGTCGGCGACGTTTTCTGCCACGCCGATGCACTGGGGCCACACATCATCGCTCGCTGCCTCCTCGGCGCCCTCGTCCAGGAGAAGGTGTCCGAACTGACCGGTGCCGTACATGTCCAGCGTGAGCCGGTTGTAGAGCGTGAAGTCCAGCCCGATCCCCAGCTCTTTGTTCGGAATGCTCCTTCCCAAATCTTGTATCGTGTCGCTGCGCACCGGCAGGGCGTACTCGTCGGGGTTGATGACCGGCTCGCCCCAGTAAAGCGGGAAGGGCTTGCCCTCGACGAAGCGCGTGCTGTAGCTGGTGGTCACCCACTGGGCCGAGTCGGGATGGCCTCGCCCGAGGTTCCCCAGGTCGATTATCTCATTGTCGTACCAGCTGTAACTTCCCCTCAAGGTCAAGAGGTAGTTCGGGGCATCGATGACGGTTAGGTCGACCTCGGTTTCGATCCCCCAGCTCTTCCACGTGCCTTCGTTCACCGGGACGCTCTCCCAGATTCCGGTCGAGGGCAGGAGCGGGTTATACATGATTCCGTCCCTCGTCTTCTTCCAGAAGTAGGTTAGCTCGGTGCTCACCCGACCGTTGAACGCCGAAGCGTCGATCCCGAACTCCCATTCGCTGGTCCGCTCGGCCTTGATGTCGGGCTGGGAGAGGCTATAGATGATGTAGCCGGATTCCGGCAGCTCATCGGCGCCCGCAATCTGCCACAGCGTCTGCGAGGCGTTCCTGGGCGGCGGATCGCCCGACTCGCCCCACGCGGTCCGGAACCGGAACGTATCGAACTGGTCGGGCCAGAAATCGTGATCCGAGAGGGTGTACGTGAACATGAGTTTCGGGTAGTACAGGAACTTGAACGTCAAATCCAGCTCCCGATTGATCTGGCTGTAGGCGTCGGCCCGCAACCCCGCGGTGAAGAACATTCGGTCCTTCCACCCGAACCGCTGCTGGAGGAAGTAGCCACCGGTCCGGAACCCGCGCCGGTCTTCCTGGAGATTCGTTATAATCTGGCACTCGTTCGCCACCGCCTCGCCAGGCGCAATGAAGTCGGAGCAGTCGACCCGCATACCCCGGTCCTCACGGTCGTTGTACTGACCGCCCCACTCCAGATTCGAGGTCCAGGTGTCCGATAGGTTGGTGAACCAGCCCCCCGCGTACCACAGCGTGATCAGCCGACTGATCTCTGTGTCGTGCATCCGCATCCCTTCTGGGTCGCTCCAGTTCCCCAACGGCCGCAACCTGATGGTCTGGGATTGCGACCAGTCTAGGCCCACGTTGAGGCGGTGACTAAACCCGAAGATTGGCGTCCAGGTGAAGTTCACGCCGGTATTGAAGTGATCGATGTCCTGCTCGATGTCCGACTGGAACACCAGTGCGTCATCGTTGTCGGGCGTCTCGCCCTCCTCCAGCAAGATGACGTTTTCCGTGAAGCCCCTCCAGTTATCGCCGTCTTCGATCCACTGAATGTCCCGGCGCGTGTAGCTGTTGTTCAGCTGGATCTGCATCGTCTCGAATGGGTTGAACGTGAAGTTCGCCCGGACGTTCAGGTCTTCAGCGTCCTGCGGGTCGTACGGGTCGGGGACGTTGACGATCCCTTCCCTCCTGCCAAACGACGCCGCGGCGAAGTAGGAGTACGCGGTACCCCCGCCGCGGACGTCGAGCCGGTAGTTCTGGTTCCAGGCGTTCTTGAGCCAGCTACCACTCGACGGGCACCCCGGATCGGGCTCGGTCTGGTCCGGCCGGAGGGGCCCCCCGAAGGAGCAGTCGTTGAGGTGCAGTCCGGTGGGATCCGATTTCGGCCCCACGTGGCGGGGTACCGCGACCCCCTGCTCGATGGCGAAAGTCCACCTGGGCCGGCCGACCGCGCCTCGCTTGGTGAAGATCTGGATCACGCCGGCGCTCGCCTCCGTCCCGTACAGGGTCGAGGCGGCAGCGCCTTTGATGATTTCGATCCGCTCGATATCCTGCGGATTGATTGAGTTGAGCACCGTGGCGGCCTGATCAGCCGTATTACCGCTGCTCTCGTAGGCGCCCCGGTCGTTCATCCGGATGCCGTCAACGTAGATCAGCGGACGGTTGCGGCCCTCGATTGAGCTGAGCCCCCGAATGAGGATCTGCGAGCCGGACCCGGCGAGGCCAACCTGACCCTGCACCTGAAAGCCCGGCGCCTTCCCCCGCAGTACGTCGTCGATGTCGACGGCGCCGGCCGCCTCGATCTCCTCCGCGGTGATCACCTCAATCGAGTGCCCGAGCTCTTTGCGCCGTGCCTGCATGGGCGTACCGGTGACCACGATCCCCTCGAGCTCGACGGCGCTCACCGTGAGCGCGATGGCCACGGTGACCATCCCACCGGCGGCCACCTGGACCTGCACCCGCCCCGGTCTGTATCCGATGACCGTCGCAACCACCGTGTGCGTTCCCACAGGGACGTTCAGCAGCACGAACTCTCCCTGGGCGTTGGTCAGCTGCTGGATCTCGGTGCCTTCGATCGTGACAGAGACAGCGGCAAGACCGCGGCCCATAGCGGCCCCCGTGACCGTCCCGCTGACCTGCCCGGTCTGTTGGGCTGCGAGCGGCGTGGCCGGCAGCAGTGCCGTAGTAAGCACCGCCAGGGCCCAGCCTCTCGCAGTTCCCCCCCGGCTCCGCGGGTGGGAGCCGAGCCAGTTTGCTAACGTGGAAGCAACCATGCGCACCTCCGTGTTGGTGGACCTCGGTTGACGCGCCCCCCGGATAGCGACTCAGCGCCGGCAACGTAGATACCCGAACCTCCTTCGGCTTTGGCTCGAAGGATCATCGTCTCCTCTTAGCGCTGGATTGGGGCGGCCTCTCGTGTTGCCTCAACAGCGCCGGGCCTTGACCCACAGACCGCACATTACGACGGGCCTGCACGGCTCGCCAGGCGCGCCGATTTGGCCGATGGGTCTCGTGGATCAAGCGCTTGAGATACACAAAAGCCGCCTGCGACAAAGATTGTTAACCGCAGGTTTACGCAGATAGCCTGTCACGTAGTCCAACAACATGCAACCCAAGCGAGCCGGGGGCAACCAGTCCGCGGCCATCATAGTTTTGACGTATTATCGCCTTCCCTGTACTTTCCCGATCGTGAACGCTGAGCGGGAGGTGGCATCCTGAAGAAGAAGTATACCGTCGCCCTGCGGCCCGACGAACTCCGCCGGCTACGCAGAATCGTGCGCGAGGGCTGCGCCTCGGCACGGAAGCTGCGCCGGGCCCACATCCTGCTCCTGGCCGATGAGGGTCTGAGCGACCAGCGTATCGCCGAGACCCTCCAGCTGGGACGCTCGACGGTGGAGCGCACTCGGAAGAAGCACGCCGATGGTGGGCTGGAACGGGCCCTGAACGCGCGTCCTCGTTCGGGGCGGCCGCGCAAACTGGATGGCAAGCAGGCGGCTTTCCTTGTGGCGCTGGCCGGCAGCGATCCTTCGCCGGGGCGGGTCCGCTGGACGATGCAGATGCTCGCCGACAAGCTCGTGGAGCTCGGGATCGTCGACGAGATCTCGGATGAAACAGTTCGGCGCACGCTAAGAAAAGAGACGACCTGAGGGGCGGTGCCTGCTGCGTGCTACTGCACGCGACGGAAGAACGCCGATGTAGCGATGTTGGGGGGGATGGTGAGGCGCACTACCTCGCCCGGCCCGAGACTGAGATCGTCAGAGAGATACACCCCGGTCTCGCCGATGAACGAAATCTCGAACTCCAGCCGCCGCGGTTGCCAGAGAATGGGAATGAGCTGGCTCTCGGTGTGCCCTACGACGAGGCCCAGGGAGTGACGTTCTCCACCGTCATAGAGAACGAACACCCGCGCATCGTAGAACTTATCATTGATCACCTGGACGTAGATGCTGTCCTGGGTGGTTGGCGACCTGGCCGGCTCGACCTGTATCTCCTTATCGCCGGTTCCCGCACAGGCGGCGACGGTCACCGCGATCCAGCACAGCGCGATGGGACTGGTGACGTATCGCATTGACGGTCTCCCACCCGGGTGTCGAGATGGCCGAGTCCGCTGACTCGTGGAATGATGCCCGGATCGAGGTCCTCTCATCGATGGCGGCGCCAGCCTCTGCGCGTCCAAATCGCGATCACGCCGCACTGCGTGGAGGTGCTTGTGCCGCCGAAACGTGCGGGCACCTCGGCCCCGCGCCGGTACACCTCGACCGCCGCGACATCCTCGGGTATCACGACATCATCTAGCGCGATCTCCGGCCGCTCGGCGGGATCGGCTTCGACTTCCGTCGGCTGCTCGGGGAACCCGTAGATGTCAGTCCCGCGAACCCGGGCGTCACCGAGGATGACGATGAGGCCGTCGACGAAGACCCTCGGGTGGCACGCACCGCCCATCGACAGCCTCGAGCCACGGAACGACAGGCTCGAGCGGGTTAGCCCACTCGAGGACGGAACGAGCCGTACTCCGGGTACGCTAGAGAGCAAGTCGGTCATGCGCGCCGGTGCACGTCTCTCGATCTCGTCGCGGGTGATGAAGTGCCCGAAGTCGGCCTTCTGCCGCTCGAAGAACCCGACTCGCTGGAGGAACGGTTCATACGCCGGGGCCGGAACCGTAACCTCGACCGGGTCCAGCTCGAAGGGTATGGCAGCTAAGTGATACTCTGTCTCCCAGTCGTCCCCGGCGCGCAGATCGATGGGGCCGTCGACCCATCTGCGATACCCAAACGAATGCGCTTCAACGAAGTAGCGGCCGGGGCGCGGTGCCTCCAGCCGATACTCGCCATTTTCGCCGCTGACCACCGACACGACCCCGGGCCCCTCCTCCGCCTCGCGAGCAGGAGTCACTTCCGGACTCCTCTCGACGAAGATCGTCCCGAGGAGACAGTCGGGGCCTGACGTATGATCTGACGTGTAAGCCGATTATATATGGCGGAACGTTCGTTT
>CAYFSW010000072.1:0-2448 GCA_964345885.1 uncultured Gemmatimonadota bacterium | reverse complement strand
GTGGTGAACCCCGACCAGGCGGACGCTGACGGTGACGGTGTAGGTGACGTTTGCGACAACTGTGCGGCGACGCCTAACGCAGACCAGGCGGATGCCGACGCGGACGGTGTGGGCGATGTCTGCGACAACTGCGCCGCCACCCCCAACCCCGACCAGGCGGACGGGGATGCCGACGGTGTGGGCGACGCGTGTGACAACTGCGCTAGTACGCCCAACCCCGACCAGGCGGACGCCGATGCCGACGGTGTGGGCGACGTCTGCGACAACTGCCCGGCGACGCCCAACCCGGACCAGTTGGATTCGAATGGCGACGGTGTCGGCGACGCCTGCACGCTCCCGGTCACCGTCGACATAAAGCCGGGCGGCTATCCGAACCCCATCAACCGGAAGAGCCAGGGCAACACGCCGGTCGGCCTGCTGAGCGCGCCGGACTTCGATGCGGCGACGGCCGACCCCGCTACGATGATCTTCGCCGGCGCGTCACCGCTCAGCCGCGGCGGTGGGCTGGAGGACCTGAACGGCGACGGCCTGCTCGACAAGGTCTTCCACTTCGCGACGCAGGAGCTCGACCTGCCCGACGGGACTACCGAGGTCTGCCTGCTGGGTAGTACGTACGGTGGTCAGGTGTTCGAAGGCTGCGACACGGTGGTGCTGGTGCACTGAGAGCGGCCAGGCCCGTAACTCATGCGAGCCCGCAGTCACGCACGTCGGCTGCGGGCTCATCAGTTTGAGCTTGCGGAGAGGATCCGGGCGTCGCCCGGCGGGTCAGGTTCGGAAGAAGGCGAAGAGAATTCCGAGTAGCGCGCCAATCTGGCCGATCCAGAAGACGAACATCCAGCGCGTGATTCGGGCCTCGAACGCGCCCATATCCGCCCGGAGGCCGCCGATTTCCGAGTGTAGCTCGGTGCGCAGCTTGTCCACCTCCTCGGCCAGCCGGCGTTCGAACCGGCTTACGGCGATCTCGACCACGTCGCCTCGCGTCTGCACGCTCGCCTCGTTCAACAGATCCGCCAACGCCCGGGCATCCCCCAGCCGCACCTGAATTCATTCTAAGCTCGCCGCGTCCGGGCGAGCAACTGTCGGAACCTGCAAACGACATCCCCCTTCAGAACTCCGGAGCGAAGATCTCGGCCAGTTCGATCGCGGCGGTGCTGCGGCCGGCGAGGTGAAGGGGTAACGTCCTGGTGTAGGCTTTGGGTTTCGTGGCGCCACTCTCGAAATCCCAGATTTCGATCGTCTCGGCGTCGGGATCGACGATCCAATATTGGGCCACGCCCTGGCGCTGGTAGAGCTTCCTCTTGATCGTGCGATCCCGCTCGGCGGTGGTCGGCGAGCGGATCTCGATTACCAGGTCCGGGGCGCCGCGGATCCCCTCATCCACCAGAATCTCGGCCCGCGCCTTCGAAACGAAGATGATATCCGGCTGCGCGCCCTCTTCGGTGTCCGGGAACTCGACGCCGATGGGCGCATGGTACACCCAACCGTGACCCGGGTCTTGCAATAGTCGACACAACGCCCGTTCCAGATTGCCGCTCACCCACTGGTGGCGGCGCGACGGGGCGGGAGTCACGTAGAGGTCACCGTCGATCGCCTCGTAGCGCTTGCCGTCGTCGGGCATGAGCTGGGCGTCCTGCCAGGTGAATCGAGTGGTCGCCATACGTTCCAGATTATACCTCCGGCCCCCGGTGACGGCGAGCTTCGAGCGGTTACCCGGACGCTGAACGTGCTGTGTCACAGGATCCTCAACGCAGCCGAACGCGGTCATCGTCCAGGTGACCGAGTTCGAGCCGGGCCGGATGCCGCGCAGTTCGGCGGCCCTCTTGTTGGCGCCAGCCAGGTAGACTTGACACGCAAGTGGTGACTTGCATATGGTGCGAACGTGGTCAACGTGTTTGAGGCGCTGTCCGCTCCGGCGAGACGCGCGATCCTCGACGAGCTGCACGAGAGAGACGGTCAGGCTCTCTTTGAGCTGTGCACCCGCCTGACCATGAAGCATGGGTTGGAGTTGTCGCGGCAGGCCATCTCCCAGCACCTCGATGTTCTCGAAGCCGCCGGCCTGGTTAAGACCCGACGGGAGGGCAGATACAAGTTCCACCACATCGAGACCGGCCCCCTGCGGGAGATCAGCGAGCGCTGGGGCAGGCCGAACGAGGAGGAAGAAGCGTCATGAGAATCGTGGTCACGAGCGTCTACGTCGATGATCAGGAGAAGGCCCTGACCTTTTACACCGACGTGCTGGGTTTCGTGAAGAAGCAGGACGTCAAGTTCGGGGAATCCCGTTGGCTCACGGTCGTCTCACCGGAGGAGCCGGACGGAACCGAACTCCTGCTCGAGCCCGACAGTCATCCCGCCGTAGGTCCGTTCAAGGATGCCCTGGTGGGCGACGGGATCCCCTTAACGTCCTTCGGCGTCGCCAATGTCCAGGCGGAGTACGAGCGCCTGGAGGAT